>NZ_NKFM01000053.1:0-573877 GCF_002223085.1 Burkholderia sp. HI2714 | reverse complement strand
GCAGTTCAGGCAGCGGCCCTCGGGCCGCTGCCTGACGCGCTACAGTTTGTCTCTTTTTCTTCATCGGCATATCCATGGCCTTTACACCTCATGATATGCCCCGCCCACGAAATCACGGATAGGTCCCAACCTGATCTACCGCTGCGGATGACGAAATGAACCGGGCGGCCTGCGAGGCAATCGCAGGCCGCCCGTCTTTCTTGTCAGTGCTCGACCATATGCTTACCGATCGTCTTCCCGCACCGAAGAAGGATGCCGGCACAGCGCCCGCACTTCCATCTCCATATACGGAAACAACGGCAGCTGACTCAGCAGGTCATGCAGCTGCTGCACGCTTTCCACATCGAAAATACTGACGTTCGCATACTGCCCGGCGATCCGCCACAAATGCCGCCAGGTCCCTTCGTTCATCAGCCGCTGGCACATCGCCTTTTCTTCCGCCTTCAGCGTGGCCGCCTTGACCGGATCCATGTCCGTCGGCAGACGGACGGTCATTTCCACATGAAACAGCATCCTGCACTCCTTGCGTTGTCGGTTCGTCGAATCGGAAGGCCACTCACGCCTGCGCGCGGGCCCGCTCGACTTCGCTGCCCGGCACGTCCGGCTTTTCCTTGAGCAGCGAGAAATCGAAGTCGATCAGCGCGAACTGCCCGTCGACGCCATACGGCTTGCCTTCCGCGCCTTCGGCCTGCTTCACCGGCGGGATCAACCCGTCGCGCGTCGCGAACGCGAAGTCGTCCCACAGATGCGGATCGCCATCGATGTTGATCTGCGTCGTCAGCTTACGATAACCGTCCGCCGAAACGAAGAAGTGAATGTGCGCCGGACGATGGCCGTGGCGGCCGAGCTGGTCGAGCAGTTGCTCGGTCTTGCTGCCCGGCGGCACGCTGTAGCCGACCGGCAGCACGCTGCGGAAGCTGTAGCGGCCTTCGGCGTCGGTGCGGATCGAGCGACGCAGGTTGAACGCGGGCTGCGACTGATCGAAGTACGAGTAGTTGCCGAGATGGTTCGCGTGCCATACCTCGACCAGTGCGTTCGCGATCGGCGCGCCATCCTGGCCGAGCACCTGGCCGCGCATGATCAGCGTCTGGCCCGGATCGGTGCCGTCGTCGAGACGCGCATGGCCGACCGATTCCGGCGCACCGGCGACATACAGCGGACCTTCGATCGTGCGCGGCGTGCCGCCCTGGATGCCGGCCTTTTCCTCGGCTTCGTCCATGCGCACGTCGAGGAAGCGCTCGAGGCCGAGGCCTGCCGCGATCAGCCCGAATTCGCGGCCGGCCTCGTTCAGGTAGTTCAGCGCCGTCCAGAATTCGCTCGGCTGCACGTCGAAGTCCTCGATCGTGTAGCAGATGTCCTTCACGATCCGGTTGACGATCGCGCGCACGCGCGGGTTGCCCGGCTTCTCGGCGGCGTCGTCGAAGGTCTTCAGCAGTGCGTCGATGGCTTGCTTGTTCATCTGTGTCTCCGGTTTCGGTTGTCGTGTGGGGATCAGCGGGCGTCGCGTCGCATCCGTTCGATGCGGGCCCAGTCGAAGGTGATGCCGAGGCCGGGCGTCGCCGGCAGGTGCAGCTTGAAATCCGCGTAGTGCAGCGGCTCGACGAGGATCTCCTCGGTGAGCAGCAGCGGGCCGAACAGTTCGGTGCCCCATTTCAGCGAGTCGAACGTGCTGAACAGTTGCGCGGACGCCATCGTGCCGGCCGCGCCCTCGAGCATCGTGCCGCCGTACAGCTCGATGCCGGCTGCCGCCGCGATCGACGCGACGCTCGCCGCACCCTGCAGGCCGCCCGATTGTGCGATCTTCACCGCGAACACGTCGGCCGCGCGATCCTGCGCGAGCGCGAATGCATCGACGGGGCCGTGCAGCGCCTCGTCGGCCATGATCGGCACCTGCGCCAGTTGCGTGAGGCGTTTCAGGCCCGCGCGGTTGGTCGCGGCGATCGGCTGCTCGACCAGGCTCACGCCGGCTTCGGCGAGTCGCGCGCCGGCCCAGATCGCGTCGGTTTCGCTCCACGCCTGGTTCACGTCGACGCGCACGTCGCCGCGTTCGCCGAGCGCGCGCTTGATCGCGATCACGTGCGCGACGTCGTCGGCCACCGCGTTCGAGCCGATCTTCAGCTTGAACGCGCGGTGGCGGCGCGCGTCGAGCATCGCCTCGGCTTCCGCGATGTCGCGCTGCGTATCGCCGCTCGCGAGCGTCCATGCGACATCGACCGCATCGGTCCGACGGCCGCCGAACAGTTCCGACAACGGCACGCCGAGGCGGCGCGCCTGCGCGTCGAACAGCGCGGTCTCGATCGCGCACTTCGCGAAGCGGTTGCCCTGGAACAGCTTGCGGGCGCGCGCCAGCGCGGCGCCCGGGCGGGTCGCATCCATGCCCTGCAGCAGCGGTGCGAAGTAGGTGTCGATGTTGACCTTGATGCTTTCGGGGCTCTCCTCGCCGTACGCGAGACCGCCGATGGTCGTCGCCTCGCCGACGCCTTCGATACCGTCCGTGCATCGAACACGCACCAGCACGAGGGTCTGGCAATTCATCGTGGCGACCGACAATTTGTGGGGCCGGATCGTCGGCACGTCGACGAGCAGCGTCTCGATGCGTTCGATGGTGGCGGCAGTTGCTATCATGCGATTCCTCCTGTTGGTGCACATGGTAGGAATTCCCGCCCCGCGTCGTCCAACACTCTTTCCGACTACTTCCATACCTTTGAGGCATGAAATGGAATTGCGTCAGCTCCGCTACTTCATCGCCGTCGCCGAGGAAATGAACATCACGCGGGCGGCCGAGCGACTGCACATGACGCAGCCGCCGCTCAGCCGGCAGCTCCAGGCGATCGAGGACGAGATCGGGCTGCCGCTGTTCGAGCGCGGCGCGCGGCCGCTGAAGCTGACCGATGCGGGGCGGGTGTTCTATGCGCAGGCGAAGCGCCTGGTCGACCAGGCCGACGAGCTGGGGCCGCTGACGCGGCGGCTCGCACAACTGTCGGAGCGGATCGTGATCGGCTTCGTACCGTCGACGCTGTACGGCGCGCTGCCGGACGTGATCCGCGCGTTTCGCGAGGCGCAGCCGGACGTCGAGTTGTCGCTGATCGAAATGTTTACGCTCGAGCAGCTCGGCGCGCTGAAGGGCGGGCGGATCGACGTGGGGTTCGGCCGGCTGCGCTTCGACGACGACCAACTGGTGCGCGAGGCGCTGATCGAGGAAAAGCTGATCGCGGCGCTGCCGGTCGGGCATCCGCTTGCCGATCCGGCCCGGCCGCTGACGCTCGCGGATATCGCGAACGAGACGCTGATCGTCTATCCGAGCACGCCGCGGCCGAGCTTCGCCGATCAGCAGCTGTCCGCGCTGCGCGATGGCGCGCTGGTGCCGGCGGCCGTTCACGAGGTGCGGGAGCTGCAGACGGCGCTCGGGCTCGTGGCCGCGCAGGTCGGCGTGTCACTGGTGCCGGAGAGCGTGGAGGGCGTGCGCGTGAAGGGCGTGGTCTACCGGCGGTTGCCGGAGCCGGCCGCGACGTCGCCGATCATCATGAGCCGCCGGCTGCACGGCGAAAGCGCGTTGACGGCCGCGTTTTGCGCGATTGCGCGGGAGATGATCGTGCCGGCGGGGTGACGATGGTCATCGTCCCTATAAATCGCAACTAACGGTCTGTTTCGGCAGGCACCTGCAGATGCGGGGAGGGCGCCGCGATGTCATGCGCTGTCGTGTGAGCGCTTGGGCGGTTACGCAAGCCGCCGGGCGCGCGAGCGTGCGCGACGACGTTACCGCTTGCCGTCGAGCGTTTCCGACGGCGATTCGCCGAACTTTTCCCGATAGGCGATCGCGAACCGCCCCAGGTGCGTAAACCCGCAATCGAGCGCGACATCGGCGATCCGCCGGTCGGACACCGCGCCGCGCAGCAGCTCGCGCGCATGATCGAGCCGCGTCGCGCGCAGGTATTGCATCGGGCTCATTCCGCGGAACTGCAGGAAGGCGTCGCGCAGTGTCCGTTCCGGCACGTTGGCGGCCTGGACTATATCGGCGAGTTGCAGCGGCTGCGCGTAGTGCGCGTTCACGAACTCCTGCGCGCGCCGCACGAAGCCCGGCGCCGGGTCGCGGTGCGACGCCTGCAGCACGGACGGCGGGTGGCCTTCGATCAGCAGGTCGATCAGCAGGTGCTCGAGCTGGGAGGCGACGCGCGGGTTCGCGTTTGCGCGTTCGAGCAGTTCGGGCGAGCGGGCGACGAGCATCAGTTGCTGGCGCCACGCGGCGAGTGCGGCGTCGCTGACATGCAGCACGGGATCGAGCGTCGCGCGCGGGTCGCCGGTCAGCGAGCCGACGGTCGCCGCGTCGATGCGCAGCACGAACTGCTCGCAATCGGCGGACAGTACCGCGTCGAAGCGTTCGCCAGGCGCACACAGCACGCCGGTCTGGCCGTCGACGCCGAGCTGCCGCCCCATCGCGCGCACCTCGGCCTGGCCGGACAGGCAGAACATCGGCAGGTAATAGCCATCGACCGCGTCGACCTGCACGCGCATCGCGTCGCCGAACGCGATCGTGCCGATCCCGAGCCCGCCGAGCCTGACGAAATCCATGTGCGACGCGCCACGCGTGCGGCCGTTCGGCAGCAGCGCATGCGGCTGCATCACGCGCGAGATCCGCTCGCGCGTCTCGTCGAGATCGCGGGATTCGAACAGCCGGTGCGCGCGCAGCGCGAGCGGCTCGAACGACGTTGGGGACATGGGCATCAGCCTTGGTGTAGACGGCGTGCGCTTCGATCCGATCAATGGGTCGCGATCGTGCGCCGGGTCGTGTGTGCCGTCATGCTAGCGCAGAAATCCGCCGAAAGTGGATATTGCACCGCCGCAATCGCACTTTCCGGATAGACGGCGAATATTAGCTTTTCAAAAATCGGCTCCATGCATTCAACGCAACGGATCGACAAGGAGTCCGACATGGAGCAGACAGAATCGCCCGTCGTTTTCGCCGCGCGCGACGACGCGTCCGACGTGAGCTTTCCGCACGACGACGGCTCGCGCGTGCCGTACAAGGTGTTCAGCTCGCGCGCGGTCTACGATCGCGAGCAGGAACGCATCTTCCGCGGCCCGACGTGGAACTTCGTCGCGCTGGAAGCGGAAATCCCGAACGCCGGCGACTTCAAGAGCACGTTCGTCGGCGACACGCCGGTGGTCGTCACGCGCACCGAAGACGGCGCGCTGTCCGCGTGGGTGAACCGCTGCGCGCACCGCGGCGCGCAGGTGTGCCGCAAGTCGCGCGGCAACGCGAGCTCGCACACGTGCGTCTATCACCAGTGGAGCTTCGACAACTCGGGCAACCTGCTTGGCGTGCCGTTCCGGCGCGGCCAGAAGGGGATGTCCGGGATGCCGGCCGACTTCGACCCGAAGCAGCACGGGCTGCGCAAGCTGCGCGTCGACAGCTATCGCGGGCTCGTGTTCGCCACCTTCAGCGACGACGTGATGCCGCTGCCCGACTATCTCGGCGAGCAGATGCGGCCGTGGATCGACCGGATCTTCCACAAGCCGATCGAGTATCTCGGCTGTACGCGCCAGTACTCGAAGTCGAACTGGAAGCTGTACATGGAGAACGTGAAGGACCCGTATCACGCGAGCATGCTGCACCTGTTCCATACGACCTTCAACATCTTCCGCGTCGGGATGAAGGCGCGCTCGATTCCGGATGCGAACCACGGGCTGCACAGCATCATCACGGTGACGAAGACGGGCGACGATACGTCGGCCGCGTACAAACAGCAGAACATTCGCTCGTTCGACGAAGGCTTTCATCTGGAAGACGAATCGATTCTCGACCTCGTGTCGGAATACGACGAGGACTGCACGAACCATATCCAGCCGATCTTTCCGCAGCTCGTGATCCAGCAGATCCACAACACGCTGGTCGCGCGGCAGATCCTGCCGAAAGGCCCCGACAACTTCGAACTGATCTTTCACTTCTTCGGCTATGCGGACGATACGCCCGAGCTGCGCGCGCTGCGCATCAAGCAGGCGAACCTCGTCGGGCCGGCCGGCTACATCTCGATGGAGGACACGGAGGCGACCGAGCTCGTGCAGCGCGGCACGGTGCGCGACGGCGACGCGACGTCGGTGATCGAGATGTCGCGCGGCAATCCGGACCAGCAGGACACGGTGATCACCGAAAGCCTGATCCGCAAGTTCTGGGTCGGCTACCAGAAGCTGATGGGCTATTGAAGCGGGAGCGCGGAATGATGGAAAACCTGACGGAAGACATGAAGACGTGGTTCGAGATTTACATGCTCCAGAACCGCTATATCGGGCACCTCGACAACGACCGGCTCGAAGCATGGCCGACGATGTTCACCGAGGACTGCACGTACGAAATCGTGCCGAAGGAGAACGCCGACCTCGGGCTGCCGGTCGGGATCGTCCACTGTACGAACCAGCGGATGCTGCGCGACCGCGTGGTGTCGCTGCGGCACGCGAACATCTACGAAGAGCACACGTACCGGCACATGACGTCGGGCCTGACGATCGTCGCGGAACGCGACGGCGAGATCGACACGGAGAGCAACTACGTGGTCGTGCAGACGCGCAGCAACGGCGAGTCGAACGTGTACCAGGCCGGCAAGTACTACGACACGGTCGTGCGCACGCCGGACGGCCTGCGCTACAAGACCAAGCGGGTGATCTACGACACGTCGCGCGTGCAGACGCTGCTCGCCACCCCGATCTGATACGGAAGCAAGGAACAGATATGACCGAAGCAACGCTCGCCGAGTGGCATCCGCTCGGCGCTTTCGACGATTTCTCCGAAGACGAACCGGCGGCGCGCGTCGCCGGCCAGAAGCCGATCGCGGTGTTCCGGATCGGCGACGAACTGTTCGCGATGCACGACCTCTGCACGCACGGCCACGCGCGGCTGTCCGAAGGTTATGTGGAGGACGGCTGCGTCGAATGCCCGCTGCACCAGGGGCTGATCGACATCCGCACCGGCGCGCCGAAATGCGCGCCGATCACGGAGCCGGTGCGGACCTATCCGATCCGGATCGTCGACGGGCAGGTGGAAGTCAATGTCGGCTGATCCGTTCGTGATCGTCGGCGCCGGGCATGCCGCGCGGCGCACGGCCGAGGCGCTGCGCGAGCGCGATGCCGCGGCGCGCATCGTGATGATCGGCGCGGAACGTGAGCTGCCGTACGACCGGCCCGCGCTGTCGAAGGATGCGCTGTTGACGGACGGCGGCGAGCAGCGCGCGTTCGTGCGCGACGCGGCGTGGTACGACACGCAGCGCATCGAACTGCGGCTCGGCACGCGCGTCGATGCGATCGAGCGCGATGCGCAGCGCGTGCGGCTCGACGACGGCGCGACGCTTCCGTATGCGCGGCTCGTGCTCGCAACGGGTTCGCGGGTGCGCATGTTTGGTGGCACGATCGACGAAGGCGTCACGCCGCATTACGTCCGCACGGTCGACGATGCGCGTGCGTTGCGCGTGCAGCTTGCGCCGGGCCGTCGCGTGGCGGTGCTCGGCGGCGGGTTCATCGGGCTGGAGGTCGCGGCGGCGGCGCGCCAGCTCGGGTGCGACGTGACGGTGATCGATCCGGCGCCGCGCCTGCTGCAGCGTGCGTTGCCGGAAGTGGTCGGTGCGTATGCGCGGCGGATGCACGATGCACGTGGCGTGGTCTTTCAGATGGCGACGCTGCCGCGCGCGATCCGTCGCGCACCGGGCGGCGGTGCGATCGTCGAGACCGATCGCGGCGACGTGCCGGCCGACCTCGTCGTGGTCGGCATCGGTGTGGTGCCGAATGTCGAGCTGGCGCAGGCGGCGGGGCTCGATGTCGACAACGGGATACGCGTCGACGCGGGCTGCCGCACGTTCGATCCCGCGATCTTCGCGGCGGGCGAGGTGACGATGCACTTCAATCCGCTGCTCGGGCGTCACGTGCGGATCGAGTCGTGGCAAGTGGCCGAAAACCAGCCGGCCGTCGCGGCCGCGAACCTGCTCGGCGCCGACGAGACCTACGCCGAGCTGCCGTGGCTCTGGTCGGATCAGTACGACTGCAACCTGCAGATGCTCGGGCTGTTCGGCAGCGAGCGCACGATCGTCGTGCGCGGCGATCCGGCGAACGGGTCGTTCACGGTGTTCGGGCTGGGGGATGACGGCAGGATCGTCGCGGTGGCCGCGGCGAACCTGGGGCGCGACATCGGCGCATCGCGCCGGTTGATCGCGGCGGGGGCGGTGCCGGACCCGGTGAAGCTTGCGGACCCGGCGGCGAACCTGAAGACGTTCATGTAGCAGGCGCTCGGTCGTCCGGCCCGGCATGCGGTGACGATGCCGGCCGGCGCCGTGTGCAATCCGCCGGTCCGATCCGGCGGCGTCCGACACGCTCGACGCGTGTCGCAATGTTTGTCGGCCACACCGCAACCGGTGCATATTAGCGGCATCGTTCGCCCGACCCGTTGCCCATGACGCCAGACAAAGCCCTCGAACTGAAACGCAGCAAGCGCCGCGCGCTGTGGCTGCTGCTGGCCGCCGTCGCGGTGTTCGTCACGACGATCCTGCTGCCGCGCGGCCCGTGGGTCGACGGCTTCAAGGCCGTGGCCGAAGCCGCGATGGTCGGCGCGCTCGCCGACTGGTTCGCGGTCGTCGCGCTGTTTCGCCGTGTGCCGATCCCGTTCGTGTCGCGCCACACCGAGATCATTCCGAAGAACAAGGACAAGATCGCCGACAACCTCGCGGTGTTCGTGCGCGAGAAATTCCTCGGTCCCGATGCGCTCGCCGCGCAGATCCGCCAGCACGATCCCGCGCAGAAGCTCGGCGCGTGGCTCGGCGAGCCGGCGAACACCGAGGCGCTCGGCGGCTATGTGACGAAGCTGATGAGTTTCGCGCTCGACATGACCGACGACGCGCGGATCCAGTCGTTCGTCCATGACGCGTTTCGCGCGGTGATCGACCGGATCGACCTGTCGCAATCGGCCGGCGCGATCCTCGACACGCTGACGAAGGATGGCCGCCACCAGGCGCTGCTCGACGATGCGATCGAACAGGTGGTCGACGTGCTCGACAAGGAGGAGAACCGCGAGGTGATCGCGGGTTTCATCGTCGAATGGCTGAAGACGCAGTACCCGAAGGTCGAGAAGATCATGCCGACGCAGTGGTTCGGCGAGAACGGCGCGCGAATGCTCGCGAGCGCAGTGAGCCGCGTGCTGGAAGGTGTCGCGGCCGACCCCGAGCACGAGCTGCGGCAACGTTTCGACCGGACGGTCGTGCGGCTGACCGAGCGGTTGAAGCACGATCCCGCTTTCATCGAGAAGGGCGAGGAGATCAAGCGCTATATCCGCGACGGCGCCGCGTTCAACGAGTATGTGCGCGACCTGTGGGATCAGTTGCGCGCGTGGCTGAAGGCTGATCTCGCGCGCCCCGATTCGGCGCTGCACCGGCAGGCCGTGATGCTCGGCGGCTGGCTCGGTTCGCGGCTCGCGGAGAGCCCGGCATTGCGTGCGTCGCTGAACGAGCACGTCGAGAAGGCCGTGCACGAGATGGCGCCGGATTTCGCGGATTTCCTGATGCGTCACATCCGCGACACGGTGCGCAACTGGGATGCGCGCGAGATGTCGCGGCAGATCGAGCTGAACATCGGCAAGGATCTGCAATACATCCGCATCAACGGCACGCTGGTCGGCGGGCTGATCGGGCTCGGGTTGTATCTGGTGTCGCTGGTGCCGCGCTGGGCGGCCGGCTGGCTGCACTGACACGGCCACAGGTATCGCGCGGCGGGCGGGACGGGCCGCGCCCGCGCATCATGCGTGCGCTTTCGAGCCGTGCAGTTGCAGGCCGAGCGCCTTGATGACCTTCAGGATCGTACCGAAGCTGGGGTTGCCGTCGTGCGACAGCGCCTTGTACAGCCCTTCGCGCGACAGGCCCGCATCGCGCGCGACCTGCGACATGCCGCGTGCCCGTGCGATCACGCCGAGCGCATGTGCGATGAAGGCCGGATCGTCGCCGCCTTCCTGCAGGCACGCTTCGAAGTAGTCGGCCATGTCGTCTTCGGTTTTCAGATGATCGGCCGAATCCCACGGCCGGGTGCTGATCTTGTCCATCGGTTACTCCATGTCGAGATGCGCGAGCATCGCGTGCGCGGCGCGGATGTCGGCCTGTTGCGCCGATTTATCGCCGCCGCAGAGCAGGATGACCCAGATCGTTCCGCGCCGGACGTAGTAGACGCGATAGCCCGGGCCGTGGTCGATCCGCATCTCGACGACCGGCGAGCCGGCGGACTTCCAGTCGCCCGGATTGCCCATCGAGAGGCGGTCGATGCGTGCCTGGATGCGGCGCTTCGCGACGCGATCCGGCAGGCCGGCAAACCAGGCGTCGAAGACGTCGGTGGTCCGGATGCTGAACGTAGGCGCACTGTAGGGCATGGATTGCAGTATGTCAACCATGGTTCACATGTCTGAGGTGTCGAGTGTCATTGCCGCTACGGTAGGGCCGTGCGCTTCGCTTGTGTGCCAAATGGCCGTTCGGCCGAAGTCGGGATCTTCCGAATCCGTCTACAATCAAAAACGTCCTTGCCGCCCGTGCGTGCGTGCCGCGCGCGGGCGGGTCCGTTTGTCCTCCGGTATCCGGAGGCGCCGCCGCGCAGCGCGTGTTGCGCGGCGGGCAGTGCCGTGGTTTGTGTCCAGTAGGTAAAGCGTCCGCGTGCCGTAGGCCGGCGCGCGTTCTGAACGCTGCGTGTCCGTAGGCCGGGCAGGCGGCATCAACCGAGAGTCCCCATGAAAGCATCGGATCTGTTCGTGAAGGCGCTGGAAGCCGAAGGCGTCGAGTACGTGTTCGGCATTCCCGGCGAAGAAAACCTCGATCTGCTCGAATCGCTGCGGCGATCGAAGATCAAGCTCGTGCTGACCCGGCACGAGCAGGCGGCCGGGTTCATGGCTGCCACCTACGGCCGCCTGACGGGCCGCACCGGCGTGTGTATCGCCACGCTCGGGCCCGGCGCGACGAACTTCGTGACGGCCGCCGCGTATGCGCAGCTCGGTGGCATGCCGATGCTGATGATCACCGGGCAGAAGCCGATCAAGTCCAGCAAGCAGGGCCACTTCCAGATCGTCGACGTGGTCGACATGATGCAGCCGCTCACGAAGTTCACGCGGCAGATCGTGTCGATCGGCAACATCCCGTCGGCCGTGCGCGAGGCGTTCCGTCGCGCGGAGGAAGAGCGCCCGGGCGCCGCGCACCTCGAGCTGCCGGAAGACATCGCGCACGAGGAGGGCGACGGCAAGCCGATCCCGCGCAGCTACAGCCGGCGGCCGGTGGCCGAGGAGAAGGCGGTCGCGCACGCGGTCGACGCGATCCAGGCCGCGCGCCATCCGCTCCTGATGATCGGCGCGGGCGGCAACCGCAAGACCACCTGCAAGATGCTGCTCGAATTCGTCGACAAGACGGGCATCCCGTTCTTCACGACGCAGATGGGCAAGGGCGTGATCGACGAGACGCATCCGCTGTGGCTCGGCAACGCGACGCTGTCCGACGGCGATTTCGTGCACCGTGCGATCGAGCACGCGGACTGCATCATCAACGTCGGCCACGACGTGATCGAGAAGCCGCCGTTCTTCATGCGTACCGACGACAAGACCGTGATCCACGTGAACTTCCTCGGCGCGCAGGTCGATCCTGTTTATTTCCCGCAGATCGAGGTGGTCGGCGACATCGCGAACGCGGTGTGGCAGATGAAGGAAGCGGTGACGCCGCAATCGCACTGGGATTTCGAACGCTTCCGGATGATCAAGGAGCATTTCGACGCGCATCTGCAGAAAGGGCAGCACGACTCGCGCTTTCCGATGTACCCGGTGCGGATCGTCAACGATCTGTACAACGCGATGCCGGTCGACGGCATCGTCTGTCTCGACAACGGGATGTACAAGATCTGGTTCGCGCGCTACTGGCGCGCGCACGAGCCGAATTCGCTGCTGCTCGACAACGCGCTCGCGTCGATGGGGGCGGGGCTGCCGTCGGCGATCGCGACGAAGATCGTGCATCCGCAGCGCAAGGTGATCGCCGTGTGCGGCGACGGCGGTTTCATGATGAATTCGCAGGAGCTCGAAACGGCCGTGCGGCTGAAGCTCGACCTCGTCGTGATGATCCTGCGCGACGACGCGTTCGGGATGATCCGCTGGAAGCAGGAGAACATGAATTTCCCCGATTTCGCGATGACGCTGCAGAACCCCGATTTCGTCGCGTATGCGCAAAGCTACGGCGCGCACGGGCATCGCGTCGAATCGGCCGACGATCTCGAGCCGCTGCTGCGCGAGTGTTTCTCGTCGCCGGGCGTGCACGTGATCGACGTGCCGATCGACTACTCGGACAACGAGCGCGTGCTGAACCGCGAGATCAAGCGCTTGTCGGCGCAACTCTGAATGCCACGTTCACAGGAAGGAGTCGTTCCATGTTGAAGGAAACCTATCCGTACTACCTCGCCAACGAAGCCGTCTACGCGAACACCGATCTGGACGTGACGGACAAGTTCAGCGGCAAGGTCGCGACACGCGTCGCGCTGGCCGACGCGAAGGCCATCGACGCGGCGATCGGCGCGGCGGTGGATGCCGCGAAGCCGATGCGCGAGCTGCCGGCCTACAAGCGGCAGGCCGTGCTCGATCATTGCGTCGCGCGCTTTCGCGAGCGCTTTGACGAGCTGGCCGAGGCGCTGTGCATCGAGGCCGGCAAGCCGATCAACGATTCGAAGGGCGAAGTGACGCGGCTGATCGACACGTTCCGCGTGGCGTCCGAGGAATCGGTGCGTATCGACGGCGAAATCATCAACCTCGAGATCTCCGCGCGTGCGCAGGGCTACACGGGCTACACGAAGCGCGTGCCGGTCGGCCCGTGCTCGTTCATCTCGCCGTTCAACTTCCCGCTGAATCTCGCCGCGCACAAGGTCGCGCCCGCGCTCGCGGCCGGCTGTCCGTTCGTGCTGAAGCCGGCGAGCCGCACGCCGATCGGCGCGCTGATCATCGGCGAGGTGCTCGCGGAAACCGACTTGCCCAAAGGCGCGTTCTCGGTGCTGCCCGCGCATCGCGACGGCGCCGACCTGTTCACGACCGACGAGCGTTTCAAGCTGCTGTCGTTCACGGGTTCGCCGGCCGTCGGCTGGGCGCTGAAGGAGAAGGCCGGCAAGAAGAAAGTCGTGCTGGAGCTCGGCGGCAACGCGGCCGCGATCGTCGATGCGGATCAGCGCGACCAGCTCGACTACGTGGTCGAGCGTCTTGCGTTCGGCGCGTATTACCAGTCGGGCCAGAGCTGCATCGGCGTGCAGCGGATCCTCGTGCATGCCGACCTGTACGACGCGTTGCGCGACAAGCTGATCGCGAAGACGCGTTCGCTGAAGATGGGCGACCCGAAGGATCCGTCGACGTTCGTCGGCCCGATGATCTCCGAATCTGAATCGCGCCGGCTGTCGGGCTGGATGGACGCGGCCGTCGCGGCGGGCGCGAAGATCGTCGCGGGCGGCAAGGTGGATGGCGCGATGTTCGAGGCGACGCTGCTGGAAAACGTCGGGCACGAGCAGGACCTGTACCGGAAGGAGGCATTCGGCCCCGTCGCGATCCTCGAGAAGTTCGACCGGTTCGACGATGCGCTCGCGCGCGTGAACGACAGCGACTTCGGGCTGCAGGCCGGCGTGTTCACCGATTCGCTCGCGCATGCGCAGCGCGCGTGGGACGAGCTGGAGGTCGGCGGCGTCGTGATCAACGACGTGCCGTCGTTCCGCGTCGACAACATGCCGTACGGCGGCGTGAAGGATTCGGGCCTCGGCCGCGAAGGGATCCGCTACGCGATCGAGGACATGACCGAGCCGCGGCTGATGGTCGTGCGGCGCCGGTAACGCGCAGGCAGGCGGCGCGGTGCCGCGGACGGCACGCGGGCGGGCGATCGGGCCAGCCCGCGTGCCGTTTTTCATGGTGCCGCGCACCTTGGGCCGGCGCCGGGCCGCACCGTGACCGCCGCGACCGCCGCGACCGGCGGGCAGCCCGACGCGCTCGACTGCGGGCCTCGCCTCGTGATGTAATCGCGCGAAACTGCCGACCGGGGTACGACACCGGAAAGCGCGAATTCATTCTTCACGAGGTCGATTCATGTCCCCCGTCTCGGCATTCAAGCTGGTTTTGTTGTCGTTTCTCGCGATCGTCGCGCTCGAATGCATCGCCAAGCGGCTGCGGTTACCGCCCGCGGCCGCGCTGCTGATCGGCGGCATCGGCATCGCGTTCATTCCCGGCCTGCCGCCGATCAATCTCGATCCGGAACTGGTGCTGCTGGTGTTCCTGCCGCCGCTGCTGATGGACGGCGCGTACTTCTCGGTGTGGGAGGAGTTCAAGCGCAACGTCGGCGGCATCCTGCTGCTCGCGATCGGCGCGGTCGTGTTCACGACGTTCGCGGTCGGCTTCGCCGTGCACTGGGTAGCGCCGTCGCTGCCGTGGGCCGCGTGCTTCGCACTCGGCGCGATCGTGTCGCCGCCCGACGCCGTGGCAGCGAAGGCCGTGCTCGAGCGCGTCGCGCTGCCGCGCCGGCTGATGGTGCTGCTCGAAGGCGAGAGCCTGCTGAACGATGCGGCCGGCCTCGTGCTGTTCCGCTTCGCGGTTGTCGCGGCGCTGTCGGGCACCTTCAGCCTCGGCCACGCGGTCGTGGGTTTCGCGGAACTCGGGCTCGGCGGCGTGGTGGTCGGCTTCGCGGTCGGCAAGCTCGTCGTGTGGTTCCTGAAGCTGCTCGACGACGACTATCTCGTGATCACCGTCGCGGTGATCGCCGGCTGGATCGCGTACATCGCGGGGGAAATGGTCGAAGTGTCCGGCGTGATCGCCACCGTCACGGCCGGCATGATCGTCGGCTGGCATCAGCACGAGGTGTTCTCGGCGGCGGTGCGCACGCGCGGCACCGCGTTCTGGCAGGTCATCGTGTTCCTGCTCGAAGCGATGGTATTCGTGCTGATCGGGCTGTCGCTGCGCGGCGCGATCCACCGGCTCGGCGGTTTCGAGCAGGTGCTCGCGACGATGGTGCCGCCGATGCTCGCGGTGCTGGCGGCGGTGATCGTGTCGCGCTTCGTGTGGATCTACGCGGTCGAGGCGCTGAAGTGGCCGGTGCGCGGGATCGTGCGGCGCGGCGAAGCGCCCGACTGGAAGGCCGCGACGATCATGAGCTGGGCCGGGATGCGCGGCGTCGTCACGCTGGCGATCGCATTGTCGCTGCCCGAGGCGATGCCCGGCCGCGACGTGATCCTGGTCGCGTCGTTTGCGGTGATCCTCGTCACCGTGCTGCTGCAGGGCACGACGATCGGGCCGTTGATCCGGTTGCTGCGCCTGCCGCAGCGCGAAGAACGTGCGTCGCACCACCTGACCGAGCCGCAGACGTGGGCGTACGTCGAGGCGGCGCAGCTCGCGGCGATCCAGCCGCTCGTGCGCGACGAGAACGGGGTCGTGATCCATCCGCGCCTGCTCGAGCAGTACACGTATCGCGCGGAATTGACGGAAAAGGCGAAGAACGAGCCGACGTATCCGGCTGAAGTGCGTGCCGCGCACTACGACGTCGTGCTGGCCGCGATCCGGGCCGGTCGCGCGGAACTGTTGCGCCTGCACCGTTCGGGGCGCATCCACGACGAGATGCTGCATGCGCTCGAGCGCGACCTCGACCTGCAGGAAGTGTCCGCGCAGCACGCGCGCGGGTAAGGCCGCCCCCTTCGCCACCTCGCCATCGAGCGGCCGGCGTCAGCCGGCCCGAAGCGCACCCGGGCCAAACGTTGCCCGGCGCGCTTTTTTCTTTCGCGCGCCCGCCGATTGGGCGGATATTCATCCGGCCCTCAAATGCGACGGCAGCGAGCCTTGCAGCGCATGCAAACCTTATCGCGCCGGTCTCGCAAACGTTATCGTCTTTCGAATCCGGAAATGATCCGATTTAACTGTTCCCGTCTCTTTCTACATATTTGGCAAAACTAAACCGGATTGAGATAGATGCTGTGTTCTAATTTCATTTAGAATCAGCCGGTTATGTTTATTGAGAGAAAGGATGCGGAGGTAATACGGTCGCCAACGGGGAGAAATCGGCGTCCAAAACCCTGCAAGGCGGTGCCGACAGGCCAATTCGGCGGAATCAGGCGGTTTTTTCAACCGCTGGAATAAGATAGCGTCCCAAGTCTGATAAACAACTCCTATGAAAGAATCGATTGGAGAATCGGCGTTTGAAACTGTATTTATGAAAGAATCGAGCGGTGATAATGCCTCGGATTGTCTTGAATCGGGGTTATCGGTCCTTCTCGTCGACGATCAACCGTTCGTCGGCGAGGTGATCCGCCGCGCGCTGCGCAGCGAACATGACATCGACCTGCATGTGTGCACCGACGCGCACCGGGCGATGGCGGTCGCGCGCGACGTGAAGCCGACTGTCATCCTGCAGGATCTCGTGATGCCGGAGATCGACGGCCTCGATCTGGTCCGCGCGTGGCGCGCGGACGCCGGCACCGCTCGCGTGCCGATCATCGTGCTGTCCGCGAAGGAGGAGCCGATCGTCAAGCGCGAGGCGTTCATCGCCGGCGCGAACGACTATCTGGTGAAGCTTCCCGACGCGATGGAGCTGGCTGCCCGCATCCGCTATCACTCGAATTCTTACCTGATGTCCCGGCAGCGCGACGAGGCGCTCGATTTCCTGTCGCACGACATGCGTTCGCCGCAGACGTCGATCCTGGCGCTGCTCGATGTCTACCGGACCGAGCACGGCGAGATGCCGGCGATCATGGAGCGCATTGCCGGCCATGCGCGGCGCGCGCTCGCGCTGGCCGACGGCTTCATCCACCTGACCCGCGCGCAGTCCGAGCGCCGCGCGCACGAGGTCGTGAGTCTCAACGAGATCGTGCTCGACGCCGTCGACCAGCTGTGGGAGAAGGCGGCCGGGCTCGGCAGCCGGGTTGCCGCGCACGTGCCCGATACCGAATGCGTGACGATGGGCGACCGCATGATGCTGACGCGCGCGGTCGCGAACCTGATCGACAACGGGCTGAAGTACGGCCCGGCCGGCACGGACGTGCACTGCACGCTGGGCAGCGAGGACGGCGCCTGGCTGATCGGTGTCGAGGACACCGGCGCGGGAATCGCGCCGGAGCAGCGCACGGCCGCGACCGAATCGTTCGTGCAGCTCGAATCCGCGCATGGCGCGGCGCGCGGCGGCTTCGGCCTCGGGCTCGCGTTCGTCCGCGCGACGGCGGCGCGGCATCGCGGCCAGATCCTGATGCGCAATACGGCGCGCGGCTTCATGGTCGCGCTTCGGCTGCCGGCGCAAGCGGAGCGGTGATGTCGCGGCGCGGCCTGCCGGCGCCGCGCTGCCCGAGAGACCCTGATGTGCTCGTGGCGCGCCGTCCGGCGCGCAGGCGGGCGTGGATTTTTTCAACGCTGATTTTATAAAGCCCATAACGAACATGGCCACCGTGACGCCCCGCGCGACCAATGAAAGCCTGCATCCGACGATCGGCGCTGCCCGGCTGACGCTCGGCAATCGCATCCTGCTCAGCTTCGGCGTGCTGTTCGTGCTGATGCTGGTGACAGCCGGCGTGTCGTACGAGCGACTGCGCGCGATCAACGCCGAAGCCGTCAGCATCGAGCGCGACTCGCTGCCCGGCGTCTACCTCGCGTCGTCGCTGCGCGGTTCGGTCAACGAATCGTTCATGCTGCTGCAACGCGCGATCTTCGTCGACACCGGGCCCGACGCCACGCAGCACGATCTCGCGACGATCGCCGACGCGCTGAAGGAAGTCGAGTCGCTGTCGGTGGACTACCAGAACACGACGTTCCGCGACGACGACCGGCAGCGCTTCATGGCGTTCCGCGGCGCCTACGATCACTACGTGCCGTTGCTGAACGAAGCGGTGCAGAAGAGCCGCGCATCGCGCGACGAGGCCGTGGCCGCGTACGCGAAAGTGCAGCCCGCGTGGACCGAGGTCGTGCGCAACGCGAACGTGCTGGTGCAGGAGAACCGCAAGTTCGCGGAGCAGTCCGCGAAGCTGATCCGCGAATCCGTGCAGGACACCGAGGTCGTGCTCGTCGGCGCGCTGACGATCATGCTGCTGTCCGCGCTCGGACTCGGCTACCTGCTGTACCGCTCGGTCACCGTACCGATGGCGCGGCTCGTCGAGGTGCACGACGTGATGCGCACCGGCAACCTGACGCGTCGCCTCGACCTGCGCCGCCGCGACGAATTCGGCACGCTCGAGACGGGCTTCAACCGGATGGCCGACGAGCTGACCGAGCTCGTCGCACGCGCACAGCAATCGTCGCTGCAGGTGACGACGTCGGTGGCCGAGATCGCGGCGACGTCGCGCGAGCAGCAGGCGACCGCGAACGAAACCGCGGCGACGACGACCGAGATCGGCGCGACCTCGCGCGAGATCTTCGCGACGTCGCGCGACCTGCTGCGCACGATGAACGAGGTGGCCGGCGTGGCCGAGCAGTCGGCGACGCTCGCGGGCGTGAGCCAGAGCGGGCTCACGCGGATGGGCGAGACGATGCGCAGCGTGATGGACGCGGCCGGTTCGGTGAACGCGAAGCTCGCGATCCTCAACGAGAAGGCGCTGAACATCAACCAGGTGGTCGCGACGATCACCAAGGTGGCCGACCAGACCAACCTGCTGTCGCTGAACGCGGCGATCGAGGCCGAGAAGGCCGGCGAATACGGCCGCGGCTTCGCGGTCGTCGCGACCGAAATCCGCCGCCTCGCCGACCAGACGGCGGTGGCGACCTACGATATCGAGCAGACGGTGAAGGAAATCCAGTCGGCGGTGTCGGCGGGCGTGATGGGGATGGACAAGTTCTCCGAGGAAGTGCGCCGCGGGATGCTCGACGTGCAGCAGGTCGGCGGGCAGTTGTCGCAGATCATCGCCGAGGTGCAGACGCTCGCGCCGCGCTTCCAGATGGTCAACGAAGGGATGCAGACGCAGGCGAACGGCGCCGAGCAGATCACGCAGGCGCTGTCGCAACTGTCGGAGGCCGCGCAGCAGACGGCCGAATCGCTGCGCCAGTCGTCGCAGGCGATCGACGATCTGACGCTCGTCGCGAACCAGTTGCGCACCAGCGTGTCGCGCTTCAAGGTCGACGCGTGACGCGCGCCGACCCGCAGAACGGCGCCCACGCGCTGTTCCTGATGTTCGAGCTCGACGGCGGGCGCTATGCGCTCGACGCAGCCGGCATCGACGAGGTGCTGCCGCTCGCGGTCACGAAGGCCGTGCCCGGCGCACCCGAATGGATCGCCGGGCTGCTGATGCGCGGCGGCCAGCCGGTGCCGGTGATCGACGTGCCGATGCTGGCGCTCGGGCGCCGCGCGCATGCGCTGCGCTCGACGCGGCTCGTGATGGTCCGCTACCGCGCGGACGAAGCGGGCGGCGAGCGCACGATCGGGCTGATCGTCGAGCGTGCGACGCAGACGATGCGGATCGACCGCGCGGCGTTCCGGTCGAGCGGCATCTCGACCGCGCGCACGCGCTGGCTCGGGCCCGTCGCGAATACGCCCGATGGCGTCGTGCAGCAGGTATCGGTGTCCGACCTGGTCGACGACGTCGCGCGCCTGTATCTGTTCGACGGCCTGCCGGGCCACGGGGGAGAGTCCGCATGAAAGAGTTCGAATCGCGATTTCGCGGCTGGCTGCTGCGCGAGACCGGCATCGACCCCGATTCGCTCGGCAACGATTTCCTGACCCGCGCGCTGACGGAACGCGTGCACGCGCTGCAGGCGGACGGCGAGCGCCTGCCGTCGGCGGCGCGGCCGCCCGTCACGCAGGACGCGCTCGACGCCTACTGGCAGCAGCTCAACGCATCGGCCGACGAGCGGCGTGCGCTGATCGAGCTGTTCGTCGTGCCCGAGACGTGGTTCTTCCGCGACCGCGAGGCCTTCGCGACGCTCGCGCGGCTCGCGACGGAGCGGCTCGCCGCGCTGCCCGGCCGGGTGATCCGCGTGCTGAGCGCGCCGTGCTCGACGGGCGAGGAGCCGTATTCGGCGGCGATGGCGCTGCTCGACGCGGGGCTCGACCCGGCCAGCTTCACGATCGATGCGATCGACCTCAGCACGCGCGCGATCGAGCACGCGCGGCTCGGCTGCTACGGGCGCAATGCGTTCCGCGGCACCGCGACGGAGTTTCGCGCGCGGCACTTCACGCCGCACCGCGACGGCTGGCTGCTCGACGAGCGCGTGCGCGCGTGCGTGCAATTCAGTCAGGCGAACCTCGTCGAACCGGCCGTGGATACCGGCATTCGTTACGATTTCGTGTTCTGCCGCAACGTGCTGATCTACTTCGATCGCGACGCGCAGGATCGCGTGATCCGCTCGCTCGACGCGCGTCTGGCCGACGACGGCATGCTGTTCGTCGGGCCGGCCGAAACGGGCGTCGCGATGCGGCACGGGATGCGCTCGGCGCGCATGCCGCTGGCGTTCGCGTTTCATCGCGAGCCTGCCGGTGCGGCGACCGACGTATTCGCGGCCCGGCCGGCGGCGCCGCTGTCGGCGGCAGCGCCGTATCGGCGCGCGGACCGCTTCACGGTCGCGCCGCTCGCGGCGACGCGCTCGGTGCTGGCGGTCGCGCCGCCGGCCTGGCTCGGCGACACGCGTCAGCCGTTCGCGGCGCCGCCGCCGGCCATGAGTGCGGCCGCGTTCGACGCACGGCGCGACTTGCCGGTGACGGCGGCCGAACCCGCCGCGTCGCTCGCACCGGTTGCGGAGAGCGCCGCGCCGACGCTGGAAGATGCGCAGGCGCTGGCGAATGCCGGCGCGTTCGACGAGGCCGAGCGCGTGCTCGCGCAGTTCTCGGCGCGCGTCGGGCCGCATGCCGATGCGTTCTACTTGAACGGGCTGATCGCGGATGCGCGCGGACGCGCCGCGGAAGCCGGCGACTTCTACCGGAAGGCGCTGTACCTGCGGCCCACGCACCACGAAGCGCTGACCCATCTCGCGACGCTGCTCGACGTCGGCGGCGATCGTGCGGGCGCGCAATGGCTGCTCGAGCGCGCACGGCGCTCGGCCGGCTGACAAGACGATGGGTTGGGAACGACACCGCGATGACGAGAGGACTTCATGAACCGCGCCGCCGCTGCCATTGACGAGACGACGATCGACGTCGACGATTGCTGGAACCGGATCGGCACGCGCGGCGACCGCACGTGCGAGCGGCTGAACGACTGCCTGCGCTGCCTGAATTGCCCGGTGTACGCGTATCACGCGGCGAAGCTGCTCGAGCGCCCGCTCGACGGCGCCGAGATGGCCGACACCACGCGCCGGATGAGCGCACCCGGCGCGCCGCACGTGCACGACGCCGATGCCGATACGCACCACGCGGCGCTGGCGTTCCGCGTGGCCGACGAATGGCTCGCGCTGCCGATCGGCGTGCTGCGCGAGATCGCCGGTACGCGCCCGATCCATTCGCTGCCGCATCGCCGCCATTCGGCCGTGCGCGGCGTGGTCAACATCCGCGGCACGCTGCGCATCGCGATCTCGATCGGCGCGCTGCTCGGCCTCGATGCCGGCAAGGGTGGCAACGGCGGCAACGGCGGTGCCGATGGCCGCTTCACGCGGCTGCTGGTGGCGGCGCACCAGGGCGAGCCGGTCGTGTTCCCGGTCGACGAAGTCGAGGGCGTGCTGCGCTTCGGCGCCTCCGACTGGGTGCCCGTGCCGGCGACGGTCGGGCGCGCGAGCGCCGGCCTGTCGCGCGGCGTGCTGTCGTGGCGCGGCAAGTCGGTGGGCCTGCTCGACGACGACCGCCTGTTCGACGCAGTCACACGGAGCATGCGATGAGCGGCGATGACGACCTGAGCCACCTGTCGCTGCTCGAGCTGTATCGCGAGGAGACGCGCACGCAGACCCAGGCGCTGTCCGAGCGGCTGCTGGCGCTCGAATCGGGCGAACCCGATTCCGTCGCGCTCGAGGCATGCATGCGCGCCGCGCATTCGCTGAAGGGCGCCGCGCGCATCGTCGGCGTGCCGCTTGGCGTCGACATCGCGGGGCGGATGGAAGAGTGCTTCGTCGCCGCGCAGGCGGGCACGATCGCGCTGACGGCCACGCACGTCGACGTGCTGCTGGCGGGCGTCGATCTGCTGGTGCGCGTCGGCGATCCGCAGGGGCAGCCTGTCACGCAGACGGAGATCGACGTGTTCGCGGCGGCGCTGACCGGCGCCGACGGCGCACAGACGATGCAGGCGGTGGCCGCGGTCCCGCCGCCGGTGCCGCCGTCGGTCGTGCCGTATCGGGAGCACGAGGGCGCCGCGAACGAACCCGTCGGGGCCAGCGCCGCGGTGCCGCCGCTTGCCGTATCGGGCGGCGTGCCCGATACGGCTCAGGCGGGCCGCGTGGCCGGCGCCGGTGCGATGCGCCGCGTGCGTGCGGATACGCTGAACCGGCTGCTGAGCCTGTCCGGCGAATCGCTGGTCGAATCGCGCTGGCTCAAGCCGTTCGCCGAATCGATGCTGCGCGTGAAGCGCGCACAGCGCGACGCGGCCCGGTCGCTCGATTTGATGTACGAACAATTCGCCGACGATCTCGACGCGGGCATGCTCGCGTCGATGAACGAAGTGCGGCACATGCTCAACGACCTGCAGCGTTCGCTCGCTGAGCGCATGGACGAATTCGACCGCTTCGAGCGGCGCAGCACGCATATCGCCGAGCAGTTGTACGACGAAGCGCTGCAGTGCCGGATGCGGCCGTTCGGCGACGCGACACGCGCGTATCCGCGCATCGTCCGCGATCTCGCGCGCTCGCTCGGCAAGCAGGTACGTTTCTCGATCGTCGGCGAGGGCACGCAGGTCGACCGCGACATCCTCGACCTGCTCGACGCGCCGCTCGGCCACCTGCTGCGCAACGCGATCGATCACGGTGTCGATTCGCCGGACGCACGGCGTGCGCGCGGCAAGCCGGCCGAGGCGAGCGTGACGCTGGAGGCGCGCCACAGCGCCGGCTCGCTGCTGGTCAGCGTGATCGACGACGGGCCCGGCGTCGACATGGACGCGCTGCGCGCGGCCGTCGTGCGCCAGCGCCTGACCGACGACGAGACGGCCGCGCGGCTGTCCGATCCGGAACTGCTCGAATTCCTGCTGCTGCCGGGTTTCTCGATGCGCGATGCGGTGACCGACGTGTCGGGCCGCGGCGTCGGGCTCGATGCGGTGCAGGAGATGGTGCGCGGCGTGCGCGGTGCGGTGCGGATCTTCAACGAGCCGGGCGCGGGCATGCGTTTCGTGCTGCAGTTGCCGCTCACACTGTCGGTGATCCGCAGCCTGCTCGTCGAAGTGGGCGGCGAGCCGTATGCGTTTCCGCTCGCGCACGTGCGCCGCACGCTCGAACTCGCGCACGACGATATCGACGTGCTCGAAGGGCAGCCGCATTTCCCGTTCGACGGCCGGCGCGCGGGCCTCGTCGCCGCGCACCAGCTGCTCGACGCGGGCGAGCCCGACGTCGCGCGCACGAGCACGGCGGTCGTGGTCGTCGGCGCGGAGCCCGAGTTGTACGGCGTCGCGGTCGACCGCTTCCTCGGCGAGCGGATGCTCGTCGTGCAGCCGCTCGA
This sequence comes from Burkholderia sp. HI2714, assembly GCF_002223085.1. Classification (NCBI taxonomy): domain Bacteria; kingdom Pseudomonadati; phylum Pseudomonadota; class Betaproteobacteria; order Burkholderiales; family Burkholderiaceae; genus Burkholderia; species Burkholderia sp. HI2714. The sequence goes on along the minus strand of NZ_NKFM01000053.1, from coordinate 550,349 downwards.
CAGCCGCCTGCACAAGATCCAGAACATCGCGGCCGGCGCGTTGCTCGAGAACGGCGACCCGGTGCTGATCGTCGACGTCGAGGACCTGATCCGCTCGGTCGACAAGCTCGTGCGCGGCGGGCAGCTCGCGCGGCTCACGCGTGATCCGCAACTCGCGCTCGCCGACCGGCGCCGCCGCGTGCTCGTCGTCGACGATTCGCTGACGGTGCGCGAGCTCGAACGCAAGCTGCTGGAAAAGCGCGGCTACGACGTGACGGTCGCGGTCGACGGGATGGAAGGCTGGAACGCGGTGCGCAGCGATGCGTTCGATCTCGTCGTCACGGACGTCGACATGCCGCGCATGGACGGCATCGAGCTCGTCACGCTGATCAAGGGCGATCCGATGCTCAAGCGCTTGCCGGTGATGATCGTGTCCTACAAGGATCGCGACGAGGATCGCCGTCGCGGGCTCGATGCGGGCGCCGACTACTACCTCGCGAAGAGCAGCTTCCACGACGAGGCGTTGCTCGACGCCGTGCACGACCTGATCGGGGACGCGCGCGGTTGACGTCCTCCACCGCCTAAAGGCGGCGGATTCCCACACCTGGCGATGCACGTCCGCATCGGAGAATGTTCAGCGCAGCGTTGATATCACGATCATGCTCGACACCACAGTCACTGCAGGCCCATTCTCTTATTCTCAGTCCTGCGATACCTTTCGGCCGCGCCGTGCTGTCTTTCGATCCGCACGCCGAACAGGACTGGGTCGAACCGCTTTCGTCGACTTCCTCAAACGTGACTCCGTGCGCGATCGCTTTGTAGCGGAGCTTGTTTCGGAAGGACGACCAGGACGCGTCGTAGACGCTCTTCGCCATCCTGGTTCTGGCGAGTTTTGCGGCCGACACGTTGCCGACCGCGATGTAATCGAAACGCCGCACCAGATCGAGTGCCAGCTTGTGCTGGAAATCGGCACGCGCATTCGCGACCTTGGCGTGCAGCTTCGCGATATGCCTTTTGTGCTTTCGCGCCTGCTGCGCTTTCGCGAGCTTCTCGGCCGCGCATCGACCGAACCGATCGTTAGGCAGTCTCTCGCCGGTCGAAAGTGTGGCGAAGTCTTTCAGGCCGAGATCGATGCCAACGCCAGAACGGATCGCTCGAGCCTGAACATCGGGCACCTCGATCACGATGTTGAGAAACCAGTTGCCGCGTGCATCCTGCGCAAAGTTGGTTCCGTCCTTGATCTTGCCTCCGGGAAGCGGTCGACTGTTGAACACGCGAAACGTGTTGCCGGCAAAGCGAAACGCTTCGCCTTCGCGCTTCAGGTCACGGCCCTTCAGCGGCATCCAGCCCAGCGATTTTCTGCCGCGATAGCGCAGGTAAGGGCGTCGGTGTTGGCTGCGCGACTTCGCATATTGCTCGCACGTCGCGTTGATCGTGCCGGAGTGGATGCCGAGTTCCTTGCTGCTCCCCGTCGTCAGCACGTTCAGATCAAACCCGGTCGGCCACTTCTTGCTCCACTTGAGCGCGTGCTTCTGCGTGTCATTGCAGAAGTTCCAGACGTAGTTCACCGCACGGCTCTGCTTGTTGAGCAGTCCGTTGAGCGACTTCACGCGGTAGCGGTAGACAAGGATCATGCCGGTGATCCTAACCCGTCGAAGAAGCTGCCTGTCAACAGCATTCCTTTCCTTCCCGCCATCAATGGCGGGGTTTCTCGGAGCAAATTCTGATGAACATCGGCATCGTCAACGACCTGCCGCTGGCCGTGGAGGCGCTGCGCCGCGTGATCGCGCTGCGCACGGACCATCGCGTGCTGTGGGTCGCGACCGACGGCGACGAGGCGGTGGATTTCTGCGTCGCGCATCCGCCCGACGTGGTGCTGATGGATCTCGTGATGCCGAAGGTCGACGGCGTCGCCGCGACGCGCCGGATCATGGCGCGCGCGCCGTGCGCGATCCTGATCGTGACGGCGAGCGTCAGCGCGAACACGTCGTCGGTGTACGAGGCGATGGGCGCCGGCGCGCTCGACGCGGTTGATACGCCGACGCTCGCGCTCGGGCTGTCGACCGATGCGTCGCCGCAGGCGCTGCTCGCGAAGATCGACCAGATCGGCCGGCTGCTCGAAAGCCGCAGCGCGGCGCTCGTGCCGCCGGGGCCGACGCCCGCGCGCGGACAGCCGACGCTCGTCGCGATCGGTGCGTCGGCGGGCGGCCCGACCGCGCTCACCGCGCTGCTGCGCGCGCTGCCGGCCGATTTTCCGGCCGCGATCGTGATCGTCCAGCACGTCGACCAGGCCTTCGCGTACGGGATGGCCGAATGGCTCGACGGCTATACGCGGCTGCCGGTGCGCGTCGCGCGGCAAGGCAGCATGCCGCAGGCCGGCGAGGTGCTGCTCGCGGCGACCAACGATCACCTGGCCCTGTCGCCGCGCGGGGTGCTCGGCTATACGCGGTATCCGGTCGAGACGCCGTACCGGCCGTCGATCGACGTGTTCTTCAACAGCGTCGCCGACGGCTGGCAGGGCGAGGCGTTCGGCGTGCTGCTGACGGGCATGGGGCGCGACGGCGCGCTCGGCCTGAAGGCGATGCGCGCGAAGGGCTGCTACACGATCGCGCAGGACGAGGCGACCAGCGCCGTCTACGGGATGCCGAAGGCGGCCGCGGCGATCGGCGCGGCGTCGGCGATCCTGCCGCTCGAGCGGATCGCGCCCCAGCTGATCTCGCGCATCACGCGCCCGCTGCGCGACTGACGGCGTCCTGGGGGCGGGCGATGCTGTCCCGTGGCCGCATTGCGGGCGGTGAGCAGCGTCGCGTACAATGGCGGCCAGCGGAGATGGCATGCCTCCCAGCGGTCGTATTCGGCGCGTTGCGCTCGGTGCGGCCCTCAACCGCCGGTCAGCCCGGCTGATGATGCCTGCGTGTTCCTGGGTCGTCAGGAGGTCGCAGGCCGTCCATGCGGGTTTCTGCCGCCCAGGTTTTGATGTTCCGTCGAATCTGGAAATCATGTTTTTCACGACTTCTGCCGATCTTCTCGCGACCGTGCGCTATGTATGCCGCTGGCTCGCGCTCTCGGCCCTGCTCGGCACGCTGGCCGGCACGGCTTCCGCCCTGTTTCTGATCGCGCTCGACTGGGCGACCGGCACGCGCGTCGCGCATCCGTGGCTGCTGTGGGGGCTGCCGGCCGCCGGTTTCGCGACCGGCTGGATCTACCATCGCTTCGGCCAGTCCGTCGCGCGCGGCAACAACCTGCTGATCGACGAGATTCACGATCCGAAGGCGCTGGTGCCGAAGCGGATGGCGCCGCTCGTGCTCGTCGCGACCGTCGTCACGCACCTGTTCGGCGGCTCGGCCGGCCGCGAGGGCACGGCCGTGCAGATGGGCGGCGCGCTCGCCGATCGCGTCACGCAGGTGTTCCGTCTCGATCGCGAACATCGCCGCGTGCTGCTGATGGGCGGCATCGCGGCCGGTTTCGCATCGGTGTTCGGCACGCCGCTCGCGGGCGCCGTGTTCGGGCTCGAGGTGCTCGCGATCGGGCGCGTGCGGTACGACGCGCTGCTGACCTGCGTTGCATCGGCGATCGTCGCGGACGTCGTCTGCCGCGCGTGGGGTGTGCATCACACGGCCTATGCGATTCCGTTCGTGCCGGCCGTGTCGGCGACGGGGCTGGCCGTGACGGTCGTCGCGGGCATGGCGTTCGGCGTGGTCGGGCGCTTGTTCGCGTTTGCGACGCATGCGTTAACCGCGTGGTTCAGGCGAGCCGTCCGCTATGCGCCGCTGCAGCCGGTGCTCGGTGGCCTGCTGGTCGCCGCGGCCGCGACCGCGCTGAACGTGCCGCAATATCTCGGCCTCGGCATCCCGACGATCGAGGCTGCGTTTCATGGTCCGCTGCCGCTCTACGATTTCGCGGGCAAGTTCGCGTTCACCGTCGTCACGCTCGCGTCGGGGTTCAAGGGCGGCGAAGTGACGCCGCTGTTCTACATCGGCGCGACGCTCGGCAACGCGCTCGGCCAGGTGCTGGCATTGCCGGTGCCCGTGCTCGCGGGGCTCGGTTTCGTCGCGGTGTTCGCTGGCGCGGCCAATACGCCGATCGCGTCGACGATCATGGCGATCGAACTGTTCGGCGCGGATATCGGCGTGTATGCGATCGTCGCGTGTGTCGTTGCGTATCTGTTCTCGGGGCATGCGGGGATTTATCGCGCGCAGCGGGTGGCGGTGGGGAAGGGCGGGCAGGCAGAAGCGGAGTGATGCGGGCGCAGAAGGCAGGTTCGTCGCGGTTCCTCCGGGAACGTGACGCATGCGATGTCGGAGGGAGAGCGTGTCGTTGCTGGTACATCTGATCGGGCCGGGCGGCGCCGGCAAGACCACGGTCGGGGCGATCGTCGCGGCACGCCTGAACTGGCGGTTCGTCGACGTGGATCAATGCTTCCTGGCCGCGCACGGGAACATCGCCGACTTCATCCGGGACCGCGGCTATGTCGAGTACGCTTCGCACAACATCCGGCTGTACGAGCAACTCAAGCGCGGCATGTCGGCGCCCACGATCTGCGCGGCTTCGTTCGGTTTCATGCTGTATCCGGCCGATGTCGCGGCGGCCTATCCCGCGCTTCGCCATTGCATCGAGGAGGACCGGTTCACCCCGCTCCTGTTGCCTTCGTTCGATCTCGAACGCTGCGCGAAACTGATCGTGGGCCGGCAAATGTCCCGGTCGTATCTGAATGCGAATGAAGCCGACGAGATGCGCAAGATCCGCGATCGGTTCTCCGCGTTCATGCGCTTGAACTGCAGGCGGTTTGCGAGCGACGGCCCACCCGAACACGTGGCGGCCGACATCGAACGCTTTATCGTGGCGTCGATGCCATCGAGTGAAGGCCGTCCGGATCCGGTCGCGGGCGGGCGGCCAATCCCGGGGCTTCGGCGACGGACCTGAAACACCCGCTCCGTTACTGCTTCGGCAGCCGCGCGACATGCCGCGCCAGCAGTTCCTCGATATCGATGCCTTTTTCCGCCAGCAACGCGGTGACGACGCCGTTCAGTTCGCCGAGCGTTTCCTTGACCGCTTCCCGGATCGTATCGACGACCACCTGCGTGCTGCGCTCGATCTCGATGTTGACCGTGTCGTTGACGCCCTTCGCGTCGAAGGTCGTCGCGCGGCGCGTTTCGGGAATCAGCCAGACATCGAACCAGCCTTCGTCGCGGTTGACGTCGGACACCGTCAGGCTGCAGCCGTTGATCGCGATATAGCCCTTCGCGAACACGTAGCGCTTGAACGCCTCCGGCACGCCGATGCGCACCATCCGGTTGTGTTCGGACATTGCGATGTGCCGGATGGTCCCGGTGAAATCCACGTGGCCGGACAACGGATGACCGCCGATCTCCGCGCCGTCCTTCGCGGCACGCTCGACGTTGATCCGGGCGCCGGTCGTCAGGTCGGCCAGCGTGGTGATGCGCAGGCTCGGCAGCATCACGTCGAAGTCGATCAGCTGCGGCGAATGGATGGTCGTCACTGTCAGGCAGACGCCGTCGACCGACACGCTGGCGCCGATCTCGATATCGTCGGTAAAGCGCTCCGGGAATTCGATGCTGAAGGTTCTCAGTTCCCCGTGATCGGCGATGCGCTTGATGCTGGCAACGCCCTGGACAATTCCTGTAAACATGGTCGATCCCTAGTCGCAAATTTCCTGGTCGACATGATAAGGGATACCGGAAAAGGGCACTCCTCGGCACGCGGCGCCGGGGCGGCAGGCCTGACGCGCGGACGTAAAAAAGGCCGCGCACCTGGCACGGCCTCGATCCGGATCCGTTTACTGACGCGCGCCGGCGGCGATGACCGCGCCGCCGGCGCGCATTGCGACACGCTTGCGTCACACCTCGGCCGGCTCCCCCAGCGGCCCGGCTTCATCGTCCGCCGTGCGCCGCGGCGAATCGGCGAGCCCCTTCGCCAGCTCCAGCGCCTGCCGCTCGAACAGCCGGCGATAGATGCCGCCGTCGATCCGGATCAGCGCGTCGTGGCTGCCTTCCTCGATCACCTTGCCGCGATCGAGCACCAGCAGCCGGTCGAGCGCACGCACGGTCGACAGCCGGTGCGCGACCACGAGCGTCGTGCGACCGACCATCAGTCGCTCCATCGCCTGCTGGATCAGCAGCTCGCTTTCGCTGTCGAGGCTCGACGTCGCTTCGTCGAGGATCAGGATCGGCGCATCGGCGAGGAACGCGCGTGCAATCGCGACCCGCTGGCGCTCGCCGCCCGACAGCTTGATCCCGCGTTCGCCGACGAGCGTGTCATAGCCGTCCGGCAGCGCGGCGATGAAGTCGTGCGCGCTGGCGAGCCGCGCGGCGCGCTCGATGTCGGCGCGGCTTGCATCGGGGCGCGCATACGCGATGTTCTCCGCCAGCGTGCGGTGGAACAGCACGGGCTCCTGCTGGACGATCGCGATCTGGCTGCGCAGCGAATCCTGCCTTACCTGCGCGATGTCCTGGCCGTCGATCGTGATGCGGCCGCCCGACACGTCGTACAGGCGCTGGATCAGCTTGATGAACGTCGTCTTGCCCGACCCCGAATGGCCGACGAGGCCCACGCGCTCGCCGGGTGCGATCCGCATCGAGAAGTCGTCGTACAGCGGCACCGGATGGTTGCCGTAGCGGAACGTCACGTGCTCGAAGCGGATCTCGCCTTGCCCGATCCGGATCGCCGGCGCGCCGGGACGATCGTCGATGCCGAGCGGTTGGCGTTCGAGCGCGACGAGTTCCTCCATGTCGTTCACCGAGCGCTGCAGGTTGCGGATGTGCATGCCGACGTCGCGCAGGTAGCCCTGCAGCATGAAGAACATCGTCAGCGCGAACGCGATGTCGCCGACGCTCGCCTCGTCGTTCGCCCACAGCCGCAGCGCGACGCCGATCATCGCGGCCTGCATCGCAACGAGCATCGCGCCCTGCAACCCGCCGTTCAACGTGCCGCGCACCCACGTGCGGCGCGTGCGCTGCCGCCACTTGCCGATCACGCGTGCGAGCCGCGCTTCCTCGCGCGTTTCCGCGCCGAATGCCTTGACGACCGCGTTGCAGCTCACGGCGTCGGCGAGCGCGCCGCCCATGCGCGTGTCCCACAGGTTGCCGAGCCGCGCGGCCGGCGCGACGATGCCGAGCGACACCGCCACCGTCACCGTGATGTACAGCAGCGAACCCGCGCCGACGACGAGCCCCATCACGGGCCAGTGCGTGCCGAGCAGCACGGTGGCGCCGACGAGCATCGTGACCGACGGCAGCAGCGCGATCAGCACGGTGTCGTTCAGCAGGTCGAGCGCCCAGATCCCGCGCGTGATCTTGCGCACGGTCGAGCCCGCGAAGCTGTTCGCATGCCAGTCGGTCGAGAAGCGCTGCACGCGATGGAACGACGCGGCCGCGATCTCGCTCATCATCTTCAACGTGAGCGTGATGATGTTCAGGTAGACGCCTTGGCGCAGCACCGTCGCGCCGAGCCCGAGCGCGGCGAGCGTGCCGAACGCGACGAGCGCCGCATGCCACGCGGCGGCGCGGTCGGTCAGGCCGGTCGACAGCGCGTCGACGAGGCGGCCGGCGAACAGTGGCGTGAGCACGTCGGCGAGCGCGGCGAGCAGCGCAAGGCTCGCGACCGTGGCGGTGCGCGCCGGCTGCTTGCGCCAGTAACGGAAGGTGAAGCCGAAGACGGCCTGGAATGCCTGGCCGCCCAGATGGGAGGTTTTTCTGGTCATTTATCGTTGCCCGGCGCATCGCGCGACGGGACTTTCCGGTTCGGAGAACATCGAAAACGCAACAGCCGGGCCGCGCGAAACGCGCGGGCGGAAAACGAAACGGGCTGTCGGGAAACGGCGCGGCTGACGGGTTAGCGAAAAACTCGGGAGCCGGCGCGGACGGCGGGCTGGATCAGCTACGCCGTGGGACCACGTTCGGGAAGGTTGCTGGCATTCGGAACATCTGCACCTCCCCTGAAGTGAACGGTTGAAAGGACGCCGAAAAGACGTGAAAAGATTCTATCAGCAGTGTCGGGCACGCCGCAACGTCTGATGAATGCGGCGTTGCAGCGTCGATACGGTTAGTATTCGGGTTTTTGGCCCTTCTTTTGCGGGCCAGCCACAATGCGGCAGCGCAAGGGCCGGCACGCGCATCGATTACACTTCGGCGTTTGCGGCGCATGCCGCCGCGGCCCTCGCAGATTCACCACGATACATTCCTGAGGAAACGATGAGCGACGTTCAGCAAGGCATCCTGACCCCGATCGATACGGCGGCCCGATACCTCACTTTCACGATTTCGAATGACGGCAATGTGGCAGCGGCGCTGGCCGCGCTGCGCGAGATCGTCGACGGACGCGACACGGTGGTCGGGTTCGGGCATGCGCTGGCGGCGTACCTCGGGCACCCGGTGCCGGGCCTGACCGAATACCCGGCGTTCGCGGTGAAGGACCGCACGCTGCCGGCGACGCCGGCCGACGTGTGGGTCTGGCTGCGCGGCGACGACCGCGGCGAGATCGTGCTGCGCGCGCGGGCGATCGAACGCGCGCTGGCGCCGGCGTTTGCGTTGCAGGATGCGGTGGACGGTTTCCGCTATTCGAACGATCGCGACCTGTCCGGCTACGAGGACGGCACGGAGAACCCGGAAGGCGACGAAGCGGTGGCCGCGGCGATCGTGACGGGGCAGGGTGCGGGGCTCGACGGGGCGAGCTTCGTCGCGGTCCAGCAATGGCTGCACGACTTCGACCAGATGGAGCGCATTCCGTCGGGCGACATGGACAACATCATCGGGCGCCGCCGCTCGGACAACGAAGAACTCGACGACGCACCCGAGTTCGCGCACGTGAAGCGCACCGCGCAGGAAAGCTTCGAGCCCGAGGCATTCATGCTGCGTCGCTCGTCGCCGTGGTCGGACGCGCGTCGCGCGGGCCTCTATTTCGTCGCGTTCGGCTGCTCGTTCCGCGCATTCGACGTGCAGATGCGCCGGATGAGCGGCGCGGAAGACGGGATCGTCGACGGTCTGTTCCGCTTCACGCGGCCGCTGACGGGCGCGTATTTCTGGTGCCCGCCGCTGAAGGACGGCAAGCTCGACCTGTCCGCGCTCGGGCTGTAAACGCCTGACGGGTTCGACGAAACGGGGGGCCGCGCATCGTGCGCGGCCCCCCGTTTCTTTTTGCGCGGTGATCGTGTGCCGTGTGCTTTCGTGCGTGGCGTGTCAGTTCAACGTCGTGTCGATCCGCGTGCCGCGCTTGATGAACTGCGTGACCGGCGTTTTCTCGCAGATTTCGGCGAGGCGCTGGCGTTGCGCATCGTCGAGCGGGCCGTCGAGCGTCACGACGCGGCGCACGTATTGCGTGCCGTCGCGATCGGCATGCAGCTCGGTGCGCACGTCGATGCGCGTGGCCGGCCACGTCTTGCGCTGCATATACATGCGCAGCGTCGCGGCCGTGCATTGCGCGAGGCCGGCCAGCACGAACTCGTACGGCGCCGGCCCGCGATCCTGGCCGCCTTCGCGGGGCGCTTCGTCGCCGGTCAACGCGTGCGTGCCGGCCTGCAGCTGGACGACGTAGTCGGGCGCATCGGCGTCGAGGACGGCGGCGGCATGGATGAGCGACATGGCAAGTCTCCGGTCAGCGGAAAGTGGGAAAAGAGAAGAGGGTGACGCGCAGCCGTCAGCATACCGCCCCGATCGGGACGGCGTGCGCCGGGCGGCTATGCGTCGGTGACGCTGGCGCTGCTGCGCACGAGCGCGGCGATACGTTCGCGCACCCACTGGTGCGCGCGATCGGCGTCGCGCGATTCGTGCCAGTACGCGAGGAGCGGGAACGGCTTGAGCCGCAACGGCAGCGGCCGCACGACGATCGGCAGCAGCGCGGCCATCCGCAACGCATAGGTGTGCGGCAGCGTGACCAGCAGGTTGCCGGTCGCGGCGATCTGGCACGCGGCGAAATAGTGCTGGCAGGTGAGCCGGATATCGCGGAAGCGGCCGTCGTTGCCGAGCAGCACGTCGAGCGATTGCGGCTCGCCGAGCGACGACACCGCGACGTGCTGCGCCGCGAAATAATCGCCGCGCCGCAGCGGTTCGTGCGCAAGCGGATGATCGCCGCGCAGCGCGACGACGAGCGAATCGTCGAGCAGGTGTTCGGTGGCGATGCGCGGGCCGGTCGGCACGCGGCGATCGACGGCGAGATCGAGATTGCCCGATGCGAGTTCGCGCTCGATGTCGGCCACCGCGATGCGGCGGCTCACGAGCCGCAGGCCGGGCGCTTCGTCGGCGAACGCGGCGACGATCCGCGGCAGCGCGATCGATTCGAGCACGTCGCGAATGCCGACCGCGATGCTCAGGTCGAGCGTCGCGGGATCGAATCCCGACGGTGCGCGCGCGGTGCCTTGCAGGCCCTTCAGGTGCAGCTGGACGTCCGCGATGATCGACCGCGTGCGTTCGGTTGCGACGACGCGGTTGCCCTGCCGCACGAACAGCGGATCGTCGAAATGCGCGCGCAGCCGGTTGAGCGCATGCGTGACGGCCGGCTGCGTGAGATGCAGCGCGCGGGCGGCCGCGCCGATGCCGCCATGCACGTAGACGGCGTCGAGCACGCGAAACAGGTTCAGGTCGAGACGGTGATCGGCGGGCACGGGGCGCGGGGGGCGTGGTGAAGGGTGGACCGATTCTAAAGGATGCGTAGGCATTGGATAGGCGGGCATTCCTCCGTGGCGATCGATGGCACGGGATAAGAATCAATATCGTTTGTGCCGATATTCGGTTGTGCATTTATCCGGATATCCGACGCAATAAGTCGTAATGAAATGCGCGGATTGCGACATACACAATCGCAATAATGGGCGATATCGGCCCGGGCAATTCCACACCGGGCCGCCAGCAAACCGCGACAGCCTGTAGTAATCCGCCATCATGCTGTCCACGTCGGCCATTTCGCGCCAAAGGCGCGACCCGTTCGGCTAAGATGCCGTCGCTTCATATTTCGGGATAGCCGTCCTGTCGCACGCATTCAAACCAAATATAAGCCTGACAGTTCGACGGTATTAGAAGAAGTCGAACAAGTCGGGGGCTTGGCCAGTGAATGCAGCAGATCAGAGATGGGTCGTTATCTATTTGAGTACGGGATTTTCGTTGGCCCAGGCCGCGCGTCTTGGCGAGGCTTTCAACCTGGCGAATCGCCTGCACGCACACAGTGCCGACTACCAGTTGAAGTACGTATCCGAAAGCGGGGGGCTGTTGCAGTCGTCCTCCGGCGTGAGCATCGCGGCCGATCCGCTCGGTGACGAGCACGGCCGCCGCGCGCTCGCGTTCTTTCATCTTCACGGTGACCGCGCGACCGTCAACTGGGACGACGCATTGCAGCGTCGCCTCTCCGACATTCGCCGCCATGCGCGCTGGATCGTCGACGGGATGGACCTGCCCACGCTCGCGGCCATGCAGCGTCCGTCGACGGCGATCGAAGGGCGGCCCGGCCGGGGCGGGCGACGGGTCGCCACGACGGTCGAGCTGCAGGCCGGCGAAACCGACGTGTTCGCCGCCGTGCTCGACATGTTCCGCGTCGAGCTCGGCGACATCGCCGCGCAGGAGATCGCCAGCAACCTGCTGCGGCCGGTCGAGCAGCGCTATACGCAGTCGATGTGGGCCTTTCGCGAGCTGAGCGCGAGCCCGTCGATCCGGATGTCGGCGCAGCGGCTGCGCGCGCAGAGCGTGAACCGCATCTCGATCGCGAACGCGGCCCAGGCCGCCGCGATGAGCGAGCGCAACTTCCTGCGGCGCTTCAAGAAGGAAATCGGCGTGACGCCGACCGAGTTCGTCCAGCACGTGCGGCTCGAGCGCGCCTGCCACATGCTGGTCCACACGACGCTGCCGGCGGATAAGGTCGCGCGCCGCACCGGGTTCGGCAGCGGCGAGCGGCTCGCGAAGCTGTTTCGCCAGCGCATGCTGATGTCGCCGACCGAATTCCGCGTCACCGAGCGCGAAAGGATCCTCACGCGTGGCGTGAGGCAGGCCGATGCGGGCGAGGGGGCCGGCGACGGCACCGAGGGGCATCGCGCCGCGTGAGAGGCCACGCGGGAGAAAATCGGGCGGATACCCGTAGAATCGTCCTGTCCCGATCTCGAGCCCCGGTTTCCATGTCCTTCCTCCCCACCACCGCCACCGCCCCTTTTTGCCCGTCGGAAGTAAAGGGCAGCATCACGATCGATGCCGGCGCGCCGCGCTGGCAGAAGCTCAAGCGCTTCTTCGGCCCCGGCCTGCTGGTCGCGATCGGCTACATGGATCCCGGCAACTGGGCGACCGACATCCAGGCCGGCTCGCAGTTCGGCTATTCGCTGCTGTGGGTCGTCGCGTTCTCGAGCCTCGCGGCGATCTTCCTGCAGATGCTCGCAGCGCGGCTCGGCCTCGTCGCCGGCCGGGATCTCGCGCAGGCCAGCTACGACCGCTACGGCCGGTTCGGCCGCATCGTGCAGTGGGTGACCGCCGAAGTGTCGATCATCGCGTGCGACATCGCGGAAGTCCTCGGCTGCGCGCTCGCGTTCAAGCTGCTGCTCGGCGTGCCGCTCGCGTGGGGGATCGTGCTGACCGCGCTCGACACGGTGATCGTGCTCGGCCTGCAGGGCAAGGGGTTCCGGCAGATCGAGGCGATCGTGCTCGCGCTGATCGCGACGATGGCGTTCTGCTTCGTCGCGCAGGTCGCGATCACGCCGCCCGACTGGCACGCGGTGGTCGGCGGGCTGGTGCCGGGCGATCCGGGCCACGACCGCAAGGACGCGATCGTGCTCGCGCTCGGCATCGTCGGCGCGACGATCATGCCGCACAACCTGTACCTGCATTCGTCGGTCGTGCAGACGCGGCACGTGGTCGGCGGCACGCGCGGCGTGATCCGCGACACGCTCGCGCTGGTGCGCATCGATACCTGCGTGTCGCTGTTCGTCGCGATGCTCGTCAACGCGGCGATCCTGGTCGTCGCGGGCGCGGCGTTCCATGCGACGGGCCTGCACAACGTGACCGACATCGAGCAGGCCTACAAGCTGATTACGCCGATCGCGGGTGGCGCGGCCGCGCTGTTGTTCGGCATCGCGCTGCTCGCGTCGGGGCAGAGCTCGACGCTGACCGGCACGATCGCCGGCCAGGTGATCATGGACGGCTTCCTGCGCACGAAGATCCCGTGCTACCAGCGCCGGCTGATCACGCGCGGGCTCGCACTCGTGCCGGCGCTGATCGGCGTGCTGTGGCTTGGCGACAGCTCGGTGGGGCAGCTGCTGGTGTGGAGCCAGGTGCTGTTGAGCCTGCAGCTGCCGTTCGCGATGTGGCCGCTGATCCGCTCGGTCAGCGATCGCAACACGATGGGCGAGCACACGATCGGGCGCGGGATGCAGATTGCCGCGTGGGCGTTGTTCGCCGTCATCACCGGCACGAACCTGCTGCTGATTACCGGTGTCGCGGGCTGATACAGCCTGTCACAGGCTGACACAGCCGCGAGGCGCGCATGCGGTAAACTGCGGCCTTTCGATCGTCGTCCGAAGTCCGTTATGTGGAGTGAAATCAGCAACATCGGCGATGCCGCGCTGACCTTGCCGATCGCGCTGACATGCGCGGCGTGGCTCGCGCTGACCGACTGGCGCCTCGCCGTCCGCTGGGGCGTGCTGCTCGCCGCCGGCATGGGCCTCGTCGGCGCCACCAAGATCCTGTATGCCGGGTGCGGCATCGAGCTGCCACAATTCGATTTCCGCGTGATCAGCGGCCATACGATGCTGTCGACGTCCGTGTGGACCGTCGCGCTGTCGATGCTGTGGCAGGCGTTCCAGCCGGGCAAGGCGCCCGGCATCGCGGCCGGACTGGCCGCCGGCGCGATCACGGCCGTCGCGCGCGTGTTCGATCATTCGCACACCGTTCCGGAAGTGATCGTCGGCTGGATGCTCGGCGCGCTGGTCGCGCTGGTGTTCCTGCGCGGCTACGACAGTGCGCGGCAGCGTGCATTCTCGCCGCGCGTCGCGGCCGTCTGCCTGCTGCTCGTGTCGGGCATCGCGTACGGGCACCGTGCACCGTTCCAGCAGATGATCGACACCCATTCGCCGCAACTCTGCGCGTTCGTGCGCGCGCCGTCGGGCGACGGGTTCTGACTTTCGCCCATGGCGGGCGCTTCGGCGCCGCCTGCTTGTCGCGTTCTCGTCGTCGCCTTCAGTATCTGACGCAGATGAAGCGTGCGCTGTCGTCGTTTCGCGGATTCGACAGCGATGCAATCGCCGCGGTACCGGCCGACGCGTCGACGCCGGGAAGGGCCGCGTCACGCGGACGGCTCCGAGGTGCATCCGCTCGACGCGCTGCTTGGTTCGTCGATCGAATGGGATCCGCATCGATCGGTCGGCGATTTTGCATCGACTGTGATTCTCAAGCGGCGCTGGAAGCGAATCGGATTCGCGGACGACGGAGAATGGCATCTCGCCGCGTTCAATGTTGCCTCGCAGGTGTGAGCGGCTCGCGACGGGTATCAGGTATATTCAGCGGGTTCTTGTCCACACGGTATCCGTTCAATGGAATCAGGACGCAAGACAGTGAGCGTCGTCGCGCCCGCAGGTGTGCCCGATCCGCAAGGAATCGAGCGCGGCATCGCGCTCGTCGAAAGCTGGGGCTTCAAGGTCACGACGAGCGCTCATCTCGGCAGCCGGTACCGCTATTTCGCCGGTACCGCCGAGGAGCGCGCGGACGATCTGCGGCGCGCCTTGATGGATCCGTCAATCGATATCGTCTGGCTCGCGCGAGGGGGATTCGGTTGCGCGCATCTGCTCGAGCACCTGCCCGACGAGATTGCGACGCCGAAGACGATCGTCGGTTTTTCCGACGCGACGTCGCTATTCTGCGCGCTTGCAGACCGGTCCGGCGTGCGCTTGTTGCATGGTCCGACATTCCACAGCCTGGCAACCAAGGTTGACGACGCGACGCGTGCCGACATGCGCGCCGTGCTGACCGGTGGCGAACGCGCCCCGCTGAGCCTGCGGCATTTGTCCGGCGCCGCTGATGCAGTGCGCGGACGTCTGTGCGGCGGCAACGTGACGGTGCTCGCGAGCGTCGCGGGTACACGCTGGTCGCTTCGCTCACGCGACGCGATCGTACTGCTGGAGGACGTGACGGAATTCGGCTACCGGCTCGACCGCAGCCTGACGCAACTGCGTCTGAGCGGCGCGTTCGACGGTGCCCGCGCGTTCGTGCTCGGGCAATTCACGCGCTGCCCCATCCCGGACGGCGCGGATTTCACGCTCGAGCAGATGCTTGTCGACGTGCTGGGCGGCTTCGGCCTGCCGATCTACTCGGGTCTGCCGATCGGACATGAACGCCGCAACATCACTTGGCAATACGGCAATCAGGCTGCCATCGAGAACAGCGCGATCCGGTTCGTCGGGTAGCGTCGAATCCTGAAGGACAGGGACGCGAATTCAAAGCCGGTTGTCCCGGGCACAGGCGCAAGGGCCGGTGCCCGGTCGAATTCCAAGGTCATGAACGATACCTATGACCGGGCATAACGAATATTCATTTCATCGATTGGCGGCATTCGCGTACGCTGGCTGTCGTTCAACCGCGGGCGGGCTGCCCGGCCGGTCCGGCGTGTACCGCATTCACCTCGATATACTCGTGGAAACCGTGCGCTGCGTCGTCATGTCGGCGCACCGGTAGCCGGCACACGTCGGCTGGAAAATGCACGGACACCCCGTCTCGGCAGCGTTCCGCGACGACGATTCACGACAGGAGCAGGTCACATGACAATCGTTTCTCCGCGCCTTGCCGGCAAGTGCGCATACATAACGGGCGCCGCGGGCGGCCTCGGCCGCGCGATCGCGCGCCGGATGGTCGAGCAGGGCGCACGCGTGTTCGTGACCGACATCGCCGACGCGGCGGTGCTCGACGCGTTCGCGCAGGAACTCAACGCGGGCCACGCGACGCCGGTCGCGTTCGCCGCGACGCAGGACGTGCGTGACGAAGCGCGCTGGCAGGCGCTGCTCGCGCAGGCGGTCGATGCGATGGGCGGGCTGTCGGTGCTCGTCAACAACGCGGGCGTCGGCTCGATCGGCTCGCCCGCGCAGATCGAGCTGGACGAATGGCGGCGCGTGATGGCGATCAACGTCGAGAGCATCGTGCTCGGCTGCAAGCATGCGCTGTCGTATCTGGCCGAAAGCCACCCCGCGTCGATCATCAATATCTCGTCGGTCGCCGCGTTCAAGGTCGAGCCGGATTTCACCGCGTACAACGCGTCGAAGGCGGCGGTCGCGTCGCTGACGAAGTCGGTCGCGATCGACTGCGCGCGCCGCGAGATTGACGTGCGCTGCAACTCGATTCACCCGGCGTTCATCCGCACGGGGATCGTCGAGCCGCTGTTCCAGTCGCTCGGCGAACGCGACGCGACGCGCAAGCTCGCGCGCGGCATCCCGCTGCGCCGGCTCGGCGAGCCGGACGACGTCGCGCATGCGGCCGTGTATCTCGCGTCCGACGAAAGCCGCTTCGTGACGGCCGCCGAACTCGTGATCGACGGCGGCATGTGCGCGGTCTGACGCGCATCCCGAACAACTACGACCGGAGGAGAACATCGTGTCCACACCCGTGAACCGCCAACTGCTGCTGAAGACGCGCCCGGAAGGGCGGGTCGGCCGCGAACACTTTTCGCTCGTCGAGACGCCGGTGCCGGCGCTTGCCGACGGCGAGGTGCTCGTGCGCGTGCTTTACCTGTCGATGGACCCGACCAACCGCGTGTGGATGAGCGACGTGCCGCAGTACCTGCCACCCGTCGCGATCGGCGAGGTGATGCGCGCGCTCGGCATCGGGCGCGTGGTGGCGTCGCGACATGCGGGGTTCGCGGAAGGCGATCTCGTGCAGGGGCTCGTCGGCTGGCAGGACTACGCGGTCGTGCCGGCCGACCAGGCCGCGCAGCTCGTGAAGCTGCCCGCGGAGTCGGGCCTGCCGCTGCCGACGCTGCTCGGCGCGTGCGGGATGAGCGGGCTGACCGCGTACTATGGGCTGACGGACATCACGCCGGTGCAACCGGGCGAGACGCTCGTGGTATCGGCAGCGGCCGGCTCGGTCGGCTCGATCGCGGGGCAGATCGGCAAGATCCACGGCGCACGCGTGGTCGGCATCGCGGGCGGCGCGGACAAGTGCCGCTACCTGACCGAGACGCTCGGCTTCGACGCGGCCGTCGACTACAAGGCCGACGATTTCCGCCAGCAACTGAAGGCGGCGACGCCGGACGGCGTGCACGTGAACTTCGAAAATGTCGGCGGCGAGGTGATGCGCGCGGTGCTGTCGCGGATGGTGATCGGCGGGCGTGTCGCGCTGTGCGGCGTGATCTCGAACTACAACAGCGGGCGCGCGGCGGACGATGTCGGTGTGCTGATCTCGAAGCGGCTGACGATGCGCGGTTTCCTGATCCTCGACTATCGCAAGAGCCGTGAAGCCGTGCAGACGCTCGCGGGCTGGCTGCGCGACGGCCGGCTCAAGGCCGAGGAGACGGTTGCGGACGGTCTCGAGAACGCGCCTGACGTGCTGAATCGCCTGTTCGACGGCGACCATCGCGGCAAGCTCGTGCTGCGCGTCGATCCCGGCGCGTGACCGGCCCGCCGCGCAGCGTGCGATGCCGTTCGTACGCTGTTGCGAGCGGGTGTCGAACGCGGTGCGTTCAAACGACCGGGCTTTAGTTTCGGACTAGTCCCATATCTTGTCCGGACGTCTCTCCCTAAAGTGATTGCCAGCAGACAGGCGGCGTGACCGACGCGTCACGCCGCCTTTTTTTCTGGTCACGGCAGAGGAGAGGGAACATGCGAAACGACGCGAAGCGGGCGGCATCGGTGGCGAGGCGCAATCGAACGGTGCGGTGGGCCGGTGCCGTGCGGAAGACCGCGATCGGGCTGGGCGTGGCGTTCGCGATGTCGAATGCGGTGGCGGCCGGGCATGTCGCGTCGGACGGCATCGTGCGGTTCGCGGGTGCGCTCGTCGATCTCTACGACGTGACGCTCGACGCGCGCTCGGGCGAGGTGGTCGAAGGTCGAGCGGTGGCGAACGGCGGGGCGGCGGCAACGCTGCGGTTTGATGCCCATGGCCGGCGTTTGCCGGGCGCCCATGTGGCGCTGGTCGGGCCCGACGGTGCGCCGTTCTCGCCCGATGTCGCTTCGCGTGTGCGTGCAACGTGGCGCGATGCGCACGACGATCGAAGCGTGCCGCTGGTATCGGGCCGCACGTATCGCGTGGGCCCGTATGGCGGCGTGATGACGCTGGCGGCGGATGAAGAAACGGGCGCCGAGGCGCCCGTCGTGATCCGCATTCGCCATCCGTGACGGCGCGTGCCGGCAGGTGCGTGGCACGCGGCCACGCGCTGCATCATTCGCCCTGTTCGGACCGTGCGTAGATGTCCCAGCTCGCCATGAACAGCGCGGCGACGAGCGGCCCGATCACGAAGCCGTTGATGCCGAACAGCGCCATCCCGCCGAGCGTCGAGATCAGCACGACCCAGTCGGGCATCTTCGTGTCCTTGCCGACGAGGATCGGGCGCAGCAGGTTGTCGACGAGGCCGATCACGCCGACACAGAACGCGACGAGGATCACGCACTTCCAGACCGCGCCGATCATCAGGAAGTAGAGCGCGGCCGGCACCCATACGAGGCTCGCGCCGATCGCGGGCAGCAGCGACAGGAACGCCATCAGCGCGCCCCACAGCACCACGCCCTCGATCCCGAGGATCCAGAAGATCAGGCCGCCGAGCGCGCCCTGCACGAGCGCGACCGCGATGTTGCCCTTCACCGTTGCGCGCACGACGGTCGTGAACTTCGCGAGCAGCAGGTTCTTGTGCTCCTCGTCGAGCGGCAGCGCGCGGCGCACGCGGCGGCCGATCTCGCCGCCGTCGCGCAGCAGGAAGAACACCATGTACAGCATCACGCCGAAGCTCACGACGAACTGGAACGTGTTCTGGCCGATGCTGAGCGCCTGGGTGGCCGCGAACTGGCTGATTTGCGCGGCGCCGTCGGTCAGCTTCTTCTGGATGCCCGGGATGTTGGTCAGCCCGTATTTCTGCAGCAGGTTCTGGATCGACCTCGGCAGCGCGTGAATGATGTCGTGGAAATACTGCGAATAGTTCGGCTGGGCGTCCTTGAGCTCCTGGTACACATACGCGATTTCCTGCACGAGCGTGGCCGTGACGAACACGAGCGGCAGGATCACGATCAGGACGATCAGCGACAGCGTCACGAGCGCGGCAAGGTTGCGCCGCTTGCCGAAGCGCGCGGCGAGCCAGCGCTGCACGGGCTGGAACAGGATCGCGAGAATGGTGCCCCAGAACACGGCTCCGGAAAACGGCGCGAGGATCCAGCAGAGTCCGACCGTGACCGCGGCCAGCAGGAAATAGAAGAATTTTTGGTGGTCGTGTCCGCTTTCCATGGATGACGTTCGCGCAGATTGATGCGTGGTTTGATTGAATCTCGTTGCCCCGCGCGCGATCGGTTCTCGATCGTCACGGGTTCGCGGCGAAATGCGACGCAGGGCGGCCCGAAGCGGAGTATGCCCGCAAAGGCGCCGCCATCATAGCCGCTGCGCGCGGCACATGCGAAAACGCCGCGGCCGGGGCCGCGGCGCTGCCGGGAAGCAAACGCGGCGCGACGCCGCGTGCCGCACGTCAGATGTTGAGCTTCGTGACCTTGGTGCCGTTCACCGACAGGTCGCCCATGAGGCCCGCGTTGGTCAGGACCAGCACCTCGACCGGGGCGGTGGCAGTATTGGAGTCGACCGCGCCGTTCGCGCCGACCTTCACGACCGCGACCGAGGCGTCGGCGCCCGCGGACCAGCCTTCGGACTTGCGGAACGAGTCGAGCGCATCCTGCGTCATGAACAGGAACACGATCGCCTTCGACTGTGCGCCGGCCTGCAGGCCGACCGACAGCGACGACGTGTTGTAGTAGCCGACCGTGCTGCCGCCGACGCGCAGCGCGCCGTTGCCGGACTGGCCGCCGACGATGAGGCCGGCTTGCAGCACGTTCGGGAACACGAGCACGCCGCGCGATTTCGCGACGAGTTCACGCGAACCCGGCACCGTCGAATAGAGGCGCGACAGCGTCGCGTTGACGCTGGCGTCGATCGACTGGCGCTTCGACGCGCTGGCCGCGGCGCCTTCCGGTTTGTCCGGGGTGGTCGTGCAACCGGCGAGCGCGAGGCTGCCGAGCAGGACGGCGGCGGCGGCTTTCATGGCAAAGGTCTTCTGCATGGCGTTTCTCCTTCGTTTGTCTGATTGAGGACGGACGGGGCGGGCGCGTGGCGGCCGGCTCCGGTCAACGGCGGGCAAGGAGCAGGCCCGCAACGAACGCGAGGCCGGCGACGACGCCGGCGGTTTGCCACGGGTTGTCTTGCACGACCTGCGACACGCGTTCGGCCGATTCGCGCAGCCGGGCGGCCGCGCTGCCCGATGCATGGTCGAGCGCGCTGCGCGCTTCATCGAGCCTGGATTGCACACGCTTGCGCAGCGCGGCGATATCGCCGTCGCCATCGTTTTTCAGCAGATCTTCCAGTTCGTCGACCAGCCCGCGCAGATCGTCGGTGACGTCGGCATGCAGGTCGCGGGCGGCCGAGCGCGTCGTGCGCCCCACGCGCCGGCCCGTGCGACGAATGTCGGACAGGCCGCGGTCCAGCTTGTGTTCGATCGAGTCGGTGAGCGCCATGGTGTTTATCCTCCTTCGATTCAAGGCAAATTTGAAGATACGGCGAATCCCAGCAACCTATGTGATTCACTTGGCCCGATTTTGTTTCGAGACAAATTTTCAATTCGTCGGCAGGATTGCCGCACAGTCCCGCCGCACGGGGCGGCGTGGCGATTGAAAAAAATTCGTATTCCGGGCGAAGCGGCTACCGGGCTGCGGTACGCGGTGAAGGTGCGGTAAATATCGCGTCGCCAGGGCCACCCGGTAAATAGTGCCGTTGCAGGCCTTGTGCTGATGCAAATGCACTAATCGACGCTTGGTCGACGAGCACGGTTCGTGCCCGGGGCTGCCGACGTGCCGCCATCGCCAAGCGCGACATCGATCACGACGGGATCGTGATCCGATGACCGGTACGCGTCGGGTGCGTAATAAATCGACCGTTGCGCGGACGTTTTGTAATCAGGCACGGGTTGCAGGGCGACCGGTTCGTCGGCGTTGATGTGCCAGACGTGTGCGGCCCTCACGCGCGCGGCGAGCGCCGGCGTGGCCAGCGCGTGGTCGAGGCTGCCCGCTTCGCCGCGAAATACGTAGCTGTACGCAGCATCGCCGACGAAGCGGGGCACCAGGTTCTCGTAGCCGCGCGACTCGAGCGCGCGCACCGGGTCTTCCTTCGCGTAGCTGTTCAGGTCGCCGATCAGCAGTACGCCATCGGCCGTGGTGCCGGTCGGCGACGCGGCGAGCCAGTCGGCGACGCGCGCGGCGGCTCGCGTGCGCGCCGCATTCCAGCAGCCCTGGCCGTCCGACTGGTCGCGATCGGCGCCGGTCGCGTTCGGGCAGTTCTTCGATTTCAGGTGATTGACCGCGACCGTGAAGGCGCGCGTGCCGCCGATGCGCCGGAATGTCTGCGCGAGCGGCGGGCGATGCCGGCCGCCGAGTGCGACGGTCGCGGCGCGCCCGGCCGGCTCGACGGTGCGGCTGTCGTACAGCAGCGCGACTGCGATCGTATCGTGGCCGAGGCGCGCGGTGCCGGGCTCGACGGTGCGCCAGCCGTCGCCAAGTTGCGCGGCGAGACGGCGTACCGCGCTTGTTTCACCGTGGCCGTTGTTCGCGATTTCCATCAGCCCGATCACGTCGGCACGCAGCGCGCGCAACGCCGCGACGATCTTTGCCTCCTGCCGCGCGAACGCGGCGGGCGTTTTCGCGCCGCGGTTGGCCGGGGCATCGAATCCGCCGCCACGCCCGTCGCCGTTGAAATAGTTGAATACGTTGAACGACACGATGCGCAGGTCGGCATCCGGGTGCCGGGCCGGCGCCTCGGTACGCGGGTTCGTGGCGGCATCGAACACCGGCGCCGCACCGGCCACCGGTTGCAGCCGCCATGCGCCGTAGCGCAGTTCGAGGACGCCTTCGACGCCGCGTACCGTGTAGCCCGCGCGCAGCGTGTTGGCGGCACTCAGCGCGGGCGGCGGATAGCGCACGGTCGCGGGATCGCGGCGGGTCGAGCCGTCGTCGAGCACGATGCGGTTGCGTGCGTTGGCGGTCGCGATCGCGGTGGCCTCGGCCGGCGGTGCGACGTGGGTCGGGATGCGCAGCCGGCCGTTGCTGAGGACGACGCTGCCGTAGCGGCCGAGTTCGTGGGTATCGCTGACCGTCAGTGTTTGCGGCAGGCGCACCCGCATGCCTTCAAGCGCGGCCAGCACCGCCTGGGTGGCGACGGGCAGCGTGAGCGTGGCAGGCGCGACCTTTTGCCCGCGGGCGCAGACGGTTACGCCGCCCGACAGCGTGAATTGCGTCCGGCCGTAGCGCTCGTCGACGCGGCCCGTGAGATGCACGAGATCGCCGGCCTTCGCGCGTGCGTTCGGCGCGTACACGAACACGCCTTCCGGGACGCCCGGCCGGTGCCGTCGCTGCGCGTCGGCTTGCTGGACGAAGAAGCCGCCGAGGCCGTCGGCGCCACCGAACGCCGCGGTGACGACCGCTTCGATCGAGGTCGTTTGCCCGGCCAGCGGCGACGGGCCGCCGGCGCCGCGAAAGTCGGCAATCGGCGTGGTTGCGCCGCCGCAGCCGGCACTCACCGGCGGCGCGGCCATGGCCGGCCGGGCACAGAGGGCGGCGAGCGCGGCGAGGGCGATGAACGGTGCAACGGCAAGCGGCACAAGCAGGCGTGACATGGGGCGGTCCACAGGAAGAAAATCCGACGGTTCGGGAAGGCATCTTGACGGCAAAATGTCAGGAAGCGGCCGAATTGGCCGTCCGGCCAGTTGCCGATCGGCCGACGATGCAGCCGCGCGGCGGCTGCTACGCTTTTGCATCGGCCGGCGCATCCCGATCGCGCAGCGAACGCCGCCACGCCCCGTTCCCACAGGAGAAATCCATGTCTTACATGCTGTTGATTGTCGAGCCGACCGAGCAGCGCGCCGAACGCACACTGGACGAAGGTCAGGCGCTGTACGCGCGGATGGTCGATTTCGCCGAGACGCTGAAGGCGCGCGGCGTGCTGCGCGGCGTCGAGTCGCTGGAGCGCTCCGAGCGCGGCACGCGCGTGCAGGTGCGCGACGGCGAGACGCGCCTGCTCGACGGCCCGTTCGCGGAGGCGAAGGAGATGGTCGGCGGCTTCTTCATCGTCGACGTCGACACGCGCGAGGAAGCGATCGAGATCGCGCGCCAGTGCCCGGCCGCGCAATGGTGCACGGTCGAGGTGCGGGCGGTCGGCCCGTGCTTCCTGTGAAGGTCGAGACTCGGTATTTACCCTGATATGTCGCGGAATATGTCGATCCGGCGGTCGTCCGGCCGTCGTCCGGATAAGGCGCCGAAGAATGGGCGCTGCCTTCCACCGACGACAAGGAGTGAACGATGCGATTCATGATCATGATCCGGGCGAACGCCGTCAGCGAGTCCGACGCGTTGCCGGACAACCGGCTGGTCGAAGCCATGACCGTCTATCACGAGGAACTGGCCAAGGCCGGCGTGCTGCTCGACGCGAACGGGCTGCGACCGAGCGCGAGCGGCTGGCGCGTGCGCTACGCGGGCGGCAAGGGCACCGTGGTCGACGGCCCGTTCGCCGAAACGAAGGAATTGATTGCCGGCTATACGCTGATCCAGGTGCGTTCGCGCGACGAAGCGCTCGAATGGACGCGCCGGTTTCCCGCGCCGTTCGGCGCCGAGATGGATTGCGAGATCGAGGTGCGGCCGCTGTTCGAACTCGACGACCTCACGCCGAGCGACGCGGTCGAGCGGTTCCGCGAACTCCACGTCGGCCGCGCCGGCGCCTGATTGATTGCCGCCTGAATCCAACCTCACCGGGAGTATCCGACATGCACAAGATGGTCTTCATCAACCTGCCCGTGGCCGACCTGCCGCGCTCGAAGGCGTTCTACCAGGCGCTCGGCTTCGAGATCGTACCGGCCTATACCAACGACCAGGCCGCCTGCATCAAGATCAGCGACACGATCTTCGCGATGCTGCTCGTGCGGCCGTTCTTCCAGACGTTCACCGGCAAAACCATCATCGATCCGGCAACGCAGGTGCAGGTCCTGTCGTGCCTGTCGTGCGACAGCCGCGCCGAGGTCGACGCAATCGTCGCGAAGGCGCTGGCGGCCGGCGGGTCCGCGCCGCAGGCGCCGCGCGAGTACCCGAACATGTACGGTCACGGGTTCGACGATCCGGACGGCCACGCATGGGAGCTGATGGCCATGCCGCTGGACGCGTCCGCCGAGGGGCAGGCGTCGTGACGCGTGAGGCGACTCACCGTGCGATCGAAGCGGTCTGGCGGATCGAGGCGCCCAAGATCATCGCGCGCGCCGCGCGCGTGGTGCGCGACGTCGGCGTGGCCGAGGAACTGGCGCAGGACACGCTCGTCGCGGCGCTCGAGCACTGGCCCGTCGACGGCGTGCCCGACAACCCGGCCGCATGGCTGATGACGGCCGTGAAGCGTCGCGCACTCGATCGTGTCCGGCAGGAGTCGCTCCACGCGGCGAAGCGCGACCAGCTCGGCCACGAGATGGACGCGCTCGAAGCGCATGTCGTCCCCGACATCGCGGAGGCGCTCGCCGACGCGCGCGACGACGACATCGGCGACGACCTGCTGCGGCTGATCTTCACGTCGTGCCATCCGGTGCTGTCGACCGATGCGCGCGTCGCGCTCACGCTGCGGCTGCTCGGCGGGCTGACGACAAGCGAGATCGCGCGCGCGTTCCTGACGCCCGAGCCGACGATCGCGCAGCGGATCGTGCGCGCCAAGCGCACGCTCGCGGCGGCGCACGTGCCGTTCGAGGTGCCGGCTGCCGATGCACGGCCCGCGCGGCTCGCGTCGGTGCTCGAAGTGATCTATCTCGTGTTCAACGAAGGTCACGCGGCGACCTCGGGCGACGACTGGACGCGCCCGGCGCTGTGCGACGAGGCGTTGCGGCTCGGCCGCGTGCTGGCCGGGCTGGCGCCGGACGAGAGCGAGGTGCTCGGGCTCGTCGCGCTGATGGAACTGCAGGCGTCGCGCATGCATGCGCGCACCGACGCGCAGGGCCGGCCCGTGCTGCTGCTCGACCAGGATCGCAGCCGCTGGGATCCGCTGCTGATCCGGCGCGGCCTCGCGGCGCTCGAACGCGCGACGAAGCTCGGCGGCGTGCGCGGGCCGTATGCGCTGCAGGCCGCGCTGGCGGCCTGCCATGCGCGTGCGCGGCAGGCGTCGGATACGGACTGGGCGCAGATCGTCGCGCTGTATGACGCGCTCGCCGAAGTCGCACCGTCGCCCGTCGTCGAGCTGAATCGCGCGGTGGCCGTCGGGATGGCGTTCGGGCCGGCTGCGGCGCTCGAACTCGTCGACGCGCTGCGCGACGATCCCGCGCTCGTGCGCTATCACTGGTTGCCGAGCGTGCGCGGCGACCTGCTGGCGAAGCTGGGCCGTGCCGACGAGGCGAAGGCCGAGTTCCGCCGCGCGGCGGAACTGACGCGCAACGAACGCGAACGCGAATTGCTGCTCAGGCGCGCGATGGACGCGTGACCCACGCAGCACGCGCGAATGCCGCGCAACCGCGCACCGCGCACCGTACGCGGCCGGCAGCGCCCCACGTCCCGCCAAGCACTATCGCCCGGATTGAAAAAGCCTATTGGGGGATGCGAACGCGAGCGCCTAGATTGAAGAGCACGATGCGCGCGCCCCGGCACACGCATCGTTCCCCACATACCTGATCGGCCCGGCGTCGCACGCGGCCGCGCCGACTCGAACGGAGGCGCAAATGGCTAAACTCAAGGGCAGCAAAACCGAAGAGAACCTGAAGGCCGCATTCGCGGGCGAATCGCAGGCGAACCGGCGTTATCTGTATTTCGCTTCGAAGGCTGACGTCGAAGGCCAGAACGACATCGCCGCGCTGTTCCGCTCGACCGCCGAAGGCGAAACCGGCCATGCGCACGGCCACCTCGAATACCTGGAAGCCGTCGGCGACCCGGCAACGGGCTTGCCGTTCGGTTC
This sequence comes from Burkholderia sp. HI2714, assembly GCF_002223085.1. Taxonomy (NCBI): domain Bacteria; kingdom Pseudomonadati; phylum Pseudomonadota; class Betaproteobacteria; order Burkholderiales; family Burkholderiaceae; genus Burkholderia; species Burkholderia sp. HI2714. The sequence continues at coordinate 524,262 of NZ_NKFM01000053.1, read as the reverse complement.
GTCGCGGCAGAATCTCGAATCGGCGATCGCCGGCGAAACGCACGAATACACCGACATGTATCCGGGCATGGCGAAGGCGGCGCGCGACGAAGGCTTCGACGAAATCGCGAACTGGTTCGAGACGCTCGCGAAGGCTGAACGCAGCCACGCGAACCGCTACACGAAGGCGCTGGACAGTCTCGTCGACTGACGGGCCGCCGCGGGCCGCACGGCAGGCCGTGCGACCGGCAAGCGGCCGCCTGTTCGTTCATCGCTGCCCGCATCGCGCGGGCGGCGCTGGCGCGCATGCGCGCCACGCTGGATGGAGCGCCCCATGCCCCACAAGGAAGGCAGTCTCGAAGCCCCGACCCGGCATCCGCTCGACTGGCAGTCCGATGCGTTCTACGACCAGGCCGCGATCGATGCGGAAATGACGCGCGTGTTCGACATCTGCGCCGGGTGCCGGCGCTGCGTGTCGTTGTGCGGCGCGTTTCCGACGCTGTTCGATCTGGTCGACGACACGCCGATGGGCGATATCGAGGAGGTGCCGAAGGCAGCATTCGGCAAGGTCGTCGACCAGTGCTACCTGTGCGACCTCTGCTACATGACGAAATGCCCGTACGTGCCGCCGCACGCATGGAACGTCGATTTCCCGCACCTGATGCTGCGCGGCAAGGCCGCGCGCTACAAGCGCGGCGAAGCGACGCTGCGCGACAAGGTGCTGTCGAACACCGACGCGCTGGGCCACTTCGCCGGCATTCCGATCGTCACGCAGGCGGTGAACGCGGTGAACCGCACGCCGCCCGCGCGCCATGCGCTCGAAGCGACGCTCGGCGTCGATCGCAACGCATGGCTGCCGGAATTCGCGCCGCGCAAGTTCCGGCGCACGGCGAAGCCGTCGGACGGCTTGCCCGTGCGCGACGGCGAACGCACGCCCGGCAAGGTCGCGATCTATGCAACCTGCTACGTGAATTTCAACGAGCCCGGCATCGGCCACGACCTGCTCGCGATCCTCGCGCACAACGAGATCCCGTACGAACTCGTCACGCGCGAAGCCTGCTGCGGGATGCCGCTGCTCGAGCAGGGCAATCTCGCCGGCGTGGCCGCGAAGAAGGACGTGAACCTGCCCGTGCTCGAACGCTATGCGCGCGAAGGCTATGCGCTGATCGGCGCGATCCCGAGCTGCGTGCTGATGTACAAGAGCGAGCTGCCGCTGATGTTCCCCGGCGACGAAGCGGTGCGCGCGGTGGCCGAAGCGTTCTGGGATCCGTTCGAATACGTGATCGCGCGGCATCGCGACGGACTGCTGAAGACCGATTTCAAGACCGGCCTCGGCACCGTGTCGTATCACGTGCCGTGCCATGCGCGCGTGCAGAACATCGGCCGCAAGACGGCCGACGCGCTGTCGCTCGTGCCCGACACGCGCGTGAACGTCGTCGAGCGCTGCTCGGGCCATGCGGGCACGTTCGGCGTGAAGAAGGGATTTCACGCGGACGCGATGCGGATCGGCGGGCCCGTGTTCCAGGCGATGGCCGAGCCGCAGCCGGATGTCGTGTCGTCGGACTGCGCGCTGGCCGGCCATCACATCGTGCAGGGCATCGACGACAAGGGGCTGCCGTCCGCGCCGCTTGCGCATCCGCTTACGCTGCTGCGCCGCGCGTACGGCATCTGAGCCGCCGCCGGCCGACCCACGAGGACCTCCCATGACGTTGACCCGCGATTCCCTGCTGACGCTCGAGGCGTACGCGAAGATCCGCAAGGCCGAACACGCGCGGCTCGTCGCGTACAAGCGCCGCCGCGCGGTGGCGTTGGGCAACCACCTGCGCTTCCTGTTCGAGGACGAGACGACGATCCGCTATCAGATCCAGGAGATGCTGCACATCGAGAAGATCTTCGACCAGGCGGGCATCGAAGGGGAACTGGACGCGTATCTGCCGCTCGTGCCCGACGGCACGAACCTGAAGGCGACGATGCAGATCGAGTACGAGCACGAGATCGAACGGCGCGCGGCGCTCGCGCGGCTGATCGGTGTCGAGGATCGCGTGTACCTGCAGGTCGACGGGCACGCGCGCGTCTACGCGATCGCGGACGAGGATCTCGACCGCGACAACGCCGAGAAGACGTCGGCCGTGCACTTCGTGCGCTTCGAGCTCGACGCGCCGATGCGCGCGGCGCTCAGGGGTGGGGCGGCGCTGTCGATCGGTTGCGATCACCCGGCCTACACGATGCCGCCGCAGCGCGTGGACGCGGACGTGACCGCGTCGCTGGCCGTCGATCTGCGCTGACGCGTCCGCTGCCACGTCCGGCACAGCCTGCCCGCCGGTTTCCCTTTTTCCGTTCCGACCCGAAACGCAATGACCACCCCTGCGGCGGCGCGATCGCCCGCCCGTCGCCCCGAAGATGTAACAGACGTCACGAGTTTGCGCGCGGCGAAAAATGTGCGCCACACGTCACCATGCTTTCATCACTCGCAGAGAAACAATAAAAAGATTGTGCATGGAGATAATTAAAATCGGTCGAATTTGAATGATTTACCGATTCGTGAATATCTTGTTACGCTTTTTTCCCTGATTTACCGATGTCCGGCAGCAATGCGCGGGATTGTTGCCGACAGGGGTCGGAGCAGCCCGAAAATGCCCATGAAAAGGCATGGTTGATACGCTGCAGAGCCCCGCCAGGCGGGCCTTTACAGCGATGGGCATAAAGATCCAGCAAAAAAATTCAAGCGTAAATACATTACTCATCCGTGGCAGGTTGTTTCAGTGCGTAACATTAAGTCATTGTCATATTGAGATAAACCCTAGGGATGGTATGCTTCGTGCACAAAAATTCCCACATTGGAGTGAGACCGTGATTTGTGCGTCATTGCCGGGAATGTCGGCACCGTGAAAGTGCGGTGCCGTACCGGCATGCACAATTCCGGATAAACATAATGTGCAACCTGGCCGCCCCGCGATGCGATGTGTCGCGACGGCGCCGCCAATCGCAGCCCCGGCCTGGCTGCGTGGAGAGATCTACTATGTTCTTCGATGAGCTTACCGATGAAGAGTGGTTTCGTCTTTCAACGCTGATCGCCGATGAACCCATCCGGCTGAACCGCCGTGGGCGTCCACGAGCCGAACCGCGCGTCGTTGCCAACGCGGTGCTCTGGATCCTGACGACCGGTGAAGCCTGGTCGAAGCTGCCCGGCCGCTATCCGTCCGGGCCGACGTGCCGTCGCCGCTACGAGGAGTGGCTCGCGTCCGGCACGCTGCTGAAGATGATCGACGTGCTGACCCAGTTCAGCGGGCGCACGTTCGCGTATATCCCGCCGCCACCGGTGCCGGTCGTGCCCGCGCGCCGTGCCGAACCCGTGCCCGATAACGATCGCTTGCGCGGCGTGTTCTGGCAGAACCCCGAGTCGTGGCAATTGCCGGTCGCTCAGGCAAACGTTTGGGAGGGCGAGGGCGCGTCGATGAGCGCGAGGCCGGTCGACGAAGTCGTCGAGCCGTCGGCCGTGTCGTTCGCGGTGCCCGGTGCGCCGTCGACGGAGCTGCGCCATGCGCATGCGTCGTCGGCGAGCTTCGCCGCGGTCGAACCGCAAGTCGACCGATATCGCGGCTATACGATCTGCGGCATCGCGCAGCCCGTGCAGAACCTGATGTATCGCGCGTGGGCCGAGATTACGCAGGACGACCGGCGTGTCGAACGCTCGGGCCTGATCGGCCCGCGCTTCACCGATGCCGAGGAAGCCGAGCAGTTCGCGCTCGACTGGGCGCGCCAGTGGATCGATCGCCATGGCGCGAGCGACGAACCGGCGCGCGAGCCGCAAGGCGAGGTGCTGGCCGGCCTGTCCGCGCTTGCGCGTGCCGAGTCGGACATCCAGCGCTTCATCGCCGAGCGCCATGCGGGCGTGCTGTCCGAAAGCCGCAACGATCCGGTGCAGCCGGAGCGCCGCGAATACGGGTACCGCGTCGGCTGATCGCCGACCCGCTGAAACGCGCGGGCCGTCGTGTGCCACGACGCCCGCGCGGAAGTCTCGTCTTTCCATGCCTGCCTTGCCCGGGGCGCCGCTGTCGAAGCGGCGCCCTTTGTTGCATGACGCGTTACTGCCGGCCGTAGGTATCGTCGAAGCGGACGATGTCGTCCTCACCGAGATACGCGCCCGACTGCACTTCGATCAGCTCGAGCGGCATCTTGCCCGGGTTCTCCAGGCGGTGCGATACGCCGAGCGGAATGTACGTCGATTCGTTTTCGGACAGCAGGAACGTTTCGTCGCCGCGTGTGATGCGCGCGGTGCCGCGCACGACGATCCAGTGCTCGGCGCGGTGGTGGTGCATCTGCAGCGACAGTTGCGCGCCCGGCTTCACGACGATGCGTTTCACCTGGAAGCGCTCGCCGGTGTCGACCGAGTCGTAGTGGCCCCACGGACGATGCACCTTGCGGTGATCGGTCGCTTCCGCGCCGCGTTGCGCCTTGATGCGCCCGACGATTTTCTTCACGTCCTGCACGCGCGACTTGTCCGCGACGAGCACGGCGTCCGGCGTTTCGACGACGACGAGATTCTGCGTGCCGACGCAGGCAACGAGCCGGCTTTCCGAATGCGCGAACGTCGATTCCGCGCCTTCGAACAGCACGTGGCCGCGGCCGACGTTCTCGGCCTCGTCCTTCGGCGAGATCTGCCAGATCGCGTCCCATGAGCCGACGTCCGACCAGCCCGCGTCGAGCGGCACGACGACGCTTTCGCACAGTTGCGGCAGGTTCGCGAGCGGTTCCATCACCGCGTAGTCGATCGAATTCGACGGCGACGCGGCAAACGCTTCGCGATCGATGCGGAAGAAATCGCCGTCGGCCTTGCCCAGGGCGACGGCCTGTTCACAGGCCGCGTAGATTGCCGGTTCGAGCTGGCGGATCGCCTTCAGCCAGACCGAGGCGCGAACGATGAAGATGCCGCTGTTCCACCAGTATTCGCCCGATGCGACGTACTGCTGAGCGAGTTCGAGATGGGGTTTCTCGACGAAACGGTCGAGGCGGCGCACGTCGAGTTTGCCCGTGGCGGCGTCGCCGAGCGGCACGCCGACGCGGATGTAGCCGTAGCCGGTTTCCGCGTGCTTCGGCACGATGCCCATCGTCGCGATCTTGCCTTGCATCGCGCAGTGCACGCCGGCCGCGACGGCCGCATGGAAGCGCGGCAGGTCGGCGACCGCGTGGTCGGCCGGCATCACGGTCATCACCGCATCGTTGCCGCCGGCGACCAGCCGAAACGCGGCGAGCGTCAGCGCGGGCGCGGTGTCGCGACCGATCGGCTCGAGCATGATCGACGCGGATTTGCCGGTCAGGCGCAGCTGTTCGGCGGTGGTGAAGCGGTGATCCTCGCCGCATACGATCAGCACGTCGTCGTTCAGCGGATGGTCGGCCGTCAGGCCGTCGAGGCGCAGCGCGGTGGATTGCAGCAGCGAATGTTCGCCGAGCAGGCCGATCAGCTGTTTCGGAAAACGTTCGCGCGACATCGGCCACAGGCGCGTGCCGGACCCGCCGGCGAGAATCACCGGTTGCACGGCGACGCGCGTGCCGGCGGCGGGCGTGGTGGAAGAAGAATGGCGCGTTTCGGCAGCCACGGCCGGAGCATTCATGAGGACACTCTCCACGGTTGAAGTCAATGCCTGTCGTTGTAGCATGAAGTAAATCGACAATAAAACCGGGTCCATTGCCGGATATTCGCCACGCATTCATCGGGAAGAATTTTCCGCGCCGGCATCCGATGCAAATAAAAAAATAAAAAATAAATCGATGAATCGGCTGGTCTTGACCGCCCGCAAAGGGTGAGCGGAAATCGTAAAGCTTCCGAAATATTCCCGGTTTCCGGGCGTTTCGGGAAAACGTGCCGAATTAATTCAAAAACTTGGCGGCAATAATTTCCGATTATTTTTCGAAATACTTGTACGCTTGAGGCGAAAATTTCTTACCGCTTCAATAACGTCATGCAACGTTTGAATCGAATGTGCGGCACGGGTCGCACAAGGAGCTGTTCGGCAAACGCCTGTTCAAAGAGGAAGCAGACATGTTGAGCGTGCTGGCGAGAGTCATCGATATTGCGATGGTCGTGACGGGGGCGCTGATCGCCGCCGCGCTGCACGGTGGCAGCATCTGGCTCAACGACCTGCAGCGCACGATGATGCTGTTCGATTGCCTGCTCGTCGTCGTGTGCTTTCCCGCCTTCGGCATTTACCAGTCGTGGCGCGGCAAGCGTCTCGTCGGGCTGGTGGGGCGGGTCGCGTTCGCGTGGCTGGTGGTCGAGCTCGCGGGCATCCTGTTGAGCTTCAGCTTTCATCAGTCGGGCGACCTGTCGCGGCTGTGGCTGGGTTACTGGGCGCTCGTGACGATGGCGCTGCTCGCCGGCTCGAAGGCCTGCGTGCACGTCGTGCTGCGGCAACTGCGCCGCGGCGGCTACAACCTGAAGGCGGTCGCGATCGTCGGCGGGACGCCGGCGGCGCGGAGGCTGATCGCCCAGATGCGGGCGCGGCCGGAAGCCGGTTTCAACCCGGTGTGCGTGTACGACGAAAGCGAAGCGCCGGGCGAAGTCGCGCTCGACGACGTGCGCATCGAGCGGCAGTTCGAATCGCTGGTGTGGCTGGTGCGCAGCCGCGCGATCAGCGAGCTGTGGCTCACGCTGCCGATCACGGAAGAGCGCCGGATTCACCAGATCGTGACGGTGTTCCGCCACGACTTCGTGAATATCCGCTTCATCCCGGACGTGCGCACGCTGTCGTTCTTCAACCAGGAAGTGGTCGAGGTGCTCGGCGTGCCGGCGATCAACCTCGCGGCGTCGCCGATCACCGACGTGCGGATCCTGCCGAAGTTCGTGTTCGACCGGGCGTTCGCGCTGGTGGCGCTCACGGGCCTCGCACCGGTGATGCTGGTGATCGCGTGCCTGATCAAGCTGACGTCGCGCGGGCCCGTGTTCTTCCGCCAGAAGCGCAAGGGCATCGACGGGCACGAGTTCGAGATCTACAAGTTCCGCTCGATGAAGGTGCACGAGGAAGTGGCGGGGCAGGTCACGCAGGCGAAGAAGAACGATTCGCGCGTGACGCCGGTCGGCCGGTTCCTGCGCCGCACGAGCCTCGACGAGCTGCCGCAGTTCATCAACGTGCTGAAGGGCGAGATGTCGGTCGTCGGGCCGCGCCCGCATGCGCTCGCGCACGACGACATCTACAAGGATCTGGTCAAGGGCTACATGTTCCGCTACCGGATCAAGCCGGGCATCACCGGGTGGGCGCAGATCAACGGCTTTCGCGGCGAGACCGACCAGATCGAGAAGATGATGGGACGCGTGAAGCTCGACCTGTACTACATGCAGAACTGGTCGTTCTGGCTCGACATCAAGATCGTCGTGCTGACGCTCTGGAAAGGCTTCACCGGCAGCAACGCGTACTGAGCACCGAGATCGCGCCACGCAGGCATTCCGGTTTTACGAATTTCGAATCATTGGTCAAGGGGTCCGACACATCATGAATCTGACTATCATCGGCAGCGGTTACGTAGGGCTCGTCACCGGCGCATGTCTGGCCGACATCGGGCACGACGTGTTCTGTCTCGACGTCGACCAGGCAAAGATCGACATCCTGAACAACGGCGGCGTGCCGATCCACGAGCCGGGCCTCAAGGAAGTGATCGCGCGCAACCGCTCGGCGGGCCGCCTGCGCTTCTCGACCGATATCGAGGCCGCGGTCGCGCACGGCGACGTGCAGTTCATCGCGGTCGGCACGCCGCCTGACGAGGACGGGTCGGCCGACCTGCAATACGTGCTCGCAGCCGCGCGCAACATCGGCCGCTACATGACGGGCTTCAAGGTGATCGTCGACAAGTCGACGGTGCCGGTCGGCACGGCCGAGCGCGTGCGCGCGGCGGTGGCGGAAGAACTCGCGAAGCGCGGCGGCGACCAGATGTTCTCGGTCGTGTCGAATCCGGAATTCCTGAAGGAAGGCGCGGCGGTCGACGATTTCACGCGGCCTGACCGCATCGTGATCGGCTGCGACGACGACGTGCCGGGCGAGCGCGCCCGCGAGCTGATGAAGAAGCTCTACGCGCCGTTCAACCGCAACCACGAACGCACGCTGTATATGGACGTGCGCTCGGCCGAGTTCACGAAATACGCGGCGAACGCGATGCTCGCGACCCGCATTTCGTTCATGAACGAGCTGGCGAACCTTGCCGACCGCTTCGGCGCGGACATCGAGGCCGTACGCCGCGGGATCGGCTCCGATCCGCGCATCGGCTATCACTTCCTGTACGCCGGCTGCGGCTACGGCGGCTCGTGCTTCCCGAAGGACGTCGAGGCGCTGATCCGCACCGCCGACGAGCACGGGCAGGCACTGCAGATCCTGAAGGCGGTGTCGTCGGTCAATGCCACGCAAAAGCGCGTGCTCGCCGAGAAGATCGTCGCGCGCTTCGGCGAGGACCTGACCGGCCGCACGTTCGCCATCTGGGGCCTCGCGTTCAAGCCGAACACCGACGACATGCGCGAAGCGCCGAGCCGCGAGCTGATCGCCGAGCTGCTGTCGCGCGGGGCGCGCATCGCCGCGTACGACCCGGTTGCGCAGGAGGAAGCGCGCCGCGTGATCGCGCTCGATCTCGCCGATCACCCGAGCTGGCTCGAGCGCCTGAGCTTCGTCGACGACGAGGCGCAGGCCGCGCGCGATGCCGACGCGCTCGTGATCGTCACCGAATGGAAGATCTTCAAGAGCCCTGATTTCGTCGCGCTCGGCCGCTTGTGGAAATCGCCGGTGATCTTCGACGGCCGCAACCTGTACGAGCCGGAGACGATGAGCGAGCAGGGCATCGAATACCACCCGATCGGCCGGCCGGGCTCGCGCCAGGCCGTCGCCGCCCGTGTGCCGGGCACCGCGCCCGCGAGCGCGTAACCCGTTTCCCGTCACTCGTTACGAGGCGCCATGTTCCGGAACATCCTGATCGTCTGCCACGCGAACGTCTGCCGCAGCCCGGCAGCGGAAATGCTGTTCAAGTCGCACGCCGCGTCGCGCGGCGGCCCGCGCCCGACGTTCCACTCGGCGGGCGTGCATGCGAATGACGGCGACGGCATCGATCCGATGATGCGTCAGCTGCTTGCCGAGCGGGGCGTCGATGCGACGACCCACCGCTCGCGGCGGCTGTCGCGCCGGATCGTGCGCGACGCCGACCTGATTCTCGTCAGCGAGCGCGAACAGATCAAGGCCGTCGAATCGGTCGATCCGTTCGCGCGCGGCAAGGTCCACCTGCTCGGCAAGTGGGAAGGGGCCGAGATTGCCGATCCGCACGGCGGCCCCGAGGCCGACTACCGCGAGAGCTACTCACTGATCGAACGTCTGGTTCAAGGATGGCTACAGAAACTATGCTGAAACGCCCGATGCGCCCGGTGGCGCTTGCCGTCGCGCTGACGACTTTCCTGTCAGCCTGTGCAACCGCGCCCGGCAACTACCTCGACTCGTCGAACCTGAAGGACGAAGGCCGGCAGCAAGCGGCCGAAACCTATCCGGTTCATTACATCGACGCCAAAGTGGTGATGGACCAGCTGCAGAAAGCGCAGGTGGACCATCCGCTGCCGCCCGGACGTTATACCGATCCGTCGGAGTACGTGTACCGCGTCGGCCCGCAGGACATCCTCGGCGTCACCGTGTGGGACCACCCCGAGCTGACGACGCCGCAGGGCCAGTCGTTCTCGAGCGGCGGCAACACGACGCAGTCGGTCGCGGGTGCGTTGCAGCAGCCGTATACGACCGCGCTGCCGGGCCAGGCCGATCCGTACGGCCAGACGGTGGCCTCGGACGGCACGATCTTCTTCCCGTTCGTCGGCCGCATCAAGGTGGCCGGCAAGACGGTCGCGCAGATCCGCGAGCAGATGGCCACCACGCTGTCGCGCTACGTGAAGAATCCGCAGCTCGACGTGCGCGTGCTGTCGTTCCGCAGCCAGAAGGTGCAGGTGACCGGCGAGGTGAAGCAGCCGGGCCCGCTCGCGGTGAGCGACGTGCCGCTGACGCTCGTCGACGCGATCTCGCGCTCGGGCGGCTCGACCAACGAGGCCGACCTGCAGCGCGTGCGCCTGACGCGCGACGGCAAGCTCTACACGCTCGACGCGAACGGCGTGCTCGATCGCGGCGAGGTGAAGCAGAACGTGATGCTGCAGCCGGGCGACATCGTCAACGTGCCGGACCGCAGCGACAGCCGCGTATTCATCATGGGCGAGGTCAAGACGCCGGTCACGGTGCCGATGCTCAAGGGCAAGTTGACCATCGCCGACGCGCTGACCGCGGGCGGCGGCATCCTCGACACCGACGCGAACCCGCGCAAGATCTACGTGATGCGCGGGATGCGCGACAACCCGACGAAGCCTGAAGTGTTCCGCCTCGACATGACGCAGCCGGATGCGCTGATGCTGTCGAGCCGCTTCCCGCTTCAACCGCTCGACGTCGTCTACGTCAGCACGGCCAGCTCGGTGCAGTTCAACCGTGTGCTGCAGCAGGTGCTGCCGACGATCCAGACGATCTTCTACATGCGGCAAATCACGCGCTGATAGCCCGCCGGGGCGGCGCCTCCGCCCCGGCACCACTCAAGCGGGAACGAATGGTGAACACGCAAGCGAAACACTCCTACGCGGATCTGTCCACGAAAACCGAGGAAGAGGACGTCGTCCTCGGCCAGCTGCTCCAGGTGATCATGGACGACATCTGGCTGCTGCTCGGCATCGCGGTCACGGTCGTCGCGCTCGCCGGCCTTTACTGCTACATCGCGAAGCCGGTCTACCAGGCCGACGTGCACGTGCGGGTCGAGGGCAACGACAACACGTCGCAGGCGCTCACGCAGACGCAGACGGGCGCGATGATCAACAGCGGCCCGCAGCAGGCGCCGACCGACGCGGAAATCGAGATCATCAAGAGCCGCGGCGTGGTCGCGCCGGTGGTCGAGCAGTTCAAGCTGAATTTCTCGGTCGTGCCGAAGACGCTGCCGGTGATCGGCAGCCTCGCGGCGCGCGTCGCGACGCCGGGTGAACCGGGGCGGCCGTGGCTCGGCCTGAAGTCGTACGCGTGGGGCGGCGAAATCGCCGACGTCGATTCGATCAACGTCGTGCCCGCGCTCGAAGGCAAGAAGCTGACGCTGACTGCCGGCCCGAACGGCACCTATTCGATCGTCGACCAGAACGGCATGCGGCTGCTGTCGGGCCATGTCGGCGAATCGGCGCAGGGCGGCGGCGTGACGCTGCTCGTGTCGAAGCTCGTCGCGCGCCCCGGCACGCAGTTCACGGTGGTCCGCTACAACGATCTCGACGCGATCAGCGGCTTCCAGACCGGCATCCAGGTGACCGAGCAGGGCAAGCAGACGGGCGTCGTGCAGATCTCGCTCGAAGGCAAGGACCCGGACCAGACCGCCGCGATCGCGAACGCACTTGCTCACTCGTACCTGAACCAGCACGTGGTCGCGAAGCAGGCCGAAGCGACCAAGATGCTCGACTTCCTGAAGGGCGAGGAGCCGCGCCTGAAGGCCGACCTCGAACGCGCGGAAGCCGCGCTGACGCAGTACCAGCGCACGTCGGGCTCGATCAACGCGAGCGACGAGGCGAAGGTCTACCTCGAGGGCAGCGTGCAGTACGAGCAGCAGATCGCCGCGCAGCGCCTGCAGCTCGCGTCGCTCGCGCAGCGCTTCACCGATTCGCACCCGATGGTGATCGCCGCGAAGCAGCAGCTCGCGGAGCTGCAGGGCGAGAAGGACAAGTTCAGCAACCGCTTCCGCAGCCTGCCGGCCACCGAAGTGAAGGCCGTCCAGCTGCAGCGCGACGCGAAGGTTGCCGAGGACATCTACGTGCTGCTGCTGAACCGCGTGCAGGAGCTGTCGGTGCAGAAGGCCGGCACGGGCGGCAACATCCACCTCGTCGACTCGGCGCTGCGTCCGGGCGATCCGGTCAAGCCGAAGAAGGTGCTGATCCTGTCGGCCGCCGTGTTCCTCGGGCTGATCCTCGGCACTGGCGTCGTGTTCCTGCGCCGTAACATGTTCCAGGGCATCGAGGATCCCGACCGCATCGAGCGCGCGTTCAACCTGCCGCTGTACGGGCTGGTGCCGCAAAGCGCCGAGCAGGTGAAGCTCGACGCGCAGGCCGAGAAGAGCGGCAGCCGTACCCGGCCGATCCTCGCGAGCCTGCGTCCGAAGGATCTCAGCGTCGAGAGCCTGCGCAGCCTGCGCACCGCGATGCAGTTCGCGATGATGGATGCGAAGAACCGCGTGATCGTGCTGACGGGCCCGACGCCGGGCATCGGCAAGAGCTTCCTGACGGTCAACCTCGCGGTGCTGCTCGCCCATTCGGGCAAGCGCGTGCTGCTGATCGACGCCGACATGCGCCGTGGCCTGCTCGACCGCTACTTCGGCCTCACGTCGCAGCCGGGCCTGTCCGAGCTGCTGAGCGACCAGTCGGCGCTCGAAGACGCTGTGCGCGAGACGCCGGTGCAGGGCCTGTCGTTCATCTCGGCCGGCACGCGCCCGCCGAACCCGTCGGAGCTGCTGATGTCGACGCGCCTGCCGCAATACCTCGAAGGGCTCGGCAAGCGCTACGACGTCGTGCTGATCGACTCGCCGCCGGTACTGGCGGTGACCGACGCGACCATCATCGGCCGCATGGCCGGCTCGACGTTCCTCGTGCTGCGCTCGGGCATGCATACCGAAGGCGAGATCGCCGACGCGATCAAGCGCCTGCGCACCGCGGGCGTCGATCTGGAAGGCGGGATCTTCAACGGCGTGCCGCCGAAGGCGCGCGGCTACGGCCGCGGCTATGCGGCCGTGCATGAATACCTGAGCGCCTGATCCGCATCGCACGTAACCGGGCGGGCAGCGCGTGTTGCCCGCCCGGCCGACAGGAGAATCAACGATGAAAATTTCCGTGCTCGTTCCGACCTATCGGCGTCCCGCCGACCTCGCGCGCTGCCTGCTGGCGCTGCAGCGGCAGCATCGGCTGCCCGACGAGGTGATCGTCGTCGCGCGCCCGGAGGATGACGCCACGCACGAACGGCTCGCCGATCCGGCGGTCGGCGGCGCGCTGCCGCTGCGCATCGTGCCGGTCGACGTGCCGGGCCAGGTCGCCGCGCTGAACAAGGGGCTCGACTCGGCGAACGGCGACATCGTCGCGATCACCGACGACGACGCGGCGCCGCATCCCGACTGGCTCGCGCGCGTCGAGTCGGTGTTCGAGGCCGATCCGCGCGTGGGCGCGGTCGGCGGGCGCGACTGGGTGCACGAGAAGGGCCGCGTGCTCGACGAATCGCGCGAACGCGTCGGCCAGCTCACGCTGTCCGGCAAGATCGTCGGCAACCATCATCTCGGCGTCGGCGGCCTGCGCGAAGTCGACATGCTGAAAGGCGCGAACATGAGCTACCGCCGCGCCGCGATCGAGCGGCTGCGCTTCGACACGCGGCTGCGCGGCGCCGGCGCGCAGGTGCACAACGACATGGGTTTCAGCATGCGCGTGCAGCGCGACGGCTGGAAGCTCGTCTACGACCCGGCGATCGCGGTCGATCATTTCCCGGCCGAGCGCTTCGACGACGACCGGCGCGATGCCGCGTCGCTGAATGCGATCAGCAATGGCGCGTACAACATGCACCTGATCCTGCGCGAGCATCTGCCGCCGGTCCGGCGCGAGATCGCGTGGTGGTGGTGGACGCTGGTCGGCACGCGCGTCTACCCGGGCCTCGCGCACGTGCTGCTGTCGCTGCATACGGCGCAGCGCGAGCGGATCCGCGAGCACTGGCGCGCGGTGCGCCGCGGTGCGCGCGATGCCCGCCGCGCGAACCTTGCCCCCCATCGTGCGGCGATGCCGCCGGTGACGTCTTGAACGGCCTGCGCGCCTCGCGCGCGGCCACCCACGGAGGGCTCGCATGACTGCAACGAAAGCTGCAACGAACGTCCACGTTCACCTGTTTTACGGCGCCGATCCGCGTACCTACCGGAAAGGCGAGAACATCGGCTGCCTGTACGGCTATCACCATGCCGAATCCGACGAATTCCGGCTGACCTATTCGCAGGACGGCGGCGAGAACCGCGTCGCCAGCCTCGCGCGCCGCGCGCTGAAGGCGGCGCTCGGCTTCGACGTCGTGCATGCGTGGCGCAATCGCGCCGCGCTGCTGAACACCGACGTGATCTGGACGCACACGGAGCAGGAGCATCTTGCGGCCGCGCTGATCCTGAAGCTCGCCGGCGCGCAGGGCAAGCGCCCGCTGCTGCTCGCGCAGAGCGTGTGGCTGTTCGACAAGTGGGGCAGCTTCGGCGGCCCGCGCCGCTGGCTGTACCGCAAGCTGATCGCGCGTGCCGACGCGCTGACCACGCTGGCCCGCGACAACGCCGACCTGTGCCGCCGCTATCTCGGCCGCGACGCCGAGTTCGTCTACTACGGGCTGAACACGCAGGACTTCCCGATCACCGAGCCGCGGCAATGGCAACCGAACCGGCCGCTGCGGATCGCGGCGATCGGCAACGACCGCGACCGCGACTGGCGCACGTTCCTCGCCGCGTTCGGCGGCGACGAGCGCTACGACGTGCGGCTCGCGACGCGCCGCCGCGTGCCGCGCGAGTGGCATGCGCCGAACGTGAAGATCGGCTCGGCGTCGGGGCTCGCGAAACAGCACGAGCTGTACGCGTGGGCCGACGTGATCGTCGTGCCGCTGCGGCCGAACTTCCATGCGTCGGGCATCACGGTGATGCTCGAGGCGGCGGCCGTCGGCAAGCCGATGATCGTGTCCGACGTTGGCGGGCTCAGCGACTACTTCCCGCACGATACGGCCGCCTATGTGCCGGCGTTCGACGCGCAGGCGATGCGCCAGGCCGCCGATCGCTTCGTGGCCGATCCGGTCGCGGCGCTCGCCTGCGCGCAGGCCGCCGCCGCGTGCCTGCGCGACCGTGACCTGACCACGCAGGCGTTCGCCGAGCAGCACGTGCGGATCACGCGCGACATGCTGCGCCGGCGCCGCACGCCTGCCGCCGCGGGCGTGGCGATGCCGCTCGCGGATTCGCGTCCGTCGTCGCGGTGAGAGCGGATCGATGAGTACGATTGCCGCCGAACGCGCACCGTCGCGCAAACGCAACTGGCTTCCCGAACCGAAGCACTGGGTCGGGCAGGCCGGGCTGTGGACGTTCACGGCCGCGCTGATCGCCATTCACCAGGGCAAGGTGCTGACGCTCGCGTTTCCGGTGCTGGCCATCGCGGTCGGCCTCTGGCTGTATTTCAAGAGTCCGGCGCGCTACGTCGGCTTCATGTGGTGGGTGTGGTTCCTGAGCCCGGAAGTGCGGCGTCTCGCCGACTGGTCGAAGGGCGCGTTCACGCCGACGAGCCTGATCCAGGTCGCGCCGCTCGCGGTGACGATGATCGCCGGCCTCGGGCTGATCCGGCATTACCGCGTGCTCGCGCAGCGGCGCGGGATTCCGATCCTGCTGATGCTGTTCGGGCTCGCGTACGCCTACCTCGTCGGGATCGTGTCGAGCGGCGTGATGGCCGCGACCTACGACCTCGCGAACTGGGTGTACCCGGTGCTGATCGGCTTTCACATCATGGTCAACGCGCGCGATTACCCCGAGTACCGCGACGTGCTGCTGTCCACGTTCATGTGGGGCATGCTCGTGATGGGCCTGTACGGCGTCGTGCAGTATTTCGTGATGCCGCAGTGGGACGTGCTGTGGATGATCGGCTCCGACATGGGCTCGCAAGGCGAGCCGGTGCCGTACGGCGTGCGCGTGTTCAGCACGATGAACTCGTCGGGGCCGTTCGCGTTCGCGATCATGGGCGCGCTGGTGTTCGTGTTCGCCGCGCCGCAGAAGATCCGCTGGTTTGCGGGAGCGGCCGGCTTCGTGTCGTTCGCGCTGTGTCTCGTGCGCTCGACGTGGGGCGGCTGGGTCATCGCGCTCGCGATCCAGCTCGCGCAGTCGAACAACCGCGTGCGGATGCGGATCCTGATCAGCGGCGTCGTGCTGGTCGGCCTGTGCGTGCCGCTGCTGACCGTCGGGCCGGTGGCCGACCGTCTCGGCGCGCGTCTGCAGTCGATCACTAACCTGAAGGACGACCGCAGCTACGACGACCGCAACAAGTTCTACGCCACCTTCGCGCAGACGGCGTTCACCGACGTCGCCGGCGAAGGGATGGGCGCGACGGGTGCATCCACGAAGCTGTCGAGCGACAGCGGCGAGCTCGGCAAGTACGGCAGCTTCGACAGCGGCGTGATGAACGTGCCGTTCGTGCTCGGCTGGCCCGGCACGCTGCTGTACCTCTCGGGCGTCGTGATGCTGTTCGGCCGCACGCTGCGCGCGGCGTTCAAGCTGCGCAAGGACAAGTTCGTCGGCGCGTGCCTGAGCCTGTGCCTGTCGACCTTCGCGATGCTCGTGTTCACGAACTCGCTGATCGGCACGGGCGGCCTGCTGATGTTCACAGCCATTTTTTCGATTCTTTCCGCGGCGCACTGGCAAAAGGCACAACGCCTGCTGGCCGCCGCGCGTTTACGGGGAGGCGACCATTGAGAATCGCGATCGTCACGCACGTCGTGCGACATAACGACGGCCAGGGCCGCGTCAATTACGAAATCGCGCGCGCGGCGCTGGCCGAGAACTACGAGGTCACGCTGGTCGCGTCGCACGTCGCGCCCGAGCTGCTGGCCGACCCGCGCGTGCGCTGGGTGCCCGTGAAGGTCGCCGGCTTCTGGCCGTCGAACCTCGTCAAGCAGCAGGTGTTCGCGCTGAAGAGCGCGGCCTGGCTGCGCGCGCACCGCAGCGAGTACGACGTGCTGCACGTGAACGGCTTCATTTCGTGGATCAAGGCCGACGTGAATACCGCGCACTTCGTGCACGGCGGCTGGTTCAAGAGTCCGTACTATCCGTTCGGGCCGACGAAGGGGCTGTGGTCGGCCTACCAGTACGTCTATACGCGCGTGAACACCACGCTCGAGCGCTGGGCGTACCGGCGTTCGCGCGCGATCACGGCCGTGTCGCAGAAGGTGGCCGACGAGATCGCCGGGCTCGGCATCGACAGCCGCAAGATCAGCGTGATCTACAACGGTGTCGACGCCAGCGCGTTCGCGGGTGCGCAGGCCGACCGCGCGGCGTTCAAGCTGCCGGACGATGCGTTCCTGCTGCTGTTCGTCGGCGACCTGCGCACGCCGCGCAAGAACCTCGGCACCGTGCTGAAGGCGCTGACGAAGCTGCCGGCGAACGTGCACCTGGCGGTGGCCGGCTATCTGCCCGGCAGCCCGTATCCGGAGGAGGCGCGCGCGCTCGGCATCGATTCGCGCGTGCATTTCCTCGGCCTGGTTAAAAACATGCCGACGCTGATGCGCTCGGTCGACGCGTACGTGTTCCCGTCGCGCTACGAAGCGATGAGCCTGTCGCTGCTCGAGGCGATGGCGGCCGGGCTGCCGGTCGTCACCGCGCGCACGGCGGGCGGCGCGGAAATCATCACGCGCGAATGCGGGATCGTGCTGGAGGATCCGGACGATCCGGCGGCGCTCGCGCAGGCGATCGGTTCGCTCGCGGCGTCGCGCGACACCTGTCGCGCGATGGGCGAAGCCGCCCGCGAACTGATGTCCCGTTTCGGCTGGGCGCACATGGGCGCCCAGTATGTCGCGCTTTACCGGCGCATCGGCCAACCCACGCAGCCGTCCGCATTCGAGCGGGCCGAGCATGCAGTCACGCAGGAGCAAACGTGATGTCCCAATCTTCCCGGCCGATCAAATCGTTGCAGATCGGCATGCACTGGTTCCCCGAGCGAGCGGGCGGCCTCGACCGGATGTACTACTCGCTCGTCGGCGCGCTGCCGGGCGCGGGCGTCGAGGTGCGCGGGCTCGTCGCCGGCTCGCCGAAAGTCGCCGACGATACGGACGGTGCGATCCAGGGCTTCGGCCCCGCTACGGAATCGCTGGCGCGCCGGATGCTCGCCGCGCGGCGCGCGCTGCGCGAGGAGATCCGCAGCGAGCGGCCGGACGTGATCTCGTCGCACTTCGCGCTGTACACGTTCCCGGGCCTCGACGTCACGCGCGGGATTCCGCAGGTGTCGCATTTCCAGGGGCCGTGGGCCGACGAAAGCCAGGTCGAGGGCGCCGCGTCGCTCGGCCAGCGCGCGAAGCGCTATCTCGAACAGGCCGTCTATACGCGTTCGTCGCGGCTGATCGTGCTGTCGCAGGCCTTTGGCCAGATCCTGACGAACCGCTACGGGATCGATCCGTCGCGCGTGCGCGTGATTCCCGGCTGCGTCGATACCGCGCAGTTCGACACGCCGCTCACGCCGGCCGAGGCGCGGCACAAGCTGCAACTGCCGCAGGACCGGCCGATCGTCCTGGCCGTGCGCCGGCTCGTGCGACGCATGGGGCTGGAGGACCTGATCGACGCGATCGGCCTCCTCAAGCACCGTCACCCGGACGTGCTGCTGCTGATCGCCGGCAAGGGCAAGATCGGCGAGGAACTGCAGCAGCGCATCGATGCGGCCGGGCTGCAGGACAACGTGAAGCTGCTCGGCTTCGTGCCCGACAACCATCTGGCGGCGCTGTACCGCGCGGCGACGGTCAGCGTCGTGCCGACGGTCGCGCTCGAAGGCTTCGGGCTGATCACCGTCGAATCGCTCGCATCCGGCACGCCCGTGCTGGTCACGCCGGTGGGCGGGCTGCCGGAGGCGGTTGCCGGGCTGTCCGACGATCTCGTGCTGCCGTCCACGGGCGCGGATGCGATCGCGGAAGGGCTCGGCGCCGCGTTGTCGGGCGCGATCACCCTGCCCGACGAGGCCGCGTGCAAGCGCTATGCACGTGACCATTTCGACAACGCGGTGATCGCGCGGCGTGTGGCCGGCGTGTACGAAGAGGCGATTCAGGCGGCAGGTTGAGTGCCCCGCGGCACGCTACCTGCGTGCCGAACCGAACGCCTCACCGGCGCGCGTTCGCGGCCGGTTCGCAAGCCGGCCGCCCGCGAAGGGCTGGCCGGCCTTTCCCATCCGATACGCGGTGCCGGCACGCGTCACGCGCGCCTGAGCGTCGCGCCCCAGACGCCGAGCGCCGCCACGCTCACGACCGCGCCGAGCACGCAGACGCCCGTCCATCCGGCGCGTGCATACATCATCGTCGACGCAATCGCGCCGAGCCCGCTGCCGGCCGAATAGAACAGCATATAGCAGCCGACGAGGCGCGCATGCGCATCGGGCCGCGCGCCAAGAATCATGCTCTGGTTGACGACGTGGACGGCCTGCCCGCCGACATCGAGCAGCACGATGCCGACGATCAGCCATGCAATCGACGTATCGACGAATGCGAGCGGCAGCCACGAGCACGCGAGCAGCGCGAGC
This sequence comes from Burkholderia sp. HI2714, assembly GCF_002223085.1. NCBI lineage: Bacteria > Pseudomonadati > Pseudomonadota > Betaproteobacteria > Burkholderiales > Burkholderiaceae > Burkholderia > Burkholderia sp. HI2714. Next base: position 504,965 of record NZ_NKFM01000053.1, on the reverse strand, counting down.
GCGACGCCGGTCGTTGCTTCGCCACGCCCGCGATCCGCGAGCCGGCCCGCGCGGGCGGCCGCCGCCGCGCCCAGTGCGCCGACGAGGCCGAACGCGCCGATCTGCGTATGCGACATCGCGTGCGGCGGCGCGCTCAGCGGCAGCACCAGTGCGCTCCAGAAGATGCTGAAGGCCGCGAACATCAGCAGCGCGATCGCGCCGCGCACGTGCAGCACGCGTTCATCGCGCAGCAGCGACACCATCGATCGCAGCAGCGCCGCGTAGCCGATGCGCTCGCGCGGGCCGTTCTCGTCCGGCAATAGCCGCGACAGCACGACGAGCATCGCGATCGCGAGCGCACCCGACACCAGATAGACGGCCCGCCAGCCCGCGATGTCGGTGACGACGCCCGCCAGCGAGCGCGCGGCCAGCAACCCGACCACGACGCCGCCCTGCGCGGCGCCCACCACGCGCCCGCGTTCGCCGGCGCCCGCGAGCGCGGCCGAGCACGCGATCAGCCCTTGCGTCATCGCGGTGCCGAGCAGCCCGACCGCGACCATCCCTGCCAGCAGCGCGACGCGCGTCGACGAGGCGGCGACACCGATGCAGGCCGCCGTCAGCAGCAGTAGCTGCACGGTGATCAGGCGCTTGCGGTTCAGCAGGTCGCCGAGCGGCACGACGAACAGCAGCGCGAGCGCGCAGCCGAGCTGCGTTGCGGTGATGACGCCGCCGACGGCCGCCTGCGATACGCCGAAATCCCGCGCGATCGAATCGAGCAGCGGCTGCGCATAGTAGACGTTCGCGACACTGGCCGCGCAGCAGACGGCCAGCAACGTGACGCGCGCCGCGGACAGGCGGCCGCCGTCGGCCGGATGCGCGGCATGTGTCGGCACGTTCGATGCAACGGTGCCGGATTGACAGGAAGACTCCATGGGTTCCCTCGTGCAAAGTAGTTGCAAATTGAAACTGGTGTGGAGTGTAGGAAAAGTAGTTTTAAAATGCAACCTGTTGTGCAGCGGGCGAGAGGTCCGCGCATGGATGGCCGGCGTTGCCGCGAAGGCGGCCGGCGAGATTGCGGAGAGGAACATGGCCAGGCAGAAAAGTCTTGCGGATTCGCCGTGCCCGGTGGCGCGGGCGACCGATATCGTCGGCGATCGCTGGGCGTTGCTGATCGTGCGCGATGCGTTCGACGGCGTGCGCCGGTTCGGCGATTTCCGCGCGAGCCTCGGTGTCGCGAGCAACATCCTGTCCGACCGGCTGAAGATGCTGGTGGACGCCGGCGTGTTCGACGTCGTGCCGGCATCCGACGGCACCGCGTATCAGGAATACGCGCTCACCAAAAAGGGCGAAGGGCTGTTTCCGGTGATCGTGATGTTGCGGCAGTGGGGTGAGGCGAACCTGTTCGCGCGCGGCGAGCCGCATTCGGTGCTGGTCGATCGCGGCACGGGGCGCGCGGTCCGCAAGCTCGCGCTGCGGCATGACGATGGGCGGCTTTTGAAGGCGGCCGAGACGGTCGTGAGGAAGGTCGGCGACGAAGCCGGCAAGGCGCGCCATTGAGCGTCATGCGCGATGGCTGCACCGTCGGCTAGACTGTCGCGATCGTCGTTGACCGGAGCCGCATCGCCATGACCCATCCGTTGGATTCTGCCGGTTATCGGCGGCTGCTCGACCTGCAGCGCCGTATCCACGACTATTGTGAGCGCGAGGGTGCCGAGGACGGGCGCGATCATTCCGATCCGGCCGAGCCGTTGTGGCCGACCGATTTCAACCACGTCACCGTCGCGCCGATGCGGGCCGGGCTGCATGTCAGGTACTTCGGCGGCGCGTGGGACGAACCGTTCGACTGGACGCTGCAATGCCTTGCAGAGCGGGACGTCGCGGATCTCGTCACCGACCTCGCGTTCAGCGGTCTGGACGAAGGCGCCAACGGCTCGCGCGAATGGGATTTCGGTCCGCTGCTCGATTCGGATGCGCGTTTCCCGATGCTGCGCTCGCTGTATGTGCGGCCGACCGAGCCGGCCGATCACAACCAGTCGATGATCGTGCGCCGCGGTCTGATCATGCAGGAGGGCGGCGAGATTGCCCGCTTTGCCGCGAAGGCGCCGTTTCTCGCCGAGCTGACGGTGCCGAATGCGCCCGACGCGCGCTTCTTCGACGTGCCGTTGCCGCACCTGAACCGGTTGCGCATCGGTGGCGGTAGCGACACGCAGCAGTTCATCGATCGTCTTGCCGGCAGCGACAACCTGCCGTCGCTCGGCTGCCTCGATTTCTCCGAATCGACGGAATTGCATTTGGCGTGGAAGCATGAGCGCGGCGCCGGCAGCGTGACGTCGTTCGACGCGTACGAGCGTCTGCTGAAGAGTGCGACCGGCCAACGGCTCCACACGTTGTATCTGAGAAATACCTGTCTCGATCTCGATGCACTCGAAACGCTGCAGGCGCTACATCCGCGGTTGCAGTTCATGGTGATTCAGGCCAGCAGCGGCGGGTACGTGAGCCACTTCAGGCGGAACGTTTTTCCGTGGCGTCACCTGATCCAGCCCGATCCTGGCGACGCATGACCGCACGCGCTCAATCGTGCGCCGACGCTGCCTGACGCGCATGCGATGCGACGCGATGCGCGTCGGCCCGCACGCGGGTCGCGAGCAGCGCGGCCGCCAGCAACAGCGCGACCGACACGACGGTTTCGATCCGCAACCCGCTGACGACCTGCGATGCACCGCCGCCGCCGGCGAGCGCTCCGAACGCCGCGACGCCGATCGCGCCGCCGGCCTGCCGTGCGGTGTTCAGCACGGCCGACGCGATGCCGGCCCGCCCGGGTGCGACCGATGCGAGCACGGCCGTCGTCATCGCGGGCACCGCGAAACCCATGCCGGTCGGAATCAGCAGGAACGGCACGAACAGCACGCCGAGCGGCGTCGATGCGTCGATGAAATGCAGCGACCCGTAGCCGAGCGCGGCGACGAGCGCGCCGGCCGCCATCGGCACGCGCGGGCCGTGGCGGGCGACGGCGCGTCCGCTCGCGAGATTCGACAGCAGGAAGCCGCCCGTGAGCGGCAGGAACGCGAGCCCGGCCTGCAACGCCGACTCGCCGCGTGCGCGTTGCAGGTACAGTGCGAGCACGAACACGGTGCCGTAGTACGTGAGGTTCACGCAGATCCCGAACAGCACGGCCGCGCTGAACGTAGGGCGGCGGAACAGCGCCAGCGGCAGCATCGGCGTGGCCGTGCGCGATTCGACCGCGACGAACGCGAGCGCGGCCAGCGCCGCCAGCACGAAGCCGCCGGCCACGACTGGATGCGTGAAGCCGAGCGGCCGCCATTCGATCACGGCGCCGGTAAGCGCGGTCAGCATCGCGATTGCGATGAACTGGCCGCGCAGATCGAGCGAACCGGGTGAGCGGGCCGGCGCGGCCTGCTCGCGGCGCGCAGGCACCCATGCGAGCGTCGCGGCGAGTCCGGCCGCACACAGCGGCAGGTTCACGAGGAAGATCCCGCGCCAGCCCCGCGCGGCGATCAGCAGCCCGCCGACGACCGGGCCGGCCGCGATCGAGATCGACCCGGCCGCCGTCCACCCGCTGACCGCGCGGGCGCGCAGGCGCGGGTCGTGCCGGCACGCGTCGTTGAGCAGCGCGAGCGAATTGGGCAGCATCGCCGCGGCGCCGATGCCCTGCAGCGCGCGCGCCGCGATCAGCATCGCGGGCGCGCTCGCGGCGCCGCACGCGAGCGACGCCAGCGCGAACAGCACGAGGCCGCCGATGTACAGGCGCCGCGCGCCGAAGCGGTCGCCGAGCGCGCCGCCCGACAGCATCAGCACCGCGAACGCGAGCGTGTACGCATCGACGACCCATTGCAGGCCGGCGACCGGCAAGTGCAGGTCGCCGGCAAGATGCGCGAGCGCGATATTGACGATCGTCACGTCGAGCTGCGTAACGACGAAGCCGATGCTGACGGTGGCGACGACGCGGGCGAGCGCGGGCGGGAAAGCGAGGGGCGGTGGGGTCGTATCCATGCGTCCATCGAAGGCGCGACGGACATGCAATGTTTCAGCGGAACGTGAAGCGTCGATACGTGCCGGTGCGCGGCGATTAACATGGCACTGCGGCGGCTCATGCTTGCCACCGCACACATCGACTTTCGACAGGCCCGTCCGGATGACTTCCTCGAACCTGATGACGCGCGACGCGCAGATCGCCGATCACGCCGACATCGCAAGACTGATGCACCAGCTTGGCTACGATGCGACCCCCGCGATGATCCGCGACAAGCTGGCAACCCTGCTGCCGAGCGCGGTCGACCGTATCCTGGTCGCGACGGTCGCGGGCCGCGTGGTGGGCTGCATCAGCCTGCATGCGCTTGCGCTATTTCACGCGCACGGCAATCTCGGGCGCATCACCAGTCTGGTCGTCGACGAAGGCTGTCGCGGGCAGGGTGTCGGCGGCGCACTGATCGCGGAGGCGCACATCTGGTTCGAGTTGACGGGGTGCGTGAAACTGGAGGTGACGAGCGGCGACCTTCGGCTCGATGCGCACCGCTTTTACGCGCGGCACGGCTTCGTGCGGGACGGACAACGGTTGTCGAAGCTCGTCCGGCCGTAATGCCACCGCGCGAGCGCGCGGCGTAGCCGCTGTCGCGAAAAAACCGGCGACGCGTGGCCGTTCAGTGCCGTTCGCCGCGCCAGCGTCCCGGCGCCACGCCGAAGCGCTTCGTGAACGCATGCGTGAACGTGCTTTGGTCCGCGAAGCCGACGCTGCCCGCGATGTCGACGAGCGAATGCCGGCCGTCGGCGAGCAGCACGACCGCTGCGTCGAGCCTGAGCCGCTGCAGGTAGCGATGCGGCGTTTCACCGAATGCGTCGACGAACAGTTGATGAAAGCGGCGCATCCCGTAGCCGCAGTGCGCGGCGAGGTCGGCGATGCGCAGCGGCTCCTCGAGCCGTGCGCGCAGCCAGCGGTCGATGCGCGCGAAATCGAGGCCCGACGCGGGCGCGGCGATGGCGCGTTCGTCGAGCAGCGCGCCACACAGCCGCGCGGCGGCCTGCCACTGAAAACGGTGCGCGGCCGCGTGCCGCGCGTCGTCGGCGGGGGCTTCGAGTTGCGCGGCGGCGGCCGCGATCTGCGCGACCAGCGACGTCAGTGCCGGATCGATCGCCACGGCGCGCGCGCTGTCGAACAGCCGCTGCGGCACCGCGAGCGACGCGAGGGGAAGATTGAGCACGAGCTGGCGGTTCTCGCCGAGGCCCGCGTAATCGTGGCGCGCGCCGGCCGGAACCAGCCACGCGCCGTGCCGGTCGAGCCGCTGGCTGACGCCGTCCACCGCCATCACCATCGCACCGTCGATGCCGAGCACGATCTGGTGAAAGTCGTGCACGTCCGACGCTTCGAGCGTGTCGTAGCGTTGCAGTGCGATGGTGGGGGACGAAAGGTGGGCCATGGGGCAGGGCGTCGGCCGGCGGCTCGCGTGCGGTATCAGACGTCGAGCAGTTCGACTTCGAACACGAGCGTGGCATTCGGCGGAATCACGCCGCCTGCGCCGCGCGGGCCGTAGCCGAGTTGCGGCGGGATCGTCAGGCGACGCACGCCGCCGACCTTCATGCCCTGCACGCCTTCGTCCCAGCCCTTGATGACCATGCCGCCGCCGAGCACGAATGCGAACGGGTCGTTGCGATCCTTGCTCGAATCGAATTTCTGACCATCGGTCAGCCAGCCCGTGTAGTGGACGCTGACGGTCTTGCCGGCTTGCGCTTCCGCGCCGGTGCCTTCGGTCAGGTCTTCGTACTTGAGGCCCGATTCGGTCGTGATGACAGACATGACTTCTCCTGAAAAAGGATGGGTAAAACCGCTATTGTAGGCGAGCGCGCAACGGGCCGCCGCTCGTGGCTGTCGGCCGCTCGCACGTGTGTCGCGGGCGGCGGCTGGCCGCCGTGGCCGCGATCGTCCGACACGCAAATGGAACGCGCGTTTGAATTTTTCGCACGCCCCGCGACCCCGGTTGCACCACGCGAGTGCGACGCGTGTATGAATCGGTGCCACCGGCGCGCGCCGCCGCGTACCGCGTGGCGCCGCCGATTTCCGGGAAGCGCCCGCCGCACGAGGCTTTCAGGCCGTCGGCGTGACACGGCACGACGCAGCGCGTATCGCTCGCGAGCCACCGCGCACGTTCGAATCCCGCCCAGCCCGGACGCCGTTCGAGCGCCGCTTTTTCCGCCTTTTCGACCGTGCCCTGTTTGGAAGCGCGCATCTACCGCGCGGCTTGCGTGCGCCGCCGCGGGCGGCCTATCTTTACAGCTGTCGATGTCAAGATTTTGGCGGTGCGCGCCGCGCCGCCCGGGCCTGCGCCGGCTGCGTCGGACGACGCGCCGGGCCGTTCCGGAACCAGGAGAACGATGAACATGAAGTCAGCCGCTTCCGCCACCGCAGCCGGGATCATGCCGGTGCGCCGCGACCTGCGCTTCGACCTGCCGGTCGAACGCGCGAAGGACTGGCATGGCCTCGGGTCGCACGTGACCCATTTCTTCAACGCGCTGTCGCTGCTGTTCCCGGCCGGCGAGCGCTTCTTCATGGATTCGGTGCGCAACTACCGCGACCGGATCGACGATCCCGTGCTGAAGCAGCAGGTGCTCGGCTTCATCGGCCAGGAGGCGATGCACACGCGCGAGCACATCGAGTACAACGAGCTGATGCAGGCGAACCACCTGCCCGCACGCAAGCTCGACAAGCGCGTCTGGACGGTGCTCGGCTACATGAAGCGCAAGCTGCCGCATTCGGTGCAGCTCGCGCATACGGTCGCGGCGGAGCACTACACGGCGATGCTCGCCGACTGGCTGCTGCGCGACCCGACGCGCCTCGACGGCTCGGTCGAGGGCTACCGCCAGATGTGGATCTGGCACGCGCTCGAGGAAACCGAGCACAAGGCCGTGTCGTTCGACGTATGGAACGCCGCGATGGAACCGGGCCTGCGCCGTTACCTGATCCGCATCGGCGTGTATCTGCTGACGACGCTGACGTTCTGGCCGACCGTATTCCTGATGCATGCGACGCTGCTGTGGCGCGATCGCGGCGCCGGCCATCACGTGCGCGGCATGCTGCGGATGATCGCGTTCCTGTACGGGCCGCGCCGGGGGCTGTTCCCGCGCATCGCCGGCGAATGGCTGAGCTTCTTCCGGCCGGGCTTCCATCCGTGGGATCACGACAATCACCACCATCTGGCGCGGGTCGATGCGCTCGCCGCCGCCTACGGCGAACAGGGCGGCACGACGGCCGGCCGTGGCCGCGCCAACGCGCCGGCGCCGCTCGCATCGGGCCGCTGAGACCGCCGCTGCGCCGCTGCGTCGGCATGCGCGGCATCGGGCCGCGCCTGTTGCGTTCGTGCATCAGCCGTCCACCTCTGACGATTGACTGAAATCAATTCGAACCGGCAGCACGGGTGCCCTGCGCGCCCGTCGACAGGTTGTGCACGCATGCACGGGCGAGCCGATCCGGCGTGCGCGGCATCGCCCGGGAACGCCATGCGCCAGCACCGGCGCGGCTTTGCGCGCCGCGCAGCCGCCCGTTCAGGGGGGCCGCCGCGTACGCCACCGGGATAACACCCATCTAGCCGCGCGTCCGCCGCATCGATATACCGTTCATGACAATGTCCACCTCACGCGCGATTCCTGCACGGGGGGATTTTATTCGGACGGAAATGCGGCCAATATGTCGGTTCGATCGAGGTCCGTCGCGCGTGACGGCGAGCCAGCGCGATACCAACGCCAAGCGGGGAACAACGATGGTTGCTAGGTCACCTGACGCAAACGGGCATGCGGTGCCCGAGATGTCGCATGTGTCCGTCACCGCGCCCGAGGACGGACGCAAGCTGTTCGTGATCATGCGCTCGCCCGATGAGCCGTTGCTTGCGCAACTGCGCGGGCTCGGCTGGGAAATCTCTGTCGCGAAGACGGCCGGCGCCGCGCAGAACATGACCTCCGGCGTGAGCGTCGCCGCCGGTCTGGTCGATTTCACCGGATTCACGTCGCGCGACTATCCCGCGCTGAAGGCGTGCCTGAGCCAGCCGTCGATCGGCTGGATTTCCATCGCGCAGGCCGGCATCACGATCAGCCCCGCGGTGCGCGAACTGATCCGCAGCTATTGTTTCGATTACGTGACCCTTCCGTTGCCCTACGAATGGATTTCGCACGTGCTCGGCCATGCGCGCGGGATGGCCGCGCTCGATCGCGTCGATGGCGCGGCCTATGCGGCGTCGATCGGCGAACACGGGATGATCGGCAACTGCGAGGCGATGCAGCAGCTGTTCAGCACGATCCGCAAGGTCGCGAAGACCGACGCGAGCGTGTTCATCTCGGGCGAGTCGGGCACCGGCAAGGAGCTGACGGCGCTCGCGATTCACGAGCGCTCCGGCCGCGGCAAGGGGCCGTTCATCGCGATCAATTGCGGCGCGATTCCGCATCACCTGCTGCAGTCGGAACTGTTCGGCTACGAGCGCGGCGCGTTCACTGGCGCGAACCAGCGGCGTGCGGGCCGGATCGAATCGGCGAACGGCGGCACGCTGTTTCTCGACGAAATCGGCGACATGCCGGTCGAAAGCCAGGCGAGCCTGCTGCGTTTCCTGCAGGAAGGGAAGATCGAGCGGCTCGGCGGGCAGGAGTCGATTCCGGTCGACGTACGGATCATCTCGGCTACCCACGTCGATCTCGACGGCGCGGTCGAGGCCGGGCGCTTCCGCGCGGACCTTTATCATCGCCTGTGCGTGCTGCGCATCCACGAGCCGCCGCTGCGCGCGCGCGGCAAGGATATCGACATCCTCGCGCACTACGTGCTGCAGAAGTTCAAGTCCGACAGCGGCCGCAAGATCAGCGGCTTCACGTCGGCCGCGCTCGATGCGATGCGCCGCTACGAATGGCCGGGCAACGTGCGCGAGCTGATCAACCGCGTGCGGCGCGCGATCGTGATGGCCGAAAGCCGGCTGCTGACGCCGCACGATCTCGGGCTCGAGACGCCGGGCGAAACCGAACCCGTGACGCTCGAACAGGCGCGGGCGCTCGCCGAGCGCACCGCGATCGAGAATGCGCTGCTGCGCAACGATCACCGCATCAACAAGGCCGCGGCCGAACTCGGCATTTCACGCGTGACGCTCTACCGGATGATGATCGAGCACGGGCTGAACGATCACGACAACAATGGCGGGAACGACAGCACGCCGTCCGGCGACGCGGGGCATCAGCGGGTGGGCTGAGCGGCGCACGCGTGACGCGTGAGCCGGTTCAGCGATAGGTCCAGAGCCGGTGCAGCACGAACGTGACCGGCGGCACGCACAGCACGACCGCGACGATGCTCCACGCGCGGGCGAGGCCGAGCGTCTCGGTGCCGTGCGCCAGCAGCATCGTCATGCCGAGGCCGGCCATCGCGACGGCGAGAAAGCGCACGAAGTTGCCCCACGTCACCGGCGACGAAAAACTCCACAGCGTGTTGGCGAGATACGAGAACGCGGTCGAGCACGCGAACGCGACCGCGTTCGCGCTCACCGGCGTCGCATCGAACAGCGCGAACATCGCCGCCGCGATCAGCGCATGCAGCGCGGTCGAACCGACGCCCGACACCCCGAAGCGAATCAGCCTGGCGCGTTCGGCGGTATAGAGGGTGCGGATCATCGGTGCGGTCGTTCGGGTGATGTGGCGGCGTGTGGGGTGGTGTCGAGGGGGGCGGCACTCGCCGGCGAAGGGCGCCGACGCAAACATGACGCGCACCGGTTTCGCAGTATAGCGATGCCGCCGGCCGATGGATGCGCGGACAACCTGCGGCTTCCGCGCCGCCTGCGCCATGTAAAGCGCATGAAACATTTTCGCGTCGGCGGCCACGCAAATTTGCTCGGCCAATCGGGGTGAACGGCCGGCTACCCATCGGTAAAAATGTCGCGCTGTATTGTTCAGCCTTATCCGGCAAGGCAGGGCCGCGACGCGGCCGGCGCATGCCGCGCGCCGCGTGTTTCAGTTTCGTAACTTCCCGTCTTCCGCACCCGTTCCGGCCACCACACTGCCCGGCCAACCCCTTGTCCGGAAGGGCTCGCGCGACGCTGGCCCGCTCCTTGCGAGAGTGGACGTGCGAAAGTCGACGATGCACGGTCCGCCCGGTTCGGCAGCGAACCCTGTCAGTACCGGCCAGGACACAGTCCGCGGGGATGCGGCGGCGGCGCGCGGCACGACAGCTGCGTTCCGGCGAGCACGGAGTGTCGTCGCCTGATCGTCGGAGCACCGGTCTCGTCCGGTTGCCGGAACAACCATCAGATTGATACGGGGAAGAAAAATGATCGATCGCCACACGCCGCGGCCGGCAGGCCGCGATCGCAGTGATTCGGGGCATCGCCGGTCGAACGTCGTTCTTGCAGCCGGCCGGCATGCATCGACAGGCCATCTCTGCGCGCCCGGTGCGAGGCGGATCCGGCTGATTGCCGGTCATCCGCGCCGGGTCGGCACTTTCCTGCACGCGAACCCGATTCGCAAGGGCATGTGCACACGGGCGCCGGTACCGCGACGCCCGGTCTTCGCCTACTGACTGAAGCCGCACGATATCCGTTCGCGCGAGGCATCGTCCCCGTGAAGGATCAATCTGCAATCCGAATGAAATGCGAAGTGTCGTGCCATGTGCGCGACGGATGAAGCATTCGATGCGACGGCAAACGGCGTGACGCCGGTGCCGTCCGGTGGTGAGGGGAGGGGCGGTCGGACGCGCGCGACGGGTGTGGCGCCCGTACGCGCGCGACGCCGTTTCAGCCGCCGTAGATGTCGAAGTCGAAGTACTTGGACGCGAGCCGCTTGTAGGTGCCGTCCTTGACCATATCGAGGATGGCGCCGTCGATCTTCGCCTTCAGGTCGGTGTCCTCCTTGCGCAGCCCGATGCCGGCGCCGATACCGAGCACCTTCTCGTCGACGAGTTCCGGGCCGACGAACGTGTAGTTCGCGCCGCGCGGCGATTTCAGGAACCCGATGGCCGCCTGCACTTCATCCTGCAGTGCCGCGTCGAGGCGGCCCGAGGTCAGGTCCGCGTACACGCCGTCCTGGTTCTGGTACGACACGACGTTCGCGCCTTGCTTGCCCCAGTACGCCTTCGCATACGTTTCCTGCGTCGTGCCCTGTTCGACGCCGATCGATTTGCCCTTCAGCGATTCGGCCGTCGGCAGCAGCGGCGAGCCCTTCTTCACGACGAGCCGCGTCGGCTGGTTGTAGATCTTCGTCGTGAAGCCGATCTGCTGCGCGCGTTGCGGCGTGATCGACATCGACGACAGCACCGCGTCGAACTTCTTCGCCTTCAGCGCCGGAATCATCCCGTCGAAATCGTTCTCGAGCCACACGCACTTCGCCTTCAGGCGCGCGCAGATCTCGTTGCCGAGGTCGATGTCGAAGCCGACGAGCTTGCCGTCGGGCGCCTTCGACTCGAACGGCGCGTAGCTGGCATCGGTGCCGAAGCGGATCGTGGTCCAGTCCTTCGCGACGGCGGGGCCTGCGGATACCGCCAGCAGGGCGATCGAAACAGCGGCAATCAGTCTCTTCATGGTGCGTTCCTTGGCGGGGTGCTTCCGGGTTCTGTGCGACACGGTTTCACGGATACGAACCGCGTCTGCGCGCGGTGTCCGCACGGCCATTAACGCAGAAAATAAAATCAGAGTCCAGAATGGACAAAAAATATCGTTTTTGTCGGGTGGGCGAATCGGTCGGCGGGTCTCGACCCTTGCAAAAATACGAAAATGGACTAATCTTGTTAGTAAATTCGTTTCGAGACTAACGATCATGTCACAGCCCGCCTATGAATCGCACTCCGCCCCGCCGCAGGCCTCGGTCGCGCAAATGTCGGCGGCCGGCCTGCGTGCGTTTTTCAACATCGCACGCGACTGGGAACTGACGATCGACGAGCAGATCGTGCTGCTCGGGTCGCCCGGCCGTTCGACGTTCTTCAAGTGGAAGGCCACGCCGGAATCGGCGCGGCTGCCGCGCGATACGCTCGAACGGCTATCGCTGTTGCTCGGCATCTACAAGGCGCTGCAGATCCTGCTGCCGCAGCCAGCCGCGGCCGATGCGTGGGTCAAGCGGCCCAACGACGCGGCGCCGTTCGGCGGCAAGCGCGCACTCGACCGGATGCTCGCCGGCAACGTCGGCGATCTGGTCGCCGTCCGGCAATATCTCGACGCGATGCGAGGTGGCTGGGCGTGACAATGCCGATCCAAGCACAACAATGGCCCACGACCGCGGTCGAGTGGGCGCCAGCCTATCGCGTGATCCCCACCCGTTTCCCGGCGATCAACCTGTTCGACCGCGTGGCCTCGGCGGACGATTTCGACGCGCTTTACGCACTCGAATCGCTGACCAACGACCGCATCCGCAACGAAGTCGGCGCACTCGATCTCGTGCCGCCCGCCGAGCGCCGCTACGGGCAGGGCTGGGGGCCGATCATGGCCGCATTCACGCACCTGAATCCGCAGGGCAGCCGCTTTTCCGACGGCAGCTATGGCGTGTTCTACTGCGCGCGTTCGCGCGATACGGCGATCGCCGAAACGCGTTATCACAGCGCGTTGTTCCTGGAAGCGACGAAGGAGCCGCCGATGCGCCAGCAGATGCGGCTCTATACGGTGATCGCGCAGGGCGAAGTGGCCGACCTGCGCGTGTGGCCGAAACGCGATCCGGCGCTGCTGCACCCGCTCGATTACAGCGCCGGGCAGGCGCTCGGTCGCGCGGTGCGCAATGCGGGTGGCGCGGGCATCGTGTATCCGTCGGTGCGCGACCCGCGCGGCGAGTGCCTGGCGGCGTTCCGCACCGCGCTGCTGCGCGACTGCCATCACGCGGCCTACCTCGAATACAACTGGAATGGCTCGGCCGTCGATGCGGTGTTCGAACTGAACCAGGTCGGCTAGCGCCCGCTTGCGGGCGTCAGGGCATGTCAGCGCCTCAGGGCAGCGGCCAGTCGCCTGCGTGGCGCTCGCGCGCTTCGGCCTGCGTCATCGACCAGGTGCGCCCGGTGCGCGGCTCGGCGAGCGTGAGCCGCCCGGCCGGCGCGAATGCCCCCGTGTCGATGAACCACTGCGCGCCGATCCGCTGCGGCGCGCGCACCGGTGTGTGCCCGGTGCAGGTCAGCGACAGCCCGGCCTGCCGCGCGGGATCGGCGAGCCCCTGGACGAGATCGCGGCCCCAGATCAGCCGCTCGCGCACGTCGTGCGCATAGCTGCCCGTGTCGAGATCGGCGTCCGAGCCGAAGAATTCCGCATGCAGCACGTTGAAGCGCCCGGGGCCGTCGCCGATCACGCGCACCAGCGGCAGCGCGTCGACGCGTGCCGCATGCGCGTGCAGCCGTTCCGGCGGCAGGTCGGCACCCCAGTCGCCGCCGATCCCGCGCCACGCGTCGGGCGACAGCTTGCCACGCGCCACGAGGCTCAGTACTTCCTCGTGATTGCCGCGCACGACGTGGCACCACGGGCGGTCGAGCAGGTCGAGCGTGGCTTCGGAGGCCGGGCCGCGGTCGACGAGGTCGCCGACCGAGAACAGGCGGTCGCGGGCCGGATCGAAGCGAATGTCGTGCAGCAGCGCGCGCAGCACATCCACGCAGCCGTGCAGGTCGCCGACGACGAAGTCGCGGCCGACCGCGTTCGCCGGGTGGCGGCAGAGGGGGGCGGTGGCAGTCATCCCAATATCTTAGGCGCTCGCGCCCCCATCGCCACGTCACGATGGAATGACGATAATCGGGGCAATACCCGCCGGTACGGCGCGGCGGTCTGTCCCGCGCGCCGGCCCAACCCTTTCCATTTGCTTTCGGAATCACATGATGACGCTTTATCCGCAGGTGTTACGCAACCGGCCGCGCATGGTCGCGGCGTTCGTCGCCGGCTTGCTGTGCGCGGTGCTGCTGCCGTTTTCGCTGCGTCCGACCGTGCGTGCGCTGATCGGCTGGGATTGCGCGATCTGGCTGTATCTCGTGCTGATGTGGGTGCGCATGATCACCGCGCATCATCATCAGGTGCGCGAAATCGCGATTCGCGAGGATGAAAACGCGACGACGGTGCTGACCGTCGTGTGCCTCGCGACCGTCGCGAGCGTCGCCGCGATCGCGATCGAGCTCGCGACCGCCAAGAGCGTCGGCTTCAGCGCGGGGCTCAGCCACTACGCGATCACGGGCGCGACGCTGTTCGGCGCGTGGTTCCTGATCCCGACGATCTTCACGCTGCACTATGCGCGGCTCTATTACGGCTCGCCGACCAAGGATCGAGCGCTGCGCTTCCCGGACCAGAACCCCGAGCCAGATTACTGGGATTTCCTGTATTTCGCGTTCACGATCGCGGTCGCGTCGCAGACGGCCGACGTGTCGCTGGCGAACCGCTCCGCGCGACGCTCGGTGCTCGCGCAGTCGATCCTGTCGTTCTACTTCAACATGGCCGTGCTCGGGCTGTCGATCAACGTCGCGGCGGGCCTGCTGAGCTGACGCAGGCCACGGTCGTTCGCAGCGTTACTTGAGCAGGTCGTACGGGCCGCCGCGCTCCAGCGCCCGCTGGTACGCGGGCCGTGCGTGGATCGCATCGAGAAAGCGCGCGATCGCGGGATAGCGGCTGCCGCCCCCGCGCGCGGTCGCGGCTTCGAGCGGAAAGCTCATCTGGATGTCGGCTGCGCTGAAACCGTCGCCGACGAACCAGCCGGTGCGGCTCAACGTGTCGTCGACATGGCCGAGATGCAGGGCGATCTGCGGATCGACGAAGCTCGACTGCAGCGTGTCGGCGATCTTGCGTGCGATCGGCCGGGCGAAGAACGGCATCGGCGCGTGTGCGATCCGCAGCGCGACGAGCTTGAGCAGCAGCGGCGGCATCGCCGACCCTTCCGCGTAGTGCAGCCAGTACGTGTAGTGGTGCCGCTCCGGCGTGCCGGGCGGCGGCGCCAGGCGTCCGTTGCCGTAGCGTTCGACCAGGTATTCGATGATCGCGCCCGATTCGGCGTACGTGCGGCCGTCGTCGGCGACCACCGGCGACTTGCCGAGCGGATGGATCGCGCGCAACTCGGGCGGCGCGAGCATCGTCTTCGGATCACGCGCGTAGCGCACGATCTCGTACGGCACATCCAGTTCTTCGAGCAGCCAGAGCACGCGCTGCGAGCGCGAGTTGTTCAGGTGATGGACGGTGAGCATGTCGACGCCGGAAGTGGGGGCGGGAACGACATCATACCCAGCGCGTAGGGCGCGTAGGGCGCGTACGCGAAACGCGTTGCGCGCCGTGACGAGCCGCGTCTGGCTGACCGCGTCTAGCCGTCCGCGTCTGGCCGTCCGCGCCGCTCCCTCACGCGCGCCGCACCGCGATCCACGCACCCCAGAACAGGCTCGCGAAAAAGCGCAGCGGCGCATCGAAGCCCGCGTCGCGCAGCAGGCCGAACACGGCTTCCTCGGACGCGGGCGGATCGGCGCCCTGCAGGATCTTCGCGAGTTGCGCGCGCACCGCGTCGGGCGTCGCGCCTTTCATGCGCCAGCGCTGCTGCCATGCATCGAGCAGGCGAGGATGGTCCGCATAGCGGCGATGGTTGCCAGCGAGCACGAGCGGCGCGCCGGGTTTCAGGCGCCGCGCGATCGCATGCAGCAGCGCCGCCTTCGCTTCGTCGCCGGGGACGTGGTGCAGTACGCCGATCAACGTCGCGCCGTCGAACGCGGGCGTGTCGGGCAACGCATCGACACCGTCTCCGACGAATGCCGTGCGTGCGCCGAAACCCGCGGCCTCGACGTTCGAGCGCGCGAGCGCGAGCATCGGTTCGGACGGGTCGACGGCCGTGAACTGCCAGCCCGGCTCGAGCGCGGCCGCCACGCAGATTTCCTGCCCGGTGCCGCCCGCGCCCGCGACGAGGATCCGCGCCTCGGGCGCCGCGATCGCCGACGCGAGCATGCACGCGGTGAGTTCGTGGCAGGCATCGTAGCCGGCGAGCGCGATGCGGGATTGCTCGGCGTATTCGTGGGCGCGTGCCGGATCGAATTTGGCGGCGCTGGCGGGAAGCGACATGGCGGGTTCCTCGGGTCGGGCGCGGACGACGTGTCCGCGAGCATGGCGCAGAGCGTAAGCGTGCGCGGCCGCTGCAACAAGGCGAGCAGTCATTCCGGTATGTCGGCTACCCGACTCGCCGGCGCCTGCCGGAATACGGGTTTTCCAGGGGTCGATTCGTATTTAATAATGTCCGGGAACGACGCATCGCGGTAGCGAATCCGGCGCATACTCGTTTCTCTCCCCCCGCCTGGCCGTCGCATGCCGGGCCCCGATGCGCCGCGCCCCGCTGGCGCGGCCATGCCGCTCGGTACGCACGAGGAGCGCATGATGTCCGATTGTCCGCACGATCCGTATGCGCAGCACCACATTCACTGCTTGCCGTTCGGCGCCCAGCCCTGTGGCGCACTCTGCGCGACGCCGCGCACGCATTTTCGCGTGTGGGCGCCGGGCAGCACGCAGGTCCAGCTCGAACTCGATACCGGCTTTGGCCCGTCGCTCGTGCCGATGGCCGCCGCCGGCACGAACTGGTTCGAAGTCTTTGCCGATTGCGGCGCGGGTGCGCGTTACCGCTATCGCCTCGACGATGCGGTATCGATTCCCGATCCTGCGTCGCGTTCGCAACCCGAAGGGCTCAACGGTCCGAGCGAGGTCATCGATCCGCGCGCGTTCACGTGGCGCAACACGTTCTGGCGCGGGCGCGCGTGGGAAGACATCGCGCTCTATGCGATCCGCCCGCACGCGGTAGGCGGCTTCGACGCCGTGCGCCGGCGCCTGCCGCAACTCGCGCGCCTCGGCGTGACCGCGCTGGAGCTGCTCGCATCGCCGCACGACAGCCTGCCGTTCGCACCGCTCGCGGCCGAAGGCGGCCCCGACGCGCTGAAGGCGCTGATCGATGCCGCCCATGGCTATGGTCTCGCGGTGTTGCTGGAACTCGACTACGCGCGCTTCGGCAGCGGCACCGAGGCGCTGCGCCACTACGCGGCACCGTTCTTCCATACGCGCGACGATCCGCTGCAGGCGTCGCCGCTCGCGCTCGATCATCCGGAAGTCTGCGATTTCTTCTGCGACAACGCGTTGTACTGGATCGACGAATACCGTTGCGACGGGCTGCGCCTGCGCGAAGCCGACCGGATCGGCGTGTCGTGGCTGCGCGAGATCGCGGATCGCGTGCGCGCGGCCGTGCCAGCGGACCGGCTGATCCATCTCGTCCTCGGCAGCGAGCGGCATCCGGCGCATCTTGCCGATACCCATTTCGATGCGCAGTGGAACGGGTGCGGCGAACGCGCGCTGCACCGGCTGACGGGGCGCGATACGTCGGCCCACGAAGGCATTTCCACGCACCAGTCGATCCACACGCTCGCCCGCGCGCTGACCGCGGCCGGGGCCGCATTCCAGCCGGCCGGGTCGGGAGGCGGCATGGCTGCCGACAGCGGGCTGTCGTTGACGTCGCTGGTGCTGTCCGATGGCGCGTGGCGCGACAGCAGGCAGGGTGACCACGGGCAGGAGGCCGGTCTGGCCGCGCTTGCGCTGTCGCTGCTCACGCCGCAGATCCCGTTGATCTTCGACGAAACCGCGCGCGATATCGATCGCGCGCATTTCGTGCAGTCGGCGCTCGCGGTGCGCGCGAAGCTGATCTCGCCGCGATTGTCCGATTGCCGGCCGCAGGAGGCGCGTGCGCTGAAGTCGGACGGCGACGGCGATGCCGACGCGCTGCTCGCATCATGGTGGCTCGCCGACGACGAGACGCTGACGATCGCGTTGAACCTGTCGCCCGACGCGGTGCCGTTCGATGCGCCGAGAGGGCGAGTGGTGTTCGAGACGCCGGCGCGTGCGCGCGACCGGGTCGATGAAGGGGTGTTGCCGCCGTATGCGCTCGTCGCGTGGCTGACGGGTGACGTCAACCGGTATGCGCTCACGCACGATGCGCGTCGCATCGATGACGGCGCCTGGCGCGGCATGCGTCCGAACCTGAACGCATGATGACCGAGTAGGTATGCGTTCGAAAGGCCGGGCGCATCTGCGCCCGGCTGCGCCGCAGGCAATCTCCGAACTACCAGAACCCGCGAATGCCCGCGATGCCGTAGGCGCCGTGGCGGCGTGCATCGTCGAGGTGGGTACGTGTCATGCCGCCGAGCGCGAAGACGGGCATGGCGGCCTCGGCCGCCAGCGCGCCGAACCGGGCCCAGCCGAGCGTCGGCGCACCGGGATGGCTGAGTGTCGGCAACACCGGCGACAGCGTGACGAAATCCGCGCCGGCGCGCGCGGCTAGCAGCAGGTCGTCGCGCGTGTGACAGGCGGCGGACACCCAGCGTCCGGCCGGCAACGGCCGCTGCGTGGCGGCGCGCAAGGCAGTGCCGTCGAGATGCCAGCCGGCGCCGTCGAGCCGCATCACGCCGGCCGCATCGATCGGCCCGTTCAGCATCAGGCGCGCGCCGGCCGCGTCGCAGCGTGCGAGCGCTTCGGCGGCAAGTCGCGCGAACGCGGTTGCGTCGAGCGATTTCACACGGAGTTGCACGAGCATCTCGCCGCGCGCGAGCACGGCCGACAGCCGGTCGAGGAACGCCGCGCAATCGGCCGCCGACGCGGACGCCGGCTCCGGCGTGATCACGCAGCAGCGCGGCAGCGTGGCGTTCATCGCGTGCGGCGAAGCGCGGCCGTCATTCGTCGGCCTCTTTCGAGATCTTCGGGTAGACGCGCACGAGCACGATGCGCGGCCCGTTCATCTTCTTCACGACGACGTCGAAGCGGTCGAACGACACGCGCTGCCCTTCGGTCGGCAGGTCGCTGAGCGCCTGGATCACGAGGCCGCCGACCGATTCCGCACGGCCTTCGTCGATGTCGATGCCGAGCGCCTGTTCGAGCGACACGACGGGCAGGCTGCCCTTGCCCATCAGCGTGCCGTCGTCGAGGCGGCTCCAG
This sequence comes from Burkholderia sp. HI2714, assembly GCF_002223085.1. NCBI lineage: Bacteria > Pseudomonadati > Pseudomonadota > Betaproteobacteria > Burkholderiales > Burkholderiaceae > Burkholderia > Burkholderia sp. HI2714. The sequence continues at coordinate 486,081 of NZ_NKFM01000053.1, read as the reverse complement.
TCGGCGTCGCCCTGGCGGAACTCGTCGTGGATCTGGCCGACCAGCGCGCCGAGCAGGTTGTCGAGCGTCAGGAAGCCGATCGGCTTCTCGCCCTTGTTGCCGACCAGCGCGAAGTGCGGCGCGCCCTTGCGGAAGCGGCGGAACAGGTCGAGCGCCGGCGTGTCGGGCCTCACGTACTGCACCGGGCGGACGTAGTCCGACAGGTCTTCCAGCGCCGCGCCCGCGTGACGCGCGAGCAGCAGGTCCTTCAGGTGGATCAGCCCGCTCACCTGTTCGCGCGACGCATCCTCGAACAGCGGATAGCGGCTGAAGCGGTGCCGCGCGACGATCTCCATGTTGTCGGGCAGCGGCAGGTCGCGGCGCAGGCCGATCATTTCGTGGGCCGGCCGCATCAGGTCCGACACGGTCATCGACGAAAAATCGAGCGAATGCGCGAGCGTGTTCCACTCGTCGTTGCTGTACGTGCCGCGCGCCGGCTGGGCCGGATTGCCGGCCGTGCTGCGGCGGCTGCGCAGGATCAGCTTCAGCTCGTCGGTCGAGTAGTGGGCGTCGCCGCCGTGGTCGGCGGAGAGCCCCGCGAGCCGCAGCACTGCGTTGGCGCTGTTGTTGAGCACCCAGATCGCCGGATACATCGCCCAGTAGAACGCATAGAGCGGCAGCGCGACCCACAGGCCGACCTTCTCCGACTGGCGGATCGCCATCGATTTCGGCGCCAGCTCGCCGACGACAATGTGCAGGAACGAAATCAGCGAGAACGCGAACACCAGCGAGATCAGGTGCACGACGCGTTCCGACTCCACGCCGATCAGGTCGAGCAGCGGGCCGAGCAGTTGCGCGAAGGCCGGTTCGCCGACCCAGCCGAGGCCGAGCGACGCAAGCGTGATGCCGAGCTGGCACGCGGAAAGATACGCGTCGAGTCGGCCGTGCACGATGCCGAGGATGCGGCCGCGCAGGCCGTGCTTGCGGGCGAGTGTCTTGACGCGCGTGGCGCGCAGTTTGACGAGGCCGAATTCGGCCGCAACGAAGAACCCGTTCAGGGCCACCAGGAACAACGCGCCGATGAGCGCGAAGATCTGTAACAAAGAAACACTCCGGTTATGACAGGCCCATCAGTATAGAGCCAGAAAGGAATATGTAATGTGCAGGGCGGCCGATTGCTTACACCGGCACCTCACCGGGAACGGAGAGCGTGATCGTGGCCGTGGCGCCATCGGCGAACGCGTCGTGCGAGAACGTGCCGCCGTGTGCGAGCGCGACGCGCTGGCAAAGCGCGAGCGTCCAGGCGACGCGCTTGGCGTCGCGCTCGCGCAGCATCTCGCGTCGTGCGAACGATTCGAATGCATGCGGTTGCGCGGGATCGGCGAGCGCGTCCGCGTTGACGGTACACGTGGCGCGCGCGGTGAACTGCATGCCGTCGCGAGCGCACGAAAACGTCACGCGGCTGCCGGCGGCGCTGGCTTCGACCGCGGCCGTCAGCATCGTCCAGAGCGCCTGCGCGATGCGTTCGCGGTCGATGGTCAACGACGGGTCGCCGTCCGGCGGCGTCGCGTCGAGCGTGACCTGCCGTGCGTCGGCGAGCGCGAAACGCGCGAGCGCGATCGTTTCGTCGAACAGCGCGCGCAGCGCGAACGGCCGCGGCTTGAGGGCGAGCGTGCGCGTTTCGGCGCGCGGCGCGTCGAGCACGTCGTCGATCAGCGCGACCTGCTGGTCGATGCCCGTGCGGATGCCCGCGAGCGCGCGCTGCAGGTTCGGATCGGCGTTGGCGAGCTGGCGTTCGAGCACGTACGCCCAGCTATGCATGGCGTTCAGCGGGCTGCGCAGGTCGTGCGACGCGGTGGAGAGCGCCTGGTCGCGCAGGAACAGCGCCGCCTGGGTGGCGTAATGCGCTGCGCGTTCGCGCAGCACGTCGGCGGCGGGATCGACGGGAGTGGACGTCACGGAGCTGGCCTGTCGGAAGCGGTTGGCGTGAAAGTCACGCGAACCGCCATTATAGGGACGGTGCTTGTCACGCCGGGAGCGCGTCTTCGTCCTTTTTCCGGGCGTCGCCGTTCGGCAGCAGCTGGCACGCGAGCAGGCCGGCCAGCATCAGCGCGCAGCCGACGAGCGCGCGCAGCGTCAGCGTTTCGCCGAGCGCGGCCCAGCCGGCGATCGCCGCGAACACGCCTTCCATGCTGAAGATCACGGCCGCGTGCGCGGGCGCCGCGTCGCGTTGCGCGACGACCTGCATCGTATAGCCGACCCCGACCGACAGCAGGCCGCCGTACAGCAGCGTCGGCAGCGCGTTGCGCAGCATCGCGCCGCTGACCGGCTCGATGACGAGGCCGACCGCGAGGCATGCCACGCCGCACACGACGAACTGCATGAACGCGAGCACGAGCGGATTGTGGCGCTTCGCGAAATGGCCGACGGCCATCACGTGCGCGGCGATGATCACGGCGCCGGCGAGCTGGAACCAGTCGCCGTACAGCACCGAGAATTGCTCGTTGATGCTGAGGAAATACAGGCCAATTGCCGCGAGCAGCGCGCCGAACCACGTGCCCGGGCCGATCCGGTGACGGGCGAACACGCCCATCAGCGGCACGATCACGACGTACAGCGAGCTGATGAAGCCCGCGTTGGCGATGCGCGTGTACTGCAGGCCGATCTGCTGCAGCGAAATCGATACCGCCAGCAGCCCGCCGAGCGCGAGGCCCGGCAGCAGCAGCGTCGGCTCACGGCGGATCGCCGCGAGTTGCGTGCGCGACGCCGTATTCAGCATCAGCAGCGGCACCAACACCAGCGCGCCGAGCAGGAAACGGAGCCCCGTGAACAGGAACGGCCCGATCACGTCGAGGCTCAGTCGCTGGGCGACGAAAGCCGAACCCCAGATCGCGGCGGCGGCGAGCATCAGCAGGTTGGCACGGAGGTGCTTGCGGGCGTCGGGCTTCATCGGAATTCTTCTGGAGATTGCGGGCGGCGAAACCCGTAAGTTTACGCCGAGATTGCAAGGCTGTCGGCAAACCTGCGCAACGCGGCGCCGGCACGTGCGTCGCGTACGCGCGAATACAGCACGACCTGCGACAGCGGCAGCGGCGGCAGCCCGAATTTCGCGCCGACGTCGACCAGCGTGCGCGGCGCGACCCGCCGCGCCAGCGGACAGACGGCGAGCCCCGCGGCGGCGGCGGCCGTGACCGCCGCCACGCCGCCGCCCGTAAAGCGCTCGCGCCACGGCCGCCCCGCGTGGTCGAGCGCGCGCAGCGCGGCGGCCCGCACACCGCACGGGCCGGCCAGCACCGCGAGCGGCAGCGGCTCGCCCGCGCGCGGCACCCAGTCCGGCGCGGCGAGCCAGGCCAGCGGTTCGGAAAACAGCAGCGTGCCGTCTTCGCGCGGCGGGTCTTCGCCCGGCTCGTGCCGCACGATTACCGCATCGAACCGGCGTTCGTCGTATTGCGCGAGCAGGTTCGTCGAGGTGCCGAGGTGCATTTCGAGCGACAACCCCGGATCCTGCCGATGCAGGCTCGTGAGCACGGCCGGCAGGTCGGGCACGGCGACGTGCTCGCTGACGCCGAGCGACAGCCGGTGCGTGCCGGCCGAGATCGCGCCCAGCGCATGATCGTGCGCATCGAGCAGCGCGCGGGCGGCCTGCAGGAAATTCTCGCCGTCGGCGGCCAGTTTGACGACGCGCGGCGTGCGCGCGAGCAGCGGCTTGCCGAGATGGGCCTCCAGCCGCTTCAGCTTCAGGCTGACGGCCGATTGCGTGGTACCGAGCGCATCGGCGGCGCGCGTGAAGCTGGCGAGATCGGCGACCAGCACGAACGCGCGAACGGCATCGAGATCAAGGACTTTCATTTTCGATGTAAATGGATGAAATATTCATCGATGACTTTTCATTATAGTTCGGCGCGCCTAACCTGACGCTGTGTTTCCGTTCTTCAACGTCAACTTCACCGACAGGAGCAGGACCATGCCATTCACCCGTATCGCAGTCCGCGAAGGCAAGCCGGCCGCCTACCGTGCGGCGCTCGTCGATGGCGTGCATCGCGCGCTGATGCACACGTTCAACGTGCCCGAGGACGACATCTTCATGGTCGTCACCGAGCATGCGGCCGAGAACTTCGTGTTCGGTCGTCACTACCTCGATATCGAACGCAGCGACGATCTCGTGATGATCCAGATCACCGCGAACAACACGCGTACGCTCGAGCAGAAGCGGGCGCTGTACCGGGCGATCGCGGACAATCTCGCGCAGCAGCCGGGCGTGCGGCAGCAGGACGTATTCATCAGTCTTGTCGAGGTGTTGAAGGAGGACTGGTCGTTCGGCAACGGCCTCGCGCAATACGCCGTTTGACCTGCGACAGCGCGACAGGGCCAGATCGTCGCCTGCGAGTTTTGACGACGTGTACTATGGAAGCAGCTTCACGGATGACGCCGGCGCGGACGATGCGCCGGCGATTCTTCATGTGCAGGAGCCTCCATGTCGCGTGTGCTGGAAATCGTGTTGTCGCTGTCGCTGGAAGGGTGGCCGGTCAAGGCCGCGAGTCGCGCCCGGGGGGCGCAGCGTGATTTCGGCGCCGAACTCGTGCGCGCGTGGCGGATCTGCCCGCAGGTCCGGATGCGCCGCGGCCATGAGCGCGTGACGATCGAGCCTTGCCAGATCGAGGAGGCCGAGTTGAGCCCCGGCGCGAGCTGGTGGACCTGGGTCGAGTCGAATGCACATGGAAGACGTGTGGTCGCGTCGCGCACGAAGGCGTTTGCGCCCGGCGTCACGGCGCGCGAACTGTTCGACGCGGAGCATGCGGGCATCGCCGTCGCGATGCCGCTGCCCGTGCCCGAGGCGGCTGCCGCGGCCGACGCCGATGCACCGGCAGATGAAGTGGATGGCGTCGCACCCGACGCCGCAGTGCCCCCGGCCCCGAGCGTGCAGCCGGGATCGTCGGCGCTGCGCCTCGTCAGCGAACGGCGGCGCGGGCGCTGGGCCGACGACAGCGGCGTCGTGGTCGAGATGACGCTCGACGACGTCACGCTGGATCGCGGCAGCGAGCCGCAGCGCCGCGTCGTCGAGCTGCGCCTTGCGGCGCCTGACTGGGAGACGCTGCCCGCGCGTACCGCCGCGCTGCATGCGCTGTTTGCCGCGGCGCGCGAATTGAGCGGCGCGTGGCCCGCATTCGTGCAACTGACGAGCGTGATCGATCGCGCCTGCGCGGCCGAGCCGGCCGCCGACGCGCCCATCAAGGCCAAGCCCGTCGACCTGACCGGCGTGCGCACGCAGCGCGCCGCGCTGTTCGCGCTGTCCGGCGACATCACCGCGCAATGGCTCGGCAACGAGGGCGGGGTGCTCGAGCATGACGATCCCGAATTCGTGCACCAGATGCGTGTCGCGCTGCGCCGCCTGCGCACGCTGATGCGCTTCTTCCCGCGCTTTGCCGACCGCCAGTGGCGCGACACGCTCGGTGTCGACCTGCGCTGGCTTGCCTCGCTGCTCGGCACGGTGCGCGACTGGGACGTGTTCGCGACCGAAAGCCTGCCCGCGCTGATCGCGGCCGACGGCGGCGACGGCGAGTGGAACGGCACGCTCGACGCCGCGCGCGCGCAGTGCGCGGCCGCGCGGGTCGAGTTGCGCCAGGCGCTGCATTCGGCTCGCTATGCGCGGCTGGCGCTCGGCTGGCTCGAGTGGCTGAGCTCGCTTGCGCTGCCGACGGCCGAAGACGGCGACGCGCCGTCGCTGCGGCGCCATGCGACGAAGCGCGTGCGGCGGCTGTTCGGTCATCTGTACGCGTCGCCGTCGCTGACGTCGCTCGACACGGCCGCGCGCCATCAGGTGCGGATCGATGCGAAGCGGCTGCGTTATGCGCTCGAATTCTTCGCATCGCTGGCGTCGCGCCGCACGCGCACCGAGACGGTCAAGACGCTCACGCGCGTGCAGAGCGTGCTCGGCGAAGCGAACGACACGATGGTCGCGCTGCAGCATCTCGAAAAATTGGCTGCGCCGCCGTACCAGCTCGGGTTCGTGCGTGGCTACGGCGCGGCGCTCGAGCAGCGCGCGGCGCGCGATGCCGAGACGCTGCTGGCCAGCCTGCGGCCGCCGAAGCTCGACGGCAAGCCGGGTTGACCGGCACGCGCTGACTATAATGGCCGCCCGATTTTCGCACGCATCCCGATGACCGACGCACCGCATTCTTCCCCGTCCGCCGAACCGCTCGAACTGGGCGGCGAGCTGTGGCTGCGCGCCGGCGAGCAGACGCTCGGCGGCGCCACGCGCATTGCATTGCTCGCGGCGATCGGCGACACCGGTTCGATCACGCGCGCGGCGAAGGCCGTCGGCCTCAGCTACAAGGCCGCGTGGGATGCGGTCGACACGATGAACAATCTTGCCGGCGAACCGCTCGTCGCACGCTCGACGGGCGGCAAGGGCGGCGGCGGTACGACGCTGACGCCGCGCGCCACTTCGCTGATCGCCGCGTTCCGCACGATCGAGCGCGAGCATCGCCGGTTCATCGAGGCCGCGAGCGCGGCCGTAGCCGGGTTCGACGTCGACTGGGCGCTGATCGGCCGGATCGGGATGAAGACCAGCGCGCGCAACCAGTGGTTCGGCAAGGTCGCATCGATCGTGCGCGGCACCGTCAACGACGAAGTCACGCTCACGCTGCCCGGCGGACAGCCGATCGTTGCCGTGCTGACGCACGAGAGTGCCGATGCGCTCGGCCTGCAGGTCGGCACGGACGCCTGCGCGCTGGTGAAGGCGTCGTGGGTCGTGCTCGCGGTCGACGATGGCGAGCCCGAGCTGAAAGTGTCCGCGCGGAATCAATTGCGCGGCAGCGTGGAAACCGTTGCCGCGGGCGCGGTGAACAGCGAGGTGACGCTGGCGCTCGACGGCGGCGGGACACTGACGGCCGTCGTGACCAACGACAGCGTGGAGGCGTTGCAACTCGACGCAGGACGACGGGCGATCGCGCTGTTCAAGGCGTCGAGCGTGATTCTTGCGGTGACGGGCTGACGAGGCTGGCCGGGCGGCGCGCGGCGACGATCGTGTGACGGGCGGGGCGAAGCCGGCATCGCACAGCGCCTGCACGGCACCGGCTTCGTTTCCGCTTTCAGCCTATGCCGCTACGCGCGGCTTCTCTCAGGCTCCAACTGCCTGCCACGACCACGGCCTCGCGCGCTCATGTGACGCGCGTCGGCCACTCGGCGTGCGGCGGAGTCGCCTGCACGCGTCCTTCGCTCAACTGCACGACCTGGTCGCCGAACGCGGCGACATCGTCGGGATCGTGCGAGATCAGCACCATCGGGATATCGAGCCGCGCCTGCAGCTCGGCGAGCTCGTGACGCATGCGCTGGCGCATTGCGCCGTCGAGCGCCGCGAACGGTTCGTCGAGCAGCAGGATCCGCGGCTGCGCGACCAGTGCGCGCGCGAGCGCGACGCGCTGTTTCTGCCCGCCCGACAGCTGCGACGGATACTGCCCCGCGAGCGCCTCGAGATCGAACGCCTGCAGCCAGTACGCGACTTCCGGCGGCACGATCTTCGCGCGCGGGTTGCGCAGCCCCGACGTGAGCCCGAAGGCAATGTTCTGGCGCACGTTCAGATGTGGAAACAGCGCGTAATCCTGGAACAGGTACGCGACGCGCCGCTCGCGGGTCGGCACGTCGATGCGGCGCGCGGCGTCGAACAGCGCTTCGCCGTTCAGCGTGATCGTGCCTTCGTCGGGCGACAGCAGGCCGGCGATCGCCTGCAGCGTCATGCTCTTGCCCGCACCGGACGGCCCGAACAGCACGACGCGCTGCGTCGTTGCCGTGAACGACATGTCGAGCGTGAAGCGGCGCTCGGCGTTTGCGTAGGTCTTGCGGATGTCGACGACGAGGCTCATGCGTGCCTCCGTCGAAGCCGCTCGATAGCGAAAGACGATGAACGAGGCGAGCGCTTCATGTCAGCTGGTCCCGCCGGGCACGCGACGGCACGAGCCAGCCGGTCGCGAGCAGCACGAGCACGCAGGTGATCGACGTCACCAGCACGAGGAAGTTGGCCGTATTGTCGTCGCCGGCCTGGACGGCCGCGTAGATCGCGACCGACAGCGTCTGCGTGCGGCCGGGCAGGTTGCCCGCGATCATCAGCGTCGCGCCGAACTCGCCGAGCGCGCGCGCGAACGCGAGCAGCGCACCCGCGAGAATGCCGCGCGTGGCAAGCGGCAGCGTCACGCGGAAAAACACCGCGGCTTCGCCGAGCCCGAGCGTGCGCGCCGCGCGTTCGAGGTGCGGATCGACGCCTTCGAATGCAGCCCGTGCCGACTTCAGGATCAATGGAAACGCGACGACCATCGATGCGATCACCGCGCCTTGCCACGTGAAGACGAGCTCGATGCCGAGCGTGTCGAGCCACGCGCCGAACACGCCGCGCCGGCCGAGCAGCACGAGCAGGTAATACCCGAGTACCGTCGGCGGCAGCACGAGCGGCAGCGTCAGCACGGAATCGACGACGTCGCGCAGCGGCGAGCGCCAGCGCGCGAGCATGAACGCGGCCGCGACGCCGAGCACGATGTCGAGCGCGGTTGCCCAGCCGGCAACCTTCAACGACAGCAGCAGCGGTACCCAGGCGTCTTGCATCGCGCTACGCTCACTTGCCCGCGGGCTTGAAGCCGAACGTCGACAGCACGGCCTGGCCCTGCGGCGACGCGACGAAGTCGATGAACGACTGCGCCTGCGCGGCGTGGCGGCTGTCCTTGACCACGGCGATCGGATAGGTGATGGCCGCCTTCGTCGGCACCGTCAGCGCGACCTTCACGCGGCCCGGCATGATCGCGGCATCGGTGCCGAACACGAAGCCCGCATCGACTTCGCCGCGCGCGACATAGTCGAGGCTCTGGCGCACGTTGGCGGCCAGTACGCCCTTCGCGCTGACGGCATCCCACACGCCGGCCGCGCGCAGCGCGCCTTCCGTGTAGCGGCCGACCGGCACCGATGCCGGGTCGCCATACGCGATGCGCTTCACGCCGGGCGCGGTCAGGTCGTTCAGCGACGTCGGCGCGGCGGCCTTGCTGTCCGCCGGCACGATCAGCACGAGCGAGTTCGCCGCGAAATCGCGACGCGTGCCGGGCACGATCACCTTTTCGTCCGCCGCACGATCCATCGCCTTCTGGTCGGCCGACGCGAACACGTCGGCCGGCGCGCCCTTGGCGATCTGCTGCATCAGCACGTCCGACGCGCCGAAGTTGAACAGCACCTTGGTATCCGGATGCTGCTTCTCGTACGCGTCGCCGACGGCCTTGAATGCGTTCGTCAGGCTGGCGGCGGCCGACACGACCAGTTCGTCGGCAGCAGACGCGGGCGCGCTGAACGCGATACCGGCAACGGCAAGCGTGGCGATCGGCAGCAGGCGAAGCAGGGTGCGGCGAAGCGGACGGACGGTTGAGCGCATGGTGGATTCGTTTTGAATGGGTGGAAACCGTAATCGTAATATAGGGCGGGTTATAACGCTCGACATACCGCTCATGCGACGGCGAGCATGTAATGATCAGACGTGAAAAGTGGCGAACGCGGCGGCCGGGTGGCCGGTCACGTACGGAGCGTTTGCGGCGACGATTGGGTGCGCTGCAGCGACGACGGCTGCGAAGCAGGGCGGTAGTTCGGGTTGGCCTTCCAGCGCGCGCGGACGAACGGACGCTCGTGGCCCGACAGTTGCAGCGCCACCTTGGTGACCCAGCGGTGCGACGGCACCGTGATGCCGTGCAGCGCCACGGTGACGAGCGCGAGGCTCGCAACGACCGCGGGCACCGACCAGCGGTGCGGCACCGCGCGCCACGAACCGGCGATGAACGCGATCGCGGCAATCGCACCGACGATGCAGCCGGTGATCGATTCGGACGGCGAATGCGCGTCGAGCGCGACGCGCGACACGCCGACCGCGACGCCGGCCGCGAGCCCGAGCGCGATGCCGGCGATTCGCACCGGCGCGCGGGTGCGGATCAGCGCGAGGAAAATCGCGACCGGATAGACCGACGTCGACAGCATCGCATGGCCGCTGAACCCCGTGAAATCCCACTTGCGGATGCCGATCCCCCACCCGAGGAACGCGATCTTCGTGAGCGCGACCACGCCGATCGCGGCCGCGAGCACGCCGAGCCACGCGGCCGCGCGCTGCCACGAGTAGCCGAGCGCGAGCCAGACGGCGATCGTGATCGCGAGCGGCAAGGTCAGGCCGGCGCCGCCGAACGCGGTGATCATGATCCACAGGTGAGACGACAGGTCGAACATCGGGAAGGGGACGAACGAAGGCGGGGAGGATGCTTAAATCAACGCGCGAGCCGGAAAGAACGACTACAACGGATACAAGCGGCGAAACTTCAGTATAGCGCCGCGTGCGCATGAGCCCCGTTTTTTGCGCGGCCGGGAACTATCCGCATGCAGGAAAAATCCGAGAAACAATGTTATGGTGCATTGCACAAAGACGAACGATGCATCCGCTGTGGTGCCCCTATTTTTCCTGACTGCGAGCCCGATCGATGACCAAAAGTCTGACCAAGGTGTGGCTGGGCGGCATGAAACGCATGCTGTCTCCGGCCGCCAAGCGCTCGGCGCGCGAAGCGCAGCGCATCACACGTGATGCCCTCGAGGCCGCGGCCTCCACCGCCGTATCCGATCTGTCCCCGCCGCGCGAATCGCGCGTGCGACCACGCGCGGCCGCATGGGCGGCCGGCGAGTGGACGCGCGGCGAACATCCGATGGCCCCCGCGCTCGGGCGCCTCGTCCAGCATCTTGCCTACGGCCTCTACGTGCCGCCGGGCCGCCGGCGTGGCGCGATGCCGCTCGTGGTGATGCTGCACGGCTGCCAGCAGTCCGTCGACGAGTTCGTGCAAGGCACGCGGATGAACCTGCTGGCCGACAAGCACGGCTTTGCGGTGCTGTATCCGGAGCAGTCGCTGCGCGCGCACGCGCACGGCTGCTGGCACTGGTATGAAGACACCGACCGCGCGGGCCGCGGCGAGGTGAACGCGGTGGCGTCGCTCGTCGACGCGCTTGTCGACGAACACGGTTTCGACGCGTCGCGTGTCTATGTCGCGGGGTTGTCGGCCGGCGCGGGTCTCGCGTCGCTTCTCGCACTGCACCATCCGGACCGTTTCGCGGCGGTGGCGCTGCATTCGGGCCCTGCGCTCGGCGAGGCGACCTCGGGCATTACCGCGATGGATGTGATGCGGCGCGGCGTGCGCCAGAACCCGGCTGCGGCCGTCGACGCGCTGGTCGATGCCGCCGCCTATCCGGGCATGCCGGCGCTGGTTGTCCAGGGCGACGGTGACCACGTGGTCGCGCCGAAGAATGCCGACCAGCTGACCGTGCAGTTCATGCGCCTGAATGGGCTTGCCGACAGCCGCGGCGCGTTGCGCGGCGGCGAACGGGTCGAGACGCGCGACGCGGGCGCGCAGATCACCGATGTCTGCCGCGACGGCGAGCCGGTCGTGCGGCTCTGTCATGTGAAAGGGCTCGACCACGCGTGGGCCGGCGGCGACGAAGCCGTGCCGTTCCACGCGGCGGTCGGCCCCGATGCGAGCGCGATGATCTGGGCCTTTTTCGAAACCCAGCGCCGCACTGTGGCGACCTAACGACGCACCTTCTGATCGACGCTGGCCAAAGACTAGGGTTTTCCCTATAATTCGGGAAAACCCTAGTCAAAGAACCTTTGGATTGCGAGATCAACCATGTACCTGCTGAGCCACCTCTTCCTGATGCTGACCAAGAACGCTGAAAAGGCCTCGAAAGAGCGCGCCGACGCGTACCTGGCCGAAGCGACCGACATCTATGATCTCGAATTCCGCATGCGCAAGATCGACCGCGAAGCGGCGATGAACCGCCCGTACACGTTCGGTTCGCGCTAAGAAGCGCAGGGCGGGCAGCCAGGCCCGCCGCCCCGGCGAGTCACGCAGCAGAAAAGGGCGCGTGCGGCACCATGCCGCACGCGCCCTTTTTGCATTCCAGGCCTTGTGTCGCGTCAGACGACCGTCAGGCGCACCGGCACGTTGTTACGCGTCGCGTTCGAATACGGGCACACGTGGTGCGCCTTTTCGACCAGCGCTTGCGCGTCGGCCTTGTCGAACCCCGGCAGCGATACGCGCAGTTCGACGTCGAGCCCGAAGCCGCCTGCGTCGTTCGGGCCGATGCCGACTTCCGCCGTGACCTGCGTGTCGGCCGGCAGTGCCTTCTTGTCCTGGCCGGCGACGAATTTCATCGCGCTCAGGAAACAGGCCGAGTAACCTGCGGCAAACAGCTGCTCCGGATTCGTGCCTTCCGCGCCCGTGCCGCCGAGTTCGCGCGGCGCGGCCAGCTTCACTTCCAGCTTGTTGTCAGCGGATACCGCGCGGCCGTCGCGGCCACCCGTGCTCGTGGCGCTGGTCTTGTACAGAATGTTCATCGTGCAGCTCCTGTCTGGAAAAGGGAGGAAAAGCGGCCCGGTCGAACGGGGTGTCGCCGGCCACCCACAAACAATAGAACACAAATCATTTGTGTGCAAATGAATTTTTGAAGAAGAGGCCCGGCAGTACCGGGCCGGTTCATCGAAGCCCGCCTGTCAGCGTTCGTTGGCAGCCGAGAGTGCGTCGCGCAACTGCTGAAGATCGGCGCGCAGCCTGACCAGGAAGTCGGGGGATTGCTGCATCGCGCAGAAGAGATCGGCGGGCACCGAGCGCGCGCGCTCCTTCAACGCACGGCCTTCCGGCGTCACCAGTACGTTCACGATGCGTTCGTCGGCCGCGTTGCGCACGCGCTCGACGTAGCCGAGCGCCTCCAGCCGCTTCAGCAGGGGCGTGACCGTGGCCGGGTCGAGGTCGAGCCGCGCGGCGATGTCCTTGACGGCGATGTCGTCGCGTTCCCACAGCACGAGCATCGCGAGATATTGGGGATAGGTCAGCGACAGCTTGTCGAGCAGCGGCTTGTACGCCTTCGTCATTGCGTGCGAAGTCGAGTAGAGCGCGAAGCAGAGTTGCTCGTCGAGTGTCTGGGGCAGCGGAGGCAGGCGGTCCATGATTCGGGCGGCGCGGCGAACGCGCTAACAATTTGTACGCAAATTATTTTGCGCGCAAAAGATCGGGATGAACAGGGGCGATCGGCGGCGAGTGGTGGCTGACGGAGGCGGGGGAAGGGAGGAGCGCCGGGAGGCCACCCGGCGCGGAGAACGGCGGGCCGGCGACGCGCGCCGGCCGCAGAGACTTCAGCGGCCCGACGTGGTGGTCGTCGCGCCCGGTTCCTGTACGCCGAAGCAGCCGCGATAGGTCGCGTAGAACGAGCAGTACAGCATCGTGACGATGATGATCGTCACCGGCATCATGATCGTCAGCGCATAGGCGCCGGCGCCGAGCGCCTGCAGCAGCAGCGACAGCGCGAGCGACGTGCCGAGCGCGACCGCGAACCACAGCACGCCGTACACGACGAACGCACCGCGATTGCGCCAGCAGCTCACGACGCTGAAGAACAGCGCCTTGGCGGGCGGGACGTCATGCCACGCGACCAGCACCGGCGCGAACCAGAACAGCATCGCGACCGGCAGGTAGAGCAGCGTCGCGAAGAACAGCGCGCCGAGCGTGCCTTGCGCGGCGAGCGCTTCCGGCGTCGTGCTTGCTTCGTCCGCCGCGCCCATCATCACGTGGAACAGCGCGCCGCCGTCCACGAACGACGAAGCGGCGAACACGACCACCATCGACGCGACGTAGATCACGCCGAGCACGAGCAGCCGCTGGGTTGCGACGGTGCCGTACGAGCGGAAGCCGTCGACGAGGATCGTCGGCATCACGGGCTTGCCGGCCACCGTGTCGCGGCACGCGGCCATGAAGCCGACCGCGACGCCGGGAATGAATACCAGCGGCAGCGCGGAGCCGATCACGGGCACCATCGATATCAGCGTGATCGCCAGCAGGTACGTGAAGAACAGCGTGATGAACGCGAGCGGGTTCCGGCGGAACAGCCAGACGCCTTGACGGAACCAGACATAGCCCGTTTTGGCGGGCACTTCGATCAGTTGCATGCGGTTTGGATCTCGGGAAGCGCGGGCGTATGCGCGATGCGCTCGCGCAGGATGCGTTCGAAATGGCCGGGGTCGTGCGGCTTGAGCATCTCGGCCGCGCGCGGCAGGTAGAAGTCGTACAGGCGCGACACCCAGAAGCGGTACGCGCCCGCGCGCAGCATGTCGCTCCAGTGGCGGCGCTCCTCGGCCGTGAACGGCCGGACCGTCTGGTACGCGCGCAGCAGCGCGTCGGCGCGCGCGACGTCGAGCACGCCGGTCGCGAGGTCGACGCACCAGTCGTTGACCGTGACCGCGACGTCGAACAGCCACTTGTCGCAGCCCGCGAAATAGAAGTCGAAGAAGCCGCCGAGCCGCACGGCGTGGCCGGTGCCGGGCGCTGCGTGAGCGAACAGCACGTTGTCGCGGAACAGGTCGCAATGGCATGGCCCGGCCGGCAGCGCCGCGTAGTCGTCCGACGCGAAGAAGCTGGCCTGGTGCGCGAGTTCGCCTTCCAGCAGCGCGCGCTGCTCATCCGTGATGAACGGCACGATCGCGGGCACGTTCTCCTGCCACCACGGCAGGCTGCGCAGGTTCGGCTGGTTGCGCGGATAGTCGCGGCCGGCGAGGTGCAGGCGCGCGAGCATTTGCCCGACCTCGATGCAGTGTTCGACGCCCGGCGCCAGTTCGGCCGAGCCTTCGAGCTTCGTGACGATCGCGGCCGGCTTGCCGTGCAGCTCGCCGAACAGCGCGCCGTCGTCACGCGGGATCGGATCCGGCACCGGCACGCCGTGGCCGGCCAGATGGCGCATCAGGTCGAGATAGAACGGCAGTTGCTGCGCCGTGAGCTTTTCGAAGATCGTGAGGACGTACTCGCCGCGCGTCGTCGTCAGGAAGAAATTGCTGTTTTCGATACCGGACGGAATGCCGCGGAACGCAAGCACGTCGCCCAGTTCGTAGTGGCGCATCCATTGCGCGAGATCGGAGTCGGAAACAGCAGTGAAAACGGCCATGCGAGATGCGTCAGGTCAGGGTGTCGGCACGCGGGCGGCGTGCGTCGCGACATCAGGTGAAGGGAGGCGGCGCGCGGCGTTCGATGCCGCGCGCCCAGGAATCAGTAGCGCAGGTTCAGCGACGGCAGGCGCGTGATCGGGATGCCCGCGTCGTGCGGCTTCGGCGACGTGTCGGGCGTCGAGCTCATCTGGTAGCGCGTGCCGAAGTTCGACTTCACGTCGATCTCGACCGGCTTGCCTCGATCGCGGTACTCGGTGACTTCGGTGCCGTTCTTGCTCTTTTCGTGAAAGCTCGGCGTGCGGCGGATATCGGCGAAGTCGACTTTCGACGTGACTTCGGCGCCCGGCCGGTTGATCTTGCGGAGATCGGGCAGGCCGGCGGCCTCGTTGGCCTCGGCCCGAGCCTGCGCGTCGGCGTCGGGCGTGCCGCCGGCGGCGTAAGCGACGCTGGCGGCGGCAAACGCGGCGGCAGCGGCGACGAGAATGAGCGGCTTCATGATGAGTCTCCAGTGAACCCACCGATTTTAGCAAATACTGCGCCCCATCCGGCCCTCGCGTGCGTAGGGGCAGCCATAAAGGCGACCGGGTTCCGTGGTAATGTCGTCGGATCAGACGAGGTGATGAAAATGAAGAACGATTTGAGCCGCCGGCACCGAGTGCTGACGCCCGAGAGCCCGCCGGTCGAGGCTTTCGACGATCCGATCGCCGCCGTCGCGCGGCTGTCCGCCATTTACGACACGAACACGGGCTTCCTGCGCGACGCATTCGCGCGCTATCGCCGCCACGAATCGATTACCGAGCACGTGCGCGCGTGCTACCCGTTCGTACGGATTCGCACCGACGTCAACACGCATGTCGATTCGCGCCGCTCGTACGGTTTCGTCGCGGGCCCCGGCGTATTCGAGACGACGGTCACGCGCCCCGATCTCTTCGCAAACTACTATCGCGAGCAGCTGCGCCTGCTGGCGAAGAACCACCATGTGAAGATCGAGATCGGCGTGTCGTCGCAGCCGATTCCGATCCATTTCGCGTTTCCGGAAGGCATCCATCTCGAGGGCGAGCTCGACCGCGACCGCCTGCTCGCGATGCGCGACATCTTCGACACGCCCGACCTGTCGTATCTCGACGATCGCATCGTCAACGGCACGTTCGAGCCGGCGCCGGGCGAGCCGCATCCGCTCGCGCTGTTCACGGCCGCGCGCGTCGACTTCTCGCTGCACCGGCTGCGCCACTACACGGCGACGTCGCCCACGCATTTCCAGAACTACGTGCTCTACACGAACTACCAGTTCTACATCGACGAGTTCGTGAAGCTGGGCCGCACGGTGATGACGGAGAGCGACGATCCCGAGGTGCGTGCCTACCGGAGCCAGTACAGCTCGTTCGTCGAGCCGGGCGATGTCGTCACCTACAACGCGAACCTCGGCAGCGAGCTGGCCGAGGGCGCCGCGCCGCCGCGCCTGCCGCAGATGCCCGCGTATCACCTGAAGCGCGCGGACGGCAGCGGGATCACGATGGTCAACATCGGCGTCGGCCCGTCGAACGCGAAGACGATCACCGATCACATCGCGGTGCTGCGTCCCCACGCGTGGGTGATGCTCGGTCACTGCGCGGGGTTGCGCAACACGCAGCGTCTCGGCGATTACGTGCTCGCACACGGCTACGTGCGCGAGGATCACGTGCTCGATGCCGACCTGCCGCTGTGGGTGCCGATTCCGGCGCTGGCCGAAGTGCAGCTCGCGCTCGAGCGCGGGGTGGCCGACGTCACGCAACTTGATGGTGTCGAGCTGAAGCGCGTGATGCGTACGGGCACGGTCGCGAGCGTCGACAACCGCAACTGGGAGCTGCGCGACCATCGCGAACCCGTGCAGCGCCTGTCGCAGAGCCGCGCGATCGCGCTCGACATGGAAAGCGCGACGATCGCTGCGAACGGCTTCCGCTTCCGCGTGCCGTACGGCACGCTGCTGTGTGTGTCGGACAAGCCGCTGCACGGCGAGCTGAAACTGCCGGGCATGGCCGACACGTTCTATCGCGGGCAGGTCGACCAGCATCTGCAGATCGGCGTGAGGGCGATGGAGATCCTGCGCACGAACGGGCTCGACAAGCTGCATAGCCGGAAGTTGCGGAGCTTTGCGGAAGTGGCGTTTCAGTAACGAGCGATCGCTGTGTGACGGTCCCCGGCGGAGTCGGGGAGCGTCCGCGTCCAACTTGCCCGCATCAATGCGGCGGGTCGGGTCGTCAGCACAACGGTCGACGGGGCGACGCCCCTGTGCGCGTGGCGCAAATATCTCGGGCTGACGCAGGTCGAAGTCGCGACGCGACTCGGCATCAGTCAGTCCGCGTACGATCGACAGGAAAGCAGCGAGAAGCTGCGTAAGTCGACGCGCGACAAGATTGCCGCCACGCTCGGTATCATGGACGCGCAGTTTGACGTCCGACGAGCAGCCGGTCAGCAGCAAAAAACCGCCAGACACTTGGGTGCCGGCGGTTTTTTTGTTCATCGCGGATGTCCGGGAAGGCGCGAGGAAGTCCGTTGGCGATCGGCCAGATGCGCTCGCTTGCCCCCTTCGCCAGAGTCGTCACTGGAAGGGCAGGTTCGTTTCACACGCGGCCATTGAGGGGGCGTCGACCGACAACCAGGGGCCGGGTAGCGAAGCTCCGTTGTCGACTTCATCGTCAGCAGCGGTTGCTGCCGCATCAAAGCAGCCCGGTGCGCCGTCAAAAATGGGCAGCACGATTGACGGCGCCATCGGGTCTGTTAGCCCTGAAGCAGCATACCGAGGGGCTTGAGCGGGCCGACCGGCAGGAACTCGAAGTCGAGAAAGCCCTCGGCCGCGAGGGGCATCGCGCCCACAATCGCCTTGGCTTCATCGACCGATTCGGCGCTCATCAGGAAGACCACCCCCGGGTTTCCGTCGATAAAGTAAAACTGCTCGATCTTGCCTTCGAGGTAGAGCTTGAGCGTGTGGGGGACTTCCTTCGGCATGATTTGCTGCCGAACTTCGTCCGTGATCGGTTTCACGCCCTTTCCGATTGCGAAAACTTTCATCTGTCGTCTCCTTGTTGAATCGACGAGGCTGAGTCTAGTCCCCGCCCTCGAAAGAAGGTACAGTCGTAAATGCCAACTTTTAGGTCGTTTACGCCATGCGAATTACGCTGATCGCGCTCGATGGAGTGTTCGACACCGGGTACACGGCGATGCTCGATGCGCTTAGGCTCGCGAACGGTTTCGCGGCCCGGGAGGGCCGGCAACGACCGTTTGAAATCAGCGTCGTGGGCGTACGCAAGAAGGTGCGGACCCATGGCGGGCTGGTGATCCCCGTGCAGCCCATCACGTCGGTGTTGATGCCGGACTGGGTGATCCTTCCCGCCCTGGCGACCTCGACACCGGAGCTTCTGATTCCGGCGCTCGAGCGGCCTGACGTAAAGCAGGCCGTTGGGGAGCTCAGGAGGTGGCATGAGCAGGGCGCGAAGATCGCCACGTCGTGTATCGGGACGTTCGTGTTCGCCGAAACAGGTCTTCTCGATGATCGCGAGGCGACGACGACCTGGTGGCTTGCGCCGCTGTTCCGGCAACGCTTCCCCAAGGTGCGGCTCGAAGAGTCGCGAATGCTGGTGCCGACCGATATCGGCGTCACAGCCGGCGCGGCGATGGGGCATCTGGACCTTGCGCTTTGGCTGATTCGCAAAGCGAGTCCGGAGTTGGCCGTTATGGTCTCGCGATATCTGCTCGCCGACCTGCGTTCATCGCAGGCGCAATACATCATCCCCAACCATTTGGCGCAGGCCGATCCTCTCGTCCTGCGTTTCGAGCGCTGGGCAAGGGATCATCTCAAGGACGGATTCTCCCTGCAGGACGCCGCTTCCGCGGTAGGGACCAGTACGCGCTCATTGCAGCGGCGATGCCAAGCCATACTCGGAAAATCCCCGCTGTCGTATTTCCAGGACCTGCGCGTGGAGCACGCCCAATCGCTTCTCCATGGCGGCATGGACCTGGAAGCCGTGGCCGCTCAGGTGGGCTACGTCGACGGGGCGACGTTGGGTGCGCTCCTGCGTCAGAGGACAGGGCGCGGTGTGCGTGACCTTCGCGCCGATCTGCGCTGACGGTTCGTCAAAAGATCCGCGCGCGCAGTCGGCCTGCGAGTTGCGAAGCCTGTCGGGCAGGAAAAGGCCGGGGAGCACCGCGCCGAGCAAGCCCGGCAAAGCGCGACGCCGAATCCATCCTTCTTGAGATTCGCTCCGCGTTCCCCGGTAAATCCGCGATGAATCTTGTGCAGCCGGGTCTGCAACGACAAAGGCCGCACACGAACGGAAGTTTGCGTGCGACCTTCTTCTTTTCGCGTCAGTGTGCGGGCCGATGAATGCCGCGCTCGGTCGCTCAGCACTCACCCTTCTTCGCGTGTCCCGGCGGGCAGTGATAGCCGCGATCGCCGTGGCCGTGATGACGCTCGTGATCTTCCCACTCGCGGCGTTCCCAGTAGCGACGGCCGTCCCAGTAGCGGTCGCCATGCCAGCCGACGATCACGGCGGGCGCCGGGGCGACCACGACGGGCGCGGGCGCGACGACGACCGGTGCGGGCGTGCCGATGTTGACGTCGACGTTGACGGCGTGGGCGAGGCCGGACAGCGAAAGGCCAAGGCCGGCGAAGGCAAGGGCGATCAGCGAGCGTTGCATGTTCTTTTCCGTGATGTCGTTGTAAGAGGCCGGCGCGACGCGATGGAAGCGAGGGGGACCGTTCCACCGGGGGAAACGCCGCACCGACACATGCAGTGTGCTGGCGCGCGACGGAAAACGCGAGGCGGGGTTGTTACGGAGGATTAGCGGCCGGCAGGTGCCGGATGCGGGCGTCAGGCCGTGTCATTTGACAATGGCGGCCAACGTGCGCGGATGATGGCGCGCGCCGCACGGCACCTGCTGCGCGGAATTGACATTCGGTGGCGCGCGGCCACGAAGCCCGATTAATGGCGCGTTACAAAGTGACACGCGGCAGGTGGCGGAATCGCCACGTCTGCCGCGCGGGAGGGGCGCGCCGGCCGTCGGGCCGGCGATCGTCACGGATGGATTACAGGTAGAACATCCGGTCTTCTTCGGGGCGCGGCGGATGGCCTTCATCGTCCGAACCTTCTTCCTCGCCGCTGTCCTCGTAGAACGCGAGCACCGCGTCGAGCACCTGGTCGGGATCATCGATCACCTGCATCAGGTCCATGTCTTCCGGATTGATGAGGCCCATCGGGATCAACTGATCGCGGAACCACTGCAGCAGCCCCTTCCAGAACTCGCTGCCGACGAGGATGATCGGCACGAGGCGCGACTTCTTCGTCTGGATCAGCGTGAGCACTTCCGACAGTTCGTCGAGCGTGCCGAAGCCACCCGGCATCACGATCACCGCATCCGAATTCTTCACGAACGTGACCTTGCGCGTGAAGAAGTGGCGGAAGCGCAGCGAGATGTCCTGATAGTGGTTGCCGGCCTGTTCGTGCGGCAGCTCGATGTTCAGGCCGACCGACGGCGCCTTGCCGGCGTGCGCGCCCTTGTTCGCCGCTTCCATGATGCCGGGGCCGCCGCCGGAGATCACGGCGAAGCCGGCGTCGGACAGCTTGCGCGCGATCTGCGCGGCGAGCTTGTAGTGCGGCGTATCGGGTTTGAGGCGGGCAGAACCATAGATGCTGACAGCCGGGCGGATCTCCGACAGGTACTCGGTCGCCTCGATAAACTCTGCCATAATCGTGAACATCTGCCACGATGCGCGCGCCTTCTTGGCCGTCGCGCGTTCTTGATCTGCGAGCGAACGCAGACTCGGAATCACTTTTCTCTTGTTCATAATGCCTGAAGAACGAAATCTGGAAGGTAAGACCCTGCTATTGGTTGACGGTTCGAGCTATCTGTATCGGGCTTACCATGCGATGCCTGATTTGCGTGGCCCTGGCGGGGAGCCGACCGGAGCGCTCTACGGAATCATCAACATGCTGCGCCGTATGCGCAAGGAAGTCAGTGCAGAGTATAGCGCTTGCGTGTTCGATGCAAAGGGCAAGACGTTCCGTGACGACCTTTATGCCGACTATAAGGCAAACCGTCCGTCGATGCCGCCCGACCTCGCATTGCAGGTCGAACCGATCCACGGCGCGGTGCGCGCGCTCGGCTGGCCGCTGCTGATGGTCGAAGGCGTCGAGGCCGACGACGTGATCGGCACGCTCGCGCGCGAAGCCGAGCGGCACGGGATGAACGTGATCGTGTCGACCGGCGACAAGGATCTCGCGCAGCTCGTCACCGACCACGTCACGCTCGTCAACACGATGACCAACGAGACGCTCGACCGCGACGGCGTGATCGCGAAGTTCGGCGTGCCGCCGGAGCGCATCATCGACTACCTCGCACTGATCGGCGACACCGTCGACAACGTGCCGGGCGTCGAGAAGTGCGGGCCGAAGACGGCCGTGAAATGGCTGGCGCAGTACGACAGCCTCGACGGCGTGATCGAACACGCGGGCGAGATCAAGGGCGTGGTCGGCGACAACCTGCGCCGCGCGCTCGACTTCCTGCCGCTCGGCCGCCAGCTCGTGACCGTCGACACGGCTTGCGATCTCGCACCGCATCTCGAATCGATCGAGGCGTCGTTGAAGACCGACGGCGAAGCGCGCGACTTGCTGCGCGACATCTTCGCGCGCTACGGCTTCAAGACGTGGCTGCGCGAAGTCGAGAGCGCACAGGCCGAAGGCAACGGCGCCGATGCGCCGGAAGGCGAGCCGGCCCCGGTGATCCCGGCCGACGTCGTGCGCGAATACGACACGATTCAGACCTGGGAACAGTTCGATGCGTGGTTCGCGAAGATCGACGCGGCCGCACTGACCGCGTTCGACACCGAGACGACCGCGCTCGACCCGATGCTCGCGCGGCTCGTCGGCCTGTCGTTCTCGGTCGAGCCGGGCAAGGCGGCGTACCTGCCGGTTGCGCATCGCGGCCCCGACATGCCCGAACAGCTTCCGCTCGATGAGGTGCTCGCACGCCTGAAGCCGTGGCTCGAATCGGCCGATCGCAAGAAGGTCGGCCAGCACCTGAAGTACGACGCGCAGGTGCTCGCGAACTACGACATCGCGCTGAACGGCATCGAGCACGACACGCTGCTCGAATCGTACGTGGTCGAATCGCATCGCACGCACGACATGGACAGCCTTGCGCTGCGTCATCTGGGTGTCAAGACGATCAAGTACGAAGACGTGGCCGGCAAGGGCGCGAAGCAGATCGGCTTCGACGAAGTCGCGCTCACGCAGGCCGCCGAATACGCCGCCGAAGATGCGGACATCACGCTGCAACTGCATCACGCACTGTATCCGCAGGTCGCGCGCGAACCGGGCCTCTTGCACGTGTACCGCGAGATCGAGATGCCCGTGTCGCTCGTGCTGCGCAAGATGGAGCGCACGGGTGTGCTGATCGACGACGCCCGCCTGCAGGCGCAGAGCACCGAAATCGCGACGCGCCTGATCGAGCTCGAAGGGCAGGCATACGAACTGGCGGGCGGCGAATTCAATCTCGGCTCGCCGAAGCAGATCGGGCAGATCTTCTTCGAAAAGCTGCAGTTGCCCGTCGTGAAAAAGACGCCGAGCGGCGCACCGTCGACCGACGAAGAAGTGCTGCAGAAGCTGGCCGAAGATTACCCGTTGCCGAAGCTGCTGCTCGAGCATCGCGGGCTGTCGAAGCTGAAGTCGACCTATACCGACAAGCTGCCGCGCATGGTGAACCCGTCAACGGGCCGCGTGCACACGAACTACGCGCAGGCCGTCGCGGTCACGGGCCGCCTGGCATCGAACGATCCGAATCTTCAGAACATTCCGGTGCGCACGGCCGAGGGGCGGCGGATCCGCGAGGCGTTCATCGCCTCGCCGGGCCACCGGATCGTGTCGGCCGATTATTCGCAGATCGAACTGCGGATCATGGCGCACATCTCGGGCGACGCGTCGCTGCTGCGCGCGTTCTCGCAGGGCGAGGACATCCACCGCGCGACGGCCGCCGAGGTGTTCGGCGTGACGCCGCTGGAGGTCAATTCCGACCAGCGCCGGATTGCGAAGGTGATCAACTTCGGGCTCATCTACGGGATGAGCGCGTTCGGGCTCGCGTCGAACCTCGGCATCACGCGCGATGCGGCGAAGCTCTATATCGACCGTTATTTCGCCCGCTATCCGGGTGTCGCGCAGTACATGGAAGACACGCGTTCGGTTGCGAAGGAGAAGGGCTACGTCGAAACCGTTTTCGGTCGCCGCCTGTGGCTGCCCGAGATCAACGGCGGCAACGGCCCGCGCCGCCAGGCGGCCGAGCGCGCGGCAATCAATGCGCCGATGCAGGGCACGGCGGCCGACCTGATCAAGCTGTCGATGATCGCGGTGGACGACTGGCTCACGCGCGACAAGCTTGCGTCGCGGATGATCATGCAGGTGCACGATGAACTGGTGCTCGAGGTACCCGACGGCGAACTGTCGCTGGTGCGCGAGAAACTGCCGGAAATGATGTGCGGCGTGGCGAAGCTGAAGGTGCCGCTGGTCGCCGAAGTAGGCGCCGGCGCGAACTGGGAAGAGGCACACTGACGCACCGCTGCACGGTTCCCGATTCCTGCGGCATATTGTTGCAGGGATGCTGAATATCGAGATGGTTTGCTTGTGGTCAATGCGCAAGCTCCCGGACAATGCATGTCATTGACTCGGGGGCATGCGCACCCCGCGTTCCGGGTTGGGCGCATTGAAGTGCTTCGAACTGCACATCGATGATGTCCGAACCGGTTAATCCATCGGGTCGCGCGAATGCATCGCGTTCGCGTTGTCCGGCGGCAGCAGTTTCGAATCGCAAAGGGGGAACAGATGCATCGGATCATCATCGTAGGCGGAGGCGCGGGCGGCCTGGAACTGGCGACGCGGCTCGGCGACCGTTACGGCGCGCGCGGCAATCGCTCTGCGCGTGCGCTTGTCACGCTCGTCGACCGCAATCCGACCCACATCTGGAAACCGCTGCTGCACGAGGTCGCGGCCGGCAGCATGGACCCGTTCACGCAGGAGCTCGAATATGCGGCGCAGGCGCGCTGGCATGGCTTCGAGTTCCAGCAGGGCGGGTTGACCGGGCTCGACCGTGCGGCGAAGCGCATCACGCTGTCACCCATCAACGACAGCGACGGCGAGGAGTTGTTGCCGGCGCGCGAGCTGGAATATGACACGCTTGTGATCGCGATCGGCAGCACGACTCACTTCTTCGGCGTGCAGGGAGCGGCGGAAAACGCGATCGCGCTCGATACCGTTGGCGAGGCCGAGCGCTTCCGCAAGCGGCTGATCGCCGCGTGCATGCGCGCCGAACATCAGGCGCCGGTGCCGACCGCACCGGGTGAGGCGGCCGAGCCGCGCATCCAGGTCGCGATCGTCGGTGGCGGCGCGACCGGCGTCGAGCTGTCCGCCGAGCTGCGCAACACCGCGCAGGTGTTGTCGGCCTACGGGCTGCACAAGCTCGACCCGCGGCACGACGTCGGCATCGTGCTGATCGAATCGGGGCCGCGGATTCTCCCGGCATTGCCGGAGCGCGTGTCGTCGGCGACGGCCGAACTGCTCGAAAAGATCGGCGTGCGGCTGATGCTCGCCGAGCGCGTGACCGAGGTGGCGCCCGGGGCCGTCCATACGGCGAGCGGCAAGACGGTGCGGGCCGACCTGACGGTCTGGGCCGCGGGCATCAAGGCGCCGTCCGTGCTCGCCAATCTCGATGGCCTCCAGGTCAACAAGCTCGGCCAGCTCGACGTGCGCCGCACGCTGCAGACCTTTACCGACGACAACGTGTTCGCGCTCGGCGATTGTGCGGCATGCGCATGGCCCGGCAACGAGCGCAACGTGCCGCCGCGCGCGCAGGCTGCGCACCAGCAGGCGAACTTCCTGCTGAAGGCAATCGGCTGCCGGCTCGATGGGCGCCCGCTGCCCGAATTCACCTATCGCGACCTGGGCTCGCTCGTGTCGCTCGGCCATTTCAGCGCGGTCGGCAACCTGATGGGCGGGCTGATCGGCGGCAACATGTTGATCGAAGGGCTGTTCGCGCGCTTCATGTACATGTCGTTGTACCGGATGCACATCGCCGCGCTGCACGGCTATCCGCGCATGATGCTCGATACGGTCGCGCACTGGCTGCGGCGCACGACGCTGCCGCGCGTCAAGCTGCACTGAGCGCGCGTTCGCGCATGAGGCGGGCGGGGAGTGCGCATGTCGTGCGTCGTCTCCGCCCGTTGTTCTTTGTGGGCAGCCGGGCTGCCGTGCCCGCGTGTGACGGGCAACATCGACCGCGTGGTTTTCGTTTCAATCGGCAAGCATCCGATCGTGCAACGGCGATCGGCATGCGGCTTGTTGCATCGCGATCCGACGGGCCGCCCGCGGTGTTTGGCGCGACGATCGACGTGCCGGATCAACACGCCGTAATCGAGTCTTACATATCCGACAGTTGACGCGACAACGGATTATTGGGCATCTTGTCCGGGTTTCCGTTCGCGGCGGGGTGCCAACCGCCGCGACATCCGCGCCGGGCGCCGGCGCGACGCCCCGTCATGCCGTGTCCGTGATCGTGACGGCGGCCCCCAATCGAGGAGTGCATTCATGTTGAAACCCGAAGTCGACAGCCTGGTTCCCCACGTTCCGTTCTCGCGCCGCAAGTTCATGCAGGCCGCGCTGGGCGGGGCTTTCGCGGCGGCCGTGCTGCCCGTGTCGGCGCAGACGGTCACGACCGACAGCGAAGGGCTGGACGTCGACACCGTCGAGATCCGCTCGGGCGACGCGAGCGTGCCCGCGTATCGCGCGCAGCCGAAGGACAAGACGAACCTGCCGGTCGTCATCGTGATCCACGAGATCTTCGGCGTGCACGCGCACATCGCCGATGTCTGCCGCCGCTTCGCGAAGCTCGGTTATCTTGCGATCGCCCCCGACCTGTTCGCGCGGCAGGGCAATGCGGAGAAATATCCGACGATCAAGGATCTGGTCGACCACATCGTCAGCAAGGTGCCGGACCGGCAGGTGACCGAGGATCTCGATGCGACCGTCGCGTGGGCCGGCAAGAACGGCGGCGACCTGTCGCGTCTCGGCGTGGTCGGGTTCTGTTGGGGCGGCCGCCAGAGCTGGCTGTATGCGGAGCACAATCCGCACGTGCGTGCGGCCGTTGCATGGTACGGGTTCGTCGAAGGCAAGACCGACGAGATGACGCCGTTCAACCCGGTCGATCATGCATCGTTGCTGAAGGTGCCCGTGCTCGGGCTGTATGGCGAGAAGGACGCGAACATCACGCAGGCGTCGCTCGCCGACATGCGCAAGGCAATCCAGACGAGCGACTCGAAGCTCGCACGCGAATCGGAGATCGTCGTGTACCCGGATGCCGGTCACGCGTTCTTTGCCGATTACCGGCCGAGCTATGTGAAGGCGGATGCGGAGGAGAGCTGGAAGCGTGCGATCGCGTGGCTCCGCAAGTACGGCGTGATGTAAACGGCAAGCGGCGGCACATGCCGCCGCTTCGTTGTTGCTGCGCCGCGCCGGCGCTTACGGCGTCGGGCCGGTTGCGATCGGCCGCGACGGGTCCGCGCTCCATTCGCTCCACGAGCCCGGATACAGCGACGCGCCGTGCAGGCCCGCAACCTCCAGTGCAAGCGCGTTGTGGCATGCGGTGACGCCGGAGCCGCATTGCAGGATCACGCGGTTCGGTTCGGTGCCCGCCAGCACGGCGGAAAACGCCTCGCGCAGTTCATGGCCGGTCTTGAAGCGGCCGTCGGCGGTCAGGTTGTCCTTGAAGAAGCGGTTGCGCGCGCCGGGGATGTGGCCGCCCACACGATCGATCGTTTCGTTTTCGCCGCGGTAGCGATCGGGTGCGCGCGCATCGATCACGACACGCGTGGGTGCGTTCACGTTGGCGAGCACGGCTGCCGCGTCGACTGTCGATTCGAGCGGCGCGGCCGCGTGGAAATCGCCGGCGGCCGGGTGCGGTACGTCGGCCGTCAGCGGCTGGCCGGCTGCTTCCCAGGCCTGCAGGCCGCCGTCGAGCACGGCAACCGAATCATGCCCGAGCCAGCGCAGCAGCCACCACAGGCGCGCCGCATAGGCGCCGCCTTGCGCGTCGTACGCGACGACCTGCTGGCCTTGCTTGAGGCCGCGGCTCGCGAGCAGCGTGGCGAGTGCGTCGCGGGTCGGCAGCGGATGGCGGCCGTTGGTGCCCGTCTTGCGGCCCGACAGGTCGCGGTCGAGATGGAGGTATTGGGCGCCGGGGATATGGCCGGCCGCATACGCGGCTTCGCCGGCAGCGGGGTCGACGAGATCGAAGCGGCAGTCGAACAGCGCGACGCTGCCGGGCGCCGCCGCCAGGCGCTCGGCGAGATTGGCGGCGGAGATGAGCGTGGTGTAGTGAGTGTGTGGCATGACGGCTCCCTGGAGTGCGAATGGCCTGACATTCCAAGTCTAAACAAAAAAAGACGGGCCGAAGCCCGTCTTTTCGTCTGCCGGATACCGCGCAGCGTCAAAGCGCCGCACCGGTTGTCAAATGTCGCCGAGGTGGCGGCGCAGGAACTCGTGGAAGTGCTGCATGCCGTCTTCCATCGGGCTCTGGTACGGGCCGACCTGCGACTCGCCGCGTGCCATCAGCGCACGGCGGCCGGCGTCCATCCGCATCGCGATCTCGTCGTCCTCGACGGCCGTTTCCATATAGGCGGCGCGTTCCGCCTCGACGAATTCGCGTTCGAATAGCGCGATTTCCTCGGGGTAATAGAACTCGACGATGTTGGTCGTCTTTTGCGGGCCTTGCGGAATCAGCCACGACACGACGAGCACGTGCGGATACCACTCGATCATCAGGCCCGGGTAGTAGACCATCCAGATCGCGCCGAACTCCGGCGGCACGCCGTTGCGGAACTTCAGCACCTGCTCGTGCCATTTCTGGTAAGTCGCGCTGCCCGGTTTCGCGAGGGCGTTGTGCACGCCGACCGTCTGCACGCTGTACCAGTCGCCGAACTCCCACTTGAGGTCGTCGCACGACACGAAGCTGCCGAGGCCCGGGTGGAACGGGACGACGTGGTAATCCTCGAGGTAGACCTCGATGAACGTCTTCCAGTTGTAATCGCACTCGTGCACTTCGACGTGATCGAAGAGGTACTCGGAGAAGTCGAAGTGATGCTTCGTGCCGAGGTTGGCGAGGTCGCGCGCGACATTCCGGCCCTCGGCCTCGAACAGCAGCCCCTGCCAGTTCTGCAGCGGGCTCTTGCCGAGGTTCAGGCACGGCTTGTCGGGGAAGTGCGGCGCGCCGAGCAACTGGCCTTCCAGATCGTACGTCCAGCGGTGCAGCGGGCACACGATGTTCTGCGTGTGGCCGCGCCCGTTGAGCATGATCGCCTGCCGGTGGCGGCACACGTTCGACAGCAGTTCGACCTGGTTCGCCTGATTGCGGACCAGCACGCGGCCTTCCTTCTCGGACGGCAGCGCAAAATAATCCCCCGCCTCGGGCACCATCAACTCGTGCCCGACGTAACGAGGACCTTTCTTGAAGAGGGTTTCGATCTCGCGCTCGAGTAGCGCCTCATCGAAGTATGCAGTGACTGGAAGCTGGCTGTGAGCCGACTTCAACTGAAGCGCGTCGCTCAGATTGGACATTCCCACTCCCGGTGTTAGCGTGAAAGCAGTGAACAACCCAACCATCGAAAAATCGATTTAGGGAAACGGGGAATTATACCCGGTTCGCCTCGCAAGGCTAGGATTAAGTGCCTGATTTGTGTCAATTTTTTGTCGGGCGGCAATCCGAAGGCGCACAATGTGTGTCGAAGATGGGGCCGGAATATGTGCCCGGATGTACCCGGGAGCCCAAGTCGGCAGGTCGGAAAATTCTCTTTTGCCGTAGAATGTCCGACTTGTTTTGAAATTTGACACCCTCGTCCATGGCGAAAACCGCATCCCCAGGCGCCACGCCGCCCGGCAATGGCACCGAACCGTTGCCGGACAATTACGAGATGGCGCTCGCGGAACTCGAGACGCTGGTTGCCCGGATGGAAGGCGGCGCGTTGAGCCTCGAGGATTCACTGGCGGCGTATCGCCGCGGTGCGACCCTCGTTGCGTTTTGCCAACAGCAGCTCGAGAAAGTGGAGCAGCAGGTTCGCGTGCTCGACGGCGCGACGCTGAAGCCGCTTTCGTCCGGAACGGCCGCCACGGACGGCGAAGACGACGATCTATGACATTCGAACAATGGATGCGGTCCGTGCTTGACCGTGTCGAGGACGCACTCGGCCACTATTTGCCCGCTGAAACCGCGGTGCCGGAGAAACTCCACGAGGCGATGCGCTATGCGGTCCTCGGCGGCGGGAAACGCGTTCGCCCGCTGCTGTGCCATGCAGCAGGCGAACTGACCGGCGCGACGGAAGCGGCGCGCAATGCGGCGGCGGCGGCACTGGAGATGATCCACGTCTACTCGCTCGTGCACGACGACATGCCGTGCATGGACGACGACGCGCTGCGTCGGGGCAAGCCGACGGTGCACGTGCAGTACGACGAGCCGACGGCACTGCTGGTCGGCGACGCGCTGCAGTCGCAGGCGTTCGTTGCGCTGACCGACGCCGCTGCGCTGTCGCCGGTGCAGCAGGCTGCGCTCGTGCGCGAGCTGGCGCTGGCGAGCGGCTCGATCGGCATGGCCGGCGGGCAGGCGATCGACCTGGCGAGCGTCGGCCTCAAGCTGACGCGCGAGCAGCTCGAGACGATGCACCGGATGAAGACGGGCGCACTGCTGCGCGCGGCCGTGCGGATGGGCGCGCTGGCCGGCGAGACGCCGTCCGCGGAAACGATGGCTGCGCTCGATGTATACGCGGGGGCCGTGGGTCTGGCCTTCCAGGTCGTCGACGACATTCTCGACGTCACGACCGATTCGGCGACGCTCGGCAAGACGGCCGGCAAGGATGCGGCGAACGACAAGCCGACCTATGTATCGATCCTCGGCCTCGAAGCGTCGCGCGAGCTCGCAGCACAACTGCGCGCCGAAGCGCACGACGCGCTGAAACCGTTCGGCGCACGCGCACAGCGTCTGGCCGAACTTGCCGACCTGGTAGTGAACCGGGTCAGCTGACGCGAAAGCCCGCCGCCGCGCACCTGCTACGGTGCGTGCAACAGAATGCGGGCGCGTTTGATTTCCTACAATGGAACGACGATGTACGACTTGCTGAAAACCATCGACGACCCGGCGGATTTGCGCCGCCTCGATCGTCGCCAACTTCAACCGCTCGCGGATGAACTGCGCGCGTTCGTGCTCGACAGTGTGTCGAAGACGGGCGGCCATTTGTCGTCCAACCTCGGGACGGTCGAGCTGACGATCGCGTTGCACTACGTGTTCAACACGCCGAACGATCGGATCGTCTGGGACGTGGGCCACCAGACCTACCCGCACAAGATCCTGACGGGCCGCCGCGACCAGATGCATTCGCTGCGCCAGCAGGACGGCATCTCGGGCTTCCCGCGTCGTAGCGAATCCGAATACGACACGTTCGGCACCGCGCACTCGAGCACGTCGATCTCGGCCGCGCTCGGCATGGCGATCGGCAGCCAGCTGAACGGCGACGACCGCTTCTCGATCGCCGTGATCGGCGACGGTGCGATGACGGCCGGCATGGCGTTCGAGGCGATGAACAATGCAGGCGTGTCGGAAGATGCGAAGCTGCTCGTGATCCTGAACGACAACGACATGTCGATCTCGCCGCCGGTCGGCGCGCTGAATCGCCATCTCGCCCGCCTGATGTCGGGCCGCTTCTATGCGGCTGCGCGCGCGGGCGTCGAGCGCGTGCTGAGCGTGGCGCCGCCGGTGCTCGAACTCGCGCGCAAGCTCGAGGAGCACGCGAAGGGCATGGTCGTGCCGGCCACGTTGTTCGAAGAGTTCGGCTTCAACTACATCGGCCCGATCGACGGTCACGATCTCGATTCGCTGATCCCGACGCTGCAGAATATCCGCGAACTGCGCGGCCCGCAGTTCCTGCACGTGGTGACGAAGAAAGGCCAGGGCTACAAGCTTGCCGAAGCGGATCCCGTGCTCTACCACGGCCCCGGCAAGTTCAATCCGGCCGAAGGCATCAAGCCGTCCACCGCACCCGCGAAGAAGACGTACACGCAGGTGTTCGGCGAGTGGCTGTGCGACGAAGCCGAGCGCGATACGCGCGTCGTCGGCATTACGCCCGCGATGCGCGAAGGCTCGGGCATGGTCGAGTTCGAGAAGCGCTTCAAGGATCGCTACTACGACGTCGGCATTGCCGAGCAGCACGCGGTGACGTTCGCGGGCGGCATGGCAACCGAAGGCCTCAAGCCCGTCGTCGCGATCTACTCGACGTTCCTGCAGCGTGCATACGACCAGCTGATCCACGACGTCGCGCTGCAGAACCTGCCGGTCGTGTTCGCGATCGACCGTGCGGGCCTCGTCGGCGCGGACGGCGCGACGCATGCGGGCGCGTACGATCTCGCGTTCATGCGCTGCATCCCGAACATGACGATCATGGCTGCGTCCGACGAGAACGAATGCCGCCAGATGCTGCACACGGCGCTGCAGCAGCCGAACCCGACCGCAGTGCGCTATCCGCGCGGCGCGGGCACGGGCGTGCCGACGGTGAAGGAATTCACCGAGATCCCGCTCGGCAAGGGTGAAGTGCGTCGCCAGACGTCGCAGCCGGAAGGCAAGCGCGTTGCAATCCTCGCGTTCGGCACGATGGTCGCACCGTCGCTCGCCGCGGCCGAGGAGCTCGATGCAACCGTCGCGAACATGCGCTTCGTGAAGCCGGTCGATGCGGCGCTCGTGCGTGAGCTCGCCGAGACGCACGACTACCTCGTCACGGTCGAGGAAGGCTGCGTGATGGGTGGCGCGGGCTCGGCCTGCGTGGAAGCCCTGATGGAGAGTG
The DNA here is from genome assembly GCF_002223085.1 of Burkholderia sp. HI2714. Lineage (NCBI taxonomy): Bacteria > Pseudomonadati > Pseudomonadota > Betaproteobacteria > Burkholderiales > Burkholderiaceae > Burkholderia > Burkholderia sp. HI2714. The sequence goes on along the minus strand of NZ_NKFM01000053.1, from coordinate 454,222 downwards.
GGGTTATCCGACCCGTACTACAATTGGGCCTCCCTGACCTGTTCATCGATCACGGCGACCCCGCGAAGCTGCTGTCGCAATGCGGCCTCGACGGCGCGGGTATCGCGAAATCGATTCGCGAACGCTTTCTGAATCCGGCGGCCGATGTCGCCGGTCAGGCGAAGCGCGTCGCATAAGCTGGCGCCGCCCGCGGGCGGCGTCGGTGCGACTGGCGCAACCGGTCTTCATTGATGCGGAAAACATGGGCCTGCGGGCCCATGTTGCTTTTCCGGCTGCCGCATGACGCGGCGTGCGCGTCGTCGAACGCGCGGCTTACAAGGATTGAACAAGATGAACCAGATGAATCCCGCCTTCGTGATGCCCGACGTGCAGAGCACGGTGGATACCCGCCAGATTCCGATTCAGCGTGTGGGCGTGAAGGCGGTCCGGCATCCGTTGACGGTGTGCACCGAAAGCGGCGACGTGCAGCCGACCGTCGGTGTCTGGAACCTCGATGTCCGCCTGCCCGCCGACCAGAAGGGCACGCACATGTCGCGCTTCGTTGCGCTGCTCGAAGAGAACCGTGCAGCGCTGACGGTCGAGCGTTTCCGCGCGATGCTCGCATCGATGCTCGAGAAGCTGGAAGCCGAAGCCGGTCGCATCGAGGTCACGTTCCCGTACTTCGTGAACAAGACGGCGCCGGTGTCGGGCGTGCAGAGCCTGCTCGACTATGAAGTGACGCTCGCGGGCGAAAGCCGTAACGGCGACACACGCCTGTTCCTGAAGGTGCTCGTGCCCGTGACGAGCCTGTGCCCGTGCTCGAAGAAGATCTCGCAGTACGGCGCGCACAACCAGCGTTCGCACGTGACGATCGACGCGGAGCTCGCGGCCGACCTGCCGGTCGAGGCGCTGATCCGCATCGCCGAGGAAGAGGCGTCGTGCGAGCTGTGGGGCCTGCTGAAGCGTCCGGACGAGAAGTTCGTCACCGAGCGCGCGTACGAGAACCCGAAGTTCGTCGAGGATCTCGTGCGTGACGTCGCGCAGCGTCTCGATGCGGACGAGCGTGTGGCGGCGTACGTGCTCGAAGCCGAGAACTTCGAGTCGATCCACAATCACAGCGCGTATGCGCTGATCGAACGCGACAAGCGACAGGCTGCATAACGCCGCGGCGTTTTGTCGCGCCGATGAAGAAAGGCCGCTCAAAATCGAGCGGCCTTTCTGTTTGCCGATGCGACATTGCGTCGCGTGCGTGACGCGGCTCAGCGCGCGAGCGATGCGAGATCCCAGCGCGGCTTCACCGTGAATGCATAGTCGGCATTCGCCTGCTCGGGCCAGCGGCCGAGCCGCAATGCGCCCGCGAGCGCGATCATCGCGCCGTTGTCGGTGCAGAGTGCGAGATCGGGGTAGTGCACGTCGAAGCCGCGCTTGGCCGCGGCGGCCGACAGCGCCGCGCGCAACTGGCGGTTCGCGCCGACCCCGCCCGCGACCACGAGGCGCTTGAGCTTCGTCTTCTTCAGCGCGGCGAGCGACTTGGCGACGAGTACGTCGACGGCCGCGTCGACGAAGCCGCGCGCGAGGTCGGCCTTCGCGCGTTCGAGTGCTTCACCTTCGAGCTTCGCCGCTTCGAACTTCTTCATCTGCGTGAGCACGGCGGTCTTCAGGCCGCTGAAGCTGAAGTCGAGGTCACCCGAATGCAGCATCGGGCGCGGCAGCACGACCGCGCCCGGCGTGCCGGTTTCGGCGAGCTTCGACACTTCCGGGCCGCCCGGGTAGCCGAGGCCGATCAGCTTGGCCGTCTTGTCGAATGCTTCGCCGGCCGCGTCGTCGAGCGTTTCGCCGAGCGTCTCGTACACGCCGACGTCGGTCACGCGCATCAGTTGCGTGTGGCCGCCGGACACCAGCAGCGCGACGAACGGGAACGGCGGCGGCTGGTCGACGAGCAGCGGCGACAGCAGGTGGCCTTCGAGGTGGTGGATGCCGACGGTCGGCTTGTTCCAGGCGAGCGCGAGCGCATTCGCGATACTTGCGCCGACCAGCAGCGCGCCGGCAAGGCCGGGGCCTTGCGTGAACGCGATCGCGTCGATGTCGTCGCGGCGCGTGCCGCTTTGCGCCATCACTTCCTCGAGCAGCGGCAGCGCGCGGCGGATGTGGTCGCGTGACGCGAGCTCGGGCACGACGCCGCCGTATTCGCGGTGCATGGCGATCTGCGAGTGGAGCGCGTGCGCGAGCAGGCCGCGCTGCGTGTCGTAGAGCGCGAGGCCGGTTTCGTCACAGGAGCTTTCGATGCCGAGAACGAGCATGGGTACGGGCAGGGCGCGCCTTGTCGGGCGCGCCGCGGGAAGGTCAACGTAACCGGAAAGTATAGCAGGCGAGGGCCTGCCCCCGCTGGCAGCGGCCCGGGCCGGATGCCGGGCAGGTACAATCCGCGCCATGGAAACTTATGACATCGCCGTGATCGGCGCGGGCGCCGCCGGAATGATGAGCGCCGCGGTTGCCGGGCAGCTCGGCCGCCGCGTCGTGCTGATCGATCACGCGCCGCGGCTCGCCGAGAAGATCCGCATCTCGGGCGGCGGCCGCTGCAACTTCACGAACCTGTACGCCGGCCCCGACAACTATCTGTCGTCGAATCCGCATTTCGCGCGCTCGGCGCTGGCGCGCTATACGCCGCGCGACTTCCTCGGGCTGCTCAAGCGCCATCACGTGACCTGGCACGAAAAGCACAAGGGCCAGCTCTTTTGCGACCACGGCAGCGACGCGATCATCGACGTGCTGAAGCACGAGTGCGACGCGGGCGGCATCGCGTGGCGCCGGCCCGTCGTCGTCGACGCGGTGCGCCACGCGCCGTCGGACGGCTTCACGCTCGACACGCAGCAGGCGGGGACGATCGGTGCGCGCGCACTGATCATCGCGACCGGCGGCCTGTCGATCCCGAAGATCGGCGCGACCGACTTCGGCTACCGGATCGCCAAGCAGTTCGGTCACAAGCTCATCGATACGCGGCCCGCACTCGTGCCGCTGACGTTCGCGCAGCAGGACTGGGAGCCGTTCGCGGCATTGTCCGGCGTATCGCTCGAAGTGCGCGTATCGACCGGCGACAAGAAGCGCGGCGGCGAATTCGTCGAGGACCTGTTGCTGACCCATCGCGGCCTGTCCGGGCCCGGAATCCTGCAGATCTCGAGTTACTGGCAGCCCGGCGACCCGATTCGCGTCGATCTCTTGCCGCAGCGCGACACGGTGGCCGACCTGCTCGATGCGAAGCGCACGTCGAAGCGCCAGATCGGTTCGCTGCTCGCGGACTGGGTGCCGTCGCGCCTCGCACATGCGTGGCTCGACACGCATCGCGTCGCGGCCGACGCGCGGCTCGCGGACCTGCCCGACAAGACGCTGCGCCAGATCGGCGACGCGCTGTCCGGCTGGACGCTGACGCCGAACGGCACGGAGGGCTACAAGAAGGCCGAAGTGACGAAGGGTGGGGTCGACACGCGCGACCTGTCGTCGGCGACGATGATGAGCGCGCGCGTACCGGGGCTGTTCTTCGTCGGCGAGGCGGTGGACGTGACGGGCTGGCTCGGCGGCTACAACTTCCAGTGGGCGTGGGCGTCCGGCACGGCGGCCGGGCAGGCGGCGGCGGAGTATGCGCGCGGCGCCTGACGAGGCCGGGCGGGGGCCGTTTTGGCGGGACCAGGCCCCGTGCCTTTAGGCAATCGCTCTGCTATACTCGGTAGTCTTTCCCTGCAAACCTTTATTCGTGTCGGATCATGACGATCATTCGCGTTAAAGAGAACGAGCCGTTCGAAGTTGCAATGCGTCGCTTCAAGCGCACGATCGAGAAGAACGGTCTGCTGACCGAGCTTCGTGCGCGCGAGTTTTACGAGAAGCCGACCGCGGAGCGCAAGCGCAAGAAGGCTGCTGCAGTGAAGCGTCATTACAAGCGTATCCGCAGCCAGACACTGCCGAAGAAGCTGTACTGAACGATTGGGCGCCGCGCGGTTCGCTGAGCGGCGCACCGGCGACTCCGTGCGATCAGGTGATCGCGAAAGGCCGAGCATGATCGGGCGAGCCGCCGATGCCGGATTCGAGCAACCCGCTTGAGACATTGTCCCAAGCGGGTTTTTGTGTTGACGCCCTTTGCCGGGCGTCGGATTCACGTTTCCTTCCCGGGTGAAAGATGAGTTTGAAAGAGCAGATCAGCGAAGACATGAAGGCCGCGATGCGCGCGAAGGAAAGCGAGCGCCTGGCAACGATTCGCCTGCTGATGGCCGCGATCAAGCAGCGCGAAGTCGACGATCAGATCACCCTCGACGATGCGGGCATCACGGCCGTGATCGACAAGATGATCAAGCAGCGCAAGGATTCGATCAGCCAGTTCCAGGCAGCCAATCGTGACGACCTCGTCGCGAAGGAGCAGGCCGAGCTGGTCGTGCTGAGCGGCTACATGCCCGAGCAGCTGTCGGAGGCCGAGGTGGCCGCCGAAGTCCAGGCCGCGGTCGCGCAGACGGGCGCCGCCGGCCCGCAGGACATGGGCAAGGTGATGGGCGTGCTGAAGGGCAAGCTCGCCGGCCGCGCCGACATGACGGCCATTTCCGCGCTGGTCAAGGCCGCGCTCACGAAGTAACACCTGTTTCCCCGGCGCGCCGTGCGTGCGCCGGGGTGTCGTCTTGTCTTTTTTCGCTCGATCCCACGGTGATTCCGCATTCGTTCCTGCAGGATTTGCTGAACCGCGTCGATATCGTCGACGTGGTGGGCAAGTACGTGCAGCTCAAGAAGGGCGGCGCCAATTTCATGGGGCTGTGCCCGTTCCATAACGAGAAGAGCCCGTCGTTTACCGTCAGCCCGACCAAGCAGTTCTACCACTGCTTCGGTTGCGGGGCGCACGGCACAGCGATCGGCTTCCTGATGGAGCATGCGGGGCTCACGTTCCCGGAGGCCGTGCAGGATCTCGCGCAGTCCGTCGGGCTGACCGTGCCGCACGAACCGTCGATGCGTGGTGGCGGTGGGGGTGGCGGTGGCGGTGACTATCCGGCGCCGGTGTCGAAATCGGTCGCGACTGCGTTGTCCGATGCGATGACCGCCGCCTGCGACTACTACCGCAAGCAGTTGCGCGGCGCGACCGTCGCGATCCAGTACCTGAAGAACCGGGGCCTGACCGGCGAGATCGCCGCGCGCTTCGGGCTCGGTTATGCGCCGGATGGCTGGCAGAACCTCGAAGCCGCGTTCCCGGATTATCGCGACGAGTCGCTCGTCGAGTCGGGGCTCGTGATCGTCAGCGATAAGACCGATGCGCAGGGCGTCGCGCGCCGCTACGACCGGTTCCGCGAGCGGATCATGTTCCCGATTCGCAACGTGAAGGGGCAGGTGATCGGCTTCGGCGGCCGCGTGCTCGGCAGCGGCGAGCCGAAGTACCTGAATTCGCCTGAAACCCCGCTGTTCAACAAGGGCAGCGAGCTGTACGGCCTGTTCGAGGCGCGGCTCGCGATTCGCGAGCGCAAGTACGTGCTGGTCGTCGAAGGCTACATGGACGTCGTCGCGCTCGCCCAGCTCGGGTTCCCGAACGCGGTCGCGACGCTCGGCACCGCGTGCACGCCGATTCACGTGCAGAAGCTGCTGCGCCAGACCGATACGGTCATTTTCAGTTTCGACGGCGATTCGGCCGGGCGGCGAGCGGCCCGGCGAGCGCTCGAGGCATGCCTGCCGCATGCGGGGGACAACCGCACGATCCGGTTCCTTTTTCTGCCGTCCGAGCACGATCCGGACAGCTATGTGCGCGAGTTCGGCGAGGCGGCGTTCTCGGAGCAGGTCGAGCGTGCGATGCCGCTGTCACAATTTTTGCTGAACGAAGCAATTTCCGGCAAGGCGCTCGATCAGCCGGAAGGCCGCGCGAAGGCGCTGTTCGATGCGAAGCCGTTATTGCAGGCGCTGCCCGCGAACGCGTTGCGCGCGCAGATCATGCACATGTTCGCCGACCGCCTCGACATTCCGTTCGAAGAGGTCGCGGCGCTGTCCGACGTCGATACGCGGATCGCGGCACCGCCGCGCCAGGCGCCTGCGCGCAGCGAGCGGCGCCGCGTGACGGACAGCGAAAAGCGTGCATTGCGCACGCTGGTGATGCATCCGCGCATCGCGTCGCAGCTCGACGATGAGCAGCTGGCGACCCTGCGCGCATTGCCGCGCATCGGCGAGCTGTTCGCGGAAGTCGTCGATCATGCGCGCGCGCTGGGCGAAGGCGCGGAGTTCCGGCTGCTGTCGGATGTCCTGCGGACGTCCTCGAATGGAGCGACTTACGAGGAAATCTTCCGCGAAATTCTGGACTATGATGAAAACGTCCGCGACTTGCTGTTACAGAATCCGGAGGACGAGACGGTGCCCGAGCGGCAGCGTGAACAGGAACGGATCGCGGGGGAGGAACTGCAGGCGGCGGTGCTCAAGATGCGTTACGACGCCTGCTGCGACCGGCTCGACAGGCTGGCGCGGCAATCTACCTTCACACCCGAGGAATTGGCCGAATTGACGGAATTGAACCAGCAGCGGACCGACATGAAGCGTCGGCTCGGGCTGTAGGCGGCTGGAGAGCTTAGAGAGGGCTCCCCAGCGTGCTATAATATAAGGTTTCCAGCGGTTTGTTTTCTAAGCAGAGGCGAGAATCGCGATGGCAAAGACGACAGGCGGAAAGAAAGCAACAGGCAAGGGCTCGACGGAGCCGACCAAAAAGGTCACAGCGGCCAAGTCTGCTTCTTCCACCAGGACAACGTCTTCAGCCACGTCAGCCCCAGCAGGAAAGAAAACCGCGGCCGGCACTGCTCAGGCTGCGCCGGCGCTGGCAGCCAGAACACGGGCTGCCGCCAGACCCGACTCCGGGCCGGCCAAGCCGGCGGCGAAGCGGGCAAGTGCGAAAAGCGCAAGGGACACGACTGCCGCCGCGGACGAAACGGCAGTACGTACTACTCATGCACCCACGGTTCAACCGGCTGTCGTCCAGCAGCCGCGAGTCGATATAGCCGGTACGGCGAACTCCATGACCAAAAAGCTGAACGAAGTATCCGTCGAAGACGACGCAAATCAGAGCGACGAGCAGCCCGCAGCAGCAGCGGCTGCACCGGGCAAATCCAAGGTGCGAGATCGTCGCGCCAAGGAAAAGGCGCTACTGAAGGAAGCGTTCGCGACGAGCACGCCGGGTACGGCCGAGGAGCTCGAAGAGCGCCGCGTGAAACTGCGCGCGCTGATCAAGCTCGGCAAGGAGCGCGGCTTCCTCACGTACGCCGAAATCAACGACCACCTGCCGGACAACTTCACCGAGACCGAAGCCCTCGAAGGCATCATCGGCACGTTCAACGACATGGGCGTGGCGGTCTACGAGCAGGCGCCGGACGCGGAAACCCTGCTCCTGAACGACAACGCGCCCGCCGCGTCGTCGGACGATGAAGTCGAAGAGGAAGCGGAAGTCGCGCTGTCCACCGTCGATTCGGAATTCGGCCGCACGACCGATCCGGTCCGGATGTACATGCGTGAAATGGGCACGGTCGAGCTGCTCACGCGCGAAGGCGAAATCGAGATCGCGAAGCGGATCGAGGACGGCCTGCGCCACATGGTGATGGCCATCTCCGCGTGCCCGACGACGATCGCCGACATCCTCGCGATGGCCGAACGCGTCGCGAACGAAGAGATCCGCGTCGACGAGCTCGTCGACGGCCTGCTTGATCCGAATGCTTCGGACTCCGCCGATACCGACGGCTTCTCCGCGAAGGAAGCGGAAGCCATCGAGAACGAGGACGAGGAAGCCGAAGAGGAAGAGGAAGAAGAGGAAGAGGAGGAAGATGACGGTGCCGCCCAGGCATCGGCCAACGCCGCCCAGCTCGAAGCCCTCAAGCGTGCCTCGCTCGAGAAGTTCTCGCAGATCAGCGAGTGGTTCGACAAGATGCGCCGCGCATTCGAAAAGGAAGGCTACAAGTCGAAGGCCTACCTGAAGGCGCAGGAAACGATCCAGACCGAACTGATGACGATCCGCTTCACCGCGCGTACCGTCGAACGCCTGTGCGACACGCTGCGTGCGCAGGTGGACGAAGTGCGTCAGGTCGAACGCCAGATCCTGCACATCGTCGTCGACAAGTGCGGCATGCCGCGCTCGGAATTCATCGCGCGTTTCCCGGGCAGCGAGACCGATCTCGACTGGGCCGAGAAGATCATGGCCGAAGGCCATTCGTACAGCGCGGTGCTGTCGCGTAACATTCCGGCGATCCGCGAACAGCAGCAGCGCCTGCTCGACCTGCAGGCGCGCGTCGTGCTGCCGCTGAAGGACCTGAAGGAAACCAACCGCCAGATGGCGGCCGGCGAACTGAAGGCGCGCCAGGCGAAGCGCGAAATGACCGAGGCGAACCTGCGTCTCGTGATCTCGATTGCGAAGAAGTACACGAACCGCGGCCTGCAGTTCCTCGACCTGATCCAGGAAGGCAACATCGGCCTGATGAAGGCGGTGGACAAGTTCGAATACCGTCGTGGCTACAAGTTCTCGACCTATGCGACGTGGTGGATCCGCCAGGCCATCACGCGCTCGATCGCGGACCAGGCGCGCACGATCCGTATTCCGGTTCACATGATCGAGACGATCAACAAGATGAACCGCATCTCGCGGCAGATCCTGCAGGAAACCGGTCTCGAGCCGGATCCGGCAACGCTCGCCGAGAAGATGGAGATGCCGGAAGACAAGATCCGCAAGATCATGAAGATCGCGAAGGAGCCGATCTCGATGGAAACGCCGATCGGTGACGACGACGATTCCCATCTCGGCGACTTCATCGAGGACACCAACACGGTCGCGCCGGCGGATGCCGCGCTGCATGCGAGCATGCGCGACGTCGTGAAGGACGTGCTCGATTCGCTGACGCCGCGCGAGGCGAAGGTGCTGCGGATGCGCTTCGGTATCGAGATGAGCACCGACCACACGCTCGAGGAAGTCGGCAAGCAGTTCGACGTCACGCGTGAGCGGATCCGTCAGATCGAGGCCAAGGCGCTGCGCAAGCTGCGTCACCCGAGCCGTTCCGACAAGCTGAAGTCGTTCCTCGAAGGGAACTGATTTCCAGCGTCTCTCCTGCGAACGCCGCCGGCATCCGCGTGATGCCGGTGGCGTTTCTCTCCTTTGTTGTTACAATGCCGGCCCGGCTTCTTCGTCGGGGCAGCGTGTGACACGCTTCGCTTCTCATCAGGGCTTGTAGCTCAGCGGTTAGAGCAGTCGACTCATAATCGATTGGTCGCGGGTTCGAACCCCGCCGGGCCCACCAGATTTCATGCGCGCGATTGCGCGGCATGCCGAAAACCCGCGATGGCTTCATGCGTCGCGGGTTTTTCTTTGCGTGGACGCGTGATCAATGTGGTGATCAGGAAAGTACCGAGAAGGTGCCGCGCCGTCGTCAATCGAAGTATGCTGTAGCGCGGCCGTTCCACGCGCGACACCGGTTGCGGCCGAACGAAAACCAGACAGCCCCGCGATCCATTCGGCGGCAAGAATAAACAGACTTCGGCCGGGAGTGGGACGGCAATCATGACCATGCTGCGTTCGTGGGGTGCGCTTCTTTCGTTGCTGGCGCTCGTTGCATGCGCGAGCCTGCCGCCGCAGGCCGAGCGCGCGCCGACGCACGCGTACACCGATACGGACAATACGCGGCTGGGTGTCGCGTTCCAGCAGCAGGCCAGTACGCATCCGGGGCAGGACGCGTTTCATCTGCTGACCGATCCGGTCGACGCACTGGATGCGCGCGTGTTGCTGGCCGATCGCGCGGACCGCTCGCTTGACCTTCAGTACTACATCTGGCACGACGACCTGACCGGGCACGAACTGGCCGACGCGATCATTCGTGCGGCCGATCGCGGCGTGCGCGTGCGTGCGCTGCTCGACGATCTCGGCACGAACGCGGACGACCGCAAGCTGCTCGAGATCAGTTCGCATCCGAACATCGAGATCCGGCTCTTCAATCCGGTCGCCACGCGCCGGTTCAAGAAGATCGGCACGGTGTTGGAGTTCTCGCGCGTCAACCGTCGCATGCACAACAAGGCGATGATCGCGGACAACCAGGCGGCGATCATCGGTGGCCGCAATATCGGCGACGAGTATTTCGGCGCATCGTCGATGCTGGAGTTCGGCGATCTCGACGTCGTCGTTCACGGCCCGGTCGTGAAGCACATCTCAACCGAATTCGATACGTTCTGGAATTCCCCGTACGCGTATCCGATCAGTGCGCTGGTCGGGCACGACGCGGCACCGGGCGGGCTGGACCGCGAGCGCGAACGGTTGCGCGACTACCTGAGAGCGATGGAGGACAATCCGTACGTGCTGGAGGCCCGGCAGCGGCTCGACCGCATCGTTCATGGGCAGGGCACGGAACTGTCGTGGGGGCACGCGACGGTGCTGTACGACGACCCGTCGAAGATCGCGCACGCACCGAAGGACAGCGACGGGCACCTGATGCCGCAGTTGCGGGCGCTCGCATTGCAGCCCGAACATGACCTGCTGATCGTGTCGCCGTATTTCGTGCCGGGCAAGGAGGTCGTCGAGCGGCTGCGCGCACTGACGGCGCGCGGCGTGCGCGTGACGGTGCTGACCAACTCGCTTGCGTCGACCGACGTGGCGGCCGTGCATGCGGGCTATCGGCACTACCGAAGCGATCTCGTGGCCGCAGGCGTGCGGCTTTACGAGCGGCGGCCGTCGGGCGACAAGAGTATCTCGAAGCAGGTCATCATCGGGTCGTCGCGCGCATCGCTGCATGCGAAGACCTACGTGTTCGATCACAAGAGCATTTTCATCGGGTCGATGAATCTCGATCCGCGCTCGCTGAACCTCAACACGGAGATCGGCGTTTACTGCGAGAGTCCGGCGATTGCGTCGCAGGTGGCCAACGATCTGGAAGCACGGCTCGATCGAATCGCGTGGCGCGTCGAGCCGAGGACCGATCCGGCGGGCAAAGGGCAGCTCAAGTGGATTCAGACCGATTCGGACGGCAAGGTCACCGAGCTCGATCACGAACCGGAGGTGTCGGCCGCGCGGCGGATGGAAGTCTGGTTCCTCGGGCTGTTTCCGATCGAATCGCAACTGTGAGCGGCGCTGCCGCGCGCGACATTCAGCCGCGCGTGCGGCCGTGCTGCTCGATGACGGCCGCGAGCTGCATCGTCGCGGTCTCGATCGTCGTGTCGCTCAGCCCGGCGTACCCCAGCACGAAGCCGTTGTACGGCCGGCCGTCGCCGACCCGATAGCTGCTCAGCGGCTGAAGCAGCAGGCCATGCGCGGCTGCGGCGCGGGCGACGTCGGTGTCGTGCAGCGGCATCGCGAGATCGGCCGACAGATGCATGCCGCCCGGGCTTTCGCGAACGCTCAGCACGGCGCCGAGGTGGCGGGCGAGTGCGGCTTCGAGGCTGCTCCGCCGCGCGGCATACAGCGTCCTCATCCGGCGCAGGTGTCGCGCAAAGAGGCCGGTGTCGATGAATTCGGCCATCGCCAGTTGATCGGCCGAGTGGCCGCGATGGACGAGTTCGCGCAGCGTGCGCGTGAAGCGTTCGACCAGCGTCGGCGGAACCACCATGAAGCCGAGTCGAAGGGCGGGAAACATCGTCTTGCTGAAGGTGCCGAGATAGCAGACCGGTGCGTCGGCATCGAGGCCCTGGATCGCGGGCAGCGGCTGGCCGTCGTGGCGGAACTCGCTGTCGTAATCGTCCTCGATGATCCACGCGCCGCACGCACGTGCATGCTCGACGAGCGCCGCGCGCCGTCGGGGGCTCATCAGCGCGCCGAGCGGGTATTGGTGCGACGGTGTCGTATAGATCAGCCGGGGCGGCCGGGTACGCCACTGTTCGTCGGTTGGCGCCATTCCTTCGTGGTCGACCTCGATCGGCACGAGATCCAGGCCGGTCGACCGGAACGCGGTTCGGGCGCCGTTGTAGCAGGGGTTCTCGAGCCAGCCATATTCACCGGGATTCGCGAGCATGCGCGCGCACAGTTCGAGGCTGCTTTGCGTGCCGTCGGTGATGAATACCTGGCCTGTTTCGCAGCGCACGCCGCGCGAGACCCGGATGTAGGCGGCCACGGCACGCCGCAATTCGGGCAGCCCTTCGACCGGGCCGTAGGCGAGCTGCGCGGGCTTGATGGCTCTCCACGCGCGCTCGATGCAACGGCGCCATTGGACGACGGGGAATTCATCGAGCGAAGGGAGGCCGGGAACGAACGGCAGCATGCGTTCGGGTTCGGGATCAGCGTTCTCCAGCCCGTGCACGCGCTCGGACAATCGAACCGGGGCCGGGCCGCGTTCGGGATCTGCGCCAGAACGGCCGCACCCGTCCCATAGCGTGATCGTCCCGTTGCGCGTGGCCGCCACGAAGCCTTCCTCGGCAAGACGCTCGTACGCATAGACCGCCGAGTTGCGCGCGATGCCCAGCTCGGCCGCGAGCACGCGCGTCGACACGAGCCGCGTGCCGGGCGGGAGGTGCCCGTCCAGCAGCAGGTTGCGCAGGCTCCGGTAGAGGGCTTCCTGCCGGCTGTGGCGTGTCGTGCCGTCCTGTCTGGAAAGCGATGAGACGAGCAGCGCGAGATCCATGGGCTGGTTCCAGAATTTTTTGGTGAGCTGGTTCTTTTGAAGATTCGACGCGCATCGTATCGTTCACGTTCTCGTGGTGCCGGCCGGTGCGCGGGCATGTCCAGCGATCGTCACGGATAGGCGCGTGCGCGTATTTTGATCGATTTGGCAAGCGACTGTCGACGGGCCGATCGACCGGGCATTCGCGCGTGCAAAGTGTAGCGTTCGATGCCATTAACTTCGTAGTGCAAATATATTTCGAGTGACTGCCTGCGCGTTGCCGAAACGCGGGCCGCTCGATGCGCGCAAGGGCGTGCAAACAGGAAAACGAAACATGAAAGACCAGACCGTCATCTCCCCCACATCCCGCACCACCATTCGCCGCCTGCCGGAGCTGGCCAACCACGATCGCGAGGTGCTTCATCGCATCGTGGACGAGGCCTACGTGTGCCACATCGCATTCGGTTCGGGCGAGGACACGCACTGCATCCCGACCGCGCACTGGAGACGGGGCGACCACCTCTATATTCACGGGTCGAACGGCAGCCGGATGATCAAGGCGCTGGCTGCGGGTGCACAGGCCTCCGTCGCGATGACGTTGCTGGACGGTCTCGTGTTGGCCAGGTCGGCCTTCAACCATTCGATGAATTATCGATCCGCGGTGATCTACGGGCGGTTCGAGAGGGTGGAGCGTAGTGCGGACAAGCTGGTGGCGCTGGATGCATTGATGGACAAGATCGCTCCGGGTCGCAAGCATGATGCGCGGCCCGGCAACGAGAAGGAACTCAATGCGACCAGCGTGCTGCGGATTGCGCTTGCGGAAGCGGCGGTAAAGGTCAGCGATTCAATGCCGTCCGACAAGGACGAAGATCTCTCACTCGCTGTCTGGACGGGGATCCTGCCGCTGAAGATGGCGCGCGGCAGGCCGGTTCATGCCGACGGGAACGTGCCGGTGCCGGATTATGTCCGGAACTGGGAGGAGTAAGTTGCACGGCAAGGCCGTGCGGTTTCGCTGAAACGGTGGCGCGCGGAATCCATGCAGCGTTCGCACGGCAACGAGACGCGGTTTCGCCGGCCGGCAGCGCGAATGCCGCACTGCCGTCACGGCGTGCATTTCACTCGGTGCGATGCTCATGCGTCTCGTGTGGCGGATGCGGGGCGGGCGCGTGCTCGGGGGCCGGCTGCCGTGGCTGCGCTGCCGCGTGTTCCTGCGGTTGCGCTTCGTTGTGCGGTGGCGCCTCCTTGTGCACTTGCTGCTGAGTCTCGTTGCGTTGCTGCATGGCGTCACGCTGCCGTTGCTGCTCCGCATTGTGTTGCTGCATGTCCTCGCGTGGCTGCTGCCGTACCGCATTGTGCTGTTGCATCGCTTCGCGTTGTTGCTGTGCCTCGTTGCGCTGTTGCTGCTGCAATTGCTGCTGTTGGGCGGCCGCACGATTTTCCTGCGCGGCGTGCGCCTGCTGCATGGCCTGCTGCCGCTCCTCGCGCATCGCGCCAGGCCGCGAAGGCCTTGCGGCCCTCGCGGGTTGTTCGAGCGATCACATCCGGTTCCATGCATGCGCTGCGGTGCGCATGCGGAACCGGGGCGGTCATCTGTCCATCAGCGTGCGAAATCCGATGTGCTCTGGATGAACGTGTTCAGCTTCGAGATGTTCACGCTGCCGAAGCCCGTCGTCGCGTCCCAGCCGGCCTTTGCCTTGTAGCCGTAGGTGCCGCTGCCGTTGTTGCCGGACGTGACGTCGTGCAGCAGCGCCGCGTTGCTCGGGAAGTACTTGTAGATGCTCGACGCGGGGAACCCGAGCGCATTGTTGTTCGCGGACTGCAGGCGCGCCCAGATCCCCGTGAAGATCGGCGCGGCGAGGCTCGTGCCGCCTTCATTGTTGAGGTAGCCCGAGCCCCACAGCGTGTCGGACGTCTGGCCGTTGACGACGAGAATCGCGCCGGTGCGCAGGTCTGCGTCGAAGCCGACGTCAGGCAGTGCGCGCTTGGTCGATCCCGTGAGGCTCGACGATTGCCACGACGGTGCGGCTTCGTACTTGCTGTACCCGCCGCCCGTCGACCACACGGTGCCCGGCTGCCAGCTCGGATCGTTCCAGACGATCTCGCTGTTGTACGCGTTGGTCGACGTATTGGTGAACAGCGTCGTGCCGCCCACCGCGATCACGTACGGCGACGTTGCCGGCTCGCTCACCGTGTAGGTCGAGCGCGACGGCGTACCGCTCGCACATTCGTACGCGCCATGGTCGCCCGCGGAGACCGAGAAGGTCTGCCCCTGCGCGACTGCCTGCTTGAAGATGGTGTCGTCGGTGGCCTGCGAGCCCGTGCTGTTCGCGGACGATTCGCACACGCCGAGCGACACGTTGATCACCTTTGCGACGTTGTCGGTCACGGCCTTGTTGTATGCGGCGGTGATCGCCGTGAGCGTCATCGATGGTGCGACGTAGAACACGACCTGCTTCACGCTGCCACCGGCCGTGCCGACGATCGACTGGCTGTCGAGGTTCCATTCGACGGTGCCGTCGGTGTCGGTGTACGAGCTGCCGGACGGGCCCGTCTTCACGATGCTGCTGCTGATCGTCCCGAGGCCGTTGTTTGCGGCGAACGTATTGAGGTCGCTTACCGTCTGCGACAGGTCACCTTCGGAGATGATGCCGACGGTGGTCTGCGAGGCGGTCGGCGTGCCGTCGCCGCCGTAGATCGACGAGAATTCGGTCGGGTTGTGCGGCACGGCCGAAGCGCCGGCCGGAATCGTCAGGTTGCTGGTGTTGCCTTGCGGCTGGCTGCCCGCGCCCGTGTGCATCAGCTCGACGTTCTGCAGGCCCAGCACCGAACCCACGACGCCGCCGATGGCGTTCGGCACTTGCGCGGCGTCGGTATTCGCGTAGACGCTGCGGCCGTTGCGCGTGAAGCGCTTGAGCGTCGTGCGGAACGCGGACTTGATGGTGGCCGCGGTGCCGGACGCGGAGACCAGCAGACGGTTCGGCGCGACGACGATGTTCACGAAGCCTTCCTTGCGCAGATGCGCGACGACCGAAGCGACCTGCTGGTCGGTCGGCGCATATTGCGACGCGAACTGCGCCGGCGTGAGGAACTGCCGGTAGTGCGGCGAACCAGGCGTATGCAGGTCGTGCAGATACTGGTCGAGTTGCGCTTCGTTGCGCAGGTTCAGCCCGAGCACGATGTCCACCGACTCGCCCGGCGCCATCTCGACGGCTGCTGCTGCCGCGGCGGCCGTGCTCGCGGCGGGCGCGCCGGCCGTACCGGCTTCGCTCTGCTGCACGAGCGGCAGGAAACCCTTGGTGTGCGTTTCCGTCCAGCCGGCCGCAGGCGCGGCGTGGGCGGTCGCCATGCCGAACGATGCGGCTGCTGCGGCGGCGAATGCGAGTTTGACGAAGCGATGGTGCTTTTGATTCTTGTCTGCAACCTGATTCATTTGAATTACCCCTCCGGTTGAACATCGAACTGCACGTACAACAACGGTCGACAGCGGTGCGGGTCATGCACCGCCGATTTCTGTCGCATGCGTGCGGATGGCACGGACGCGACAGGGCCTTTCGCCCGATCCGGAAAGGTGTCTTTTCTCCGGGGACGAAATACGGAAAACGCGGTAACGGGAAGGCAGCGCCGCGACACGACGCAACTGCGCCGGACGTGACGCGGGCGGGATTGCTAGAGCAACAGTTTCGTTGTCCTGCTCATTTGATTCGATCCTTCGGCCCGCTGCCGGATGGCAGTTGTCCAATGAGATGCATCGGGATGTTGCGTGCGCCGGCGCGCGAACGATATGGCCGGCGGCGAGCACTGCGGTGCGGCGGAAGCGAAAAAACGTAGAGCGGAAGCGACTGCGTAGTGAGCAATTCGTCAGATTGCTTGCATCGGACGGTATCAAGAACGAAAGCGAGGTGTCAAACTTTTTTTGATTATATGAAACTAAATTAAAGCGAATAAGTGCAATGTTTTTGAAAATATTGGCAGTATTTTGTAATATTCGAGGCCGCGAAAGAAAGTAATGCGGAATCCGATTTGCCGATCGTTTCTGGTTTGATGCGTAATGGGTGCAATTGACCGATCGTGTTCGAGGTGTGACTCGAATCGCCGGACGCTGTGAAGCAAGGCGAGTCCGCGGGCATCAGGAAGCAGGGCATGAAGCTACTGCCTCGCACCTGCATGCCGCAGCGCGTCCACGGCTTCCGTGTTGTCGTGCGACCGCGCGAGCTGCAGCAGCGACTGACCGCGCCGATCGACATGATTCGGGTTCGCGCCACGCGCGACGAGGAGCGGAATCAGGTCGAAGCGATTGAACAGCGTGGCGAATCCGAGCGCGGTTTCCCCGGCGCCGTTCGTCTGGTCGATCGGGCATTGCGTATCGATCAGGCGCCGCGCGATGTCGGGTTCGTTCTTGAAGAGGGCACCCATCAACGCCGTATTGCCGTGGCGGTCGCCGGCGCATGCGTTTGCGCCGGCCGACAGCAGGTAGTCGAGCGCTGCCGGCTGGGCGTCGTAGGACGCGAGTATCACGGCCGTAAAGCCATGGCTGTCGGTGGCATCGACGGGATAGCCGGCGTCGTGCAGTGCGCGCAGGATGTCGACGCGTCCGACACGGGCGGCGTCGAACCAGTCACCGTCGTAGCGGCGCAGCGCGGCAGGGTCGGCCGGCGTATACGCCGGCCGGTCGGGAAGGTGCGCGCAACCGGCGAGCGTGGCCAGCGCCAGGACTGTTGCGGTGGAGCGGATCGCGCGCGTCAGGCGTTCGGATTGCATGAGGATGTCCTGATGGGTGGGTAGGGTCGACGTGCGAGGCGCAGCCCCGCACGTCGACGGCGACCGGAGTCGCGGGATCAGTTCTCGCTCAGCTTCGCTGCGAGTGCCTGCACTTGCCCGACGTCGGCGTGCACGGCCTGCGCGAGACGCGTGCCGTAATCGGCATCGGCCTTGTAGAAGTACGACAGCATCGCGTACTGGTTGTGCGCGTTCGTCACCTTGCCGAGATCGCCGGACAGCGCGGTGATCAGGTCGTCCTTGTCCTGCTGCGACAGGCCGCGGTAGTACTCGCCGGCCTGGCGGAACCGCAGCTTCTTGTGGATCGCTTCCTGCTGCGTCGTTCCGCCGAGCGTCATGCGCACGGACTTGTATTGCGGATCCGGCGCGAGTTCATGCAGCGTCGACGGTTCGTAGTTCACCTCGCCCTTGCGGTCGCCGGCGTTCATCTTGCCGTCCTGGTTGTTGTTGACCACCGGCACGACGGGCCGGTTGATCGGCAGGTCCATGTAGTTCGCGCCGAGCCGGTACATCTGCGTATCGGCGTACGCGAACAGCCGGTCCTGCAGCATCCGGTCTTCGGACGGCTCGATGCCGGGCACGAGTCGCGACGGTGCGAACGCCGATTCCTCGGTCGACTGGAAGTAGTTGTCTGGCACGCGGTTCAGCGTCATCGTGCCGATCTTGCGCTCGGGCACACCGGTCCAGACCTTCGTATCGTCCAGCGCATCGAAGTCGAAACGGTTCAGGTCCTGCGGCGTGAGCACCTGCACGTACAGATCCCACTTCGGGAAGTCGCCTTGCTTCAACGCGCCGTACAGGTCGTTCGTCATCATGTTCCAGTCGCGCCCGATCGATGCGTTGATGTCTTGCGGACGCAGGCCGTGCACGCCTTGCTGGCTTTTCCAGTGGAATTTCACGTAGTGCACGTCGCCGTGCGCATTGACGAACTTGAACGCGTGCACCGCGAAGCCGTCCATGTGACGATATGAATCGGGCATGCCCGCATTCGTGTACAGCATCGTCAGCATGTTCGTCGCTTCGGGCGTGTGCGCGAAGAAGTCGAATGCGAGGTTCGGGTCCTGCACGCCGGTCACGGCACTCGGCTTGTTCGCGTGAACGAAGTCGGGGAACTTGATGCCGTCGCGAATGAAGAACACGGGCCAGTTGATGCCGACCATGTCCCAGTTGCCCTGTTGCGTATAGAACTTCACCGCGAAACCGCGCGGATCGCGCGCCTGTTCGGGCGAGCCGCGATAGCCCATCACGGTGGAGAAGCGCACGAACACGGGCGTGCGGGTGCCGGGTGTGAAGACCTTCGCTTTCGTCAGGTTCGAGATGTCGGCGGTCGGCACGAACTCGCCGAATGCGCCGGTGCCGCGTGCATGCACGACACGTTCCGGAATGCGTTCGCGATCGAAGCGCTGCAGTTTCTCGATGAGTGCGGAGTCTTGCAGGAGCACGGGGCCGGCAGGGCCGGCCGTCTGCGAATTCTCGTTGTCGCCGACGGGGGCGCCCGTGTCTCGCGTGAGTTCGGCGGCATGGGGGGACGCGGAAAGTGCAACGCAGATCGCGGCGACTGCGTGTCTCAGCACGCGACGGGAGGATGAGGACATGACGTTGGAACTCCTTGAATCCGATCGGTGGTGGGGAAGCCGACTGAATTAGAAGAGATCGTCAGACGATTGGCTAATTGATATTCGATATGTTTCCGATAGCGACGGCGTCGATACGGCGTGAGCGCGGTTCTCATCGGCGCGGGCAATGAATATTGTTGCGCGCGCAATGAGTTGTTGCGTCGCGTGCCGTGAAGCGATCGGCAAGCGTCGAACGCCGACTCATCGAACGTGCGATGCCTTGCGTGAATTTTTGCGATCCGGATGTCTGGCATCGGTGCCGCAGCAGCCTCGACGGACCCGGCTGCGCGGCACCGATCAACTCGGTATCAACCCGCGCCCGCCTGCCAACCGAGCCCGAGGTTCTTCTGCAGCGACACGTAATCCTTGATCAGCTCGGCCTGGCCCGCGATCACGTTCTGCTGGGCGGACAGCGCTTCGCGTTGCGTATCGAGCAGATCGATCATCGAAGCGACGCCTGCGCGATAACGCTCATCCATCAGCGATCGGGAATGCACGGCCGACGTCTGCACCTTGGTGAGCGCAACGACGTGTTCACGCTGGTGCCCGTAACGCTGCAATGCCGTGTTGGCGTCCTGCAAGGCACCGAGCACCGCCTTCTGATAATTCGCTTCCGCCTCGTCTCGCGATGCTTCGGCCGCGCGCACCGCACCGCGCGTGCGCCCGAAGTCGAGAATGTTCCATTGCAGATACGGCGCGCCGACCCAGGTGAAGTTCTGCTTGCGGAACAGGTGACCCGGGTCCGTCGCGCTGAAGCCGAGATCGCCGAGCAGCGTTACCTTCGGGAAATAATCGGCGACGTGCTCGCCGATCTGCGCATTGCTCGAAGCGAGCCGGCGCTCGGCCGCGCGAATGTCGGGGCGCTGTTTCAGCAGCGTGGCCGGATCGCCGATCGCGACACTGCCGGGTAGCGTCGGCAACGGCGCATCCGGTGTCGACAGCGCCGCGTCGAGCGCACCAGGCGCACGGCCCGTCAGGATCGCGAGCCGGTCGAGCGATTCCGTCACCTGCGCGTCGAGCGGGATCAGCGATGCGCGCGTGCTTTCGACTTGCGTCGTCAGGCGTTCGATGTCGACATCCGCGGCAACGCCACGCGCGCGACGCTGCTGCGTGAGTTCGAGCATCTTCTGCTGCAGCTCGGCAGTGCGCCGCGACAGCGCAAGCCGCTGCTGTTGATCGCGCAGGTCGATGTACGCGTTGGCGACTTCGGCAGCGATCGACACCTGCGTGTCGGCGAGATCGGCGTCGACCGCTTCCGCTTGCGCAGATGCTGCTTCGACCGCGCGGCGCGTGCCGCCGAACAGGTCGATTTCCCAGGTTGCGTCGAAGCCTGCCGAATAGAGCTGCAGCGGGCCCGAGCCACCCAGCGACGGCGAGGTGCCACCCGATTGGCTCGAACCGTTGGACGGCAACAGCGAACCGAGCGCGCTGACATCCGGCTCGCGCGTGCGGATGGCGGCGACGGTAGCCGACGACTTCGGCAACTGGGCCGCACGTTGTTGCGAGAGCTGCGCGCGCGATGCGCGCAAGCGGGCTTGTGCCGCGTGCAGATCGGGGTTGTACGCGAGCGCGGCGGTGATCAGGTCGTCGAGCTGGCGATCGTTGAGCGCGCGCCACCATGCACTCGGCGCGGGCGCGGCGGGGTCGATGCCGGAGGCCGGCGCGCGCACGAAGGTCGGCGCATCCGGTGCGGCGGGCGCGCCGCGATAGTCGGGGCCGACCGTGCAGCCGGCGAGCAGGCATGCGGCCGCGCACAGCGTGAGCGCGGGGCGGCGGGGCAGGGAGAAGGGTTTCATCGCGTAAGACGGTTCAGTGGCCGGACGACATCGGCTGCGGCCCGCGCGGCGTTCTCAGCAGTAGCGCGAGCGGCACGCAGGCAAGCAGCGCGAGGCCCAGCAGGTAAAAGGTTTCGGAATAGGTCATCACGATCGCCTGGATCTGGATCTGCTGCGCCAGCTGTCCGAGCGCGCGCATGTTCGAATACGCGAGGTCGCCCGTGTGCGAGAACCAGTTGGCCGCATAGGCCGACAGCCGGTCCTGCCCGATCAGCGAGTTCGCCGTCACCGATTCGCGGAGCGCGGCCGTATGGAAGGTCGTGCGCCGGTCGATCACGGTGCCGATGATCGCGAGTCCGATCGAGCCGCCGAGATTGCGCGCCATGTTGTAGAGCCCGGCCGCATCGCCCGAGTCTTCGCGCGCGACGGCCGCCATCGAGGCCTGATTGAGCGGCATCATCGCGAGCATCTGCGCGACGCCGCGGATCAGTTGCGACCAGACGAAGTCGTGGCCGACGCTCTGCGCGGTCAGGCTGATGTCGAGCATGCAGCTCAGGCAGAACAGCAGCAGCCCCGAGATCACGAGGATGCGGAAATCGACCTTGCCGAGCAGGCGCGGCAGGATCGGCATCACGAGGAAGGCGGGCAGCCCCGACAGCAGCATGATCGCGCCCGCCTGTTCCGCGTTGTAGCCGGCGACGATCGCCAGGAACTGCGGCAGCAGGTAGGACACGCCGTACAGCCCGGCACCGACTGCGGAAACGATCACGATCACGCTCGCGTAGCGCGGGTTGCGCATCAGCGACAGCCGCATGATCGGCCGCTTCGCAAAGATCTGCGACAACGCGATCAGGATCATCCCGGCGAGCGATACGAGGCTCAGCGTGACGATCATCTGCGATTCGAACCAGCGTTCGCGCTGGCCTTCCTCGAGCACGACGGTGAGCGAGCTCAGACCGATCGCGAGGCCGAAGATCCCGAGCCAGTCCGCGTTCAGGAATGAATGCCATTGCGGGCGGTCCGACGGCAGCCCGAATATCAACAGCGCCATCAGCAACAGGCACACCGGCAGGTTCAGGAAAAAGCACCAGCTCCAGCTGACGTTCTCCGCGAGCCAGCCGCCGAGCACGGGGCCGAACAGCGGCCCGAGCAGCACGATCAGGCCGAACAGCGTCATGCCGACCGGCAACTGCGACAGCGGCAGCCGCGTGCGGATGATGGTTTGTGCGGTCGGGATCAGCGCACCGCCGGTGAAGCCCTGGCCGATCCGGCCTGCAATCATCATCGGCAGCGAATGCGACCAGCCGCACATCATCGAGAACGCGATGAACAGCGCGGAGTTCGTCAGCAGGAAATTGCGCAGCCCGAACACGCGCGTGAGCCACGCGGCGAGCGGAATCATCACGATCTCCGACATCAGGTAGCCGGTCGAGATCCACGTGCCTTCGGTGCCGGTCGCGCCGATTTCACCCTGGATCTGCGGCAGCGCGGAGTTCGTGATCGAGATGTCGAGGGTCGCCATCAGCGCGCCGAGCGCGCCGGCCGCGACCGCGATCCAGTCGGTCACGCTCGCACGGCCTTCGTGCGGCGGCATGGGCATCGTGGCGGACGGTTCAGCCATGATGCGTCTCGTCGCGGCCCGGGCGCGTGTCGACGTCGACCGTCACCGACAGCCCCGGCAGCAGCATGCGTTGCGCGCGGGCGTCCGCGGCGAGGCGGATGCGCACCGGCACGCGCTGGACGATCTTCGTGAAGTTGCCGGTCGCATTCTCGGGCGGCAGCAGCGCGAATTGCGCGCCCGTGCCGGGGGCGAAGCTGTCGACGACGCCGGACAGCGCGCCGTCCGGCAGCGCGTCGACGTGCAGTTCGACGGGCTGGCCGATGCGCATGTTGGCGAGCTGCGTTTCCTTGAAGTTCGCGACGAGATAGATCGCGTCGACGGGCACGACGGTCAGCAGGCGCGTGCCAGGCTGCACGTATTGACCGACGCGCACCGTGCGATCGCCGACGCGGCCGGCGAGGGTGCTGCGCACGATCGTGTTGTCGAGGTCGAGCTGCGCCTGTGCGGCGCTGGCCTGCGCGGCTTCGAGCTGGGCGCGCGCCTGCTGGAGCTGCGCGGTGAACGACGCGATCTGCGTGCGGGCGGCGGCGATCGACGCATTGTTCGCGGCGAGCGTCGCGGTCGCCTGATCGCGTGTGCTCTTCAGGTCGGCCACGCGTTCGTGCGTTTCCGCGCCGGTCGCGGCGAGCGGCGCATAGCGCGTGTATTCGTCGCTGGCGTGCTGCGCATTGATACGCGACACCTTTGCCTGTGCGTCGGCCTGTTCGAGATTCGCATGCTGCTGGCGGATGTCGGCCTCGGCGCGTGCGATGTCGGCGCGGCGCGCGTCGACGGTCGCAAGTGACTGCGCGAGCGCGACCTGGTATTGGCGGACGTCGAGCCGCACGAGCGGATCGCCGGCCTTCACGGCCTGGTTGTCGCGCACGTACACATCGGTCACGTAGCCGGCGACCTTCGGCGCGGCGGTCATGCTGTCCGCCTGCAGGTACGCGTCGTTGGTGCTTTCGATGAAGCGGCCGACCGTCCACCACCGGCCGAGCCAGACGGCGCCGCCGATCACCGCAAGCACGGCGACGGCGAGCAGGACGCGCCGTTTCGTGCCGTTGCTGTTGCGCGGCGTTGTTCCGTTTTCCCGACGATTTGCTTTCTGTGGCGAGTCTTGCAGCGTCGACATGCTGGCATCCAATTTATTCCAAGTGGAAGAATTATTCCAGTTGATAAAATTGTGTCAAGTAGAATGTCGGTCGATCGAATGACGAGGAAGGCATGAACGAAGCGAAGAAGCTGCGCCGTACGTCGGCGGGCGGCTACGCCCGTGGCGACGAAACGCGCCAGCGGATCATCGAGGCGGCGATCGAACTGTTCGGCGAGCGCGGGTTCGCGGGCGCATCGACACGCGAGATCGCCGCGATGGCCGGCGTGAATGCGCCGGCGCTCCAGTACTACTTCGAGAACAAGGAAGGCGTGTACCGCGCGTGCGTGGAGACGATCGCTGAGCACGGCTGGGAAGTGTTCGCGCCGTCGGTCGGCCATGCGTGGGCGATGCTCGATGCGGACGCGGAGGTCGACGTGCTGATCGATGCGTTCGTCGGGCTGCTGCGCGCGCTGTCGGACCGGATGTTCACGGCGCCGAAGACGATGAACCAGCGGATGTTCTTTGCACGCGAGCAAGGCGGCCAGGAGCCGGCGAGCGCGAGCGAAATCCTGATGAAGCGCATGCGCAAGCCGCTGAACGACGTGAGTGCCGAGCTGATCGGCCGCATCTCGGGGCGGCCGGCCAACGATCCCGTCACGCGCTTGCGTGCACTGAGCCTGTTCGGGCAGATCACGGTGTTCCACATCGCGCAGCGTTCGGCGCTGCAGCTGCTCGAATGGGAGGCATTCGAAGGCGAGCGCGCGGAATTGCTGATCGACACGATTGCCGAGCAGACGCGGGTGCTGCTCCAGCAATGGCACGCGCAGCGCGACGCGTTGGCCGCCGATCCTGAAGCCGGCGCGAAGCGGGAGCCGGGTGCGACGGCGAAACGTACGGCGAAGGCGGGGGCGTCGACGCCCGCCGCGAAAGGCCCGCGGCGCGGGAGCAAGCCCGCCGCGCGTTGAACGCGGCGCGCCGTCAGCCCCCGTCCGGCTTGTGCTCCGGGGCGGCCGGCGACCGCGGCCGGGCCGTCACTTCGGCAGCATGGCCGTTGCCACCGTGGGTGCCGTTTTCGTCATCGACCACCGGCCGCGATCCGTCCGCGTACGCAACGACGCTGCGCTGCGGATTGGCGATCCGGATGCCGCGTTCGCGGAACGTCTCCGCGATCCGCCGGTTGAATTCACGCTGCACGCTCCAGCGCGTCGAGTCCGTGCATTGCATCTGTCCGGCCAGCGCGAGCGTCGCGCCGTCGACCTGGTCGATACCCCAGTAGCTGAAGTCCGACAGGATGCCGTCGCGGTATTTCGGATCGTCGCGCAATGCCGCACCGATCTCCTTCAGCGTCGCGATCGCGCGATCGATATCCTCGCCGTAGGCAATGCTGATCTTGACGGCCGCGTTGCCGAGCCCGCGATTCGTATTGTTGACGGTCGTCACCGAGCTGAACGGAATCGTGTACAACGACCCGTCGCCGGCGCGCAGCCGCACGGTGCGGATCGACAGGTATTCGACCGTGCCCGACACGCCGGCGAGCGTGACCCAGTCGCCCACCTGCATCGCGTTTTCCATCAGCAGGAAGATCCCGGTGATGAAATCCTGCACGAGCTTCTGCGAGCCGAAGCCGAGCGCGACACCGAAGATGCTGGCGCCGGCAAGCAGCGGGCCGACGTTCACGCCGAGCTGGCTGAGGCCCGTCAGCACGACGACGAGCGCGATCATCACGAACAGCAGCGTGCGCAGCATCGGCAGCAGCGTGCGCAGCCGCGCCGCGCGCATGAGATTGCCTTCGCGCGTCCATCGTTGCAGGCGGCGCTCGATCGCGATGTTCGCGGCTTCCCACACGATGAGTGCGACGATGGCCGCGATGGCGATGGTCATCAGCGCCGACGCGAGCCGGTGGCCGATCGTGCCGGTTTCGAACGCGCGGAAGATCGGCACGCCCCAGATCTGCAGCAGTAGCACGATGGTCACGATGCCGATCACGCCCGACACGAACTGGCGCAGCAGCGGGTAGTAGCGGTACGCGTGCGCATGGACGAGCGTGCGGTCTTCGTCGCGGCCCTGGAACAGCCGCGCGAGCGCGCCGAACACGACGATCGACACGATCCGCATGCCGATCATCACGGCGATCGAGCGGCCGCCGAGCGTGATCAGCACGCGGTAGCCGTTGTGGACGTCGAGCGCCCACACGAACCACAGGGCCATCACGATGAAGACCGATACGGGTGCCCACGCGTCCGCGAGCGCGTTGGCGATCATCGTGAACGACGGACGATCCTCGCCGGCCGCGCGGATTCGCGCGGCGACCGGCAGGCGGCACTGGACGATCAGCGCCGAGATCATCAGGTGCCCGACGAGCGCGACGGCTTTCAGCAGCGCGACGTGACCGGCGTCGCTGAGGCCGAAGCTCGCGGCGATCTCGACCGCGGCCGTGCAGGCGCCGACCACGATCACGATCCGCGCGATCGAGCGTTGCGCGAAGTCGGCCCATGCGTCGCTGATATGCAGCAACCGCAATTGCCGCGCATCGGGCTGGAAGAACAGCCGGCTGACGATCGTGACGAGCCGGCAGATCACGTAGATGTCGATCAGCGCTTCGAGCGCGGATTCAACCGGGGCGCCCGTATCGCCGATCAGCGACATCGTCAGGCTCGCGACGCCGACGAACACGAGCAGCGGCACGGCACGCAACGCAAGGCTGACGAGCGCGCGCGGCATCCGGTGCAGCAGCGTGGTGTGGCGGCGCGCGTGGCCGCGGCCTTGCGACGATGCGGGCGCGGCGTTCGGGGTGTCGGGCGCATCTGGCGGGGCGGCTGTGTTCGGTGGTGCGTCGTCGTCGTCGAGCGTCGCGGAGTCGGGTGTAGCGGATTCGGGCGCGGTGCGGCGCGACGTGTCGGCGCGCCGGGCGGCCACTGCGGCCAGCGCGCGTCGCAGCAGCCGCTTCGCGAACCATTCGACGAGGAGTGCGGGCACGAGCACGGCGATGATGATCCAGAGCGCGTGTGCGAGATCCGCGCGCTCGTCGGCGCGCACCAGCTTGTCATGCCACCAGTTGCCGACCGAGCCGACGTCGAGCAGCGAGTGCAGCGATTCCTTCAGCGCACCGCCGATTTCGATGGTCCAGCGCGATCCCTGCCGGACGAGCATCGATGCGAGCCCGTTCGACGTCAGTGCGGCCGGGGTCGCGGCGGCCGACGCGGCGCTGGCCGCAGCCGCATCGCTCGCCGCGATCGCGGGTGCGCTCAGCGCGCCGACGGCCGCGATCGCACGCAGCGTCGTTTCGACCTGCGCGCGCTCGCGTGGATTTTCGAGCACATTGAGTGCCTGCTGCGCCTGTTGTGGCGTCAGCGCGGGCGCGGCGCCGGAAGCGGCCGACGCGGCGGCCGGGGCGGGAGCGGCCGCATGGGCGGCCGTGATGACGGCGGCCAGCAGCCAGCCGAGGAGGAAATGTCGCATGGAGTAGGCATGCGGGCGCGTATCGGCGCGCGGCCCGCCAGGCTGAACGATGGACGGAAGTTAACATGATCGCGATCGGAACCGAATAGTTCCGTCGACGATCATTCGAATCAGGCATACCCGACGCGGCGCGGGCGCTTGCGGCGCGTTTGCGCAGTCATGGGTCCGACGCGGACTGTAGGTCGTCGGATAGGTCGGGGTGTTTCAATGGTCGGCGCGTAAGATATTTGTAATGCTGGCGCGTCGACAACGATGAGCCGCGCACGCGTCGGGTTGAATTAATCTGGAATCCTGCCGAATCATGCCGGTTCGGCGTGAAAAACCGGCAGGACGTGTTCCGCGATTTCCTCGATGACTTCGCGCACGGGCCGGTCCGCGCCCGGATTCAGCGTGACGTGATGCGTGCCGGCCGCGCGCATGTCCCGCAGGATGTCGATCAATGCGCGGCGTCCGGTTGCATAGCCGAGCGGCAATGCGGTGGCCGGCGCATCGGGATCCGCGACGAGGTCGAGCCGCATCGATACGCCGAACGCGCGAAAGGCGGGCGTCGCGAGCCGGTCGACCGCCGCGCGCCACATCGAATAGCGTGCGCGCTGCGTGTCCGGATCGCGGTGGTACGTCATCCAGCCGAGCGAGTGCCGTGCGATCCAGTCGACGCTTTGTCCGCCCGAGCCGACCGCTAGCATCGGCACGGCGTCGGCGCCGCGCGGCAGCAGCGTGAATTCGGGCGCATCGGGCGGCACTTCGTCGGGCAGTACGCGCGATGGCACGCCGAGCGCGGCCGCGACGACGTCCCAGTGGGCGCGGTAGCGGTCGCGCCGCGTCTCTGCGTCGACACCGAACGCCGCATATTCGGGCGGCCGGTCGCCTGAGCCGAGCCCGAGGATGAAGCGGCCGCCCGACAGCGTCGCGACCGACAGCGCGCCTTTCGCGATATGCAGCGGATGACGCAGCGGCAGCACGATCGCACCGCTGGCGAGCGCGATCCGGCGCGTGCGTGACGCCAGTGCGCCGAGCAGGACCCACGGGTCGAGGTGGCCGACCGGATCGGGGTAGTCGGCGCTGTTCAGCGGCACGTCGCGAATCCACAGCGCGCGAAAGCCGAGTGTGTCGGCCAGCGCCGCGAGTTCGAGCTGCTCGTCGAAGTCGGCGACGATATGGCCGGTGCGCAGCAGCGGAAGCGTGAGGCCGATCGACAACCGTCCGTCCGAAAAGACGCGATGCGCGACGTCGGGGCGGGCAGGGGCGGGCGTGGTCATGTCGAGTCCTTGGAGGCGGCGCGAAGCGAACGCGCGACGTTGCGTGTCCGAATGCTAGCGTGTTTGCACGACGGTTGCGCGGTATGGCATGCGCAGTGACCAGTCGACGTCGACGCAACGCAGGCCATGCGGGCAACGGGCCGGCATAATCGGTGCCTTCCGTCATGGAAAACAACGAATCCGGATGAACACGCTTCAATACATGGCGATCGGTCTGGCGGCGAGCGCGATGCTTTTCGCGGTCGCATCGGACGCGCTCGCGGACGATGCGGAGCGCGCCGCTATTTGCAAGACCGCCGAGGAAACGGGCTACACGGCTGACATTCGCAATTGCCTCCGACTGAAATACGAAGCAGCCGACAAGCGCTTGAATGCCGTCTACAAGACGAAGATGGCGAGCCTCGATGCGCAGGGCCACGCGAGACTGCGCAACGACGAGCGCCGCTGGCTCAAGGCGCGGGACGCGAAGTGTGCCGAATCGCGGCAGCCCGATGCGGGCGGCACGCTCGGGCTCGTGGAGGTTGACAGTTGCTTCGTCGACGAAACCGAGCGTCGCGTCAAGGTAATCGAAGCCTTTCGTTGAGGTGTCGCGCCGGCCCCAGTGCTATGCCACCCGCAGCGTCGTGCCGCGCAGCGTGAGGCCGAGGCGCGACGCCACGCGTCGTGACGCGCGGTGCGGCACTGTGGGCCGATTGTAAGTCGCGCGACGGTCACGCGCAGAGGCAACGTCGCGCTGTCCGCACGGGCCGGGCGTGTGCGGCGTGACGGTTCGCCCGGCCGACGGCAACCGATCCGACATGCGTTTCAGTTTCGAAACGTTCGCGCTTTTTGGCGGTGCGCGATTCGCGTCGATGGCCCCATTTCGACCCGCGCGGCCTTGCGGCGTGAAGCATGGTGCGCTCCTTGCATATCTATGCAGGCCGTGAGCGCGGTCGCGGACGCAGTCGGTCCGGCGATCGCTTCAGTGGGTCGGATGTATCGGAGACGGGGACAAGAGAATGAAAACAGACCGAATCGCAACGTGTCGTGTTGCAAACATGAATCGCCGACCTGCCGGGCTATTCGCTTCGCCGTTTATCGAGGCGACGTAAGCGCGCGGCTTTCCGTTCCATCCGAGCAATCGGGTTTGTTCTGAACGACGACGTGCAGGCATGACGCACGAGGCCGACTGGTGCCAGTCGGCCGTCGGGGATGAACCGTGAATGCCTGCGGATGGCCCGGCCCGGATCCCGGATCGTCAATCTGCCGCGCGCAACGCGAGTCGTCGTGCGGCGCAGGCGTGTGCGTGCCGTGCATCGCGGCGGCGCGACGGGGCCGAACCGGAACGCACCGGAAAGCCGGCAGCGCATCGATGCATTCGGCATCGCGGAACACATGGAGTCCAGGGGGAAGCGTTCACCAGCCGCAGCAGGGCGGACGCCGCGAAATTGTGCTGTCAGTTGATCCACTACCCCGATGGATCAATTGTTGGAGCGCCCATCGCCGAGTGGCGGATGGGCGTCTTTTTTTGTGCGCCGATGTGCGACGCGGCCATCGGCCCGATCGCGCGGCGTTCTGTATCATGTGCTGGCGTGCCTGGCCGCCCGTGCGGGCGCACGGCTTGCCGGCGCGCCCGATCACGCGTTGCCAACATGAACGACACAGCTCAGAACGATCCCTCAACCGCCGACGTCGATCCGGCCGCACTCGATGCGCTGCACACGTTCGTCGAGCGTCATCCGCGCCTGCTGGTGCTGACCGGCGCGGGCATCAGCACCGATTCCGGCATTCCCGGCTATCGCGACCGCAACGGCCAATGGATGCGCTCGCCGCCGATCCAGCTCCACGAATTCCTCGGCTCGGATGCCGCGCGGCGGCGCTATTGGGCGCGCAGCATGATCGGCTGGCCCGTCGTCGGCCGCGCGCAGCCGAACGGGTCGCACGTGGCACTGGCGCGGCTCGGCGGCGCGGGACGGATCGAGCGTCTCGTCACGCAGAACGTCGACGGCCTGCACCAGCGCGCGGGCAGCGGCGACGTCATCGAACTGCACGGTGGCATCGACGGCGTCACGTGCCTCGGCTGCGGCGCGCATCATGCGCGCACGACGATCCAGGTCATGCTCGAGGCCGACAATCCCGAACTGCTGGGCGCGGAGGCCGAGCCGGCCGCGGATGGCGACGCGCACCTCGAATGGGCCGCGCTCGACACCTTCCGCATTCCGGCGTGCCCCGCGTGCGGCGGGCTGCTGAAGCCGGCGGTCGTGTTCTTCGGCGAAAACGTGCCGCGCGAGCGCGTGGCGCTCGCGTCGCAGGCGCTCGATGCGGCCGATGCGCTGCTGGTCGTTGGCTCGTCGCTGATGGTGTATTCCGGCTACCGCTTCTGCGTGTGGGCGCAGGCGCAGAACAAGCCGGTCGCCGCGCTCAATCTCGGCCATACGCGCGCCGATCCGATGCTGACGCTGAAGGTCGAGGCGCGCTGCGCACCCGCGCTCGACGCGCTGAATGCGCGGCTTGGCCTGGCGGGCCACGCACCGGAGCTTGCGTCGTGACCGGCCCGGCATCTTCGCCCGATCCGTCCGAGCGGCTGTCGGCGCCGGCGGCCGAACGCAATCGCGGGCCGATCCTCGACGTCTTGCGCCGCGTGCTGCCCGCGAGCGGCCGGGTGCTCGAAATCGCCAGCGGCACGGGGCAGCACGCGGTCCATTTCGCGCAGGCGCTGCCGGGCCTGCACTGGCAGCCGAGCGATCCCGATGCGCAGGCGCGGCGTTCGATCGCCGCGTGGGTTGCCCATACGGGCCTCGCCAACGTTGCCGGGCCGCTCGCGTTCGACGTGCGCGACGCGTCGTGGCCGGTCGACGCGCTCGATGCAATCGTCTGCATCAACATGATTCACATCTCACCGTGGGCCTGCACCGACGCGCTGTTCGCGGGTGCATCGCGCCTGCTGCGGCCGGGCGGCGTGCTGTTTCTGTACGGGCCGTATCGCCGCGAGGGCCGGCATACGGCGCCGTCGAACGAAGCGTTCGACCTGCAACTGCGCAGCCGCGACCCGTCATGGGGCGTGCGCGATCTCGAGACCGTCGTCGCGCTCGGCCTCGATCGCGGCCTCGACTGCATCGAGGTGGTCGAGATGCCGGCGAACAACCTGAGCGTCGTGTTCCGGCGGCTGCCGCACGCGGAGCAATGACACGCAAGCGCGCATCGCCGCCGGGTTTCCACTATCCTTTCGCCTGTGCGCGCGACCCGGCTCGGGTCGCGCCCCGTTTTTTCCGGAGAATTGACTAATGGGCAAACAAGCAATCGGTGTGATCGGGCTCGCGGTGATGGGCCGCAATCTCGCACTCAATATCGAGAGCCGCGGTTACGCGGTGTCGGTGTACAACCGCAGCCGCGAGAAAACCGACGAACTGATCGCCGAATTCCCCGGCCGCAATCTGGTGCCGACCTATACGCTCGAGGAGTTCGTCGCGTCGCTCGAAACGCCGCGCCGGATCCTGATGATGGTGAAGGCCGGCGAGGCGACCGATGCGACGATCGCATCGCTCAAGCCGCTGCTGGAGAAAGGCGACGTGCTGATCGACGGCGGCAATACGCACTTCACCGACACGATCCGCCGCAATCAGGAACTCGCGCAATCGGGCCTGCACTTCATCGGCACCGGCGTGTCGGGTGGCGAAGAGGGCGCGCTGCGCGGCCCGTCGATCATGCCCGGCGGCCAGCGTGATGCGTATGACCTCGTCGAGCCGATCCTCAAGCAGATCGCCGCCAAGGCGCCGTCGGACGGCGAGCCGTGCGTCGCGTACATGGGCCCGGACGGTGCAGGCCATTACGTGAAGATGGTCCACAACGGCATCGAATACGGCGACATGCAGCTGATCGCCGAAAGCTATGCGGTGCTGAAGGACGTCGCGGGCCTGACCAACGACGAACTCGGCGCGGTGTACACCGAGTGGAACCAGGGCGAGCTCGACAGCTACCTGATGGAGATCACGTCGAAGATCTTCGGCAAGAAGGACGAGGAAACCGGCAAGCACCTGGTCGACGTGATCCTCGATCGCGCCGCGCAGAAGGGCACCGGCAAGTGGACGAGCCAGAATGCGCTGGATCTCGGCGTGCCGCTGCCGCTGATCACGGAATCGGTGTTCGCGCGCGTGCTGTCGTCGCTGAAGACCGAGCGCGTCGCGGCCAGCAAGGTCCTGTCGGGCCCGGCCGCCGCGCCGTTCGAAGGCGATCGCGCCGCGTTCGTCGAAGCAGTGCGCCGCGCGCTGTACCTGAGCAAGGTGATCTCGTACGCGCAGGGCTTCGCGCAACTGCGCACGGCGTCGGAAGAGTACGGCTGGAACCTCGATCTCGGGACGATCGCGAAGATCTTCCGCGCGGGCTGCATCATCCGCGCGCGCTTCCTGCAGAAGATCACGGACGCGTACGCGAAGGATTCGGCGCTCGCGAACCTGCTGCTCGATCCGTACTTCAAGGACATCGCCGCGAATTACCAGGAGTCGCTGCGCGATGTCGTGGTCGCCGCGGTGAAGGCCGGCGTGCCGGTACCGGCGTTCGCGTCGGCGGTCGCGTACTTCGACAGCTACCGTTCCGAGCGGCTGCCGGCGAACCTCGTGCAGGCGCAGCGAGATTTCTTCGGCGCGCACACGTTCGAGCGTACCGACAAGCCGGGCAGCTTCCACGCGAACTGGTCCTGATCGGCTGGCGGCGGCAACATTGTTGCGAAAATCTATTCTTTGAATAGGGTTTTTCATTCCCGGATGCCGACATTGTTGGCTCCGGGGAAACAGTGTTTTCGTTCTTTCATGGTTTTCCCTAGGTGCTGCCGGGACTAAACTCTGTTCCATCGCTGCAGACATGGTGTGTGCGGCGGAGCAAAAAATCCCGGAGGTAATCATGAAATCGCTGATCGCAACGTTTGCCGCAGCTGCCGTCCTCGCCGTTCCCGCCGTCTCGTTCGCCCAACAGAACGCGCCCGTCACCCGTGCACAAGTGAAGGCCGACCTGGTCGCCGTGCAACAGGCTGGCTACAAGCTGGGCAGCGACCGTACGAACTACCCGGAAGGCATCCAGGCTGCTGAAGCCCGCCTGAACCCGCAACAGAACGTTGCCGCTGCCGACACGACCGGCTACGGCGCGCAACCGGCTGCCGCGCAAGAATCCGGCGCGCCGGCCAAGGCCAAGACCGGCTGGCAAGTCAAGCGTATCGCTGACGACGCCCCGATCTACAAGGGTCGTTAATGGTTTGGCCGCCCCGGCGGCCTGATCCGACCCTGGAAGTACGAACAGCCCGTCGTTCCGTCATGCGGAACGGCGGGCTGTTTTCATTGGCGGCGCGCGTATCGCGCCAGCCGTCATTCAGTTCAGTTCAGTTCAGTGCAGCGCGTGCCGGCGGCGCCCGATATCCCGGAACAGCGCTTCGGCCGGTTCCAGCACCTGCAGCCACGTTTCGTCGTAGCCGCTCAACGTGTCGAGCGCATCGCGCAGCCGCTCGATCGCGAGGATCGGGAGCTCGACGCTGTGGCGCGTGGCGCCGGTCATATGCGCGACGCTCGCCAGCTGGACGAGCGCATCGGCCGCCTCGGCGACGTCGGTCGCGAACAGCAGGTGCCGGTTGAGCAATTCGACCAGGCCGCTGGAACCGGAGAAGTCGTCGGCGTCGAGCTGCACGGAAAGAAACGTCGCGTTGTTCATTGTCATGCTCCTCGTTGTCGTTGGATCGCGCAGTGCATCACCGAGTATAGGTGGCGATCGACGGGGAGAATGTGACGGGATCGAGACTGCCCGCGAGGGCGGCACGGCATGCGGAAGAGCCGCTGCAGGCCCGCCCGACGGCCCGCGCGGCGCGGTTTGCAGGCCACCGGCGTGCGGATGCGACGCGCAAGATTGTTGCCGGATCAGGCACCTGACGCGGCCTTGACCGCCACAAATGGTATCTTTGCCGATCGGGACGACGCGACAAAGGGGCCGATGAGCCCATTCGCACCCACGTCCCGCTGTAGAAACTGCCGGCCGCGAGCGCGGTCGGATACTGGTTGGCCCGGCCGTTCGGCCGGACATCGTGCGTCGCGCGCCGGGGGGCGGTGGGCGGCGCAACGACGCAAATCCGGGAGGACCCTTGAGAGAAACTATTCCCATCCACGATGCGCTGACGCGCTGGCTGCCGCAGGCGGCGCTCGTTGCCGCAGCCATCGCGCTGACGGGCTGCACGATGACGCCGTGGACCGACAGCTGGCAGCCGGCGCGCCAGTCGGCACCCACGTCGGCCGCGACGCCGGGCGTGATCGCCGGCTATTACCGCGTGAATCCGGGCGATACGCTCGCGGGCGTCGCGAACGCCTACGGGCAGCGTGTCCAGGACGTGGCCAGCTGGAACCACATGGCGCCGACCGATGCCGTGTATCCCGGTCAGGTGCTGCGCGTCGCGCCGCCGCCTGCCGCGACGTCGCTCGGGCAGCCACCCGCGGCGGCCGCGCAGCCGGGCTCGCTCGCCTGGCCGGCCACCGGTGTCGTGGCGACGCCGTTCTCGGCCGGCAAGACGCGCGGCCTCGTGATCGCTGCGTCCGGGCCCGACCATTCGGTGCGGGCCGCGGCGGCAGGGCGCGTGGTGTACGCCGGGTCCGGCGTCAAGGCCTACGGGCCGCTCGTAATCCTGAAGCATGAGAACGGGCTCATCACGGCCTACGGACACAACGGCAAGCTGCTCGTCAACGAAGGCGACGCGGTGCGCCAGGGCCAGCCGGTCGCTGAAATGGGCACGGACGCGAGCGGCCGTTCGACGTTCGAGTTCGAAGTCCGCCAGAACGGCAAGGTCGTCGATCCGATGAACTTCCTGCCGCGCAACGGCGGCTGATCGTCCGCTTCATCCCGTGTGCGCCGGGCGGCGCACACGCTCCCGCCTTCATCCTTTCCTGAGCGTCACCGCGCCGGCCTGTCTCGCGTGATTGCCGAGCCAGCGAATACCCATTGCGAGCGCCGCCGCGCCGAGCGCGATCAGCGAACACTGGATCGCGACCGGCAGGTAGCCGTGCGGCCGCGGATCGACAAACGGGTAGGGATACCAGTTCTCGAATGAGCCGCGCACGAACGTATAGCCGAGATAGACGATCGGGAAGCAGAGCCACGCGAACGCGCTGCGCCACGGGATCGGCAGGCGCGGCTCCACGTACAGCCAGTCGCACAGCACGACGATCGGCACGATCCGGTGCAGCACCCAGTTGTTGAACGCCGGCGTGACGTGGTGCAGCGCATCGAGCCGCGCGAGCAGGAGTTCGTAGACGATCGCGGTGATCAGCATGTACAGCACCGCGGCGCCGCGCATCGATTCGTAGCGGGCCGAGCCGGGGCGTGTGATGCGCCGGAGCCCGACGGCGAGCATCGCGGCTGCGTAGAGGCTGCTCAGTTGCGTGAAGTAGCTGAGGTAGTTGCCGAGATGAAAGCCCGGCAGGTGCCAGTAGTCGGCGATGCTGTGCAGCGTGGTGGATACCGCGAGCAACGCGGCGGTCAGCCGATAGGCCGCAACGAAGAACGCCTTGCTCATGATGCCCGCGCGCCGTCGCACCAAAGCTTCATCGTGCCACAGCCGTCCGGGCGCGCGATGCGGACTTTCCATATGGTGCGCTGCGCGGCGTGCGTGGACGATTCGTCGGATATTTGCGCGCGTCGTGCAAAACCGGATGCCCGTGCGGCTACAATCGGGGCAGTTTTGCCGGGCGCCGGCCGGTGGCTGCATGCGCCCATCCCCGCATACAACACGAGACGAAGCATGAGAAACATCCTCGCGAAACAGACGCGCTACAGCTCGCCCGCGATCTTCTTCCACTGGGCCGTCTTCCTGCTGGTCGCGCTGGCCTATCTGGCCATCGAGATCCGCGGGCCGAAAGGCAGCGACAGCCGGGTGTTCTGGATGAACGTGCATCTCACCGCGGGCACGCTCGTGCTCGTGCTGTCGGTGCTGCGCGTGCTGTGGCGAGCCGTCAGCCGTGTGCCGCAGGCCATTCCGCAAGCGGCGCTGTTGCGCTGGCTCTCGAAGCTTGCGCATGTCGCGCTCTACGTGTTCATCATTGCGCAGCCGCTGCTCGGCATCATGATGATCAACCTGGGCGGCAAGCCGGTGTCGCTCGACTGGCTCGGCATATCGTTCACGCTGTTCGGCCCCGACAAGGCGCTGCGGCCGACGATCAAGGAAGCGCACGAGCTGATCGGCAACGCGTTCTACTTCGTGATCGGCCTGCACGCGCTGGCCGCGCTTTACCATCATTTCATCCGGCGCGACGACGTGCTGCGGCGCATGGCGCCCTGAGCGGCACGTTCCGGAAGCATGCAGCAGGCGGGGGCGCATGGTTGTGTTGACAACCATGCGCCCCCGCTTCGTTTACCGCCATCCGCGCTGGCCATCGCGTTGAACATTCTGTAACATCTCGGCTGTTTTTACATTCCGCTTACTCGTTGCCGAGCATGCTGCACCGACATCGTCACCTGACCGCCTGGCTTGGCGTGCTCGCGATCTGGTTCGCGATCGCGGCGCCGCTGGTGTCGCAGTGGCGCGTCGCGCAGGCGGCCACGCCCGACGCAATCGTCTGCAGTACGGAGCATGGCGCGCACCCGTTGCCCGATGCGGGCCGCATGCACGATCATGCGCTGCATCTCGATGCGTGCGGCTACTGCGGTTTCTTCGCGCACAGCCCCGCGATCGGCGGGCCTGCCGCCGCGGCACTCGCTTCCGTTCCCGTCGTTGCCGTTTCCGCCGTCGCGCCGCCTGCCGTCGCGGCGCGCGCCGACCGCTATCCGCGCGCGTACCCGCGCGCCCCGCCCGAGCGCGCCTGACGCGCTGTTTCCGTTCCATTCATCGCCGATATCCGTGCGGTCCGTCGAGGCCGCGTGGAGGGCGTCACTCGGGCTTTCGATCATGACCATTTTCCAGTTGCGTGCGCCGCGGGCGTCACGCAATGCCTGTGCGCGGCGTATGCCGCGCGTGCTGAAACTCACTGTTCCCGCGCTCGCTGTCGGCGCATTGGCCGCGAGCGCCGCGGCCGCCGAAACGGCGCGCGCATCCGGCGCGCCGACCGACGATACGGCCGCACCGCTGCCGGCCATCGAAGTCGTCGCATCGCCGCTGTCGACGCCGCTCGTCGTCGTCACGGATCCGAAGACCCCGCGCCAGCCGCTGCCCGCCAGCGACGGCGCGGATTACCTGAAAACGATCCCCGGCTTCACGTCGATCCGCAGCGGCGGCACCAACGGCGACCTCGTGCTGCGCGGGATGTTCGGCTCGCGGCTGAACATCCTGGCGAACGGGATGTCGACGCTCGGCGCATGTCCGGGCCGGATGGATGCGCCGACGTCGTATATCGCACCGGAAAGCTATGACAAGGTCACCGTCGTGAAGGGGCCGCAGACCGTGCTGTACGGTCCCGGCGCGTCGGCCGGCACCGTGATGTTCGAGCGCGTGACGCCGCGCTTCGACAAGCCCGGCATGCGCTTCGAAGGCAGCCTGGTCGGCGGGTCGTTCGGCCGCAACGACCAGAACATCGACGTGACGGCCGGCACGCCGGACGTCTATGGCCGCGTGACCGCGAACCACGCGCATTCGCAGGACTACAAGGACGGCAACGGCAACACCGTGCCGTCGCAGTGGGACAAGTGGAATGCCGATGCGGCGCTCGGCTGGACGCCGGACGACCACACGCGCGTCGAGCTGACCGCCGGCACCGGCGACGGCTATGCGCGCTACGCGGGGCGCGGGATGGACGGCGCGCATTTCCGCCGCGAGACGTTCGGCCTGTCGTTCGACAAGAAGCATCTCGGCGACGTGCTCGACCGGATCGAGGCACGTGTGTACTACAACGAAGCCGATCACGTGATGGACAACACCACGTTGCGGCAACCGGACCCGGCCAGCAGCATGCCGATGCGGATGGCGTCGGAAGTGCGGCGTCGCACGTTCGGCGCGCGCGCGGCCGCGACGTTCCGTCTTGCCGACGACTTCAGGCTCGTGACGGGCGTCGATGCGCAATCGAACCGGCTCGACTCGCGCTCGGCGATGGGGCGGCAGAACTACGGCGACAAGCCGTGGGATGCGCAGGCGACGATGTGGAACGCAGGCGTGTTCGGCGAGCTGACGTGGTACGCGAGCGACGTGTCGCGCGTGATCGGCGGCGCGCGCGTCGACTATGCGAGCGCACGCGACAAGCGCGCGACGACGAGCGGCATGATGAAGAGCAAGCCGAACCCGACTTTCGACGACGATCGCACGCGCGTGCTGCCGAGCGGTTTCGTCCGCTACGAGCGCGATCTCGCGTCGTTGCCCGTCACGTGGTACGCGGGCGTCGGCCATACGGAGCGCTATCCCGACTACTGGGAGCTGTTTTCCGCGAAGCGCGGGCCGGCCGGCTCGATCAACGCGTTCTCGGCGGTGCAGCCGGAGAAGACCACGCAGCTCGACATCGGCGCGCAATACAAGAGCGACCGGCTCGATGCATGGGTGTCGGCGTATGCGGGTTATGTTCAGGACTTCATCCTGTTCAACTACGCGGCCGGCATGATGGGCCCGACCACGCAGGCAACCAACGTCAACGCGCAGATCATGGGTGGCGAAGCGGGCGTGTCGTGGAAACCGGTTTCGCCGCTGCGCGTCGAGACGTCGCTCGCGTATGCGTGGGGGCGCAACGTGGCAACCGGCGATCCGTTGCCGCAGATGCCGCCGCTCGAGGCGCGCTTCGGGCTCGAATACACGCGTGGCGCGTGGTCGGCAGGGGGGCTGTGGCGCATCGTTGCGCCGCAGCATCGCTATGCACTGAACGAGGGCAATGTGGTCGGCAAGGACTTCGGCCCGAGTGCCGGATTCGGTGTGCTCTCGCTGCATACGCAATACAACGTCAGCAAGACCGTGCAGATCTCGGTCGGCGTCGACAACGTGCTGAACAAGGCCTACACCGAGCACCTGAACCTCGCCGGCAATGCGGGCTTCGGCTACCCGGCGAACTCGCCGGTGATGGAGCCGGGCCGGACCGCGTGGGTGCGCGTGAGTGCGAAGCTGTAACGCATCGCACGTGTGCATTGCAGCATGCGCACGGATGGACGCGGCCCCGCCCGAACGGGCGGGGCGCGTCAACCGATTAGAGAGCCGTGTCTAGTCAGGGCGCAAACGTTCGCGACTCGTGATTCACTCCCGCATTCGACACACATGGTGGTCGCGATGTGGGCGACGCATAGTGCGTGTCGATCCGGCTTCATTCGCACCGGCAGCACAATAATCAGGAGAACATGCATGGCCAATACGATGCGTTCCAGGGTGGTGGCAGGGGCAGTGGCATGCGCGATGAGCATCGCGCCGTTCGCGGGGACGACTGTGGCAATGACGCTCGCGACGACGCACGCGGCGATGGCGGCGACCGCGCCCGCCGATGGCTACGCGGCGACGCGTTATCCGATCATTCTCGTGCACGGGCTGACGGGTACCGACAAGTACGCCGGCGTGCTTGATTATTGGTACGGGATCCAGGAAGACCTGCAAGAGAACGGTGCGACCGTCTACGTCGCGAACCTGTCGGGGTACCAGAGCGACGACGGCCCGAACGGGCGCGGCGAACAGTTGCTCGCTTACGTGAAGACGGTGCTCGCGGCGACGGGCGCGACCAAGGTCAATCTCGTCGGCCACAGCCAGGGCGGCCTCTCGTCGCGCTATGTCGCGGCCGTCGCGCCCGATCTCGTCGCGTCGGTGACGACGATCGGCACGCCGCATCGCGGCTCCGAGTTCGCCGACTTCGTGCAGAGCGTGCTTGCATACGATCCGACCGGGCTTTCGTCATCGGTGATCGCCGCGTTCGTCAATGTGTTCGGGATCCTGACGAGCAGCACCCACAACACGAACCAGGACGCGCTCGCCGCACTGCAGACGCTGACCACCGCACGGGCCGCCACGTACAACCAGAACTACCCGAGTGCGGGCCTGGGTGCGCCGGGCAGTTGCCAGACCGGTGCGCCGACCGAAACCGTCGGCGGCAACACGCACCTGCTGTATTCATGGGGCGGCACGGCGATCCAGCCGACGCTCTCCGTGTTGGGCGTGACGGGCGCCACGGATACGAGCACCATTCCGGTCGTCGATCCGGCGAACGCACTCGACGCGTCGACGCTCGCGCTGCTCGGCACGGGCACGGTGATGATCAACCGCGGCGCCGGGCAGAACGACGGGGTCGTGTCGAGGTGCAGTGCGCTGTACGGCAAGGTGCTGAGCACGAGCTACAAGTGGAACCATCTCGACGAGATCAACCAGCTGCTCGGCGTGCGCGGCGCGTATGCGGAAGATCCGGTCGCGGTGATCCGCACGCATGCGAACCGGCTGAAGCTGGCGGGTGTGTAATCGATGACGGTACGTGAAGGACGCGCGCCGCTGGCGCGGCGCGCCATGGTTTATGGCGTCGTGGGGCTGGCGGCGATTGCCGGCGTGGCGATGTGGAGCGGTGCGGGCTGGCATCGCGGCACGGGTGCTGGCGGCGATGCGCCGGATGCGCCGGTGGCAGGCGGATTGGCTGCCGCATCGCCGCAGGCCGCCGTGCCGGCAAGCGCGGGCCTGCCGCCGTCGCTCGCCGGCTCCAGCGCGCCCCGGTTGCCGCTCGATGCCGGCGGCCATCTCGCGAAGTCGCGCGCAGTGCGGGATTTCTTCGACTACTGCCTGGCCGCGCAGAGCGACCTGAGCGCGCCCGCGCTCGATGCGTTGGTCGTGCGCGAGATCGCCGCGCAACTCGACGGCACCGTTGCACAGGTCGAGGCGCTCGACGTATGGCACCGCTATCGCGCCTATCTCGACGCGCTCGCGAAACTGCGCGATGCCGGCGCGGTCGACAAGTCCGACCTCGGCGCGCTGCAGCTCGCGCTCGACCAGCGTGCGTCGATTGCATATCGCACGCTCGGCGACTGGAGCCAGCCGTTTTTCGGTGCGGAGCAGTGGCGGCAGCGCTACGACCTCGCGCGGTTGAAGATCACGCAGGATCCGACGCTGACGGATGCGCAGAAGGCAGATCGGCTCGCTGCGCTCGAACAGCAGATGCCGGCCGACGAACGCGCTGCGCAGCAACGCATCGACCGGCAGCGGGCGGCGATCGACCAGATCGCGCAATTGCAGAAGAGCGGGGCGACCCCCGATGCGATGCGCGCGCAACTGACGCAGACGCTCGGCCCCGAAGCCGCCGCGCGCGTCGCGCAGCTGCAGCAGGATGACGCGTCGTGGCAGAGCCGCTACGCGGACTATGCGGCGCAGCGTGCGCAGATCGAGTCGGCAGGCCTGACGCCGCAGGATCGCGACGCGCAGATCGCCGCGCTGCGGCAGCGCGTGTTCACGAAGCCCGGCGAAGCCGTGCGCGCGGCTTCGCTCGATCGCGGGGCGGGCAGCGCCCGGTAATGGGGGAGGCGCGGGCGGCGCGGCGCATGACCGCCGCTATGCCGCGCGGGTGAGGTCCCGCGGCAGGTGGCGCTCGATGGTATTCGCGAGCGTGTCGAACGCGGGGCCGATGCTTTCGTGCGGGACGCACGCATAGCCGAGCAGCAGGCCGCGCCGCGCGGTGTCGAGGCTGCTGTAGTAGCTGGTGAGCGGGCGCACGATCACGCCTGCATCGAACGCGCTCTGCGTGACCGCGCGATCGTCGCACGCGTCGGGCAGGCCGAGCACGAGATGCAGGCCTGCCTCGTCGCCCATCACGGGCAGCGCGTCGCCGAAGCGCGCGCGGATCGCATCGATCATCAGTTGCCGGCGCTCGCCGTACAGCGTGCGCATTCGTCTGACGTGCGAAGTCAGGTGGCCGTCCATGATGAATTCGGCGAGCACGGCCTGCTGCATCAGTTGGCCCTCGCGGTACAGCTCCGACAGCCCGGTGCGGAACGTGTCGACCAGATGCTCGGGCACGACCATGTAGCCCATCCGCAGCCCCGGGAACAGCATCTTGCCGAGGCTGCCGACGTAGATCACGCGGCCGCCGTCGTCGAGCCCCTGCAGCGATGCGAGCGGGCGGCTGCCGTAGCGGAACTCGCTGTCGTAGTCGTCCTCGATGATCCAGCAGCGGTGCTGGCGCGCGTATTCGAGCAGCATCCGGCGTCGCGCGAGGCTCATCACCATCCCGAGCGGGTACTGATGCGACGGCGTGACGAGCACGAGCCGCGGCGGATGCTGCATGTCGCTGGCACGCGGGTCGAGCCCTTCGTGGTCGACCGGCACCGGTGTCAGCGCGAGACCGGCCGCCTGCAATACGCTGCGCACGCCCCAGTAGCACGGCTCCTCGACCCATGCGCGATCGCCGATGTCGGACAGCAGCCGCACCGCGAGATCGATCGACTGGTGGATGCCCGTCGTGATGATCAGCTGGTCCGGCGAGCATTTGACCGAGCGCGCGACGCGCAGGTAATCGGCGAGCGCCCGCCGCAATGGCCGGTAGCCGCCGCCCGGCGCATAGGTCAGCAGCTCGGGATTCGCTTCCTTCCACAGCCGCGCCTGCAGGCGGCTCCACGTCCGGCTCGGGAATTCCGACACGTCCGGCACGCCCGGCATGAACGCGCCCCACTGGCGCCGCGACACGCCCGCGTGCTCGATCAGTTGCCGGCCGCGCATCGACAGGCCGCCCTGCGCGTCCGGCAGCGGCGGTTCACCGGCGCTCGACGGCGGCGGCGCGGCGCCCGGCACGTGGATCACGGCGGCGTCCGGCCGCGTGTCGGCCACATAGGTGCCGCTGCCGGTGGTCGTCAGCACGTAGCCCTCGGCCGTCAGCTGGTCGTACACGTGCAGCACGGTATTGCGCGCGATCGACAGGTCGGCCGCGAGCGTGCGCGAACTCGGCAGCTTTGTTCCTGGCCCCAATTCCCCGGTCAGGATGGCCTGCTGCATCTGCTGCAGCAGCTGCCGGTACATCGGCTCGGGCGAACCGCGGTCGAGGCGGGCAGAGAGCCAGTCGGCGAGGATCACGGTATCCAAAGTGGTCCTACTAGTAATATTGAAATGGTTCCCTATTGTAGAACCGTGGGCGCCGTATAGTGGCTCGCATCTCAAAATCAATTGTCGCGAAGCAAGGGGACAGCCACGATGAAGTCCGATGATGTGATCGTCAGCTTTCGCGGCGTGCGGAAGACCTATGACGGCGAAACGCTGGTCGTCAAATCGCTCGACCTCGATATCCACCGCGGGGAATTCCTGACGCTGCTCGGGCCGTCGGGCTCGGGCAAGACCACCTGCCTGATGATGCTGGCCGGCTTCGAATTCCCGACCGGCGGCGAGATCCGCCTCGACGGCGAGCTGCTGAACAACGTGCCGCCGCACAAGCGCAACATCGGCATGGTGTTCCAGAACTACGCGCTGTTTCCGCACCTGACGGTCGAGCAGAACGTCGCGTACCCGCTGACCGTGCGCAAGCTGGCGGCGGCCGAGCGCGTGGAACGCGTTGCGCACGCGCTGAAGATGGTGCAGATGGAGCGCTTCGCGAAACGCTATCCCGCGCAGTTGTCGGGCGGCCAGCAGCAGCGCATCGCGCTGGCGCGGGCGCTCGTGTTCGAGCCGAAGCTGGTGCTGATGGACGAGCCGCTCGGCGCGCTCGACAAGCAGCTGCGCGAACACATGCAGTACGAACTGAAGGCGCTGCACGAAAAACTCGGCGTGACCTTCGTGTACGTGACGCACGACCAGGGCGAGGCGCTGACGATGTCCGATCGCGTCGCCGTGTTCGACAAGGGCATCGTGCAGCAGCTCGACACCGTGGACCGCCTGTACGAATCGCCATGCAACGAATTCGTCGCGAACTTCATCGGCGACAGCAACCGGCTGCGCGGTACCATCGCGCGCGTCGACGGCGAATTCTGCGAATTCCGGCTCGACGACGGCACGAAGCTCGTCGGCCGCCGCATCGGCGATGCAGCCGAGGGGGCGCCGGCCGTCGCGTGCATCCGCCCCGAACGCATGAGCCTCGCCGCGCACGGCGCGAACGGGCATGCGAACGGCTCGGCCGCCAACCAGCTGAGCGGCGAGGCGCGCAGCCTCATCTATTTCGGCGACCACGTGCGCATGCGCTGCGCGCTGCCCGGCCAGGACGAATGCTTCGTGAAGGTGCCGCTCGGCACCGGCGCGCTCGATGCGTTCTCGCCCGGCGCACCGGTCGCGCTCGCGTTCTCGCCCGAACACCTGCGCGTGTTCGCTTGAGCACGGTTTCCCCGATTTTCCGTAGCACGTCGTCAACAACAACTGCCCACTTCCACCACGAGAGGAGAGGAACCACCATGAACCGAGCACGCATTACCGCACGGCGCACCGCGCTGGCATTGGCGCTCGCCGTCGTCGGCGCATCGGCATCGGCTGCCGAACTCACGGTCGTCAACTTCGGCGGCGCGAACGGCGACGCACAGAAGGCCGCGTTCAACCAGCCGTTCGAGAAGGCGACCGGCAACAAGGTCACGGCCGTCGAATACAACGGCGAGCAGGCGAAAGTGAAGGCAATGGTCGAGGCGAAGCACGTCAACTGGGACGTGGTCGAAGTCGAATCGGG
Organism: Burkholderia sp. HI2714; assembly: GCF_002223085.1. NCBI lineage: Bacteria > Pseudomonadati > Pseudomonadota > Betaproteobacteria > Burkholderiales > Burkholderiaceae > Burkholderia > Burkholderia sp. HI2714. The sequence continues at coordinate 409,612 of NZ_NKFM01000053.1, read as the reverse complement.
CGACCTGAACCGCGGCTGCGACGAAGGGCTGTACGAGAAGCTCGACTGGTCGAAGATCGCGAAGAAATCCGACCTGATTCCGGAATCGCCGCAGGTGTGCGGCGTCGGCTTCTTCGTGTGGTCGACGGCGCTGTCGTACAACGCGGACAAGCTGAAATCGGCACCGACCGGCTGGGCCGATTTCTGGAACGTGAAGAAATTCCCCGGCAAGCGCGGCATGCGCAAGGGCGCGCGCTACAACCTCGAATTCGCGCTGATGGCCGACGGCGTCGCGACGAAGGACGTGTATAAGGTGCTCGGCACGAAGGCCGGCCAGGATCGCGCGTTCAAGAAGCTCGACGAACTGAAGCCGTACATCCAGTGGTGGGAAGCGGGCGCGCAGCCGCCGCAGTTCCTCGTCGCCGGCGACGTCGTGATGTCGACCGCGTACAACGGCCGCATCGACGCCGCGCAGAAGGAAGGCAAGAACCTGAAGGTCGTGTGGAACGGCAGCATCTACGACCTCGACTACTGGGCAATTCCGAAGGGCTCGCCGAACAAGGCGCTGGCCGAGCAGTACATCGCGTACACGCTGACGCCGAAGCCGCAGCAGGCATATGCGCAGCACATCGCGTACGGCCCGGCGAACGTCGCGGCGATCAAGTCGCTCGACGCGAAGACGCTCGCGAACCTGCCGAACTCGCCGGCCAACGGCAAGAACGCGGTACTGGAGGACATCGGCTTCTGGACCGACCACAGCGACGAGCTCGAACAGCGCTTCGCCGCGTGGGCAACGAAGTAACCGGTCAGGCATCCTCACGGGTGTCGTGATGCAACCGGCCGCGCGACGCGTCGATCGTGTCGCGCGGCCTTCCGCCGGATCGTGCCCGGCCGGAGAGAACCGTTGAATACGATGACGATCGCGCCTTCCTCGCCGTCGAACGCCGCGCTCAAGCGCGAGCTGAAGGCCGCCGAGGCCCGCAAGCGCACGATGGCACTGCTGCTGGTCGCGCCGCTCGCGATTTTCCTGCTGCTGATTTTCGTCGTGCCGATCGGCACGCTGCTCACGCGCGCGGTGCAGAACCCCGAGATCGCCGCAGCGTTGCCGAACACGGTCAGGGCGCTGTCGGGCTGGGACCGCAAGGCGCCGCCGGCCGACGCCGCGTATGTTGCACTCGCGGCCGACATGACGAAGGTGGCCGACAGCGAGGCGATGGGTGCGCTCGCGCGACGGCTGAACACCGAGATTCCCGGCTATCGCTCGCTCGTCGCGAAGACGGCGCGCGCGATGCCGCTGAAGGGCGACAACGATGCCGCACTGACACCCGCGCAGACGCGCGACAAGCTGGTCGAGCTCGATTCGCGCTGGGGCGATGCCGCATACTGGCAGGCGATCGCGAAGAACGGCAGCGCGTATTCGCCGTTCTACCTGCTCGCCGCACTCGACCACAAGCAGGACGGCTTCGGCCACATCGTGCAGGCCGATCCCGACCAGTCGATCTATCTCGCGATCTTCGGCCGCACGTTCGTGATCGGCGTCGCCGTCACGCTGTTCGCGCTGCTGCTCGGTTATCCGCTCGCGTACTGGATCTCGACGCTGTCGGAGCGGCGTGCCAACCTCGTGATGATCCTCGTGCTGATTCCGTTCTGGACGTCGGTGCTCGTGCGTGTCGCCGCGTGGATCGTGCTGTTGCAGAGCGAAGGGCTCATCAATACGGCGCTGATCGGCAGCGGGCTGATCTCGCATCCGCTGACGCTGTTGTTCAACCGCATCGGCGTGTACATCTCGATGACGCACATCCTGCTGCCGTTCATGATCCTGCCGCTCTACAGCGTGATGAAGTCGATCCCGCCGACCTACCAGCGCGCGGCCGTCTCGCTCGGCAGCCATCCGTTCGCCGCGTTCTGGCGCGTGTACGTGCCGCAGACCTACCCGGGCGTCGGCGCGGGCGCATTGCTCGTGTTCATTCTCGCGATCGGCTACTACATCACGCCCGCGCTGCTCGGCGGACCGAACGACCAGATGGTCAGTTATTACGTCGCGTACTTCACGAACGTGACGATCAACTGGGGCATGGCGTGCGCGCTCGGCGGGCTGCTGCTTGCAGCAACGCTCGTGCTGTACGCAGTGTACGGGCGCTTCACGCGCACCAACGTGAGCCTCGGTTGAGCGCCGCGCACTACGAAACGGGAAGGGGATTCGGACCATGAAACTCGCCAGGCCGCTGTTCGCGCCGCACATGTCGTTCGTCGAGCGCGCGTGGTACGTCGCATTGCGCGTGCTCGTCGTGCTGACGCTGCTGTACCTGATCCTGCCGGTGCTCGCGATCGTGCCGCTGTCGTTTTCGTCGAGCACGTTCCTCGTCTATCCGATCCCGGGCTTCTCGACGCGCTGGTACGAGAACCTGATCGCATCGGACGAGTGGCGGATGGCCGCGAAGAACAGCTTCATCGTCGCGCCGTCGGCGACCGTCGTCGCGACGGTGCTCGGCACGCTTGCCGCGATCGGTCTCACGAAGGCCGACTTCCGCGGCAAGGCGCTGCTGATGGCCGTGCTGCTGTCGCCGATGATCGTGCCGGTCGTCGTGGTCGGTGTCGGCATGTACCTGTTCTTCGCGCCGCTCGGGCTCGCGAACACCTACACGGGGCTGATCGCCGCGCACGCGGCGCTCGGCGTGCCGTTCGTCGTGACGACGGTTGCGGCAACCCTGCAGGGCTTCAACCAGAACCTCGTGCGCGCGAGCCTGTCGCTCGGCGCGAATCCGGTGTCGACGTTCTTCCGCGTGACGCTGCCGGTGATCGCACCGGGTGTGATGTCCGGCGCGCTGTTCGCGTTCGCGACGTCGTTCGACGAAGTCGTCGTCACGCTGTTCCTCGCGGGCGCGGACCAGACGACGCTGCCGCGCCAGATGTTCACGGGCATCCGCGAGAACATCAGCCCGACGATCGCTGCGCTCGCAACGATCCTGATCATCTTCTCGACGAGCCTGCTGCTGGCGCTCGAATGGCTGCGCGGTCGCAATGCGCGGCGCGCGGTGACCTGACGCGGCGAGCCTGCCTGCCGCGCCTGCGTTGCCGCGCATCCTGCACGGCAACGTATTTGCTTTCATTTCGCTGACTGACGAGGCGGCCGCCTGCACGTTCGATGGGGCTCTGCAACAATACGGGGCGCGGCGGCGCGCGTTCCGTGCGGTGCGTCCGGAACGCCGCCGCGAGTCCAATCCGCGACGCGGCGCAACGCGTCGCTCGTCAGCCGAGCCTCATCTTGTCCGAATTCGCTTCCCCCGCCTGCGCGCATGAGCCGGCCGTCAACTGGCGTGCGATGTCCGCCGTGCTGCTGGCCGTCGCGCTCGCGACGCTCGACACCGCGATCGCGAACACCGCGCTGCCCGCGATCGCCGCCGACCTGCATGCATCGCCGGCCGCGTCCGTATGGATCATCAACGCCTACCAGCTCGCGATGGTCGCGACGCTGCTGCCATTCGCGTCGCTCGGCGACATCGTCGGCCACAAGCGCGTGTATATTGCCGGGCTCGCGGTGTTCACGGTTGCGTCGCTTGGCTGCTCGCTCGCGTCGACGCTGCCGATGCTGACGGCCGCGCGGATCGTGCAGGGCTTCGGCGCGAGCGCGATCATGAGCGTGAACGTCGCGCTGATCCGCGGCCTGTTTCCCGCGCACCGGCTCGGGCGCGGCGTCGGCTTCAACGCGCTCGTGGTCGGCGTGTCGTTCGCGGTGGGGCCGACCATCGCGTCGCTGATCCTGTCGGTCGCCGCATGGCCGTGGCTGTTCGCGGTGAACGTGCCGCTCGGTGTGTTCGCGCTTGCCGTGGCGATTCCGTCGCTGCCGCAGACGGCGCGCGGCAAGCATGCGTTCGATCCGGTCGCCGCATTGTTCAACGTGATCACGTTCGCATCGCTGATCTTCGCGCTCGGCGAATTCGCGCAGCGCGGGCCGCTTTCCATCGTGTTCGCGGCGGCGGCGGTCGCGCTCACCTTCGGCTGGCTGCTGATCCGCCGCCAGGCCGGGCACCCGGCGCCGATGCTGCCGGTCGACCTGTTTCGCCGGCCGGTGTTCACGCTGTCCGCGCTGACCGCGGTGTGCGCGTTCGCTGCGCAGGGGCTCGCGTTCGTGTCGCTGCCGTTCTATTTCGAAACCGTCCTGCATCGCAACGCGGTCGAGACGGGGTTCCTGATGACGCCGTGGTCGGTGATCGTCGCGCTCGCCGCGCCGATCGCGGGGCGCTTGTCGGATCGCTATCCGCCGGGCCTGCTCGGCGCGGTCGGTCTGGCCTTGCTGAGCGCGGGCATGGTGTCGCTCGCCGCGTTGCCGGCGGCGCCCAGCGTCATCGACATCGGCTGGCGGATGATGCTGTGCGGCGCGGGCTTCGGTTTCTTCCAGTCGCCGAACCTGAAAGCGCTGATGTCGAGTGCGCCGCCCGAGCGCAGCGGTGGCGCGAGCGGGATCATCGCGACCGCGCGGCTGATCGGGCAGGCGACGGGCGCGGCGCTCGTCGCGCTGTCGTTCGGGATCGCGGGACGCCATGGGCCGACGCTCGCGCTGATGCTCGGCGCGGGCTTTGCCGGGGCCGCGAGCGTCGCGAGCGGATTGCGGCTCTTTGCGCCGTCGCATCGGGCCGGTGTGCCGGCCGCGCCGGAGCGCGTAGGCGAGCGGGCGACGGAGTAGGGTCGCGCGCGGTTGCGGCGCAGGCCGATTACCGAACGACGATCGCGGGAAATTTTTGAGCCGGCGCGCGGCCACCACCGCCACGCGCCGGCCTTCACGCTTCGCTTAGAACCCGCCCGACTTGATCAACTGGTTGAGGTTCGCGATGTTCAGGCTGCCGAAGCCGGTCGTGTAATCCCAGCCGGTGCCTGCGTTGTAGCCATACCCCTGATAGCCGTTGTTCCCCGACACCACGTCGTAGCGCACGAGCGACGGGTTCGACGGAATGTCGGCGTAGAACTTGCCGGCCGGGAAGCCGAGGCCCGTGCCGTTCGCTGCGAGCAGGCGCGCCCAGAGGCCGGTGAAGATCGGTGCGGCGAGGCTCGTGCCGCCGATCTGCTGCAACTGGCCGTAGTTGTAGATGTACGCACCCGTGCTTTGCGCGGCGTCGAACGAGACGTCCGGCAACTGGCGGTTGCTGCCCGACTGCCACGACGGCGCGGGCAGGATCGTGCTGACGCCGCCGCCCGTTGCCCACAGCTTGCCGTTGGCGTCGAGCCCTTCGTTCCACACCGTCTCGTTCGAGAAGGCGCCCGACGACGTCGTGTAGAGCGTCGTGCCGCCGATCGCGAGCACGTGCGGCGACGATGCCGGCCACGACACCGTGTAGTTCGAGCCGTCCGGATAGCCGCGGTTGTTGCACTCGTACACGCCCTCGTCGCCCGACGAAACGGAGAACGTCTGGCCTTGCGCCGCGGCGGTCGTGAAGATCTGTTCCTCGGCGTCGAGCGTGCCGTCCGCGCTCGCGTCGGTCTCGCACCAGCCGAGCGATACGTTGATCACCTTCGCGGTGTTGTCCGACACCGCGCGGTTGAACGCCTGCGTGAGGCCCGTGTTGCCGGTGGCGTTCAGGTCCGCCATGTAGAACACGAGCTTGCCGACCTGGCCGCCGGCCGAGCCGACGATCGACTGGCTGTCGAGATCCCATTCGCCCTGGCCGTCCTGGTCGTCGGTGTAGCTGCCGCCCGTACCGTTCGTCTTGACGGTCTGCGTGGAGACCGTGCCGTAACCGTTGCTCGACGTGAACTGCTTCAGGTCCTGCAGCGTCTGCGACACGCCGCCGATCGTGACGATGCCGACGGTCACGCCGGCCGCGGTCGGCACGCCGGTCGCGTTGTAGAGGCCCGGGAATTCCTTCGGATAGTGGCCGGTCGCCGTGCCGGCCGCGAGCGCCTGCGGCTTCGACACGTTGCCGATGTGCAGCAGCGGCCGCGCGCGTGCGACGCTCTGCAGCCCGAGCACCGAGCCGACGACGTCGCCGAGCGCGCGCGGCACCTGCGCAGTCGACGTGTTCGCGAAGCCCGAGTGACCCGCGTATTCGAAGTGCACGAGCGACGTGTTGAATGCGGTCTTCACGGTGCCGGCCGTGCCGCGTGCGGATACCAGCAGCCGGTTCGGTGCGACCTCGACGTTCACGAAGCCGCTCTTGTGCAGATAGTCGACGACCGACTTCACCTGCGCTTCGGTCGGCGCGTAGTTGGCAAGGAACTGTTCGTGCGTAAGGTACTGGCGGTAATGCGCGCTGCCCGGCCGGTTCACGTCGCGCGACAGTTGCTTGAGCTGCGCGGCATTGCGCAGTTTCAGGCTGACGACGACGTCGGTCGTTTCGCCGGCCGCGAGTTCGAGCGACGGCGCCGCGCTGCGCGCCATCAACTGCGTGCCGGTCAGAAAGGCCTTCGTATGGGTGTCGACCCAGTCCGTCGCCGCATGCGCCGCAGCGGCGGCGAACACGAGCGGTGCCACGCACGCAAGGCGGCGGGGCGACGGCAGGGGCAGGGCAAACCAGGCGTTCCTTTTCATCGGGAGTCCTTTTTAGGAGAGACGACGTTGCTGGAGCCCTCGACCCTTGTGGGATCGCGAGCGGTGACGAGCGTAGGGCGTCGCTGCCGTTCAGGTAGCTGCCATTTTCCATAGCTGTCAGTTCTGACATCGGCGCGGGTGCACGCATGCGCGGCGTCATGCGCGCAGGCGATTGCGGCAGCGGCGAGCGGAACCGGTTCGCGATACGACGACGCGGCAATGCGCGACGCTCGCACGCACGAGTCGCTCGTCGCGACGCCGGAACGTGCGCGATCGCGGAGCGGATCGCCGCGTGAACGCATCGCGCGCGACCGGTCGTTGCCGCGTGCCGCGTCGCACTATTTGGTCAAACGCAGCGGCACGGCAGGAACGGGATTCGCGCGTGCACAAGAAAGGGGCCGGTCGATCGCAAACGTTTCCCGAACTGTGGAACGGTGCTTCCGGCAGTCTTGCAGGCGACTTTCGGATCGCATGCGGCAATTGCGGATTAGAGGAAAGGCTCGAATTCGGGGGCGTCCACACCCGGGCGCGGCGGACGGCGGGCCCGCGCAAGATCGCGCGGCGTCATTCGCGAAATTCCGCCTTGACGTGCGTCGATCAGCGGATATGCTTCAATTCATAACCATCGGGTTATGGATTTGGACATGCAGAACGCACACGACATGCTTTTCAGGACACTTGCCGATCCCACGCGCCGCGCACTTTTCGAGCGGCTGTGCGCGGACGGCGAGCTGACGGTTGCCGCATTGACGGCCCATGCGGGCGTCTCGCAGCCGGCCGTCTCGAAGCATCTGGGCGTCCTGAAGCAGGCCGGGCTCGTGAGCGACCGTCACGAAGGCCGGCAGACGCACTACAGCGCACAGCCTCAAGCGCTGGCCCCGTTGATCGACTGGACGAGCCAGATGGCCGGCTTCTGGCAGACCCGGTTCGATGCCCTCGAAGATCTTCTGAAAAGGATGGACCAGTAATGAACCAGGCCACTACCGAAACGCGCTCCGTCGTCGTCGACCGGGAGCTGCCTCATCCGCCGGAGAAGATCTGGCGCGCCCTCACGCAACCGCACCTGATCGAGGCGTGGCTGATGAAGAGCGACTTCGAGCCCGTCGCGGGCCGCGCCTTCAGCTTCCGCGCCGACTGGGGCTCGGTAGACTGCACGGTCCTGACGATCGAGCCGCCGCATGCGTTGTCCTATACGTGGGCCGCGTACGGCCTCGAAAGCGTCGTCACGTGGACGCTCACGCCGACGCCGCACGGCACGCACCTGCGGTTGGAGCAGGTCGGCTTCCGGACCGACCAGGAGCAGGCGTACCGCGGTGCGCAGCACGGCTGGGTCCGGTTCTTCGACTCGCTCGAACAGGTGCTGGCGCGCCCTGACGAAGGCACGGAGGCGCGCGCATGAGCACAACGGATCTCACGCCGTCGGAGCGTATCGACGCGCTGATCGCCGGCATCGCCGACTGGCGCGGCAAGACCTTCGCCGACCTGCGCCAGACGATCCTCGACGCGCAGGCGGGCATCGTCGAGGAATGGAAATGGATGGGCAGCCCCGTATGGTCGTGCGACGGGATGATCGCGGTGGCGAACGCGCACAAGGGCAAGGTGAAGCTGACCTTCATGCACGGCGCGCAGTTGCCCGATCCCGACAAGCTCTTTAACGACGGCCTCGACGGCAATGCGCGGCGCGCGATCGATTTCTTCGAAGGCGACAAGCTCGACAAGCGGGCACTGAAGAATCTGGTGCGCGCGGCGATCGACTACAACCGCACGCATCTGAAGAAGAATGCGCGGCGAGCCGGCGCAGGCACGAAGGCGCGGGCCGACAAGGCGGCATGACGCGCCGCACGACCGGTCACGCAGCGTAGCGCAGGCAAAAAAAGCCCGACACGAGGTCGGGCATCCAAATCGGCCGCAACCGCCCGCGAGGCGGCTGCGGCACCTGCAAGGTGCAGGGCGCTTACGCTGCGAGCAGCGAGCGCAGCACGAACGGCAGGATCCCGCCGTGCTTGTAGTAGTCGACTTCGATCGGCGTATCGATGCGCAGCAGCACCGGCACGCGCTGCGTTTCACCGTTCTTGCGATGGATCACGAGCGTGACGTCCTGCTGCGGCTTGAAGTCGTCGCCGAGGCCTTCGATGTCGTACGTCTCTTCACCGGTGATGCCGAGCGACTGGACGCTGTCCGCGCCCTTGAACTGCAGCGGCAGCACGCCCATGCCGACCAGGTTCGAGCGGTGGATGCGTTCGAAGCTGCGAGCGATTACGGCCTTCACGCCGAGCAGTTGCGTGCCCTTCGCGGCCCAGTCGCGCGACGAGCCCGTGCCGTACTCTTCGCCCGCGAACACGACGGTCGGCGTGCCGGCGGCAACGTACTGCATCGCTGCATCATAGATCGATTGCTGTTCGCCGCTCGGCTGGTGGATCGTCAGGCCGCCTTCGACGCGCGTGCCGTCTGCCTTCGCCGGGATCATCAGGTTCTTGATCCGGACGTTCGCGAACGTGCCGCGCATCATCACGTCGTGGTTGCCGCGGCGCGAGCCGTAGCTGTTGAAGTCGGCCTTCTGCACGCCGTTTTCCTTCAGCCACTTGCCTGCCGGCGAGTCTTCCTTGATCGAGCCTGCCGGGCTGATGTGGTCGGTCGTGACCGAGTCACCGAAGATGCCGAGTGCGCGCGCGCCCTTGACCGTCGGGATCGATGCAGCCGGTTCCATCGAGAAGTCGTTGCCGAAGAACGGCGGCTCGGCGATGTACGTCGACTTCGGCCAGTCGTAGACCTGGCCCGATTCGCCCTCGATCTTGCTCCAGAGGTCGCCCTTCTTGGTCAGCTTCGAGTAGTTGTCCTCGAACTTCTTCGGGTCGAGCGCGAACTTGAGCAGCGCGTGGATTTCTTCGCTCGTCGGCCAGATGTCGCCGAGGTAGATGTCGCGGCCGCCCTTGCCCTTGCCGACCGGCTCGGTCATCAGGTCGCGCGTGATGTTGCCGGCGATCGCGTAGGCGACGACCAGCGGCGGCGACGCGAGGAAGTTCGCGCGGATGTTCGGGTGGATGCGCGCTTCGAAGTTACGGTTGCCCGACAGCACGGCTGCCGCGACGATGTCGTTCTTCGTGATCGCTTCGTTCAACTCCGGCGTCAGGTCGCCCGCGTTGCCGATACAGGTCGTGCAGCCGTAGGCCGCGACTTCGAAGCCGAGCTTCGACAGGTAGGGCAGCAGGCCCGTCTTCGTCAGGTACTCGGTGACGATGCGCGATCCCGGCGCGAGCGAGGTCTTGATCTTCGGATCGACCGTGAGGCCGGCCTCGACCGCCTTCTTCGCAAGCAGGCCGGCGGCCAGCAGCACGCTCGGGTTCGACGTGTTCGTGCACGACGTGATCGCGGCGATCAGCACGTCGCCGTTCTTCACGTCGACGCCGTTGCTCGTCGTGTATTGCGTGGCCAGATCGTCCGCCTTCTTCGCGAAGCCGTTTTCCGCGACCGGCTTCGAGAACAGGTCGGTGAACGTCGACTTGACGTTGCCGATCTCGATGCGGTCCTGCGGGCGCTTCGGGCCGGCCAGCGACGGGGCGACCGTCGCCAGATCCAGCGTCACGACCTTCGTGTAGTCGATGTCGCCGGCCTTCGGGATGCCGAACAGCTTCTGCGCCTTGAAGTAGTTTTCGAACGCGGCGATTTCCGCCTTCGTGCGGCCCGTGCCTTCGAAGTACTCGATCGTCTTTTCGTCGACCGGGAAGAAGCCCATCGTCGCGCCGTATTCCGGCGCCATGTTGCCGATCGTCGCGCGGTCCGGCAGCGACAGCGACTTCGTGCCTTCGCCGAAGAACTCGACGAACTTGCCGACGACCTTCTCCTTGCGCAGCATTTCGGTGATGGTCAGCACCAGGTCGGTGGCCGTCACGCCTTCGATCAGCTTGCCCTTCAGCTCGACGCCGACGACGTCCGGCGTCAGGAAGTACACCGGCTGGCCGAGCATGCCGGCTTCGGCCTCGATGCCGCCCACGCCCCAGCCGACCACGCCGATGCCGTTGATCATCGTCGTGTGACTGTCGGTGCCGACGAGGGTGTCCGGGTAGTACACGGTGTCGCCGCCGTCCGTCTTCTTGTGGACGCCGCGCGCGAGGTATTCGAGGTTCACCTGGTGGACGATGCCGACGCCCGGCGGCACGACCTTGAACGTGTCGAATGCCTGCATGCCCCACTTCATGAACTGGTAGCGCTCGTTGTTGCGCTGGAATTCCAGTTTCATGTTCAGGTCGAGCGCGTCCTTCTGGCGGAAGTAGTCGATCTGCACCGAGTGATCGACGACGAGATCGACCGGGACCAGCGGCTCGATCTTCTTCGGGTTCTTGCCCGTGCGCTCCGCGACGCCGCGCATGGCCGCGATGTCGGCGAGCAGCGGCACGCCCGTGAAGTCCTGCAGCACGACGCGCGACACCACGAACGGAATCTCGTCGACGCGCTTCGCGGTCGGCTTCCAGTTCGCAAGCTGCTCGATGTGCTCTTCGGTGATTTTCTTGCCGTCGTAGTTGCGCAGCACGGACTCGAGCACGATACGGATCGACACCGGCAGGCGTTCGATCTTCGTCTTCAGTTCCTTGCCCAGCTGCGGCAGCGAGTAGAACTTGCCTTTGCCGGAACCGCTGTCGAATTCCTTGAGGGTCTTGTGGAGATTGTGGGCCATGGTGATTTTCCTGGGTTTAAGGCTAGGAAACTACGTGTCCTGTAAATGACGGCTATATCACGTACAGATCGACGTACTCATCGACCGGCATCGCTTCGAGCTTTGCCTGGTCCAGCGACACGTCGAGAATCGCTTGTTGCTGCTTTGCCGGGAAGCGGCGGGCAAGGTTGGTCCGGAACTTCTCGACCAGGAGCGGGACGCCTTCGGCCCGGCGCCGCCGGTGGCCGAGCGGGTATTCGACCGCCACCTCGGCAAGCTTCGACCCGTCCGTGAACTCGATCGTCAGTGCATTCGCGATCGAGCGCTTGTCCGGGTCGTGGTAATCCTTCGTGAACTGCGGATCCTCGACGCACACGGTCTTCGCGCGCAGCGCGTCGATGCGGGGATCGGCGGCGGCCGAATCTTCGTAGTCGGCCGCGGTCAGCCGGCCGTACAGCAGCGGCACGGCGACCATGTACTGGATGCAGTGGTCTCGGTCGGCCGGATTGGCGAGCGGGCCCTGCTTGTCGATGATGCGGATCGCGGCCGCGTGCGTGCGGATCGTGATCCGGCTGATGTCGACCGTCGTGCGGCCCGCGGCGGCGAGCTGCGCGTGCAACTGCAGCGCGGCCTCGGCGGCCGTTTGCGCGTGGAATTCCGCGGGGAACGCGATCTTGAACAGCACGTTTTCCATCACGTACGTGCCGTACGGGCGCTGGAAGCGGAACGGCTTGCCGTCGAACAGCACGTCGTAGAAGCCCCAGGTCTTGGCGGTGAGCGCCGACGGGTAGCCCATTTCACCCGTTTTCGCGATCAGCGCGAGGCGCACCGCACGGGAGGTTGCGTCGCCGGCCGCCCATGACTTGCGCGAGCCCGTGTTCGGCGCGTGGCGGTAGGTGCGCAGCGCGTGGCCGTCGACGAACGCGTTGGATACCGCGTTGATCAGCTCGTCGCGCGTGAGCCCGAGCAGCCGGCCGACGACGGCCGTCGACGCGACCTTCACGAGCAGCACGTGGTCGAGTCCGACCGCATTGAACGAATTCTCGAGTGCGAGGCAGCCCTGGATCTCGTGGGCCTGGATCATCGCGACCAGCACGTCGCGCATCGTGAGCGGCTTCCGGCCGGCCGCGACGGCCGTGCGGGAAAGCCAGTCGGCCGTCGCCAGGATCCCGCCGAGGTTGTCGGACGGATGACCCCATTCGGCGGCGAGCCAGGTGTCGTTGAAGTCCAGCCAGCGGATCATCGCGCCGATGCCGAAGGCGGCCTGGACGGGATCGAGCTGGAAGGACGTGCCGGGCACCTTCGCGCCGTTCGGCACGATCGTGCCGGGCACGACAGGGCCGAGCAGCTTGGTGCAGGCAGGGTAGGACAGCGCCTCGAGTCCGCATCCGAGCGTGTCGATCAGGCAATGACGCGCCGTCTCCAGCGCGAGCGCGCTGTCGATGCCGGCATTCAGCACGTAGTCGACGATATCGACGAGTACCGTATCCGGAGCAGGGCGGACGTTGGAGACCGGGGCGGACATCGAGGGGCCGATGGGAACGCGCTTAGTTCGTTGCCGGCTTCAGCTCGTTCGACTGCGTCGGTGCCGGCGTGCCTTGCGCCATTTCCGGCGTCACGCATTCGTCCGCGAGGCGTTCGCCGCCGTTCGCGTCGGAGAACAGCATCGCCTTGGTCGGGATCACGACCAGCTTGAAGCCCGCGGCCGGATCGTAGAACGTGTCGGCGCCCGTCGTCGTGGCCTGACGCGGCAGCTTGTAGTTCTTCTTCGCCCAGTGAACCGTGACGACCTGGTCGCGCTTCATGTCACCGGCGAGGTCGAACGACAGACCTTCCTTGCAGGACCACTTGACTGCGCCGTCCGGCACCGTGTCAACCTTGGCTGCGGCACGTGCCTGTGCCTTCTTGCTGCGCGGGATGATGCGCTTGGCCGGCGCCGGGCGCTTGGCCGTTGCCTTCTTCGCGGTCGTCGTGGTCGTACCCTGGGCAAACGCGCTCGGAGCCGACACCAGCATCGTGGCGGACAAGGCGCCGATGGCGGTAGCGATCAGGAGTTTCTTCATGGAGTCAGAACCTTTCGATAATCAGTTGACAAGGGCCGGCAGTCTGCGCCACCGGCCGGTTTGAAACTGCACGCGCCCCGAAAGCGCGCAGCGGCCGCTATTTTCACCTATTTGGCCGCGTGTATATCAGGTTTTCGGGCTCCGTTACGTTTTTTGTCGTTTCGCAAACCTCTATCCGGTTCGCGCCTCGTCGAATGCATGAAACTCGTGTATCGGCCGGCGGCGCGCGGCTTACGCCGCGCTGCCCTCGGCGGCCGGGCCGAACAGCGGCGCGGCCTCGGCCGGCACGGGCTGGCCGGTGGCCCGCGCGCGGCGCAGCACCGACCAGTAATACCGGTAACTCGCGCGATCGTGCAGCGTATCACCGTGGCGCGTCGGGCCCCAGTCGGCGGCCTGCGCGGCCAGCAGGATCTCGGCGGCCAGCGCGACCTCGTCGGTGCGCGGCGCGAATGCGTCGACGATCGGGCGGATCTGCGCGGGGTGGATGCTCCACATCCGCGTGAACGCGAATTCGTCGCGCGCGCGGCGTGCATCGGCGGCGACGACGCTCATGTCGCGCACCTCGGTCGTCACGTTGTGCGACGGCGTCTTGCCGTGCGCGTGGCAGGCCGCGGCGATTTCCAGCTTCGCGCGGCGCACGAGCGGGTGCTCGAACTGGCCGGGCGAGCGCATCGCGGAATCGGGAATCGCGCCATGGTGCGCGGAGACGAAATCCATCAGCCCGAAGCTCAGCGTGCCGACCGTCGGCAGCGCGGCGAGGGCGGCCGCCTGCGCGAGCGCGCCGTGCGTCTCGACCAGCACGTCGACGGGAATCGGCTGCGCGATGCCGAGCTCGCGGCGCGTGCCCTCGATGAACGCGGTCATTTCGGCTGCATCGGCGGCACTCGCGATCTTCGGGAGCGTAATGTAGGCGGGGACGCGCGCCGCACGCAGCACGATGCGTACATCGTCGCGCCAGTGCGGGTGGGAAAAGTCGTGGATGCGGACGCCGACGCGGCCGAAGCGGTTCTCGTCGCTGCCGAGGATGTCGGTGACGAGCGCCGCGTGCGCGGCTTCCTGGCCGACGGCGGCGCCGTCTTCGCAGTCGAGCGTGATGTCGAACACGGGGCCCAGCTCGGCCTGCAGCGCGAGCGACTTGCGCATCAGCTTTTCGCTGCCCGCGTAATGATCACAGCAGGGCAGGATCGCGGGCGGGGACGCCCCGTCGTACAGCACTTGTGCGGGAGTGAGCGCGGCCATCTCGTCTACGTCAGGGAAGCGGGTCAACGTGGAGAAAATCGGATTCGGACGCGTTCTGGGCCGGTGCGCGGCAAGCGCGGGGCGGCAAAACGTGCGCGGATCGGATCGGTCGGCCGGGCCGGCGGCATGCCGGCCCGGGCCGAAACCGGGCTGCCCGAGGGCCGCCCGGCGAGGTGCTTGGTGCTTAGTTCTTCAGCAGGTGGGCGACGCCATCGCGCTCTTCGAGCAGCTCGGCCAGCGTGCCGTCCATCTTCTCGCGCGAGAACGCGTCGATTTCCAGGCCTTCGACGCGCTTGTATTCGCCGTTTTCGCAGGTGACCGGCACGCCGTAGATGATGTCTTCGGGGATGCCGTACGAGCCGTCCGACGGGATGCCCATCGTGACCCACTTGCCGTTCGTGCCGAGGACCCAGTCACGCACGTGGTCGATCGCTGCGTTTGCTGCCGACGCTGCCGACGACAGGCCGCGCGCTTCGATGATCGCCGCGCCGCGCTTGCCGACGGTCGGGATGAACGTGTCGCGGTTCCACACGTCGTCGTTGATCAGCTTCAGCAGCGATTCGCCTTCGGCGGTCGCGAAGCGGAAGTCGGGGTACATCGTCGGCGAGTGGTTGCCCCACACGGCGAGCTTCTCGATCGATGCGACCGGCTTGCCCGACTTCGCCGCGAGCTGCGACAGCGCGCGGTTGTGGTCGAGGCGCAGCATGGCCGTGAAGTTCTTCTTCGGCAGATCCGGTGCCGACTTCATCGCGATGTAGGCGTTCGTGTTCGCCGGGTTGCCGACGACCAGCACCTTCACGTCGCGGCTCGCGACTTCGTTCAGCGCAGCGCCCTGAACCGTGAAGATTTCGGCGTTTGCCGACAGCAGGTCCTTGCGCTCCATGCCCTTCGAGCGCGGACGTGCGCCGACCAGCAGTGCGACGTCGGCATCCTTGAATGCGACCTTCGGATCATCGGTGATCACGACGCCCGACAGCAGCGGGAACGCGCAATCGTCGAGTTCCATCACGACGCCTTTGACGGCGCCTTGGGCTTGCGGGAGGTCGAGCAGTTGCAGGATGACCGGCTGGTCCTTGCCGAGCAGGTCGCCGTTCGCGATGCGGAACAGCAGGGAGTAAGCGATTTGACCTGCGGCGCCGGTGACGGCAACGCGCTTTGCGGGCTTAGCCATTGAAAATCTCCAGGACGGGTGAAGCGTTGGACACTCGCGAAAACGCCATTCTATGCGCGTTGTGCTGAGTGTTGCATTGAAGCAGGGCGGAGGACTCGCGATGGCAGACGCGGTGAACCTGGAGACGGCCGTGGCACGTAGCCGGGGACGCGCTTTTGCACCCGCGAACCCTTGCTCGACCCGGAGTGTAGGAGCCGTCCGGCTCAAAGTCAAACGGTATCATATGTCTTATATAAGACAGATGTTTTGCGGAAATTGAGTGGACTTAAAAGTGCGGTTTGTGATGAAATGCGCGCCATGACATCGAACCAGGCGAATACCGCGAATCAGACCGGCGCAGGCGGCCCAGGGCAGCCGGGCGCGAGCGATCCCGCACCTTCGCCTGCGGCGGCTCCGTCGCCGACGTTCAGCCCGTTATACCAGCAGATTAAGTCATTGATCACGCAAAGTCTCGAAACCGGCGAGTGGAAGCCGGGCGAGATCATCCCGAGCGAGGTGGAGCTCGCGGCCCGCTACAAGGTCAGCCAGGGCACCGTCCGCAAGGCGATCGACGAGCTGGCCGCCGAAAACCTCGTGGTCCGGCGGCAGGGCAAGGGTACGTTTGTTGCAACGCACAATGAAGATCGTGCGCAGTTCCGCTTCCTGCGGCTGCTGGCCGACGACGGTGCCGAGCATCCGCACGTGAGCCGCCTGCTCGAATGCCGGCGCCTGCGCGCGCCGGCCGAGATCGCGCGGCAACTCGACCTGAAGCCGGCCGATCCCGTCGTGCAGGTGCGCCGCCTGCTGGAGTTCGAGAACGAAGTGACGGTGCTGGACGAGATCTGGCTGCCGGGTGCGATGTTCCGCGGGCTCACGTTCGAGCGGCTGAGCGAGTACAAGGGGCCGCTCTACGCGATGTTCGAGACGGAGTTCGGCACGCGGATGATCCGCGCGACGGAAAAGATCCGCGCGGTAGCGGCGGAGCCGGCGGTGGCCGACCTGCTGCACGTGCCGGCAGGTTTCCCGTTGCTGTCGGTCGAGCGTGTGTCCTATACATACGGAGACCGGCCGGTGGAAGTGCGTCGCGGCTGGTATGTCACAACCGGGTACTACTATCAGAATGACTTGAGTTGACGGTGTATCGGCTCAAGCCGAGTGCGTTCGCGTTCCCCACGTTCGCGAAGCACGTTTCGGGCCGCCTTTGTTCTTGTTCGCGCAACTATCCAGAGCAGACTTTCGCTGCAGCGCGATATAAAAAGGCGCTAAAATCGCGGATTAGTGTGACAACATAGTAGGGGTCTAGCATGACTGATGCAGTAAGAAAGCCGAGGCCGGAATACCGGAACATCGGACTCGCCGATATCACGATGAAATATCGCATGCCGCTGGCAGCGACTTTGTCGATTCTCCATCGAGTCAGCGGCGCGCTGCTGTTCCTGTTCCTGCCGTTCTTGCTGTTCCTCTTCGACCAGAGCCTCACCTCCGAGCTCAGCTTCGAAGTCTTCAAGCAGTTCCTCTCCAACATTATCGTCAAGCTGATCGTCCTCGCACTGTCGTGGGCCTTCTTCCACCATTTCTGCGCCGGCATTCGCCACCTGCTGATGGACGTCAACCACGACGCCGTCACGAAGGAAGGCGGCAAGCGGACGGCAGTCGTCGTCTTTGTCGTCTCGATCGCGCTGACGATCGCCATGGCACTCAAACTGTTCGGAGCATTCTAAGAAAATGGCAGCCAATAACCGAATCGGCTCGAAGCGCCTCGTCGTCGGCGCACATTACGGCCTGCGCGACTGGCTTGCGCAGCGCATCACCGCCACGATCATGGCGGTCTACACGGTCATTCTGCTCGTCCTGTTCTTCGGCGCGCACGATTTCTCGTACGAAGGCTGGGCCTCGATCTTCGCCGCGCAATGGATGAAGCTCGCGACCTTCGTGATGCTGCTTTCCCTCTTCTACCACGCATGGGTCGGCGTGCGCGACATCTGGATGGACTACGTGAAGCCCGTCGGTGTGCGCCTGCTGCTGCAATCGCTGACCATCGTCTGGCTGCTCGCATGTGCGGGCTACGCCGCGCAGATTCTCTGGAGAGTGTAAAGAATGGCTGCAATCAAAACTTCCCTCCCGCGCCGCAAGTTTGACGTCGTGATCGTCGGCGCAGGCGGCTCCGGCTTGCGCGCAGCGCTGCAACTGTCGCGCGCGGGCCTGTCGGTCGGCGTGCTGTCGAAGGTGTTCCCGACCCGTTCGCACACGGTGGCCGCGCAGGGCGGTATCGGTGCGTCGCTCGGCAACATGAGCGAAGACAACTGGCACTTCCACTTCTACGACACGATCAAGGGCTCCGACTGGCTCGGCGACCAGGACGCGATCGAGTTCATGTGCCGTGAAGCGCCGAACGTCGTGTACGAACTCGAGCACTTCGGCATGCCGTTCGACCGCAACGCGGACGGCACGATCTACCAGCGCCCGTTCGGCGGCCACACCGCGAACTACGGCGAGAAGCCGGTCCAGCGCGCCTGCGCGGCCGCCGACCGTACCGGTCACGCGCTGCTGCACACGCTGTACCAGCAGAACGTCGAAGCGAAGACGCAGTTCTTCGTCGAATGGATGGCGCTCGACCTGATCCGCGACGCGGACGGCGACGTGCTCGGCGTGACGGCCCTCGAGATGGAGACGGGTGACGTCTACATCATGGAAGGCAAGACGACGCTGTTCGCGACGGGTGGCGCAGGCCGGATCTTCGCGGCATCGACCAACGCGTTCATCAACACCGGCGACGGCCTCGGCATGGCTGCGCGTTCGGGCATCGCGCTGCAGGACATGGAGTTCTGGCAGTTCCACCCGACCGGCGTGGCCGGCGCGGGCGTGCTGATCACCGAAGGCGTGCGCGGCGAAGGCGGTATCCTGCGCAACGCGAACGGCGAGCGCTTCATGGAGCGCTACGCGCCGACGCTGAAGGATCTGGCGCCGCGTGACTTCGTGTCGCGTTCGATGGACCAGGAAATCAAGGAAGGCCGCGGCGTGGGTCCGAACAAGGATCACGTGCTGCTCGACCTGTCGCACATCGGCGCCGAGACGATCATGAAGCGTCTGCCGTCGATCCGCGAAATCGCGCTGAAGTTCGCGAACGTCGACGCGATCAAGGAACCGATCCCGGTCGTCCCGACGATCCACTACCAGATGGGCGGCATCCCGACCAACATCCACGGTCAGGTCGTCGGCACGTCGCGCGGTCACAAGGATCCGGTCAACGGCTTCTACGCAGTGGGCGAATGCTCGTGCGTGTCCGTGCACGGCGCGAACCGCCTCGGCACGAACTCGCTGCTGGACCTCGTGGTGTTCGGCCGTGCGGCCGGCAACCACATCGTCGAGCACGTGAAGAACCAGAAGGAACACAAGCCGCTGCCGGCCGATGCGGGCGAGTTCTCGCTGGCGCGCCTGAACAAGCTCGACAAGTCGAGCTCGGGCGAGTACACGCAGGACGTCGCGAACGACATCCGCGCGACGATGCAGAAGCACGCAGGCGTGTTCCGCACGTCGGAACTGCTGAAGGAAGGCGTCGACCAGATGGCCGGCCTGAAGGCGCGCGTGGAAAACATCCACCTGAAGGACAAGTCGAAGGTGTTCAACACCGCGCGCGTCGAAGCGCTCGAGCTGGAGAACCTGATCGAAGTGGCCCGCGCGACGATGGTGTCGGCGGAAGCGCGCAAGGAAAGCCGTGGCGCACACGCCCACAGCGACTACGAACACCGCGACGACGACAACTGGCTGCGCCACACGCTGTGGTACAGCGAAGGCGATCGCCTCGACTACAAGCCGGTTCAAATGAAGCCGCTGACGGTCGAATCCGTGCCGCCGAAGCCGCGCACGTTCTAAGCCGAGTCAAAGGAATCCGAAATGGCAAAACGCATTTTTGAAGTCTACCGCTACGATCCGGACAAGGACGCAGCGCCGCGCATGCAGACGTACGAGCTGGAGCTCGAGCACGAGCGCATGCTGCTCGACGCACTGGTCAAGCTGAAGGCCGTGGACGAGACGCTGTCGTTCCGCCGTTCGTGCCGTGAAGGCGTGTGCGGTTCGGACGCGATGAACATCAACGGCAAGAACGGTCTCGCGTGCCTGACGAACCTGAACGACCTGCCGCAGAAGATCGTGCTGCGTCCGCTGCCGGGGCTGCCCGTCGTGCGTGACCTGATCGTCGACATGACGCACTTCTTCAACCAGTACCACTCGATCAAGCCGTACCTGATCAACGACGCGCCGCCGCCGGAGAAGGAACGCCTCCAGTCGCCGGAAGAGCGCGACGAGCTCGACGGCGTGTACGAGTGCATTCTGTGCGCGAGCTGCTCGACGTCGTGCCCGAGCTTCTGGTGGAACCCGGACAAGTTCGTCGGCCCGGCCGGCCTACTGCAGGCTTACCGCTTCATCGCGGACAGCCGCGACACGGCCACCGGCGAGCGTCTCGACAACCTGGAAGACCCGTACCGTCTGTTCCGTTGCCACACGATCATGAACTGCGTCGACGTTTGCCCGAAGGGCCTGAACCCGACGAAGGCGATCGGCAAGATCAAGGAACTGATGGTCCGCCGCGCTGTTTAAGTCGAGATGAGCGATTCGCATCAATCCGACCCGCACCGTCGCGCACGCCTTCGCTGGCGTGCGCGGCGGGGTCTGCTGGAGAACGACATCATTTTCGAGCGTTTCTTCAGCAGATACGAGCATGACCTCACCGATGCAGACGTAGGCGCGTTGTCGCGCCTGCTCGATCTGAGCGACAACGACCTGATGGACTTGCTCCTCGCGCGCAAGGAACCAGAAGGCGACCTAGACAGCACGGATATTCACCGGCTGTTGGAGATGCTGCGCAACGTGTAACGCCAAGGCGTAACGCGTTGTGCCCGTTATCGAATCCCGTTTCTTTATTTCGATTGAGGATGTGCCATGACTCCGTCTGATGTTAAAGCCACGCTATCGTTCAGCGACAACTCGCCGAGCGTCGAACTGCCGATCTACAAGGGCACGATGGGCCCGGACGTGATCGACATCCGCAAGCTGTACGGCCAGACCGGCAAGTTCACGTACGACCCGGGCTTCATGTCGACGGCAGCTTGTAATTCGGCGATCACGTACATCGACGGCGACAAGGGCGAGCTGCTGTACCGCGGCTACCCGATCGACAACCTCGCGCAAAACGCGGACTTCCTCGAAAGCTGCTACCTGCTGCTGAAGGGCGAACTGCCGAACGCAGCGCAGAAGAAGGAATTCGTCGACACCGTCACGAAGCACACGATGGTGCACGAGCAGATGCACTTCTTCTTCCGTGGCTTCCGTCGCGACGCGCACCCGATGGCGATCCTGGTCGCTGCAGTCGGCGCGCTGTCGGCGTTCTACCACGACTCGCTCGACATCAACGATCCGCGTCACCGTGACGTGTCGGCGATCCGCATGATCGCGAAGCTGCCGACGCTCGTCGCGATGGCGTACAAGTACAGCATCGGTCAGCCGTTCGTGTATCCGAAGAACTCGCTGTCGTACAGCGCGAACTTCATGCACATGATGTTCTCGAACCCGTGCGAAGAGTACAAGGTCAACGACGTGCTCGTCCGCGCGCTCGACCGCATCCTGATCCTGCACGCCGACCACGAGCAGAACGCATCGACGTCGACCGTCCGCCTGGCCGGCTCGTCGGGCGCGAACCCGTTCGCCTGTATCGCTGCCGGTATCGCCTGTCTGTGGGGCCCGGCGCACGGTGGTGCGAACGAAGCCGCGCTGAACATGCTCGAGCAGATCGGTTCGCCGGACAACATCCCCGAATTCATCAAGCAGGTGAAGGACAAGAATTCGGGCGTGAAGCTGATGGGCTTCGGTCACCGCGTGTACAAGAACTACGACCCGCGTGCGAAGCTGATGCGCGAAACGTGCTACGAAGTGCTGAACGAACTGGGCCTGCACGACGACCCGCTGTTCAAGCTCGCGATGCAGCTCGAGAAGATCGCGCTGGAAGACGAATACTTCGTGTCGCGCAAGCTGTACCCGAACGTCGACTTCTACTCGGGCATCGTCCAGCGCGCGCTGGGCATCCCGACGTCGATGTTCACGTGTATCTTCGCGATGGCACGTACGGTCGGCTGGATCGCACAGTGGAACGAAATGATCGGCGATCCGGAACAGAAGATCGGCCGTCCGCGTCAGCTGTTCATCGGCGATACGCCGCGCGAAGCGAAGCCGCTCAACGCACGTTAAGTCGTGCGCGGCGCGAACGGCCGGCTGGCCGCTCGCGTCGGGCGATCGCAACGCCACGACACCCCGACGGGTCATCCCGTCGGGGTGTTTTCATTTGTGCGGCCGAGCTTCGCCCGGGCCGGCGCGGCGCTCGAGCGACGGCGGGCGCGTGTCGAGTGCGGGTGCGTCGTCATCGGGCGCGTGGCCGTGCTGCACGAAGAATTGCCGGTATGCGCCGGGCGTCATCCCGCGTGCGGCGAGGAACTGGCGATTGAAGTTCGCGGCATTCGGAATGCCGCAGCGCGCGGCCACGGTCGCGATCGGCCAGTCGGTGCCGACGAGATGACGGCACGCGTGCGCAAGCCGCAGCCGCTGCACGTAGCGGCCGACGCTTTCGCCGAGATGCCGGACGAACAGGCGCTGCAAAGTGCGTTCGGACATGTGCGCGGTGGCGGCGAGCGCGTCGATGCGCAACGGCTCGTGGAAGTGCCGGTCGATCGCATCGAGCACGCGGTCGAGGCGTTCGGCTTCCGGGGCGGCGACGTTGGCGGGCGGGGTCGTGCCGTCGGCCCGGTCGTACGCGTGCGCGGTGGCGAGCGGTTCGCCGCCGGCTTCCGCGAGATCGGCGAGCGTGTCGAGTGCCGCCGCGAGCCGGGTGCGCGGCGACGGATCGAGCAACTGCGGCAACCTTGCGCGCATCGCGCGGGCCGCGTCCGTGTCGAAGCGCAGGCCCGGTGCGGCACGCCGCAACAGCGAGCGCAGCGGTGCGTATTCGGGGCAACAGTCGGCCAGACGCCGCGCCCAGTCGCCGTCGAACCAGATGACGAGCGCGACTTCGGGCGCATCGCGATCGATGCGTGCATTCGACGACCAGGTATGCGGCAGGTTGGGCGGCACGAGCACCAGGTCGTCGTCCGCGTAGTGCGCGACGTGATCGCCGATGAAGCGCCGGCCGCGGCTGTTGAGCGTCAGCGTCAGCTCGTATTCGGGATGGCGATGCCATTCGAACGGAATGCGCGCGAGCTGACGGTGATAGACGCGGATCGAACAGCCGGGGGCGAACGTCACGTGCTCGTACTGCGGTTTCATCGCGGCCTCCGGGGGAGAGCGGCATCGCGCCGTGGCATGATCGTGGGCGATCGTCACGACGGAGCGATGCCATGTTTTCACATGTTTGCGTGGGGGTGTCCGACACCGCGCGCGCCTACGATTTCTACGCGCCGCTGTTCGCGGAACTCGGGCTGCGCCTGAAATTCCGTGAGCCGGACGGCTGGTCGGGCTGGATGCCGCCTGACACCGACCGGCCGCTGTTCTTCTTCGGCCAGCCGCTCGACGGCCGCGCGCCCGAACCAGGCAATGGCCACACGATCGCGTTCGTTGCGCCGACCCGCGCGCACGTCGATCGCTGTCACGCGCTCGCGCTGCGTCACGGCGGCACCTGCGAAGGGGCGCCGGGCCTGCGGCCGGACTATCACCGCGACTACTACGGCGCGTATTTCCGCGATCCGGACGGCAACAAGCTGTGCGTGGTCTGCCATCGTCCGGCGTGATGCACGGTTGTCCGGATTGTATCGATAGTTGGCCGGATAGTGGTAATCGCGGCCGCGCGCCGGCCGTACGCTGACAGCACATCACGACACCTGTCAGCGAGGAGACCACGATGCAACTGACGATTGACGACCTGCCTGCCGCGATTCGCGACGCGAAAAGGGCGCTGTGCGCCGACTTGCCCGGATATGCGGCCACGTTCCGCGAACTGGAGGGCGATATCGAGCGGCAGGTCGACGCGATTCGGCGTGCGCATGCGCATGGTCATGACGTGATTCCGGTAGTGCCGTTCGCGGACATTGCGGGCGGGGCCGTCGATCCGCACGCGATTGCCGCGATCCGCACGCATGGCGCGGTCGTGATCCGTGGCGTATTCGATGCGCAGCAGGCGCGCGACTGGAACGACGAGATCGGCGCGTACCTGGACGCGAACCGTTTCACCGAGCGGCTGCACGCTCGTGCCGAGGACCGTTATTTCGGCAACCTCGCGTCGGGCAAGCCGCAGATCTACGGCGTCTACTGGTCGAAGCCGCAGGTGGCTGCGCGCCAGTCGCCGGCATTGACCCAGGCGCGCGTGTTCCTGAACCGCCTGTGGCGGCACGCGGACGGCGGCCGCACGCACTTCGATCCCGACCAGGTGCCGGCCTATGCGGACCGGATTCGCCGCCGCCCGCCCGGCTCGACGTCGCTCGGGCTGTCGCCGCATGTCGACGGCGGTTCGGTCGAGCGCTGGCTCGGCGCGAATTTCCGGCAGGTCTACCGTCACGTGCTGGCCGGCCGCTGGCGCGATTACGATCCGTTCGATGCGGCGTTCCGTCCCGACGTCGAGGAGATTCCGTCGCCGGCCGTGTGCTCGATGTTCCGCACGTTCCAGGGCTGGACCGCACTGACGCCGCAGGGGCCCGGCGACGGCACGCTGCAGTTGATCCCGGTGGCGAACGCGATGGCCTACGTCGTGCTGCGTGCGCTGCAGGACGACGTTGCCGACGACGACCTGTGCGGCGCGCGCCCGGGCCGCGCGCTGTCGATCCGGCCCGAATGGCACGCGCTGCTGCTCGACGCGCTGGTGCCGATCCCGCACATGGAGCCGGGCGACGCGGTGTTCTGGCACGGCGACGTCGTGCACGCGGTCGAGGATGCGCACCGTGGCAGCGGCGACAGCAACGTGATGTACATCGCGGCCGCGCCCGGTTGCGCGAAGAACGACGCGTACCTGCAGCGCCAGCGCGCTGCGTTCCTGCGCGGCGAAAGCCCGCCCGATTTCCCGGCCGATCATTTCGAGGTCGAATTCGACGGGCGGGACGGGGAGGACGATCTCACGGCGCTGGGCCGTTCGCAGATGGGGTTCGGGGCGGGCGTGTAGCAAGCGTGCCGCCCGTGAAAGCGGCGGCCCGCCAGGCGGCGAACGGCGGGCTGCCGAATCCGCTGCGCGCCGCGCGCAATTCGACGCAATCGGCTGTCGGCGCCGCCGAAATCGACGCGAATTGCGCAATTTGGCTTCCGATAATGGTCCGGACACAACGCAGCCGCCCCGTGTGAAGCACGGGTGTGGCGCTGACCATGGAGGAGTCGATGCAATTCACGCAAGCGATCGTTCGCCGCCCCGCGCCGTCCTGTGGCGCGGGCCTGACCACCGCCGAACTCGGCGCGCCCGACTACGACAAGACGCTCACCCAGTTCCACGCTTACTGCGAAGCGCTGCGCACACTCGGCGTCGAACTGACCGAGCTGCCGCCGCTGGAGGCGTTCCCCGATTCGCACTTCGTCGAGGACACCGCGGTCGTGACGCCGGAATTCGCGGTAATCACGCGCCCCGGTGCGCCGGCGCGGCGTGGCGAGACGGTGCATATCGAAGCGGCGCTGGCCGCGCATCGCGACTTGCTGCCGATGCAGGACGGCCGCCTCGACGGTGGTGACGTGATGCAGGTCGGCAAGCGCTTCTACATTGGCCTGACGGGCCGTACCGACGCCGACGGCATCGCCGCATTCGAATCGCTCGTATCGCGTTACGGCTATTCGGTCGTCGCGGTGCCGGTGGGCGCCGGCCTGCATCTCAAGTCGGTCGTCAACGCGCTCGGTGACGACACGCTGCTCGTGACCGAAGCGCTGGCCGCGCATCCGGCCTTCGCCGACTATCGCCGGATCGCGATCTCGGCCGCCGACGAATACGCGGGCAACACGCTGCGCGTGAACGGCACGCTGATCACCCCGGCCGGCTACCCGCGCGTGCACGACGCGATCGCGTCGCTCGGGCTGCCGCTGCACGTGATCGATACGAGCGAGTTCCGCAAGATGGACGGCGGCCTGACTTGCCTGTCGCTGCGGTTCTAGCCGATTGGCGCGCGGCCGCTTCGGCCGGATAATGTGGCCCCCGCGCGGAACAGGAGACGTTCCGCGCATCAGCCACGACCCGACCGGAGCGAACGCGGATGACCGACAAGAAGATGCAGCTCGACAAGATCGATCTCCGGATCCTCGACATCCTGCGCACCGATGGGCGGATTTCCTACCGGAAGCTGTCGGAACTCGTGAACCTCACGCCGCGGCCGTGCCAGGCGCGCGTGGAGCGGCTCGAGGCGCTCGGGGTGATCGAAGGATACCGCGCGGTGATCAAGGCGCCGCGCGCGACCAAGCCGATCGTCGTGATCGCGCAGATCACGCTGGCCGACCACGGGCGTTCGCAGGCGCCGTTCGAGGACGAAATGCGGACGAATCCGGCCGTGCTCGATTGCTGGCTCGTCAGCGGCACGTTCGATTTTCTCGTGCGGCTCGCGTGCGAGGATCTCGACGAGTACCGGCGGATCGCGAACGTGTGGCTGGAAAGCCCGCGGTTCCGGATCGAGAAGATCGTGACGACGGCCGAACTGCAGGCGATCAAGCGCAGCATCGTGTGATGCGGCCGGCCGGGAAGGGCCGGTTTCGACGCGAATGACTGGGCCTGACGATTTGCATTCCGAAGCAAATCGTCAGGCTCCAATCGAACCAGGGTGAACACTATGGATGCTTTGCAAGCGACAGCGGAGACGGTCGCACCGTCCGGAACGACGCTGAAGCGCCGTCTGCAGGGCCGCCACATCGCGATGATCGCGATCGGCGGCTCGATCGGCACGGGGTTGTTCGTCGCGTCGGGGGCGTCGGTTGCCCAGGCGGGGCCGGGCGGGGCGATCGCCGCGTATATCGCGATCGGGCTGATGGTGTACTTCGTCGTCACGGGCCTCGGCGAGATGGCCGCGCTGATGCCGGTATCGGGCTCGTTCGCGATCTACGGCGAGAAGTACGTCGACGAAGGCTTCGGCGTCGCGCTCGGCTGGACCTACTGGTACAGCTGGGCCGTGACGATCGCGATCGAGCTGGTCGCCGCGCAGATCGTGATGCGCTACTGGTTTCCAACCCTACCCGGCATCTGGTGGGGCGCGGGTTTCCTCGTGCTGATCTTCCTGCTGAATACGCTGTCGGTGCGCGGTTTCGGCGAATCGGAATACTGGTTCTCGCTGATCAAGGTCGTCACCGTGGTCGCGTTCATCGCGGCCGGGCTGCTGATCGCCGCCGGCCTGATCGGGAACGGGCATCCGGTCGGCTTGCGCAACTTCACGACGGGCGACGCACCGCTCGTCGGCGGGGTACACGCGATGATGAGCGTCGCGCTGATCGCGGGGTTCTCGTTTCTCGGCACCGAGCTGGTCGGGATCACGGCCGGCGAATCGGAAAACCCGCGCAAGACGATCCCGCGTGCGGTGAAGCAGATCTTCTGGCGGATCATGCTGTTCTACGTGTTCGCGATCTTCGTGATCGGGCTGCTGGTGCCGTACACGGACCCGAACCTGCTGAAGAGCGACGTGACCGACTCGGCGTGAGCCCGTTCACGCTGGTGTTCAGCCATGCGGGTTTCCGGCTCGCGGCCGGCGCGATGAATCTCGTGATCCTGACGGCCGTGCTGTCGGCCGGCAATTCCGGGACTTACGCGGCGACGCGGATGCTGTACAACCTCGCGGCGGAAGGGCGCGCGCCGGCAATGTTCGCGACGCTGTCGCCGGGCGGCGTGCCGCGCAACGCGCTGTACGCGACCATGGCCGTCGGCGGGCTGTGCTTCCTCACGTCGCTGACCAACAACCAGAGCATCTACCTGTGGCTGCTGAACACGGTCGGCATCACGGGCTTCATCGCGTGGCTTGGCATCGCGGTCTGCCATTACCGGTTCCGCAAGGGGTTCCTGAAGCAGGGCTACCGGCTCGATCAACTGCCGTACCGCGCGAAATGGTTCCCGTTCGGGCCGCTGTTCGCGATCGCGATCTGCATCGTGATCTCGCTCGGACAGGATTACCAGGCGTTCTTCGCGGCCCGCATCGACTGGATGGAAGTGCTGTCGATCTACGTGTGGATTCCGCTGTTCGTCGCGATCTGGTGGGCGTATCGCCGTGCGCGCAAGAGCCGGCTCGTGCGCTACGAGGAGATGGACATCGGGCCGTGGCTGACGCGTTCGGTCGAGGCCGTCGATGCAGCGGCCACGCAGCACGGGCAGTCGCACTGACTGCCTGGTACCGAAAGCGCGATAACGGGAGCCGGCATGTTTTGTCCGGCCGGCTCCGATGCGTGCGGCTAGCGTGTGGCGTCATCTGCACGAGACGCCGGTCGCCGCGTGAGCAGGGGGCATCCGCCGCCCTGCATGAAGGAAGCGCTGCGGATGCCGTGCCGGCGTTACTTGTCCAGCTCCGGATAGTGCCGGAAGATGCCCATGTCGTTGAACGGGATGCGGCGTGCCGACTCGAGATAGAGCGCGACAGGCGGATGCAGTGCAACACGGTCGTGCAGTGCAACCAGCGCCGCGATCTTCCGCTCCGCACGCTTCATCGCTTTCGGAAACGCGTAGCGCAGGCCCTCGATCAACTGGAACATCGACAGGTCCGCATAGCTGAGTGCATTGCCGGCGAGGTAGCCGCTCTTGTGCGGATTCTGGTCGAGCACGCGCTCGAAGTAACCGAGGAATTTCGGCAACCGGTTTTCGAGGAAATCGGCGGCACGTTCGGCGGCTTCCGCCTGTTGATCCTCGTAGTAGAGGCCGCTTGCGATCGGATGGTGCGTGTCGTGGATCTCGGTGACGAAATCGGCGACGGTCAACTGAAGCTGGTGCACCCACAGCCGGCCGGCTTCGTCGTCGGGCGCGAGCCCCAGCCGCGCGCCGAGAAACAGCAGGATGTTCGCGGTCTGCCCGATGACGACGTCGCCGGCCTTCAGGAACGGCGGCGCGAACGGCACGCATTCCGCCTTCGTGCTGTCCATCATGCGCATCATGGCCGGCACGCCCATGCCGCGGCCCGATTCGCGCGCGACGTCGACATAGTCGGCTCCGGCCGCTTCGAGCGCGAGCCGCACGTACTCGCCTCGGCCCTGGATCTCGGGCCAGTAATACAGTTCGTATCGCATGCTGTATTCCCGTTCGTTGAACCGGCTGCCACCGGCATCGTGACGACCGGGCGGCCACGCGTCGCGCGCCACCCGCTGCGAATAGACAGTCTAGGCGATCGCAGGAAAAGTGCCGCGTGCGTCGTGCGTTACGCGCCGCGCTCGCCGCCTTCGGGGCTGTAGAAGAACACCCACGTCGAGAAGTCGTCGGAGAAGCCGATGAAGCGGTGCTCGGCGTGTGCCGGGACGAACAGCACGTCACCGGCCGCGACTTCGCATTCGCGTCCGTCGACGGCGAAGCGCGACGTGCCCGTGGCGATCGCGTAGATCTCGTCGCGCGTATGCGGCTTCTGCTTGTCCTCGATGCGCGGCCGGTACAGCTCGACGTCGAGCGTGCCGTGGCGAAACAACGTCGTGAACAGCGTGCCTTCTTCGTCGAGGCGGGCGAGCGATTCGTTCAGGCCGAGCTTCATGGCGGGGGCTCCGGGTCTGGATCGTGGGGATCGGGCCATACGGGTCGTGCCATCGTAGCGCGAAATGCCGGGGCGTCATACGGCGCGCGGGACGCGCGATCGCCATCCGTGGAACGAGTCACGCGGGCGCTCGCCATGCATGAAACAGCGGTGTCCATCCGTGAAACGACGATGCGATTGCGCGGATTCTATCGTGAGCTTCACCGCAATTTAATAAACACCGACTACGATCCGGCCTCGTCAATCGACAGAGACGCAGCGATTCGATCCGCGCTGCGGCACTGCCGTCCGTCGCCCACCTGCGCGACCCGCCCGATTGCCATTTCCCGTGACCGTGAATGCGACGCCGAGGCATCCCGTCGACGTTATTCGCATCATTTCGTATTTCTTATGAAACTGAATCCGCTGGCTGCTTCACGCAGAAAATTCCTGGCCGCCGCGCCGGCCGTCGCGGCGGTGCCGCTGCTGAGCGCGTGCGGTGGCGACGACGTTACGTCGGCCCCCGTGACCGACGCGGCGCTGGCCGCGCAAATGTCCGCGAAGCTGAATGCGCAGCTCGGTGATGCCGCGACGGTCGGTGCGATCCAGCCCGCGCTGACCGACGTCGGTTTTACCTGGGACTTGCCGTCGATGCCGGCGGCCCAGGCCGGCGCGATCGTCGCATACAGCTTCGGCAATCGCCCGAACGCGGCAAGCGGCAATACGTCGAGCACGGGCGGCAATCAGTCCGCGCTGCCCGATCCGGGGCCCGTCAACGAAGCGCTCGCGGACGCCGTCTACCGCATTCGGCAACTGAAACCGGTCAAGGTCTACGCGCAGTGGGAGATTGCGCGCTTTCTCGTGTCGAAATACGGGATGGGCGCCGACGTGCTGTCGTCGATCGAGCCCGTGATCGCGAGCGACGGCACGATCGTGTACCTCAGTACGGCGGGCGTGGCCGCCGAGGCCGTGTCGCGCGCGGGCGGCGCGGCCGCGATGGGCAGCGTCGCGGTGGTCGGTCATCGGGATCACGCGAAGCGCTGCATCCAGACCTCGCAACAGGCCGGCATGAAGGCGGCCGCGGTTGCCGAGGTGGCGTTGCCGACGCTTTACGACCCGCAGTCGGGCCAGCCGTGGACGCGTAACCGCAGCCTGTACCTCGTGCACGACATGTATGCGCAGATGCTCGGCCGCGCGATCGGCGCGACGATGCAGGCGTTCCCGAAGGGCTGACGCTCTTTCTTTCTCCCGATTCCGATGACCATGCAGACCCGCCGCCATTTTCTCGCTTCCGTTTCCGCTTCCGCGCTGGCCGCGACCGATGCCGCCAGTACGCCGGCCTTCGCGAGCGACGCGCCTGTTTCAGACGCCGAACTGCAACGCCAGATGCTCGGCAAGCTGACGAACGAACTGAACGACCGCGCAGCCGCCACCGACGAGACCGGTTACCTGTTCGATACGTTTTTCTCGTGGATGCCGCCGACCGTCCAGAACACGGCCATCAACACGATTGCCGCATTCAGCTTCGGCAGTCGCGCCGCGGCGGCGACCGGTGCCGCGCCGGTGCCGGGCCCGGTGAACGAGGCGATCGCCGACGCCGTGTTCCTGCTGCGCCAGAAGGTTGCCGTGCGGATCTTCGCGCAGCAGGAAGTCGCGAGCGTGCTCGCGTCGAAATACGGGCTGACGGCCGGCGTGACGTCGATCGCAACCCCGGCCCTGGCCGCCGGCAGCCCGATACCGACGCCAGATGGCGTCGCTGCCGCGATCGTCAAGCAGGCCGGCTCGGCTGCGGCACTCGGCAACGTCGGTATCGTCACCCATACGGATCAGGCGTCGCTTGCCGTGCGCGTGTCGAATGCCGCGGGGATGCAGGCCGCGGTGCCGGCGGGCCTGACGCTGCCGTCGCTTTACGACGCGTCCGCGCAGATGCCGGCATTGCGGCGCCGCGATCTCTACCTGCTGAGCAACGTCGGCGTGCAGCTGGGCATGCTGCGGCTCGACCTGATCAAGCGCGAATACCCGAACGGCTGAAGCCGCCGGACGTTCGCTGAACCTTTCCCGTTCATCAACTTCTTCGGTTCAGGAATCGTCATGTCCTTTCGTTTTTGGTTGCGTGCCACGCGCTGACCGACTTCACGTTCGAGGCGCTCGGCGTGCCGCGCAACCGCGCATTGCGCGCGAACGCGAATCCCGACTACTACGACCTCGGGGTGTGCGGCCCCCGTATGGAAGGACCAGGCGGCGGACCGCGCGAACTGCGGGTTCTTCAAGACGCCTTCGCTG
Organism: Burkholderia sp. HI2714; assembly: GCF_002223085.1. Classification (NCBI taxonomy): domain Bacteria; kingdom Pseudomonadati; phylum Pseudomonadota; class Betaproteobacteria; order Burkholderiales; family Burkholderiaceae; genus Burkholderia; species Burkholderia sp. HI2714. The sequence continues at coordinate 378,105 of NZ_NKFM01000053.1, read as the reverse complement.
CGCAGCACGTCACTGCGCCGGATGTTCTTCCACAACGGCCGTTTCCACACGCTGAAGGACGCGCTGCGCTTCTACGTGCAGCGCGATACCGACCCCGCGAAGTGGTATCCGGCCGACCGGCACGGCCGCGTCGTGCAGTACGACGACCTGCCTGCGCCTCTGCGCGTGAACGTCGACACGACGGACGAGCCGCTCACGCGCAAGCGCGGCGAGAAACCGGTGTGGAGCGCGCGCGATATCGACGATGTCGCGGCCTTCCTCGCGACGCTCGACGACGGGTATGTGCCGCCGGCGAAGGCGGCCGGCCGGCGCGCGTCGCCCTGACACGCGCAACGCGGCGCGGCGGCGGCAATCGGCGCCGCGCCGTGGTGTCCGCGTTGCCGGGTAATGCTTATCCGGGTATCGCCTGTACCACCCAACTCACTGTTTTTATTCACTTTTTTCGTTATCGTGGTACTCCGTGGGCCGATTTTGCGTGGCATAATCGATCACATCCGCAAGGCTTGTAGTCACAACGACCCCGCATACCCATGGCACAGACTCTCTACGACAAACTGTGGAACACCCACGTGGTCCACACCGAGGAAGACGGCACGACCCTGCTCTACATCGACCGTCAGCTGCTGCATGAAGTCACGAGCCCGCAGGCGTTCGAAGGGCTGAAGATGGCGCAGCGTCCGGTGTGGCGCATCAGCGCGAACCTGGCCGTGTCGGACCACAACGTGCCGACCACCGATCGCAGCCACGGCATCGCCGATCCCGTCTCGAAGCTCCAGGTCGACACGCTCGACGCGAACTGCGACGCGTTCGGCATCACGCAGTTCAAGATGAACGACGTGCGCCAGGGCATCGTCCACATCATCGGGCCGGAACAGGGCGCGACGCTGCCGGGCATGACGATCGTGTGCGGCGATTCGCATACGTCGACGCACGGCGCATTCGGTGCGCTCGCGCACGGCATCGGCACGTCGGAAGTCGAGCACGTGCTCGCCACGCAAACCCTGCTGCAGAAGAAGAGCAAGAACATGCTCGTGAAGGTCGAGGGCACGTTGCCGCGCGGCTGTACCGCGAAGGACATCGTGCTCGCGATCATCGGGAAGATCGGCACGGCCGGCGGCACGGGCTACGCGATCGAATTCGGCGGCTCGACGATCCGCGCGCTGACGATGGAAGGCCGCATGACCGTCTGCAACATGGCGATCGAGGCCGGTGCGCGCGCAGGCATGGTTGCGGTGGACGACACGACGATCGACTACCTGAAGGGCCGCCCGTTCGTGCCGACCGGCGCGGAATGGGACCAGGCCGTCGAATACTGGCGCCAGTTCAAGTCGGACGACGGCGCGCAGTTCGATCGCGTGGTCGAGCTGAACGCAGCCGAAATCGTCCCGCAGGTCACGTGGGGCACGTCACCGGAAATGGTCACGTCGATCGACGGCCGCGTGCCCGATCCCGAGCGCGAGAAGGATCCGGTCAAGCGCGATGCGATGGAGCGTGCGCTGGCCTACATGGCGCTCGAGCCGAACACGCCGATCGAATCGATCAAGGTCGACAAGATCTTCATCGGCTCGTGCACGAACGCGCGGATCGAAGACATCCGCGCGGCCGCGTATGTCGTGAAGAAGCTGAACCGGCGCGTCGCGTCGAACGTGCGGCTCGCGATGGTCGTACCGGGCTCGGGCCTCGTGAAGGCACAGGCCGAACGCGAAGGGCTCGACAAGGTGTTCACGGACGCCGGCTTCGAATGGCGCGAGCCGGGCTGCTCGATGTGCCTCGCGATGAATGCCGACCGGCTCGATCCGGGCGAGCGCTGCGCGTCGACGTCGAACCGCAACTTCGAAGGCCGGCAGGGCGCGGGCGGTCGCACGCACCTCGTGAGCCCCGCGATGGCGGCAGCCGCGGCGATCGAAGGTCACTTCGTCGACATTCGCCAGCTGGGGTAACGCATGACGGCATCGAAACTCGTGGCGCGGCTGGTTGCCGCGCTGGCGCTCGCAGGGCTGGGCTTCGGCCTCGCGGGCTGCAATACCGTCCAGGGTTTCGGGCAGGACGTCAACGCCGCCGGCAGCGCGCTGAAGCGCGCCGCGGAGTAACGTCCCCCACCGAGAATTTGTCGATGTGCGCCGGCTGAACGCCGGCCCTCCAACCGGATAGACGGATCATGGAAAAATTCATTGTGCATACCGGCGTCGTGGCGCCGCTCGATCGCGAGAATGTCGACACCGACGCGATCATCCCGAAGCAGTTCCTGAAGTCGATCAAGCGCACCGGCTTCGGTCCGAACGCGTTCGACGAGTGGCGTTACCTCGATCACGGCGAGCCGGGCCAGGACAACTCGAAGCGTCCGCTGAATCCCGACTTCGTGCTGAACCAGCCGCGCTACCAGGGCGCATCCGTGCTGCTCGCGCGCAAGAACTTCGGCTGCGGCAGCTCGCGCGAGCACGCGCCGTGGGCGCTGCAGCAGTACGGCTTCCGCGCGATCATCGCGCCGAGCTTCGCGGACATCTTCTTCAACAACTGCTACAAGAACGGCCTGCTGCCGATCGTGCTGACCGAGCAGCAGGTCGATCACCTGTTCAACGAGACGGTCGCGTTCAACGGCTTCGAAGTCACGGTCGACCTCGACGCGCAGGTCGTGCGCACGGGCGACGGCCGCGAGTATCCGTTCGAGATCGCCGCGTTCCGCAAGTACTGCCTGCTGAACGGCTTCGACGACATCGGCCTCACGCTGCGCCACGCGGACAAGATCCGCCAGTTCGAAGCCGAGCGCCTCGTGAAGCAGCCGTGGCTCAACACCAAGCTGGTCGGCTGAGATCGCCTTTCGGGCGGGCGCGCCGGCGGCGCGTTCGCCGGCCTGCCTCCATAAAAACCTACCCAGTCAGGAATTTCGCATGAAGATTGCAGTGCTGCCCGGCGACGGCATCGGTCCGGAAATCGTCAATGAAGCCGTGAAGGTGCTGAACGCACTCGACGAGAAGTTCGAACTCGAACAGGCGCCGGTCGGCGGCGCGGGCTACGAGGCAAGCGGCCATCCGCTGCCCGACGCGACGCTGAAGCTCGCGAAGGAAGCCGATGCGATCCTGTTCGGCGCCGTGGGCGACTGGAAGTACGACTCGCTCGAGCGCGCGCTGCGCCCCGAGCAGGCGATCCTCGGGCTGCGCAAGCACCTCGAGCTGTTCGCGAACTTCCGTCCGGCGATCTGCTATCCGCAGCTCGTCGATGCTTCGCCGCTGAAGCCCGAGCTGGTCGCGGGCCTCGATATCCTGATCGTGCGCGAACTGAACGGCGACATCTACTTCGGCCAGCCGCGCGGCGTGCGCGCCGCACCGGACGGCCTGTTCGCCGGCGAGCGCGAAGGCTTCGACACGATGCGCTATTCGGAACCGGAAGTGCGCCGCATCGCGCACGTCGCGTTCGAGGCGGCCCGCAAGCGCGCGAAGAAGCTGCTGTCGGTCGACAAGGCGAACGTGCTCGAGACGTCGCAGTTCTGGCGCGACATCATGATCGACGTGTCGAAGGAATACGCGGATGTCGAGCTGTCGCACATGTACGTCGACAACGCGGCGATGCAGCTCGCGAAGGCGCCGAAGCAGTTCGACGTGATTGTCACCGGCAACATGTTCGGCGACATCCTGTCGGATGAAGCGTCGATGCTGACGGGTTCGATCGGCATGCTGCCGTCGGCATCGCTCGACAAGAACAACAAGGGCCTGTACGAGCCGTCGCACGGTTCGGCGCCGGACATCGCGGGCAAGGGCATCGCGAACCCGCTCGCGACGATCCTGTCGGCCGCGATGATGCTGCGCTACTCGCTGAATCGCGCCGAGCAGGCCGATCGCATCGAGCGCGCGGTGAAAACGGTGCTCGAACAGGGCTACCGCACGGGCGATATCGCGACGCCGGGTTGCCGGCAGGTCGGCACGACGGCGATGGGCGACGCGGTGGTCGCGGCGCTGTAACGCAATCACGTAGAAAGGGTGCGAACGGGCCGCGAAATCGGCCGGTTCGCGTGCGGTTGGCCGTTGTGCGGGCCACCGGCTTTGTGTAGACTCGAACGATGGCGCATCTTTCCCTGATCTCCCCGGTCTTGAAACTCCACGGCAACACAGCCCGTGCGGGTGCGCGCGCCATCGTCATCACGAAAACCATTACCACGAAAACGATCATTAAACGCTGATCGTCCGTCGTGCCCGCCTATTTCCCCGCGCGGTCACACCGGGGACGGAAATGGCGGGGAAGCTCCATCAAAGGGTTAGTCATGAACGTAGGTCTCGTAGGTTGGCGCGGCATGGTCGGCAGCGTCCTGATGCAGCGCATGCAGGAAGAGGGCGATTTCGACCTGATCGAACCGGTGTTTTTCAGCACCAGCAACACGGGCGGCAAAGCGCCGTCGTTCGCGAAAAACGAGACTACGCTCAAGGACGCGACCAACGTCGACGAGCTGAAGAAGTGCGACGTGATCATCACGTGCCAGGGCGGCGACTACACGAACGACGTGTTCCCGAAGCTGCGCGCGGCCGGCTGGAACGGCTACTGGATCGATGCGGCATCGTCGCTGCGGATGAAGGACGACGCGGTCATCATCCTCGATCCGGTCAACCTCGATGTGATCAAGGATGCGCTCGTCAAGGGCCAGAAGAACTTCATCGGCGGCAACTGCACGGTCAGCCTGATGCTGATGGCACTCGGCGGCCTGTTCCGCGAGAACCTCGTCGACTGGATGACGGCGATGACCTACCAGGCCGCATCCGGCGCGGGCGCGCAGAACATGCGCGAGCTGCTGGCGCAGATGGGCACGCTGAACGGCGCGGTGAAGGAGCAGCTCGCCGATCCGGCTTCCGCGATCCTCGACATCGACCGCCGCGTGCTGGCCGCGATGAACAGCGATGCGATGCCGACGAGCAACTTCGGCGTGCCGCTCGCCGGTTCGCTGATTCCGTGGATCGACAAGGATCTCGGCAACGGGATGTCGAAGGAAGAGTGGAAGGGCGGCGCGGAAACCAACAAGATCCTCGGCAAGCCGGCCATGGGCGAGCCGGGTTCGATCCCGGTCGATGGCCTGTGCGTGCGGATCGGCGCAATGCGCTGCCACTCGCAGGCGCTGACGATCAAGCTGAACAAGGACGTGCCGCTCGACGAGATCAACGGCATCCTCGCATCGGCGAACGACTGGGTGAAGGTCGTGCCGAACGAGCGTGAAGCGTCGATGCGCGACCTGTCGCCGGCGAACGTCACGGGCACGCTGACGGTGCCGGTCGGCCGCCTGCGCAAGCTCGCGATGGGCGGTGAATACCTGTCGGCGTTCACGGTCGGCGACCAGCTGCTGTGGGGTGCCGCCGAGCCGCTGCGCCGCATGCTGCGCATCCTGCTCGACAAGTAAGTTGCATGTCCGGCCCGCGATATGCGGGCCGCGGTGCACAAGATTGCGCGCCGCGTCGGCCTTGACGATATCAAGGCTGGCGCGGCGCGTTTTTCATGTGCGGGTCAGCGCATGTTCAGGAGCGTCTGGTCGACGGCCTGCTGCGCCTTGATCGTCTGCGCGTTCGCCTGGTAATCGCGCTGCGCCTTGATCAGGTTCACGAGCTCGGTCGTCAGGTTGACGTTCGAGTTTTCCAGCGCGCTCCCCTGCAGCGTGCCGTGGTTCGTGCTGCCCGGCGCGGAGATCTGCGGCACGCCCGACGCGGCGGTTTCCACATACTGGTTGCCGCCGATGTTCTCGAGCCCGTTCGGGTTGTTGAAGTTCGCGAGCGCGATCAGGCCGAGCACGGCGCTCTGGCCGTTCGAGTAATTGCCGGTGAGCTTGCCGTCGGTGCCGATCGAGAACGTCGTCAGCGTGCCGCTCGCGAAACCATCCTGTGCGAGGTTGTTCACGCCGCTTTTCCCGCCGAACTGCGTCGTGCCGGTCAGGTCGAGCGTCAGGTTCTGCGGATTGGCGCCGCCCGACGCGTTGGGGATCGAGAACGCGAACTGGCCGAGGCTCGGCGTCGGCTGGCCGGTTGCGGCCGACGTCGTCGAGCTGATCCGGCCCGATGCGTCGAACGTGACGGTGCCGAGATGCGTCGGCGTCTGGCCCTGCACGCCCGCGTAGGCCTGCCAGGTGCCGGCCGCGTTCTTGGTGAAATACATCGACACCTGTTGCGCGCCGCCGAGCGTGTCGTACACCTGGATCGACGAATTGTAGTTGTACGTGGTGCTGTCGCCCGCGTTGAACGGCGTCTTGGCCGGCACCTTGTCCTGCGAGTTCAGGTTGAACTGGCCGGTGATCTTCGTCGTCGCCTGCGGGGCGATGTTGCTGGTCGGCGCTTGCAGCGGCACGGTCGCCGCGGTGTTGATCGCGCCGCCGGGGCCTGCCGCATAGCCCATCAGGTTGCGGTTCTGCGCGTCGACGATGGCGCCGCTCTTGTCGCGGTGGAATACGCCGTCGCGCGAGTACGTCGTCACGCCGTTGTTCGACATCTGGAAGAAGCCGTTGCCGTTGATCGCGATGTCGAGCGACGACTTCGTCGTGTTGATCGTCCCCTGGCCGAATTGTTGCTGCACCGACGTGAGCCGCGTGCCGATGCCGATCTGCGTGTTGGTCGACGTCGCGACCGAATTCGCATACATGTCGGCGAAGTTCGCGCGACCCTGCTTGAAGCCAACCGTGTTTGCGTTCGCGATGTTGTTGCCGATCACGTCGAGATGGTTTGCCGCGCCGGCCAACCCGCTCAAACCCTGTTGATAGCCCATGTTCGATCCCCGTAACGAGCTGGTGAGTAAATGCAGTCGTGCGACTGCGCGATGCCTCCCTGGCACCTCACGGCGTCGGCCCGGCCGACCGCGTTCCCGCTTTTATGGCGGGTGCGAGCGCGATGGTCGAATTGCGCCGATTCTTGTTTGAGGATGATCCTAACGACGGCAATTATTCGATCTGTGTAATTTTGTGTAATGAAATTGAATTGCTGTCGAAATGTTTGATTTCGTATGGGCAATGAAGCGGAGGTCAGGCTGGGGAGCCTTGTGGGGCGGGGGTTTTGCGGCGGGAATGCTCAATTCGGCGATCAGAGGGGGGAATCGGCCTCTTATCGATCAATTGAAATTTATTGGAATAAGATAATGGCCGGATGGATTTATTTTGATTGGCGCTTGTTAATTCATTAACGGCGGGCAGCGCGAATTATTGAACAAACGCACCCGATTTCCCGGTCGTGGTCCTGTGTCGGGCCCCGGGTTGTGCGAACCGCACCGTTGAGTGAGCAAAGGCACGTGGGATGCGTTCGGCGGGCGATGCGGCCGGACGGTTTTTCATCCGAGAGAGGCGCGCCTCCGGTCGATCGCGGACGCGGGTCGCAGCGTGCGCAACCGGACATCCACGCGGCCCGACCGCGGGACGCGCCGACGCGTGCGCGCGATCGGTTGCACCTGTCGGCGATGAATTCGGCCCGAACCTGATCACGTGAAGTAAACTACGCGGTTACGACGCACAGAGCCGCCGAAAGCGTCGCGTTCCACGCGACGCTTTTGCATTTCTGCGGCAACTTTATTGACGCCTTCAACCGCGAATCCGAGCCGCGCCCGCGCGCGGCGATAGAGCCAACGATGTCCCGAATTTCCTTGTTTCCGCGTCAGTCCCGTCTGTCGCGCGCCGTGCGTGGCGCGCTGGCGATCCTGGCGCTCGGCGCAACCGCATCGGCCTGGGCGGCCGGCACCGGCGAACTGCCGGCGTCCGCTGCCGACGGCGCAGTGCCGCTTACCGTGACGGTCCAGCCGGGCCAGTCGCTGAACGACATCGCGAAAGCGGCCACGCAGTCGCGCGATCCGGGGGTGCTCGCGCGCGCCGGCCGCGCGCTGTTCGACGCCAATCCGCAGGCGTTCATGAAGCACGACGCGAGCCGCCTGAAAGTCGGCGCGACGCTGACCGTGCCGGCGCTCGACGCGACAGGCGCGGCACTCGTGCCGGCCGGTGCATCCGCTGCATCCGCAGCGTCCGGTGCAGCCGCAGCGTCCGCACCAGCCGCCGCGTCGGGCGGCACGGCAGTCGCGCAGCATGGTGCGTCCGCACCGCACCCGGGGTCGACCGTGCAATCCGCGCCGGTGGCGCCGGCCGCGCATGCGGCGCCTGTCAGCGGGGCGAGCGTCGCGACGGCCGCCGGCGCGTCGGCATCGGTCGGTGCTTCGGCTGCCCACGGCGCATCGGCTGTCGAAAGCATGCAGCCGGCGGCACCCGTTGCCGGGGCAAGCGGTCCGCATGTGTGGAGCGGCACGATCCAGTCGGTGCCGTCGTCCGCGAGCGGTGCCGTGATCCCGCCTGCATCGGGCAGCCAGGTTCCGGGCATGAACGAACCGGCTGGCGCGGCACCGGTCACGGGCGCGTCGCAGCCGCGGCCGTCGAGCCTGCAGCAACTGCTGGCGCTGAAGAACCGCGTGCTGATGGAATTGCAGAAGCACGGTATCGGCAAGCCGGCCACGACGAACGAGGTCAAGCCGGCTCCGGCGCCGGCACCTGTCGCGCCGCGTCCGGCCGCGAACGATACGGGCGCGTCCGCGGCCGCGTCGACGACAGTCGAAGCGGCGTCCGGCATTGCTGCCAGCGCGGTGCAGCCGGCATCGGTATCGGCGCCCGCGCAACCGGTCGCGCCGGTGGTGGCGCCTGCACGCGGTAACGAGCAGATCGACTGGCGTCCGGCCGCGGTGGCCGGTGCCGCCGTGATCGTCCTCGCGGCGGGTTTCGCGTGGCGCAAGCGCAGGAAGAGCCGACGCACGGACGATGCGGGTACGGACACGGTGGCTACCGCTACGGCAGCGGGCAGTGTCGCGGCAGCGGCTGCCGCTGCGCAAGCCGAAGCCGCGCCTGCTGTCGAACCTGACTTGCCGATCCGGCCCGAGATGCCGGTCGCGCGTGATGCCGCTTCCGACTTGAGCCTTGCCGCGGCGACTGCCGCAGCGGCGGAACCGGTCGAGACGCCGGATACGGACGTATCGCCGGCGCCGGACGTGGCGACGGCGCATGTCGAGCAGCCCGAATTGCCGACCGCGCACGCGGCAGTGCAGCCCGCGAGCGAGACGGCGCCGGTTTCGCACGATGCCGAGCCGATCGAAAAGGTCGCAGCCGAAACGCCGGCCGAAAAGCCGTCAGAGACGCCGATCGAGACGTCGGTGGAGGCACGGGGCGCGATGCCGGTCGAGACGCCGGCCGCACCCGCGGCCACCGAAGCGCAGCACGCGGCGCTGATGCAGAACGCGATCAGCGCGCTCAGCAGCCTCGACATGCCGCTGCCGCCGCGCACGCCGGACGAGTCGCCGATGGCGGCGGATGAGCCGCCTGCGCAAGCAGGGCAGTCCGGCACCGATAAAATCGCAACTAACGGTCAAGCTGCCCAGCCCCTCCCGATTGGCGCGATCGATCCGGCCCCGGAACATCCGGCCGACCAGGACGACGAGTTCGACTGGGATCCGGACGCAGCGACGCCTGCGAGCCAGGCAGGCAGTTCGTTCGCGACGTCGTCGCTGCCGCCGCTCGGCGGCGCGCAGTTCGGCGCGCTGAAGCTCGATTTCGATCTCGACCTGCCGGCCGCGCCGGGCGCCGCGTTGCCGGCGCTGACGCCGGACGAGCTTGCCCGCATCGCGCGCAACAAGCTCGATCTCGCGTCGGAGTACGTCGAGCTGGGCGACCTGTCCGGTGCGCGGACGCTGCTGCAGGAAGTGGTCGACGCGAACGACGCCGCGACGCGCGACGATGCGCGCGCGCTGCTCGCGAAACTGGCGGACGAGGCGTGATGCGGATCGCGCTCGGCATTCAGTACGACGGCGCGGCGTTCTGCGGCTGGCAGGCGCAGCCGCACGGCAAGACCGTGCAGGATCGGCTCGAGCACGCACTGGCCGAGTTCGCGCGCGTGCCGCTGCATACGACGGTGGCCGGGCGGACCGACACGGGCGTGCACGGGCTCGGGCAGGTCGTGCACTTCGATACCGACCTCGATCGCGAGGTTTTCTCGTGGGTGCGCGGCACCAACGCGTTCCTGCCGCCGACCGTGGCGGTGCAATGGGCGAAGCCGATGCCGGACACGTTCCACGCGCGCTTCTCGGCGTTCGAGCGCACCTATTACTACACGCTGTACGTGCATCCCGTACGCTCGCCAATGCTGGCGGGGCGCGCGGGCTGGATCCATACACCGCTCGACGACGACGCGATGCGCGCCGCCGCCGTGCACCTGATCGGCGAGCATGACTTCTCGTCATTCCGGTCGTCGGAATGCCAGTCGAAGACGCCGGTCAAACACCTGTATCAGATCGACGTGCGGCGCGTGGGTTATTTCATTCATTTCCGCTTCCGCGCCAACGCGTTCCTGCACCACATGGTGCGCAACCTGATGGGCTGCCTCGTCGCGGTCGGTCGCGGCCGCTATCCGGCCGACTGGCTCGCCGACGTGCTGGCCGGACGCGATCGCAAGCTTGCAGCGCCCACGTTCATGGCCGACGGGCTGTACCTCGCCCACGTCGGCTACCCGGCGGAATTCGCCGTCCCGCCCGCGCAGCTCGGCAGTGTGCCGTGGAGCAGCGTCTGGGCCGATCTGGACCCGCAATCATGACGGATCACGCCGTGTCTCCCTCGATTCCCGCCGCGGCCGGCCTGCCGCCGCGCACCCGCATCAAGCTGTGCGGGCTGTCGCGTCCCGAGGACGTGCTGCACGCGGCGGCGCTCGGCGCCGATGCGATCGGTCTCGTGTTCTATCCGAAGAGCCCGCGCGCGGTGTCGATCGCGCAGGCGGCGGAGCTGGCGCGCCTCGCGCCGCCGTTCGTGTCGGTGGTCGGGCTGTTCGTGAACGCGACCGAGGCCGAGATCGAGGCCGTCGTGCGCGACGTGCCGCTTACGCTGCTGCAGTTCCATGGCGACGAGACGCCCGAACAGTGCGACGCACTTGGCCGCGCGGCACGCCTGCCGTGGCTGCGCGCGGTGCGCGTGGGCCCCTCGACGCAATCGGCCGATTTGGTAGAATCGGGTCTTCATTATTCGAAAGCGCGCGGCCTCCTGTTCGACACCCTGGTGCCGGATTACGGTGGTAGCGGCAAGGTCTTCGATTGGTCTCTTATTCCCGCAGAGCTCGCGCATCGGGCCGTTTTGAGTGGTGGCTTGAGCGCGCAAAACGTCGGTGATGCGATTCGCCAGTTGCGCCCGTTTGCTGTCGATGTCTCGAGTGGCATCGAAGTGGAGGGCGCGAAGGGCGTGAAGGATCACGCCCGGATGGCGGCGTTCGTACGCGCGGTGCGCGAAGCGGACGCCGGGTGATGCAAGCCGGTGCGGCTCCGAAAGCGGGGCGCGCCGACCGATCGAGAGAGACACCATGTACAACCTTCCTGATGATCGCGGCCATTTCGGCCCGTATGGCGGCACGTTCGTCGCCGAGACGCTGATTCACGCGCTGGACGAACTGCGCGCGGCATATGAAAAATTCCAGAACGATCCCGATTTCGTCGCCGAATTCGAGCGCGAGCTGAAGCATTTCGTCGGCCGCCCGTCGCCGATCTATCACGCGCAGCGCTGGAGCGAGACGCTCGGCGGCGCGCAGATCTACCTGAAGCGCGAAGACCTGAACCATACCGGCGCGCACAAGATCAACAACGTGATCGGCCAGGCGCTGCTCGCGAAGCGCATGGGCAAGAAGCGCGTGATCGCCGAGACGGGCGCGGGCCAGCACGGCGTCGCGACCGCGACGATCTGCGCGCGCTTCGGGATGGAGTGCGTCGTCTACATGGGTTCGGAAGACGTGCGCCGCCAGGCCGCGAACGTCTACCGGATGAAGCTGCTCGGCGCGACGGTCGTGCCGGTCGAATCGGGTTCGCGCACGCTGAAGGACGCGCTGAACGAAGCGATGCGCGACTGGGTCACGAACATCGAGAACACGTTCTACATCATCGGCACGGTCGCGGGCCCGCACCCGTACCCGATGATGGTGCGCGACTTCCAGCGCGTGATCGGCGACGAGTGCAAGGTGCAGATGCCCGAGCTCGCAGGCCGGCAGCCTGACGCGGTGATCGCCTGCGTGGGCGGCGGTTCGAACGCGATGGGCATCTTCTACCCGTACATCGACGACACCTCGGTGCAGCTGATCGGCGTCGAAGCAGCCGGCGACGGCCTCGACACGGGCCATCACGCGGCGTCGCTGATCGCAGGCAGCCCGGGCGTGCTGCACGGTAACCGTACCTACCTGCTGCAGGACGACAACGGCCAGATCATCGAGACGCATTCGGTGTCGGCGGGCCTCGACTATCCGGGCGTCGGCCCCGAGCACGCGTGGCTGAAGGACAGCGGCCGTGCGCAGTACGTCGGCATCACCGACGAGGAGGCGCTGAAGGCATTCCACGACTGTTGCCGGATCGAGGGGATCATTCCCGCGCTCGAGTCGAGCCACGCGATCGCGTATGGCGTGAAGCTCGCGCCGACGTTGCCGAAGGACAAGATCCTGCTCGTCAACCTGTCGGGCCGCGGCGACAAGGACATGCACACGGTCGCCGAGCGATCGGGCATCGAGCTCTGACCCCGACCGATGCGTGACCTGATCGAAGAACCGGGCGGCGGTGCCGCGAGCGAGGCGGGGGCGGTTCAGCCCGCCGCTGCCGAGCCGCGCGCGCTGCCGTCCGGTATCGAACTGCATAACCGCGATTTCCTGACCCATGCCGCGCGCCTGCCGGACGCGTCGATCGACCTGATCGTCGCCGATCCGCCGTACGGGCTCGGCAAGGACTACGGCAACGACTCGGACAAGCGTTCGGGCGACGACTTTCTCGCGTGGACGCGCGAGTGGCTCGAGCTCGCGATTCCGAAGCTGAAGCCGAGCGGGTCGATGTACATCTTCTGCACGTGGCAGTACGCGCCGGAAATCTTCAGTTTCCTGAAGACGCAACTCACGATGGTCAACGAGATCATCTGGGACCGACGCGTGCCGAGCATGGGCGGCACGACGCGCCGTTTCACGTCGGTGCACGACAACATCGGCTTTTTCGCGGTTTCCAAGGCGTATTACTTCGATCTCGATCCGGTCCGCATCCCGTACGACGCCGACACGAAGAAGGCCCGCTCGCGCAAGCTGTTCGAAGGCAGCAAGTGGCTGGAGATGGGCTACAACCCGAAGGACGTCTGGTCGGTCTCGCGCCTGCATCGGCAGCACGCGGAGCGCGTCGATCATCCGACCCAGAAGCCGCTGGAAATCATCGAGCGGATGGTGCTCGCAAGCTGCCCGCCGGGCGGCCGCGTGCTCGATCCGTTCATGGGCAGCGGCACGACCGCGGTGGCCTGCGCACGGCAGGGGCGCGACTTCGTCGGCTACGAGATCAACGAAAGCTATTGTGCGATCGCGCACGAGCGTGTGAACGCGCTCGCTGCGCCGGCGTGCGCGTGAATCGCGCCGCTGCATCGCCGAACGCATCCAGGAAAATTGCCATGTCCCGTATTCAGCAGACCTTCGCCGCGCTCGCCGAACAAGGCCGTAAGGGCCTGATCCCGTTCATCACGGCAGGCGACCCCGATCCCGCGAAAACCGTCGAATTCATGCACGCGCTCGCCGAAGGCGGCGCGGACGTGATCGAACTCGGCGTGCCGTTCTCGGACCCGATGGCCGACGGCCCCGTGATCCAGCGCTCGTCGGAACGCGCGCTCGCGCGCGGCGTCACGCTCAAGCGCGTGCTCGCCGACGTCAAGCGCTTTCGCGAAACCGACCCCAAAACCCCCGTCGTGCTGATGGGCTATGCGAACCCGATCGAGCGGATGGGCGTCGACGCGTTCGCGGCCGAAGCACAGGCGGCCGGGGTCGACGGCGTGCTCGTCGTCGACTATCCGCCGGAAGAGGCGGGCGTGTTCGCCGAGAAAATGCGCGCCGCGCAGATCGATCCGATCTTCCTGCTCGCGCCCACGTCGACCGACGAACGCATCGCCGACGTCGGCAAGATCGCGAGCGGCTACGTGTATTACGTGTCGCTCAAAGGCGTGACCGGCGCAGGAAATCTGGATGTTTCGAGCATTGCGGGTAAAATCCCGGCCATCAAGTCGCGCGTGCCGGTTCCGGTCGGCGTCGGCTTCGGTATCCGCGACGCCGAAACGGCGCGCGCGGTGGCCGAGGTGTCGGACGCGGTCGTGATCGGCAGCCGCCTCGTGCAGCTGCTCGAAAGCGCTGCGCCGGAGGGTGCCGCCGCCGCGCTGAAGACGTTCATCGCCGAGCTGCGCGCCGCCCTGGACGGCGCGGGCAAGGCGGCGCGATAAACACAACACAGGAAGCGGGAACGGGCCGGTTGGCCCGCCCCGCCACGGAACAGGAAACCATACGATGAGCTGGCTCGACAAACTGTTGCCGCCGAAGATCAAGCAGACCGACCCGAAAAGCCGCAAGGGCATTCCGGAAGGCCTGTGGGTCAAGTGCCCGTCCTGCGAGGCCGTACTCTATCGCAACGACGTGGACGCGAACCTGCACGTGTGCCCGAAGTGCGATCACCACATGCGCATCGGTGCGCGTGAGCGCCTCGACGGGCTGCTCGATCCGGAAGGCCGTTACGAGATCGGCCAGGAAATCGTGCCGGTCGACACGCTGAAGTTCAAGGACAGCCGCAAGTACCCCGATCGTCTGAAGGAAGCGATGGACGATACGGGCGAAACCGACGCGATGGTCGTGATGGGCGGTGCGATCCACACGCTGCCGGTGGTCGCGGCCTGCTTCGAGTTCTCGTTCATGGGCGGCTCGATGGGCTCGGTGGTCGGCGAGCGCTTTGTACGCGGCGCGCAGAACGCGCTGGAACAGCAAGTGCCGTTCATCTGCTTCACCGCTTCGGGCGGTGCGCGGATGCAGGAAAGCCTGCTGTCGCTGATGCAGATGGCGAAAACCACCGCGATGCTGACCAAGCTGGCCGAAGCCAAGCTGCCGTTCATCTCGGTGCTGACCGACCCGACGATGGGTGGCGTGTCGGCGAGCTTCGCCTTCCTCGGCGACGTCGTGATCGCCGAACCGAAGGCGCTGATCGGCTTCGCCGGCCCGCGCGTGATCGAGCAGACGGTTCGCGAGAAGCTGCCGGAAGGCTTCCAGCGTGCCGAATTCCTGCTGAAGACGGGCGCGATCGACATGATCGTCGACCGCCGCAAGCTGCGCGACGAGATCGCGCAGCTGCTCGCGCTGCTGCAGCGGCAACCGGCCGACGCGCTGGCCTGACCGGCGCGAGGTTGTGAACACTGCGCGTCGCCTGGCTTCAGCGTCAGGCGGCGCGCTTCGTTTTTTGGCGTAGTGGCGGTCCCGATCCAGATTTGAACCGATGAGCACTTTTCCCACTCTCGACGCGTGGCTTTCGCATCTCGAACGCGCGCACCCGGTCGGCATCGACATGGGCCTGACCCGCATCGGGCAGGTCAAGGCGGCGCTGCAGCTCGAATTCGCGTGCCCGGTGATCACCGTCGGCGGCACGAACGGCAAGGGCTCGACCTGCGCGTTCCTCGAGACGATCCTCGTGCGCGCCGGCTACAAGGTCGGCTGCCACACGTCGCCGCACCTGCTCGAATTCAACGAGCGCGCGCGCGTGAACGGGCAGAACGTCACCGATGACGAACTGCTGCCGCACTTCGAGGCCGTCGAAGCCGCGCGCACGTCGCTGCCCGAGCCCGTGTCGCTCACGTACTTCGAATTCACGACGCTCGCGATCATGCACCTGTTCGCATCGCGCGGGCTCGACGCGGTGATCCTCGAAGTCGGGCTCGGCGGCCGCCTCGATGCGGTCAACATCATCGATACCGATTGCGCGATCGTCACGAGCATCGACATCGACCACACCGAATATCTCGGCGATACGCGCGAGAAGATCGCGTTCGAGAAGGCCGGGATCTTCCGCTCGGGCAAGCCGGCGATCTGCGGCGATCCGGCCGCGCCGCAAACGCTGATCGACCACGCCGAAGCGATCGGCGCCGACCTGTGGCTCGTCGGCCGCGATTTCCGCTACGAGGCGCAGGCAGGCGCGGAGCGCCAGCAGTGGAGTTACCTCGGCCGCGAGAAGCGCTATCCGGCGCTTGCATACCCGGCGCTGCGCGGCGCGAATCAGCTGATCAATGCATCGGCCGCGCTCGCCGCGCTCGAAGCGCTGCGTCCGGTGCTGCCGGTGTCGGCGCAGGACATCCGGCTCGGCCTCGCGAACGTCGAACTGCCGGGGCGCTTCCAGGTGCTGCCCGGCAAGCCGGCGATCGTGCTCGACGTCGCGCACAACCCGCATGCCTCGGCCGTGCTCGAGCAGAACCTCGGCAACATGGGCTTCTTCCCGTACACGTACGCGGTGTTCGGCGCGATGCACGACAAGGACATCGACGGCGTGCTGCAGCACCTGAAGGGCGAGATCGACCACTGGTGCGTGACCGACCTGCCGCTGCCGCGCGCGGCCACCGCGGAGCAGCTCGAAGCCGCGCTGCGCAAGGCTGGCGTGGAGGAGGGGCCCGATTCGAGCGTCACGCGTTACACGTCGCCTGCCGAAGCGTTTCGCGATGCACTAAAAAGAGCATCCGAGAATGATAGAATCGTGGTTTTCGGCAGTTTCCATACGGTTGCCGGCGTGCTGGCCTACCGTAAATCGCAGCAACACTGACTGACGGGCAGTTTCGGACTCAGCCATTCATGGGAATTTTCTCGTTCGGCAAAAAAGACGACGACGCGCCCCCGCGGCGCGGCGGTCGCACCGGGACCTCCCGGAACGTGCGCACGGAGCGCACTGAACGCGTCGAGCGACGCTCGCGCCGCACCGAGCGTCCGGAATCGGACGCACTGCTCCTCGATCCGACCCTTCCAGAAAAGCAACGCGCGCGCCGTCGCCTCGTCGGCGCGATCGCGCTCGTCGTCGCCGCCGTGATCGTGCTGCCGATGGTGCTCGACTCGCACCCGAAGCCGGTCACGGACGACATCGCAATCGACATTCCGAACCGGCCCGCGCACCAGGCGGTCGCACCGCGTGACGATGACGCCTCCGACGTACAGGCGGGCGTCGCGCACGACGAACCGCCGGCTTCCGATGTGGCCGTTGCGGCTGCACCGGCGCCCGCGCCGAAGGATGCCGACAAGCCGGCCGCGAAACCCGATACCACGACCACGACGGCGAGCGTGACGCCGCCGAAGCCCGCGCCGAAACCGGCTGCCCCCGTGGCGAAGCCGGCCGCGCCGAAGCCTGCACCCGCGCCCGCGGCCGTCGCGCATACCGACGCCGCCAGCCCGGACAGCAGCGACGCTTCGTCGCCGTCGTCGCCGGCCGGTGCGCGTTTCGCGGTGCAGCTCGGTTCGTTCAAGGACGACGCGACGGCACGTTCGTGGGCCACCAAATTGAAATCGGCGGGTGTGCCCGCATATGTCGAGCATCGCAAGCAGGCAGACGGCAGCACGGCTACACTGTTGCGTGCGGGCCCGTTCGCGGATCGCGCGGCGGCGTCCGCCGCGATCGCGAAGGTGCGCGAAGCCGGTCTGACGCAGTAACGCGCGATGCTGACGGCTTTCGACTACGCTGTATTGGCGGTGATCGCGTTGTCTGCGCTGCGTGGCGCGTGGCGCGGCTTCGTGTCCGAGATTTTCGGGCTGATCGGCTGGATCGCGGCGATCGTGATCGCGGGCCGCTACGTCGGACTGGTCGTGCCGTATATCCCGGCGAACTGGCCGGGCGGTGCGCTGACGCAGTGGGTGATCGCCTTCGCGTTGGTCGTGATCGGCGTGGTGCTGGTCGCCGGCGTGGCGAACGCGCTGCTGTCGCGGATCGCGCAGGCGAGTGGCCTGGGCGGCGTCGACCGCTCGCTGGGCATGATGTTCGGGCTCGTCCGCGGCTGCGTGCTGGTGGTGCTGCTGGTCGCGGCGGCGGGGCTGACCGAACTGCCCAAACAGGAATTCTGGCGCAATGCGCTATTGCGTCCTTTCGCCGAACAGGGCGTGCACGAGCTGAAGCAGCTCCTGCCCGACGGCATGGCCCAGTACGTACGCGTGTGACGACGCGGCCGGGCAGGACGTATCCGATTTTGTCATTCTGAAGGACATGCCATGTGCGGCATCGTAGGCGTTATCTCCCAATCCCCGGTCAACCAGCTGATCTATGACAGCCTGCTGCTGCTGCAGCATCGCGGTCAGGACGCGGCGGGCATCGCGACGGCGGACGGCAGCAATTTCCACATGTACAAGGCGAACGGCATGGTGCGCGACGTGTTCCGCACGCGCAACATGCGCAGCCTGCCCGGCACCTACGGCATCGGCCAGGTGCGCTACCCGACCGCCGGCTCGGCGTCGAGCGAAGCCGAGGCGCAACCGTTCTACGTGAACGCGCCGTTCGGGATCATCCTCGCGCACAACGGCAACCTGACGAACTGGCAGCAACTGAAGGACGAGATGTTCCGGATCGACCGCCGGCACATCAACACCAACTCCGACAGCGAAGTGCTGCTCAACGTGTTCGCACACGAGCTGCAACTGTCGACCACGGGCCTCGAGCTCGATCCGGCCTCGGTGTTCAAGGCCGTCTCGGGCGTGCATCGCCGCCTGCAGGGCTCGTACGCGATCGTGTCGCTGATCGCCGGCTACGGCCTGCTCGCATTCCGCGACCCGTTCGGCATCCGTCCGCTGTGCATCGGCAAGCTCGAAACCGAGCACGGCACCGAATGGATGGTTGCATCGGAGTCGGTGGCGGTCGAAGGCATCGGTTTCGAATTCGTGCGTGACCTGGAGCCGGGCGAAGCGATCTTCATCGACAAGGCCGGCAACTTCCACAGCCAACAGTGCGCGGAGAACCCGACGCTGAATCCGTGCATGTTCGAATACGTGTATCTGGCCCGTCCGGATTCGTGCCTCGATGGCGTGCCGGTCTACAACGTGCGCCTGCGCATGGGCGACTATCTCGCCGAGAAGATCAAGCGCGAGCTGCCGAACGTGCCGATCGACGTCGTGATGCCGATTCCCGATTCGTCGCGCCCGGCTGCGATGCAGGTCGCCGCGAAGCTCGGCGTCGAGTACCGCGAAGGCTTCTTCAAGAACCGCTACGTCGGCCGTACCTTCATCATGCCGGGCCAGGCCGTGCGCAAGAAGTCGGTGCGCCAGAAGCTCAATGCGATGAGCATCGAGTTCAAGGACAAGAACGTGCTGATCGTCGACGATTCGATCGTGCGCGGCACGACCTCGCATGAAATCGTGCAGATGGCACGCGATGCGGGCGCGAAGTCGGTGATCTTCGCGTCGGCGGCGCCGCCCGTGAAGTTCCCGAACGTGTACGGCATCGACATGCCGACGCGCGGCGAACTGGTCGCACATGGCCGCACCGACGAGGAAGTCGCGAAGATCATCGGTGCCGACCACCTGATCTATCAGGACGTCGACGATCTGCGCCGCGCGGTGCGCGACATCAACCCGAAGCTCGAGCGCTTCGAGGCGTCGTGCTTCGACGGCAACTACATCACCGGCGCCGTGACGCCCGAGTATCTCGATGCGATCGAGCGCGCGCGCCTCACGCCGGCATCGCAGGCCGATCGCGACACGGCGGGCGATACCGAACGCTCGCAGATGAACCTGCAGTTGTCGGTCGAGTGACACCGGCGCACGCTTTTGACGAAGCGTGATAGGATGTGGCCTTGCGTCGATTTGATATCAGCTTGCGGACGCGGGGCGACTTCCCAAAACAGCTAAAGCGAAGGCCGGTGGCAACCGGCCCGAGTCGATCGCTGTCGTACCGCACCGAAGCCCGCTGATGCCGACGCATAGCGGGCTTTTTGTTTTGCCCTGGTTTTGACTGGGTTCGCGCCACCCGCGCGACCATCGAATACGGAAAACGGAACATGGACGACTCCCTCAACTTCGACACGCTTGCCGTGCGCGCGGGCACGCTGCGCAGCGACTTCAACGAGCACTCGGAAGCGCTGTTCCTCACGTCGAGCTTCTGCTTCCAGAGCGCGGCCGATGCGGCCCAGCGCTTCGCGAATTCGGAAGACTACTTCACCTATTCGCGCTTCACGAACCCGACCGTCACCATGTTCCAGGAGCGTCTCGCGGCGCTCGAGGGCGGCGAGGCCTGCATCGCGACGGCTTCGGGGATGGCCGCGATCATGTCGGTCGTGATGGCCGCGCTGCAGGCCGGCGACCACCTCGTCAGCTCGCGCAGCCTGTTCGGCTCGACGCTCGGGATGTTCTCGCAGATCTTCAGCAAGTTCGGTATCACGACGACCTTCGTCGACCCGACCGACCTGAACGCATGGAAGGAAGCCGTGCGTCCGGAAACGAAGATGTTCTTCCTCGAGACGCCGTCGAACCCGCTGACCGAACTCGCCGACATCGAGGCGATCGGCAAGATCGCGAAGGCATCGAACGCGCTGTTCGTCGTCGACAACTGTTTCTGCAGCCCGGTGCTGCAGCAGCCGCTGAAGCTCGGCGCGGACGTCGTGATGCACTCGGCGACGAAATTCCTCGACGGCCAGGGCCGCGTGCTCGGCGGCGCGCTGGTCGGCACGAAGGAATTCATCGTGGGCAAGGTGTTCCCGTTCGTGCGCAGCGCGGGCCCGACCCTGTCGGCGTTCAACGCGTGGGTGCTGCTGAAGGGGATGGAAACGCTGTCGCTGCGCGTCGAGAAGCAGTCGGCGAACGCGCTGGAGATCGCACGCTGGCTCGATTCGCATCCGGCCGTCGCGCGCGTGTTTCACCCGGGCCTCGAATCGCACCCGCAGCACGAACTCGCGAAGCGTCAGCAGAAGGCGGGCGGCGCGATCCTGTCGTTCGAGCTGAAGGGCGACACGCCCGAGCAGCAGCGCGCGAATGCATGGCGCGTGATCGACAACACGAAGCTGATCTCGATCACCGGCAACCTCGGCGACACGCGCACGACGATCACCCATCCGGCGACGACCACGCACGCCCGCATCACGCCGGAAGCGCGCGCGGCAGCAGGGATCAGCGAAGGGCTGATCCGGTTGTCGGTCGGCCTGGAGGATGCGGGCGATCTGCGCAAGGATCTTGCACGCGGGCTGGAGGGCTGAACGCGGCACGTCACGCATGTCGTGACGTGATTGACGTGATTTGACGTGGTACATGGACGAAGGGCCGGTCGCTTGCGTGACCGGCCCTTCGTTTTGGTGTCGATGCAAATCGCCCGGCTTACCCGGCGGGATGTCCGTCCGCATGCGCGTCGTTGCGCATCGCCTCCACCATCCAGCGCAGCGTTTCATCGAGCGGCGTGACCGGTAGTTCGCCCACCGCGCGCCGCAGCTTGTCGCGCGACCCGCTCAGGCGTTTCACCTCGTTGTGCCGCACGAAACGCGGATCGATCGTCACGTCGATCACGTAACCGGCGATGCGCGACAGCATCGCCAGCACTTCCTTCAGCGAATACGCACGCTCGGAGCAGACGTTGAACGTCTCGCCCGCCGGCGCGGCCTCGACCAGCTTCAGGTACGCGGCCGTCACGTCGCGCACGTCGGAGAAATCGCGGCTCACGTCGAGATTGCCGAGCGAGATGCGCGGTGCGCTGCGCGCGTAGTGCGCGACGAGCTTCGGCAGCAGATACGCATCGCTCTGGCCGACACCCGTGTAGTTGAACGGCCGCGCGATCACGATCGGCAGCCGGTCGGCCCACAGCTTCGCCGCGTATTCCATCGCGAGCTTGCTGACCGCGTAGTCGTTCGCCGGGGCCGGGGCGACGGTTTCGTCGAGCACGCCGGCCGTCGAATTGCCGTAGATGTTCGCGCTGCTGGCGAGCAGCACGGCCGACGGGCGGCGGTCGAGGCCCGCGAGCGCGGCCAGCAGGTTGCGTGTGCCGACGATGTTGACCGCGTAAGTCTGCGACGGCTCGTCCTGCGCGACGTGCGCGCGGGCGGCGAGATGCACGACCGCATCGGGCCGCGCGTCGGCGGCCGCTGCGCGCATCGCATCCGCGTCGAGCAGGTCGACGGGCAGCAGCGTGCAGTGCGCGAAGGCCGGGTCGTCGGGCCGCGCCGTGCCGGGCGCGACCGTGCCCCAGACCTCATAGCCGGCCGCCTGCAGGCGTTCGGCCATGTAGCGGCCGGTGAAGCCCGTCAGGCCGGTGACGAATGCACGGCGCGACGGGCGTCCGGCTTCAGAACGTGTCATGGTGTTGATTCCGCGTCAAATCCGCTTCGACCATCATCTGGCAAAGTTGTTCGAGCGTCGTCTTCGGTTCCCAGCCGAGTTTGCTTTTCGCCTTGTCCGCGCAGCCGATCAGCAGGTCGACCTCGGCAGGGCGATAGAACTTCGGATTCACTTCCACGAGCACATTGCCGGTCGCCGCGTCGAGGCCGCGTTCCTGCTCACCCTTGCCGGTCCATTCGATCTGATAGCCGGCCGCCGCGAACGCCATCCGCACGAAGTCGCGCACGGTTTCGGTGCGGTTGGTTGCCAGGACATAGGTATCGGGTTCGTCGGCCTGCAGCATGCGCCACATGCCTTCGACGTACTCGAGCGCAAAGCCCCAGTCGCGCTTCGCGTCGAGGTTGCCGAGCTCGAGGCGGGTCGCCTTGCCGAGCTTGATCTTCGCGATGGTGTCGGTGATCTTGCGCGTGACGAACTCGCGGCCGCGCAGCGGCGATTCGTGGTTGAACAGGATGCCGCTGCTGCCGAACAGGCCGTACGACTCGCGGTAGTTCACCGTCATCCAGTGCGCGTACAGCTTCGCGACGCCGTACGGGCTGCGCGGATAGAACGAGGTCGCTTCCGTCTGCGGGATCGACTGCACCTTGCCGAACATCTCGGAGGTCGACGCCTGGTAGAAGCGCGTCTTCGGGCTCACGACGCGGATCGCCTCGAGCAGGTTCAGCGGACCCAGGCCCGTCACTTCGGCGGTCGTCGCCGGCTGGTCGAACGACACGCCGACGAAGCTCTGCGCGGCGAGGTTGTACAGCTCGTCGGGCTGCGTGCGCTCGAGCAGGCGCAGGCTCGAGCCGGCGTCGGTCAGGTCGTGCTCGACGAGCGTGAGGTTCGGGTGCGTGTCGACGCCGAGCTCGGCGATGCGCCAGAAATTCACCGAGCTGGTGCGGCGGTAGGTGCCGGTGACTTCATAGCCCTTGTCGAGCAGCAGCTTGGTCAGGTAGGCGCCGTCTTGCCCCGAGATCCCGGTGATGATGGCCTTCTTGCGAGTTTGGCTCATGACGTTGTCCTGGTAGAAACGATGGATGATGAAATTCAGGCGGTCGTGCCGGCGGCGGCCGGCAGCGCGCGGCGTGCGGGGCCGCGCGTCAGGCGCCGTTCGAAGCCGTACCAGCTGAGCGTCGCGTACGCGAGCGTGATCGCGAGGGCCAGCGCGGCCGTGACGAAGCGGTTCAGGTGCAGCGGCCACAGCGCGTACAGCACGCTGAGGTGGATCAGGTATACGGTGTAGCTGACGGTGCCGACGTAGACGAGCATCGGGTTCGTCAGCACGCGCTGCACGAGGCCGCGGCCGCGCAGGGCGATCACGACGATCGACGTGCACAGCAGCAGCGAGATGCTGTAGAGCGCCGCATTCGACAGCGGCGTGTTCGCGGCGCGGAAGCGCGGGAACGACAGGTGCAGCCAGCCGAGGATCGCGAGCGACACGAGCGCGCCGACGATCGCGAGCGGATAGAACGGCTCGAGTGCGCGCCGGTCGCGGCGCAGCACGATTGCGAGCAGCGCGCCCGCGGCGAGCAGGTCCATGCGGAACGGCGTCAGGTAGTAGATCGGCCAGAACGAGTCGAACCACGGTGTCGCAATCGCACGCAGTACCGGGGCCGCGACGATCAGCGCGGCGGCGACCCACAGCAGCGCGCGCTCCGAGCACCACAGCACGACGAACGGCCAGAAGATATAAAACTGCTCCTCGACCGCGAGCGACCACAGCACGTTCAGGCTGTCATGGCCGATGCTGCCGAGCGACAGCCCGATGTTGGTCGAGAAGAACGCGAACCACGGCCAGTGCGGCAGCCAGCCCGCGCCGAACAGGATCGTCGACACCACCAGCAGCAGCACGTACGGCGGCAGGATGCGACGCACGCGGCGTGCGTAGAAGTGGCTGAAGTACGACTGCCCGCGCGCCTTGCGATCGAGCAGGATGCCGGTGATCAGCAGGCCGCTCAGCACGAAGAACAGGTCGACGCCCATCCAGAGCGGCGCCTTCAGCGCGTGCTGCAGGAACACGGCGCCCACCGCGATCGCGCGCAGCCCGTCGAGCTGCACGATGCGGCCGTGTTGCGGCGGGGTGAGGTCAGTCGGTCGCGAGATGCCCGTCATCGCGCCGCTCCTTCGCGACGCGCGACATGAGCCGGGGCGTGTCGCACATCCGATGCGTAAACGTGAACGTAATGCATGCCATTAAATGAAATATCGAATCGAAATCGATTCTAGGGAAAAGAAATCGGCAAAAAAACGCGCGTCATTTATCTGGCGACAAATATTCAAGTGCCGATTATTTCTGTCGCGGGGTGAAAGGTCGGCGCCCGGACGGCCCCGTCAGGCGGGGGAAAGCGGCATTTTCTACAGGACGGAAAACGAAAGGCGGTCGTTATTGCCGCTTTCGAGCGTCTGTTCGCCGCTGTTCCGGTTCGATATTTCAGGCGGAAACATCCCCAAATATTTCCAAATTTCTTGTGATTATTTTTGCTTGTAACCTGCATCGCGACGTTTGAAACCCATTTAGCGACAGGGTGCGCCGGCGGCAGTCCTTGCGGCGGCCCGGTCGCTGTTGCATCAAGTCTGGAGAAGCGCATTGCGACGTCTGATTCTGGTAGGCATGACGGTATGCGCGACGCTGCTGACGAGCGCCGCACCGGCCGAAACGGTGTTGCCCGCGACGACGTCGTGGATCGGCAATACGTTCGGCTATGGCGACGGCAGCTGGACGCAGATCGACATCCGCGCGATCGCGGTGACGCCTGAAGGCAAGGTGTATACGAATGCGCCGTGGGACGAGAGCGGGGCCGAGGCGAGCGTCTACCAGGACGGGAAGATGCTCGGCTTCGCCGGCGGCACGCACGGCTGGGGCAACCTCGGCGGCAGCGCGATCGCCGTGAACAGCAAGTACGCGTACGTCGCGATCGGTGTCGGCAACGAGCGCGGCCATCTGCAGTCGCCCGGCATCTGGCCGGACAAGGGCAAGCAGTGGTTCGGCATCTCGCGTCGCACGATCGGCGACCTGAAGCAGCCCGCGCCGTTCCGCGCGGCGCCGCAGCTTGCGCCGGGCGGCCGCGCGGACACCGGCCGCGCGCGGATGGCCGCGAGCTTCATGATTATGAACGAGGTCGCGGCGCCCGCGCGCTCGGAAGTGGGCGAGCAGAAGGCGGAAGTCGGCGGCCTCGCAGCCGACGACAAGACGCTGTTCGCGACGAATCCGTCGCGCGACGCGGTGGCCGTGTACGACGCGGAGACGATGCAGCAGAAGGGCACGTGGAGCGCGCACGAGCCGGGCCGCATCGCACTCGCGGGCGACGGCACGCTGTGGCTGCTCACGGATACGCTCAACGGGCCCGCGCACCTCGTGCACGTGCGCGCGGACGGCCGCAAGCTCGACGACGCGCCGGTCCTGCCCGAAGGCACCGATGCGGTGGACGTGGCCGTCGACGCGAAAGGCCGCGTGCTGGTGGCGGACAACGGGCCGCGCCAGCAAATCCTGATCTTCTCGAAAGGCGGCAAGGGCTATGCGCCGTCGGGCACGCTCGGCGAGCGCGGCGGCATCTTCGCGGGCCCGGTGCCGGGCCGGCCGGGGCCGCAGCGTTTCAACGGGCTGACGGGCGTCGGTGTCGACCGCGCTGGCAACATCTATGTGTCGATGAACGGCATCGGGCCGCGCCACGACACGATCGGCGCAGGGCTCGGCGCGGTGCTCGAAAGCTATACGCCGGACGGCAAGCAGCGCTGGCAGGTGCAGGGGCTGCTGTTCGTCGACGGTGCGTGGCTCGACCCGGCGCGGCCGAACAGCGTGTACACGGGCAACAAGCGCTTCGAGCTCGATCTGTCGAAGCCGCCGGGCCAGGACTGGAAATACGTCGGGTTCCTGTCGAACCGCTTCAAGTATCCGGACGATCCTGTGTTCCACACGGACCAGTATCCCGGCATGCCGTTCGCACGGCGCCTCGACGGCCGCACGTTCCTGTACCTGACCGACATGTACGCCGACCACCTGAAGATCTACCGCTTCGACGCGAAGCGCGACGGCGAGGTCGCGATTCCGTCGGGCCTGATCGCGGGGCGTGCGCGACCGGTCGACAAGGTGCCGAACAAGCCGCCGGGCGGCGACTGGCTGTGGCGCGACGCGAACGGCAACGGCCGGATCGATGCCGACGAGGCCGAGATCAACACGACCGGAAAGGCGAAGGCGGGCGGCTGGGGCTGGTGGGTCGACACGAAGGGCGACATCTGGCGCACCAGCGACGTGCGCGGCATCCACCGCTTCCAGTACGGCGGCGTCGACAAGGCCGGTAACCCGATCTACTCGTACGACAAGGTCACGACCTATCCGATGCCGCAGCCGTTCACGCAGCTGCGCCGCGCGATCTACGAGCCGCAGACCGACACGCTGTACGTGACCGGCTATACGGCCGACGCACCGCCGCAGCCGGGCATCAACAAGGAAGTGGGCCGTGTATTGATCCGCTTCGACAAGTGGTCGACGGGCTCGCCGGTCGTGCGCTACCAGGTCGCGCTGCCGTGGCAGCTCGACGCGAAGCCGATCTTCGACCTGATCGGGCTCACGGCCGAGGGCCGCTACCTGTTCGGGGTGGAGCCGGTCGGCAAGATCCACGTGTACGACAAGGAAACCGGCAAGGAAGTGGGCGTGATGAGCCCGGGCGCCGAGGTCGGCAAGGCCTCCGGCTGGGTCGACGTGCCGTTCGGCATCAGCGCGTTCCGGCGCGAGAACGGCGAGTACCTCGTGTTCGTCGAGGAAGACGCGCGCGGCAAGGTGCTGATGTATCGCTGGAAACCGTGACGGGCGACGTCACACAAGGCAGAAGCATGGACAAAGGCATACTCAAGAACGTTTCGATCAACTTCATCGGGCTGATCCTGCCGACCTTCGTGTCGCTGGTGACGGTGCCCGCCTATATCCACGCGCTCGGCGTCGAACGCTACGGCGTCGTCAGCCTCGTGTGGACGCTGATCGGCTATTTCGGGATCCTCGATCTCGGGATGAGCATGGCCGCGCAGAACCACATCTCGAAGGCGCTCGCGAGCGGCAACGCCGACGAAAGCGCGCGCGTGTTCTGGAGCGCGTTCTGGCTGAACCTCGGCACCGGCATCGTCGGCGGGCTGCTGATCTATTTCGGCGCGTTCGTCTACACCGCGTACTTCACGAAGGTGTCGGCGGCGATGCAGCACGAGGTGTATCTCGCGTTGCCGTGGCTCGCGCTCGCGATTCCGCTGGCGAACGTGTCGTGGGTGTTCGCCGGCGCGATCAACGGCGCCGAACGCTTCGGCGTGTTCAACACGAACCAGACGATCGGCACGTTCCTGTTCCAGCTGCTGCCGCTCGGCGCCGCGTGGTGGATCGCGCCGAACCTGCAGACGGTGCTCGCCGCGGCGGTCGTCGCGCGGCTGATCGCGGCGGTGATGCTCGGCCAGGCGAGCATCAAGGTGCTCGGGATCCGGCGCATCGATCCGCCGCAGTGGGGCACCGCGAAAGGACTGTTCAACTTCGGCGGCTGGATGCTGATCGCGAGCACGACGAGCATGATCGCCGACACGCTCGACCGCGTGATGCTCGGCGCCGGCATGGGCGCGAAGTTCGTCACTTATTACACGGTGCCGCAGAACCTCGTCACGCGCCTGAACATGCTGCCGAACGCGCTCGTGCGCACGCTGTTCCCGCGTCTGTCGGCGGTCGGCCGCGACCATGCGGACACGCTCGCGCGCCAGTCGCTCGAATTCCTGAACGGCGTGTTCACGCCGGTCGGCATCGTCGCGATCTTCGCGCTCGCGCCGTTCCTCACGCTGTGGGTTGGCGCGGATCTCGCCGCGCATTCGGCGCCGGTCGGCCGCGTGCTGGTGATCAGCGTGTGGCTCGTCGGCCAGGCGAGCGTCACGCGCATCCTGATCCAGTCGCAGGTCAACCCGGCCCGCGCGGCATTTGCCGGGCTCGTCGAGATGCCGTTCTTCGTCGGCGGCCTGTGGTTCGGCATTCATCACTTCGGGCTGATCGGCGCGGCGGTGGTGGTCGCGGCGCGCGCGCTCGTCGACTACGGTGTGCTGCTGTACCTGTCGGCGATCCGGATGCGCGCGATCGTGCTCGACATGCTCGCGCACCTGGCCTTCCTGCTCGCGAGCCTGTTCCTGGCGCAGGCGTGGCCGGGGCTCGTCGAGTCGATCGGCATGTGCGCGGTCGTGCTGCTGTTGAACGTCGCGTGGTCGCTCACGATGACGCCGGGGCTGCGTGCGCTGGTGCGCGACCTGTTTGTCCGTCTCAATGCGAGGAGAACCGTATGAATCGCGATCTGGCGGAACACGCCGTATTGAATCTCGCCACCGCCGATGCGGCCGTGGCCGAAGCCGGCGACGCCACCGCGCTGCGCCGGGCGCTGCCGGCCGAACGCGCAAGCGCACGCCATCCGGCGCGCGCGCTGCGCGTGGCGATCGTCCACGACTGGCTCGTCACCTATGCGGGCGCCGAGCGCGTGCTCGAGCAGATCGTCGCGTGCTTTCCCGACGCGGACCTGTTCAGCCTCGTCGATTTCCTCGACGACCGCGCGTTCGTGCGCGGCAAGCCGGTGACGACGTCGTTCATCCAGAAGCTGCCGTTCGCGCGCACCAAGTACCGCAGCTACCTGCCGCTGATGCCGCTCGCGATCGAGCAGCTCGACGTGTCGGAGTACGACCTGGTGATCTCGAGCAGCCACGCGGTCGCGAAGGGCGTGCTGACCGGGCCGGACCAGGTGCACATCAGCTACGTGCATTCGCCGATCCGCTATGCGTGGGACCTGCAGCACCAGTATCTGGAACAGTCGAATCTCACGCACGGGCCGAAATCGCTGCTCGCGCGGATGATCCTGCATTACATCCGCAACTGGGATACGCGCACCGCGAACGCGGTGGACGGCTTCGTCGCGAACTCCGCGTTCATCGCGCGGCGTATCAAGAAGGTCTACCACCGCGACGCGGCGGTGATCTTCCCGCCGGTCGACGTCGACGCGTTCTCGCTGAACGCGGTGAAGGAGGATTTCTACCTGACCGCGTCGCGAATGGTGCCGTACAAGAAGATCGACCTGATCGTCGAAGCGTTTTCGCGCACGCCGGAGCGCAAGCTCGTCGTGATCGGCGACGGTCCCGAGATGCAGAAGATCCGCGCGAAGGCCGGCCCGAATGTCGAGATCATGGGCTACCAGCCGTTCGCGGTGCTGCACGACCGGATGCGGCGCGCGAAGGCGTTCGTGTTCGCGGCCGAGGAGGATTTCGGGATCTCGGTGGTCGAGGCGCAGGCGTGCGGCACGCCGGTGATCGCGTACGGCAAGGGCGGCGCGCTCGAAACCGTGCTCGACCCGCAATCGAACCTGAATCCGACCGGGCTCTTCTTCGACGAACAGACGCCGCACGCGATCGTCGCGGCCGTCGACGATTTCGAGCGTGCGCCGCAGCGCTTCACGCCGACCGCCTGCCGCACGAATGCGGAGCGGTTTTCCGCCGATACGTTCCGGCGGCGCTTTCTCGACTATGTGGAAGCCGCGCTGCCCGGCTCGACCGCGCAGCGCGGTACGGCCATCGCGCCGATGCCGGCCGCGCGCGGCCCGGCGACGCTCGTGCTCGACCAGAGCGGCGTGCTCGGCGGCGCCGAGCTGTCGCTGCTCGAGATCATGAAGCACATGCGCGCGAACGCCGACGTGCTGCTGTTCGACGACGGCCCGTTCCGTGCGGCGCTCGACGAGATCGGCGCGCGCGTCGACGTGGTCGACCAGGGCGCGCTCGCGGGCGTGCGCAAGCAGGGTGGCGTGTCGGTCGGGGCGGTGAAACAGCTCGTGCGGCTGGTGCGCGACGTCGCGCGGCGCGCGCGCCGTGCCGAGGTGATCTACGCGAACACGCAGCGCGCGATGGTGGTCGCCGCGCTCGCCGGGCGGCTCGCACGCAAGCCGGTGGTGTGGCACCTGCGCGACATCGTCAGCACCGACCATTTCGGCAGCAAGCAATTGCTGGCGATCAAATACTGCGCGCGGCTCGGCATCACGCGCGTGATCGCGAACTCCGACGCGTCCGCGCAGGCGTTCCGGACGCTGACGGGCTTCACGCCGCAGCACGTCGATGTCGTGTTCAACGGCATTTCGGCCGAGCCGTTCGATGCGCTGGAAGGCGTCAGCCAGGCCGCGCTGCGCGCGCGGCTGGGGTTGCCCGAGCATGCATGGCTCGTCGGCTCGTTCAGCCGTCTCGCGCGCTGGAAGGGACAGCACGTGCTGCTGGAAGCCGCCGCGCGGCATCCCGACATGCACGTGGTGCTGGTCGGCGCGCCGCTGTTCGGCGAGGACGAATACGCGGCGCAGCTGCACGAGACCGTCGCACGGCACGGGATGGGCGGGCGCGTGCATTTCCTCGGGTTCCAGCGCGACGTGGCCGCCTGCATGACGGCGGTCGACGTCGTGGCGCACACGTCGATCACGCCGGAGCCGTTCGGGCGCGTGATCGTCGAGGGGATGCTCGCGCGCCGGCCGGTCGTCGCGGCCCGCGCGGGCGGCGTCGTCGAGATCATCGAGGACGGCGACAACGGGCTGCTCTGCGCGCCGGGCGATGCGGCCGCGCTGGCCGATGCGCTGGCTACGCTGAAGCGTGACGGTGCGCTGCGCGAGCGGCTCGTCGCGAGCGGGCGCGCGACGGCGGTGCGCCGGTTCGGCACCGAAACCTACGTGGAGCGGGTCGAGAAGATCCTCGCGGATACGGCGAAGGCCGCGAAGGCGAAGAAGCGGTAAAAGCGGCGCGAGCCGGCGGGAAACAGGCCCTCATGCGGCGGTGCGCCGCGTGGGGGCTTTGTTTTTCAGCGCCGGGGCTTTGTCCGGCGAGGGGCGGCTGGCAGGTTGTCTCGTGCGGGGTTGGGCGCGGGCTTGACCGATCGTCGATTGGGGCGACGACGGGCGGTGCGAGACGTCGGAGAAGACGGCGGCGCGTGGGGCGACTCGAGAAGGCGACCCGAGAAGGCGACACCCAGGCAGCCTGCGTGGAGAAAATCGGTCGGAGACGGCCTGTGCGGGGCGTGGCGCCGTCGCACGCCGGAGGGCTACCCCATCCCGCCAACCCGGCTTGCCGGCGCGCTCAGGCCATGAAAAAGCCCCCGCGCAGCGTACCGCCGCGCGAGGGCTCGGGAAAGCGTTCCGGCCGGGTCAGACGGCTCGTTCGGGCGCCGCCGAAACGACCCGGGCAGGGCGAGCCGGCTTGAAGCTGGCCGACCACGTCATCGCGGGCCGTTCGAACATCCGGTAGAACACATACGCGACCGGGATCGCGGCGGCCATGAACGCGAACGAAGGCCAGATCGACAGCTGCAGCTCGGAATGGAACAGCACCGAGCCGAGGCAGACGAACAGCGGCAGGTGGATCAGGTACAGCGAGTAGCTGAAGTCGCCGAACCAGCTCAGCACGCGCAGCGGCGGCGTCGGGCGCGGAGGACGGGCGAGCGCGCGATAAAGGAAGCATGCGAAGCCGGCCGACCACAGCTGGAATGCGCCGTACTGGCCGAAATGGAACGCGCCGCAGCCGGCGGCCAGCAGCACGGCGGCCGTACCGTACCACGCGCGCGACGGCACGGCGGCCGCGCCGCGTGCCGGCTGCGCGCGCACGTCGGCGATCCACGCGCCGATCGTCCAGGACAGCCAGTACGACGTGAAGAACTGCAGGTCGTGCCGTTCGAGCAGCCACGCCGACGCGACGTTGACGAGCGCGACCGCGGCCACGACCGCCGGCATGCCGATGCGCCGGCGGATCGCGAACAGCAGCGGGTAGATCGCGTAGAACTGCACTTCGAGCGACAGCGTCCACAGCGCGCCGTTCGACCCGTACGTGTAGCCGGCGACGCCCTGCAGCGAGAACAGGTTCACGAGGAACGCGACGAGGCCGACGTCGCGGATCTTGTGGCTGACGGGCTCGATCTGCAGGCTGACCGAGTCGAGTGCGAGCGTAAACAGCAGCGCGGCCAGCAGCACCGGGTAGATGCGGGCGAACCGGCGCACCCAGAAGTTCGGCGCGTCGAGCCGGTACGCGGGATCGGCCGCGAGCTTGAGCGCCGCGTTGCGGTGGATGCAGTAGCCGCTGATCACGAAGAAGATCGGCACGCCGGCGGAGCCCCACGCGAACGGGAAGGTCAGGTAGCCGGCGATCGCGCTCGAGGTGAGCGCATGGCCGTAAGCCTGATGGAAGCTTTGCATGCCGACCCAGACGACCTGGCGGCAATGGAAATAGGCGACGAGCAGCGCCGCGAAGCCGCGCATCGCGTCGATCACGTGTTCCTTGTGATCGGCGACGGGCGGCGCGGTCAGAGACGATCCGCTGAAAGCTTGCATGCGATTCGATTCCTTGCGACGGATGGACGGGAAGTTTCATCCAATCGTAATGCGCAAGAATTCGATCAATGAATAAAAAAATCTCGCCGGGAAATATCGGAATTCCACATCATGGTTTTATCGCGCTCGGAAAGCGGTTCCGCGAGGCGGGTCAATTATTTACCGATTTTTTTCTGATAGTTTGAAGCTCCAGTTGATTGATGCAAGGAGCGGCAAGATGGACATGCATTGGATCGCGAGCGCTGCAGTACTGCTGGTCATGGCCGTGCTGTCGGCGTACCGCGAGGCGCTGAAGAACGAACCGATTCGCCCGGGTCTCGAACGGGGCGGCGTGCCCTATATCGAGGAATTCGAATCGTAAGAATTTGTATCTGGAAAATCGGTAATTTGTTTCTGCTTCGGCACTCGGTTCGGCAATATCGACCGGGTTGAAAGGATTATATTTTTTCCGGAATCATTGGGCAATCAGTCCATATCGAAAATGAGCGGAGTCGAATTGGCAGTACCGTCGATTCTCGATATGCCGTTCGGAACACAATCGCGCCGGGTCGCTGGTCGACGCGGCGCAGTTAACGCAATCAGGATGCGAACATGTTGAAAGTCACCAAGGCCGTGTTCCCCGTTGCCGGTCTCGGCACGCGGTTCCTCCCGGCAACGAAGGCGAGCCCGAAGGAAATGTTGCCCGTCGTCGACAAGCCGCTGATCCAGTACGCGGTCGAGGAAGCGATCAACGCCGGTATCACCGAGATGATCTTCGTCACCGGGCGCAGCAAGCGCGCGATCGAGGATCACTTCGACAAGTCCTACGAGATCGAGGCCGAACTCGAGGCGCGCGGCAAGGAAAAGCTGCTCGAACTGGTGCGCGGCATCAAGCCGAGCCACGTGAACTGCTTCTACGTGCGCCAGCCGGAAGCACTCGGCCTCGGCCACGCAGTGCTGTGCGCGGAGAAGCTGGTGCACGGCGAGCCGTTCGCGGTGATTCTCGCCGACGACCTGCTGCACGGCGAACAGCCGGTGCTCAAGCAGCTCGTCGACGTGTTCGACCACTATCACAGCTCGGTGATCGGGGTCGAGACGATCCCGCGCGAGGACAGCCGCTCGTACGGCGTCGTCGAAGGCCGCGAATGGGAAGAGGACATCATCAAGCTGTCGGGCATCATCGAGAAGCCGGCGCCGGAAGATGCGCCGTCGAATCTCGGCGTGGTCGGCCGCTACGTGTTCATGCCGACGATCTTCGATCACCTGCGCAAGCTCAAGCCGGGCGCCGGCGGCGAGCTGCAGCTGACCGATGCCGTCCAGTCGCTGCTCGCGAACGAGCAGGTGCTCGCGTATCGCTACTACGGCACGCGCTTCGACTGCGGCAGCAAGATCGGCTATCTCAAGGCCACCGTCGAACTCGCGCTCCAGCATCCGGAAGTGAGCCGCGAATTCGAGGCCTACCTGCGTACCTGTTTGCCCGCGCTGGCTGCTGTCGCCTAAGCAGCCGCGCGCTCCGTTGTTTCAGGTGGTGGTTGTTCCGTTGGCCCCGGCCGCTCGCGCGCCGGGGCTTTTTTGCGTGTGCGGGTGCGCCAGTGCACGGTCGGCGTGTATGTCGTGGCGGACCGGCTTCAGGATCGGGGCTGCGTGCGGAGCGGGGCGCCCCTGCGAGAACGGACGTCACGGCTGAAACCGGTGCCGCGGCGGGCGCCCGGATGACAGGGGCGGCGGTTCGGTTGCGCGACGCACATCGACGTTCGTGACCGCATCGGATCGGCCGGCGCCGGCCGATGACGCAACGGCTCGCTCGTCGCGCGTCGGCTTCCGGGCGTGGCCGGAATCGCGGTTTTCAGTTCAACCGTTGCCGCGTCCGTGCAGCGTTCAACGTGCCGACGTGGTCGGCCGCGCGACGAAATGCCGGGCCAGCATCGCGGCGACCGGCTTCTTGAAATCGAGCAGCCGCTTTTCGAGATAGCGCCAGGACAGGTGCGCGAGCAGCACGGCGAGCGCGAACTGCAGCAGTTCGGGTAGCGTGTCGCGGACGATTTCAGGGATGGCCACGTGCGCGACGTGCGCGGGCAGCACGCCGAAACGCGCCGGAATCAGGTTGTGGAACAGGTAGAAGCCGTAGCTGATCGTGCCGAGATAGGCGAGCGGCGCCCAGTCGAGCAGCGCCACGACCGGATGTTCGGGTTCGCTGACGATCCATAGCAGCAGCGCGCCGAGCGACGCGGACAGGCCGAGATCCGCGAGCCCCGCGATCGTGTCGGGCAAGGTCGTGCATGCAGGCAGCACGAGGAAGAATGCGACGCCGGCCGCGCCGAGCCAGCCGGGCGGAACGCGGCGCACGGCGGCCGCACCGCGATCGGCGAGCGCCATCGCGCCGACGCCGCCGAGCGCGATTAGCGCGAAATTCCACGGGGAAAACGCATAGATCAGCACCGGCGACGCGTCGCACAGGTAGAGCGCGAGATGCGCGAGCGCGCACAGTACGATGGCCGCGATGCCGAGCGCGACGTGTCGCGCGGCGGGCACCGCGAGCAGCGCGAGCGGTGCGATCAGATAGAACTGCTGTTCAACCGCGAGGCTCCAGAAGTGCGACGTGGAGCCCGGCCAGCCGTCCTTGACGGCACCGATCCAGTAATTCGACAGGAACACCGCGTGCCACGCGAGCCCGAGATTGACGCCGCGCTGGTAGAACAGCGCGTGCGCGATCGCGAGCGCGGCGAGCAGCAGGTAATACACGGGAAAGATCCGCAGCGCGCGCTTCGCGAGGAACAGCGCGAACGCATGGCGGCGCGTCATGGTGCCGCGCTCGACCGCCTGGCGGTTGCGATGCAGCTCGCCGACGATCAGGAATCCGCTGATGAGGAAAAACGTCCACACGCCAAGCTTGCCGACGTCGACGGCAAGGACGTGGCCCTTGTGGGACAGGAAAACGAGGATGACGGCGAGGGCTCGCAGGCCGTCGAGTCCTTTGACGTATCTGGCTTCGCGCATGGAGGCATCCGGGCATTGAGCGAGCCCAGTATAGGTGCGCAAATATCGAACGTAATTCGCATTCGGGTGCCTACGTGAAGGCGTTTTTTGATGCTGGAGCGTCGATGAAATCGGTCGCATGCAAAAAAACCTGCGGGAAACCCCGCGAAAACGCATAAAAGTACTCCACGAAGCGTCAAGGCGCTTGTAGAATCCGGCGTTGAAGCGCGCGCGTTGCACGCTTCGTGTATCCAACGACCACACCTGGTAGGAGAAACATGGCGACTTCCGCAAAAAAGGTGGCCAAGAAGGCTGCCGCACCGGCCACCAAGAAAGTGGCTGCCAAAAAGGCTGCGCCCGCGAAGAAAGTAGTGGCCAAGAAGGTTGTCGCGAAGGCGGCACCGGCCGCTCCGACGCCGCTGAAGGACAAGTTCACGAAGGCATCGCTCGCAACGCACATCGCTGAGCGCGCAGCTGTCGAAGTGAAGGCTGTCAAGGCAGTGCTCGTCGCACTCGAGAACGTCGTGCTGGGCTCGGTCCACAAGAAGGGCGCGGGCGAGTTCACGCTGCCGGGTCTGCTGAAGATCACGGCGCAAGTCGTGCCGGCGAAGAAGAAGCGCTTCGGCAAGGATCCGTTCACGGGCGAAGAGCGTTGGTTCCCGGCGAAGCCGGCCAGCGTGCGCGTGAAGGCACGTGCGCTGAAGAAGCTGAAGGACGCGGCGGCGTAATGCCGCGCAGCGGTTGCCGAATGCGAATGCATGTCGGCAGCCGTTGCGATGTCCGACGATCCCCGTACGCGAAAGCGTGCGGGGATTTTTATTGCGCTGCGCAAATCGCGCGGCAGCCACGCAGCGACATGGCGGAAGGTCCGCTTCGACGCGTGACGCACGACGGACGACGCGCCGCGCACGCGCGATGACGAACGGCAATCCTCTGTGCGCTTGCAGCAGATCCGCTGCTGCCCGTCGCGCTCGCTGTGCCGGTTGCGTGCGCATTGCGAGGCACACGCATCGTGACTGAAGCCATTCCCGACGAAATCGCCGCCCAGGTCGCCGCCGCGTGCGACACGATCGAGCGGCATCTCGGCGCGACGCTGAAGGCAATCCACCTGTTCGGATCGGCGCTCGACGGCGGATTGAAGCCGCGCAGCGACATCGACGTACTGGTGACGGTGTCGGGCCGGCCCGACGAATCGACGCGGCACGCACTGATGCTCGACCTGCTCGCCGTGTCGGCGCCGCCCGGTCGCGCCGACGGCGTGCGCGCACTGGAAGTGACCGTCGTCGCGCACGATGAAGTCGTGCCGTGGCGTCATCCGGCGCGTCGCGAACTGCAGTTCGGTGAATGGCTGCGTCACGACCTCGAGGCCGGCATCGTCGAACCGGCGCTCGTCGATCACGATCTGGCGATCCTGTTGACGAAGGTGCGGCAGCACAGTGTCGTGCTGGTTGGCCCGCCGGTGGCGGCGCTTTTCGAGCCAGTGCCCGCACGGGATTTTGTCGCCGCGCTGCTGGCGACGGTTGCGCAGTGGAATGCCGAACCGGACTGGCGCGGCGACGAGCGCAACGTGGTGCTCGCGCTCGCGCGCATCTGGTACAGCGCCGCGACCGGCAGGATCGCGCCGAAGGACGTCGCGGCGACATGGGTACTGGAACGCTTGCCGGAACCATACCGGCCGGTTGTCGCGGCGGCGCGTGCCGCCTATCTCGGCGGCGAAGAGGATGCGGCGATCCTGTCGGGCGAACCTCTCGCTGCATTCATCGGCTACGCACGGCGAACGGTCGAATCAATGCTGTCGATGTAGCGGCGGATGCCGCGCGCGGGGCCGGCTTGGCAGCGATGCCGATGAAGATCGTCGGCATTGGCGCGGCAGTCGCACGCGCATGCTGTCGAGCCGGAAGCCAGTCGGCGATCCGGCGCGTCATCGCGCATGCGCCGTGCGACGTGCTTCGTCAGCCCGCCGTACCCGCGTAGGCGGCTTTCAGCGCGGCGTCGTCGAGCTTGATCATCTGCATCATCGCCGCGGCCACGCGCGTGGCCTTGACCGTGTCCCGGTCGGACATCATCGGAATCAGCGTTTCCGGAACGATCTGCCACGACACGCCGTAGCGGTCTCTCAGCCAGCCGCAGGCGTCGGCCGTGCCGCCGTTGTCGAGCAGGGCGTTCCAGTAGCGGTCGAGTTCCGCCTGGTCGGCGCAGCTGACCAGCAGCGAGATCGCATGGTTGAACGTATCGGTGCGCGGGTGGCTCATCGCGAAGAACGGCTGCCCGAACAGCTCGAACTCGACCATCCGCGTGCCGTCGGTGCCGGGCACCGTCGTGACGCGCACGATGCGCGAATCCGGAAAGATGCCCGCATAGAAGGCGGCGGCTTCTTCTGCTTCCGCCGCGTACCAGAGGAATGGCGTGATCTTCTGAATCGTCATGGCGTATCTCCTGTCTGTATTGGTCGGGGCGCAAATCGCGTGCCGACCTCGATACGACGGATGAGGAGCGTCGAAATCGACACGACGGGGCGAACGGCCGTCGCATCGGAGCCGTGGCACCGACAGTGCGCATGGTAGTCGTGCGGCGCGCGCACAGCGAGTGAACCTGGTGTCAGGAAATCGCGTTCCAGGCGCATTGCAGCCGCCAGGCGCCGCTGCTGGCCAACTGACGTGCATCGGGTGCTCGGGCATCGGCCGCCGGCCGGTGCAGGCCATGCCGGCCCGCTGGCGACAGACGAAAAAAAGCCAGCCACGGCCGAAACCGATGACTGGCTTTCCAGGTCGGCGGCAAGGCGTCGGAGACGCCATGCACACCGGATACTTCGTTTTTAGAACTTGTGACGCAGGCCGAGCGCGACGATTTCCTGCGAGCTCTTGCCGGCGATGCCGTACGAGCCGACCGACGCTTGCGCATCGCTGCCGTCGGCGTTGTGGCCGCTTGCGTGCTGATATGCGCCAACCAGGTACACGTCGGTGCGCTTCGACAGCGAGTAGTCCGCGCCGAGCGAGACCTGATGGTACTTGGCGTTGTTGTCGCCGCTACCCTTCGTGTAGATGTAGCCGACGCCCAGCAGCAGCGGTGCCGATGCCTGGTACGTGACGAACCCGCGGCCCGTGTTGTACTTCTGGTTCGTACCGAACGTCGAGGCGCCGTCCGCCTTGTACTGGGCGTTGCTGTAGCCGGCACCGACCGTCACCGGGCCGAATGCGTACTGGGCTGCCACTTGCGCGATGCCGATCGACGTCGACGACACGAACGCGTTGTTGATGAAGGTCGTGCCCGAGTCGCCGTCGAAGATCGCGTCGGACGTACCGGTCCAGGTACCGCGCTTGCCGGCCGTGAGGGCGGCCGCGTTGTTCGCGTGGAAGTAACCAGCAGCCACGCCCAGCGGGCCGTTGTTGTAGGCTGCGGCTGCGGCCCACGTCTGACCCTTGCCGGTCGAGCCGGCGACGCCGCCGAGTGCGTACATGCCTTCGAACTGGAGGCCGGAGAATACCGGCGACGTGTACTTGATCGCGTTGCTGACGCGCAGGCTGTTGTCGTTGTTGTCGACGTCGCCCGGCGTGGCGAACACGCTGCCGAAGTAGTTGTCAGCCGTGACTGCCTGAACCAGGTCCACGAGCGGGTCGTACTGGCGACCCAGCGTCAGCGTACCGTACTGGTCGCTTTGCAGACCGACGAATGCCTGGCGACCGAACATGCGGCCACCCTGGCCCAGCGCGCCCGATGCCGAGTTGAAGCCGTTTTCCAACTGGAAGATCGCCTTCAGGCCGCCACCGAGGTCTTCGGAACCCTTCAGGCCGAAGCGGCTGCCTTGCAGGTTGCCGCTACCCATCGACCACGAATTGTTACCTTGACCGGCGTTACCGTGAACGTACGTGATCGACGTGTCGATCACGCCGTAGAGCGTCACGCTCGACTGCGCCTGAGCAGCACCAGCGGCGCCCAGCAGGGCGAGCGAGAGGGTCGAGAGAGCAAGTTTCTTCATCGTTGAGATTCTCCACGCAAGTGATTCATCGTTATTTGTTGCGGATTGGAGAATAGCTCAGTGCCATACACGCAAGAAAGCTTAAAAAATAAAGTGTCTCGAAAAGGTAACAGCGTGAAAAAGTCCATATATATCAAGCACATCAACGACTGTTCCTGTTTTTGAAATAGTTGACAATTGCTGCGCCGCGATTGTTTCAGTAGTTGACGCACCGTGCGGCAAATCCCCTGTTTCGGCCCGTGGCAGCAACGAAACGAGGGTGTGCAAACGTTTGCGATTGCAGGCGTGCCTACGCCGGCGTGTAAAGCGCGCGTCAACGCCGCGCGCATGCGCGGCCGACGACGGGGTTGCGTAGGGATAGGGGTGTGCGGGACGCGCGGAATCGATGCGCGGTGCGTTCTGCGCCGGGCACGTCGTTCAGTCTTCGCGCGGGCGATTGTCGGCGCGGCCGGGCTGGGTGGGTTGAGCTGCGTCGCCGGACGCGGCAGGCGACGGGTTCGTGGCCGGCCGATGCGCGTTGCCGCGGGCTGCCGCGAATTCCGCGCCGAGCAGCAGCACGATCGCGGAGAAGTACAGCCACATCAGCAGGACCGCGAACGATCCGGCTGCGCCGAATGCACTTGCGGTGCCCGCACGCGCGAGGTACAGCGCGAACAGCTTCTTGCCGCCGGAGAACAGGATCGCGGACACGACGCCGCCGATCGCGGCGTCGCGCCATGCGACGCGCGCATCGGGCAGGAACTTCATCAACGACGCGAACGCGGCCGCGAGCACCGCGATGCCGACGAAGAACTGCACGAGGTTCGTGACGACCACATACGGCGAATCGCCCAGCAGCCAGGTGCCGATGAACGTGATCGCGGTGTCGAGCACGAGCGACACGATCAGCAGGAACGCGACGCCGAGCACGAGCCCGAACGAGATCAGCCGCACGCGCACGAGCCCGAGCATGCTCGACCAGCGGTTCTCGGTGGCCGGCCATATCACGCTGAGCGCGGCGCTGAGCGACGCGAAGGTGGCCGACGCGCCGATCGCGAGCGCGGCGAACGAGATCAGGGTTGCGAGGCCGCCGCGCTCGCCCGCGCGGTGCGCGTTCTGCACGATCGTCTGGATGCTGGCCGCCGCGTCGTCGCCGATCAGCTGGTGCGCCTGTTCGAACACCTGGCCGCGCGCGGCATCGTCGCCGTAGAACCAGCCGGCCACGGCAATCACCATCACGAGCATCGGCGCGAGCGAGAACGCGGAGAAAAAGGCGATGCCCGCGGCCATCGCGGAGCAGCGGTCGGACGAGAAGCGCTTGAACGCGGTGAGGGCCCAGTTGGCCTGTTGTTGCGCGAGACGGGTGGCTTCGGAGGTGATCTGTCGTTTCATGACGTTTCGGTGGCGCGGGGAACGCGGGTCATCGCTGGTAATCAGACAATTCAGTATTGATCCGAAGATTCGAACATAGTTGCGCGAACTGTCTATAATTCCTTTCAGTTTCCTCACCCCCACAATAACGCCGAGACCAGCCATGCTACAAATGTCACGGCGCCAGTTCCTGAAGGTGACGGCAACGTCGCTTGCCGGATCGAGTCTAGCCCTGATGGGCTTCTCTCCATCCGAAGCGCTCGCCGAAGTCCGACAGTACAAGCTGGCGCGCACCGTCGAAACGCGCAACACCTGTCCTTACTGCTCAGTGGGTTGCGGCATCCTGATGTACAGCCTCGGAGACGGCGCGAAAAACGCCCAGCCGAGCATCATCCACATCGAAGGCGATCCCGACCATCCCGTCAATCGCGGCACGCTGTGCCCGAAGGGCGCGAGCCTGATCGACTTCATCCACAGCCCGAGCCGCCTGACGCACCCCGAATATCGGGCGCCCGGCTCGGACAAGTGGGAACCGATTTCGTGGAATGACGCGCTCGACCGCATCGCGAAGCTGATGAAGGCCGACCGCGACGCGAACTTCGTCGAGACGGCGGAAGACGGTGCGAAGGTCAACCGATGGCTGACCACCGGCATGCTGGCGGCGTCGGCGGGCAGCAACGAGGTCGGCTACCTGACGCACAAGACCATCCGCAGTCTCGGGATGCTCGCATTCGACAATCAGGCGCGTGTCTGACATGGCCCGACGGTGGCAGGTCTTGCCCCGACGTTTGGCCGTGGAGCGATGACGAACCATTGGGTCGACATCAAGAACGCGGACGTGATTCTCGTGATGGGCGGCAATGCAGCCGAGGCCCATCCGTGCGGTTTCAAGTGGGTAACGGAGGCGAAGGCGCACCGCAAGGCGCGGCTGATCGTCGTCGACCCGCGCTTTACGCGTACGGCCTCGGTGGCCGACTACTACGCGCCGATCCGCACCGGCACCGACATCGTCTTCCTGGGCGGCGTCATCAACTATCTGCTGACGAACGACAAGATCCAGCATGAGTACGTGAAGAACTACACGGACTTCTCGTTCATCGTGCGCGAGGATTTCGCGTTCAACGACGGCATCTATTCCGGCTACGACGCGGAGAAGCACGCGTACCCGGACAAATCGAGCTGGGACTACGAGCGCGGCGACGACGGCTTCGTGAAGGTCGACCCGACGCTGCAGCATCCGCGTTGCGTGTACAACCTGCTGAAGCAGCACTACGCGCGTTATACGCCGGACATGGTCCAGCAGACGTGCGGCACGCCGAAGGAGAAGTTCCTGAAGGTGTGCGAGATGCTCGCGACCACCGCCGTTCCCGGCCGCGCCGGCACGATCCTGTACGCGCTCGGCTGGACGCACCACTCGATCGGCGCGCAGATGATCCGCACCGGCGCGATGGTGCAGTTGCTGCTCGGCAACATCGGCATCGCCGGCGGCGGGATGAACGCGCTGCGCGGCCACTCGAACATCCAGGGGTTGACCGACCTCGGGCTGATGTCGAACCTGCTGCCCGGCTACATGACGCTACCGATGCAATCCGAGCAGGATTTCGACGGCTACATCAAGAAGCGCGTGCAGCTGCCGCTGCGGCCGAACCAGTTGAGCTACTGGAAGAACTACA
This sequence comes from Burkholderia sp. HI2714, assembly GCF_002223085.1. Taxonomy (NCBI): domain Bacteria; kingdom Pseudomonadati; phylum Pseudomonadota; class Betaproteobacteria; order Burkholderiales; family Burkholderiaceae; genus Burkholderia; species Burkholderia sp. HI2714. Next base: position 335,723 of record NZ_NKFM01000053.1, on the reverse strand, counting down.
AGGCCTTCCACGTCAGCTTCATGAAGTCCTGGTGGGGCGACGCGGCGACCGCCGAGAACAACTGGGGCTACGACTACCTGCCGAAGCTCGACAAGCAGTACGACCTGCTGCAGGTGATCGAGCTGATGAATGCCGGCAAGATGAACGGCTACATCTGCCAGGGCTTCAACCCGCTCGCGGCGTCGCCGTCGAAGGTGAAGACGGCGGCCGGCCTCGCGAAGCTGAAGTGGCTCGTGATCATGGACCCGCTCGCGACCGAAACCTCCGAGTTCTGGAAGCATCACGGCGACTACAACGACGTCGATTCGTCGAAGATCCAGACCGAGGTGTTCCGTCTGCCGACCACGTGCTTCGCGGAGGAAAACGGCTCGCTCGTGAGTTCGAGCCGCGTGCTGCAATGGCACTGGAAGGGCGCGGAGCCGCCGGGCGAGGCGCGCAGCGACCTCGAGATCATGTCGGGGCTGTTCCTGCGCATGCGCAAGATGTACCAGAAGGACGGCGGCAAGTACCCGGATCCGATCGTCAACCTGACCTGGCCGTACGCGAACCCGGAAAGCCCGACACCCGAAGAGCTCGCGATGGAGTTCAACGGGAAGGCGCTCGCCGATCTGCCCGATCCGAAGGATCCGGCCAAGACGCTCGTGAAGAAGGGCGAGCAGCTGGCCGCGTTCGCGCAGTTGAAGGACGACGGCACGACCGCGAGCGGCTGCTGGATCTTCTGCGGTGCCTGGACGCAGGCCGGCAACCAGATGGGGCGGCGCGACAACTCCGACCCGACCGGCATCGGCCAGACGCTGAACTGGGCGTGGGCCTGGCCGGCGAACCGGCGGATCCTGTACAACCGCGCGTCGTGCGACGTCGCCGGCAAGCCGTTCGACCCGACTCGCAAGCTGATCGGCTGGAACGGCAGCGCGTGGAAGGGGGCCGACATTCCCGACTTCAAGGCGGACGAATCGCCCGAAAACGGAATGGGGCCGTTCATCATGAACCCGGAAGGTGTCGCACGCTTCTTCGCACGGGCGGGGATGAACGAAGGGCCGTTCCCCGAGCACTACGAGCCGTTCGAGACGCCGCTCGACGCGAACCCGCTGCACCCGAACAACCCGCAGGCGCTGAACAACCCGGCTGCCCGCGTGTTCCCGGACGACCGAGCGTCGTTCGGCAAGGTGGCGGATTTCCCGCACGTGGCGACGACGTACCGGCTGACCGAGCACTTCCACTACTGGACCAAGCATGCGCGGCTGAACTCGATCATCCAGCCCGAGCAATTCGTCGAGATCGGCGAAGACCTCGCGAAGGAAGTCGGTGTCGCGCATGGCGAGCGCGTGAAGGTGTCGTCCAAGCGCGGCTACATCATCGCGGTCGCCCTCGTCACGAAGCGGATCAAGCCGCTGACGGTCGACGGCAAGAAGGTCCAGACGGTCGGCGTCCCGTTGCACTGGGGCTTCAAGGGTCTGACGAAGCCCGGCTATCTCGCCAATACCCTGACTCCGTCCGTGGGTGACGGCAACTCCTATACACCGGAATTCAAGTCGTTCCTGGTGAAGGTCGAAAAGGCGTAAGGGGAAAGAGATGGCATTGCAATCGCTGGATATCAAGCGCGTCTCGGCCACCACGACGCCACCGCCCACGGTGCGCGAACCGGTGACCGGGAGCGTCGCGAAGCTGATCGACGTATCGAAGTGCATCGGCTGCAAGGCATGCCAGACGGCATGCATGGAGTGGAACGACCTGCGCGACGAAGTCGGTACCAACGTCGGCGTGTACGACAACCCGGCCGACCTGACCGAGCATTCGTGGACGGTCATGCGGTTCTCCGAATACGAGAACCCGGCGGGCGACCTCGAGTGGCTGATCCGCAAGGACGGCTGCATGCACTGCGAGGATCCGGGCTGCCTGAAGGCGTGTCCGTCGCCGGGCGCGATCGTGCAGTACAACAACGGGATCGTCGATTTCCACGAGGAGAACTGCATCGGTTGCGGCTATTGCGTGACCGGCTGCCCGTTCAACGTTCCGCGGATCTCGAAGAAGGATCATCGCGCGTACAAGTGCACGCTCTGTTCCGACCGCGTCGCGGTCGGGCAGGAACCGGCCTGCGTGAAGACCTGCCCGACGGGCGCGATCGTGTTCGGCACCAAGGAGGACATGAAGCAGCACGCGGCCGAGCGGATCGAGGACCTGAAGGAGCGCGGCTTCGAGCATGCGGGGCTGTACGACCCGCAGGGCGTGGGCGGCACGCACGTGATGTACGTGCTGCACCACGCGGACAAGCCGTCGCTGTACCACGGGCTGCCCGACAACCCGTCGATCAGCCCGATGGTGAAGCTGTGGAAGGGCATCGCGAAGCCGCTCGCGGTGGCCGGCCTCGCGCTGACCGCGCTCGCCGGGTTCTTCCACTATGTCCGGGTCGGTCCGAACGAGGTGAGCGACGAAGAGGAACAAGCCGCGCGCGACGAAGCGCGACGCATCAAGGAGGACGTGAAATGAACCACGACGACCCCAACCTGATCGTCCGCTACACGCCGAACGAGCGCACGAACCACTGGATCACCGCGATCACGTTCGTGCTGCTCGCGCTGTCCGGGCTCGCGCTGTTTCATCCGTCGATGTTCTGGCTGACCGCGCTGTTCGGCGGCGGCCAGTGGACGCGGATCCTGCATCCGTTCGTCGGCCTCGTGATGTTCGTGTCGTTCGCGATCCTGGTGGTGCGCTTCTGGCACCACAACGCGCTCGACGCGGACGATCGGCAGTGGCTCAAGCAGATCGGCGACGTGCTGACCAACCAGGAAGACAAGCTGCCGCCTGTCGGGCGCTATAACGCCGGGCAGAAGCTGCTATTCTTTACGTTGGTCGCGTGCCTGCTGCTGCTCCTGCTGTCGGGAGTCGTGATCTGGCGACGTTACTTCTCGTTCTACTTCCCGATCGGGGTGATCCGCGCGGCCGCTGTCGTGCATGCCGTGGCGGCCTTCGTGCTGATCGCGAGCATCATCGTGCACATTTACGCGGCGTTGTGGGTGAAGGGCTCGATCGGCGCGATGGTGCGCGGCACCGTCACGCTGGGCTGGGCTCGCAAGCATCACCCGAAGTGGTTCCGTGAAAGCGTGAAGTGACGCACCGGAGCGGGGCGGTTCGCCGATCGCGGCGGGCCGTTCCGCTCCTTCGCCGGAACTGCCCGAAAGCGCCGATGCGTCGGCGCTTGTTTTTTTGGAAGATATATTTGTGACACAACGCATTCTCGAACCGACCGAGATCTCGGCACTCGATCATTCGGCCATCCCGCGCTTTCGCCTGCCGGAGCGCGCCACCGCGTTCTCGGCGCGCGCCGCGCGGCTGCGCAAGCTGGCCGACCTGAACCCGATCAGCGGCTACCTGCGGCTGATGGCCACCGTCGCCGATGCGCAGCACGCGACGCTGCAAACGCTCGAACTGCCGCTGCCGTCGAAGGAAGCGATTGCGCGTGCGCAGGCGCATTCGATGCCGCTCGTGCCGGCGCTCGACGGCGAGCGCGATCCGCGCTGGCGTGCCGTGCTGTACGAACTGCTCGACCGCGTCGAAGGCGCCGGGCTCGTCAACCCGCAGCTCGCGAAGCTGCTCGACCGGCTGCGCCTGATGGCGCCCGCCGAACTCGACGCGCAAGCCGACGCGATCCTCGCGCTGCGTTTCGCCGAAGTCGACCCGGCTACCGCGCCGTTCCTGATGGCCGCGCTGCAGGTCGTCTGGACGGACCTCGCCAGCCGCGTGGCGCCGGCCGACGTCCCGTATCTCGACCAGCCGGGGCTGTGCCCCGTGTGCGGCACGCATCCGGTCGCGAGCGTCGTGCGGGTCGGCGGCCAGTACCAGGGCTACCGTTTCCTGCAATGCGGGCTGTGCACGACCGAGTGGCACATGGTGCGCACGAAGTGCTCGCACTGCGATTCGACGAAAGGCATCGCGTATCACGGGATCGAGGGCGGCAGCGAAGCCGTCAAGGCCGAATCGTGCGACGAGTGCAAGACCTATCGCAAGATCGGCTATCAGGACAAGGACTACGAGTTCGAGCCGCTGGCGGACGATCTCGCGAGTCTCACGCTCGACCTGCTGATGAACGAAGCCGGCTACCAGCGCAGTTCACCGAACCCGCTGCTGTGGCCGGATGTTTCGCGGGACGCGAATTGACGGCACGGGCCGGGGCGGTGCGCGAGCACCGGCGCCGGCCCGCTGCGAAGCATGAGACTGGAGCCACCACTACGTGACCGAACCGGGTGTGAATGAATTGAATGCGGTGCTGGCGCGCGTGCCGTCCGTCGAGCGCGTGCTGTCGTCGGCGCCGCTGCAACCGCTCATCGCGGACTTTGGCCGCACGCGCGTGCTGAACGCCGTGCGTGCCGAGCTCGAACGCTGGCGTACCGCCGCGCAACACGATCCGGCGGCGGCCGAGCCGCTCGACGAGCCGCGCATCGCAGCGGCCGTCGCGCGCACGCTGGCCGCGCAGAGCGCGGGCGCGGTGCGCGCCGTGTTCAACCTGACCGGCACCGTGCTGCACACGAACCTCGGGCGCGCACTGTTGCCCGACGACGCGGTGCGCGCGGTGGTCGACGTGCTGACGCGGCCGGTCAACCTCGAATTCGACCTTGCCACGGGCCGCCGCGGCGATCGCGACGACCTGATCGACGATCTGCTGTGCGAACTGACGGGCGCGGAAGCCGCAACCGTCGTCAACAACAACGCGGCCGCCGTGCTGCTGGCGCTGTCGGCGCTGGCGACGAAGCGGGAAGTCGTCGTGTCGCGCGGCGAGCTGGTCGAGATCGGCGGTGCATTCCGCATTCCCGACATCATGAGCCGCGCGGGCGCCAGGCTGCGCGAGGTCGGCACGACCAACCGCACTCATCTGCGCGACTACGCGGAGGCGATCGGCCCGCGCACCGCGCTGCTGATGAAAGTGCACTGCAGCAACTACGCGATCAGTGGCTTCACGAAGGAGGCGACGCTCGCGGAACTCGCGCCGCTCGCGCGCGAGCACGGGCTGCCGGTGGCCGTCGATCTTGGCAGCGGCACGCTCGCCGACCTGTCGCAATGGGGCCTGCCGCACGAGACGACCGTGCAGGAAACCGTCGCCGCCGGCGCAAACGTTGTCACGTTCAGCGGCGACAAGCTGCTCGGCGGGCCGCAGGCCGGCCTGATCGTCGGCGATCGCGCGCTGATCGCGAAGATCAAGAAACATCCGCTCAAGCGCGCGCTGCGCGTCGGCAAGCTGACGCTCGCGGCGCTCGAGCCGGTGCTGCGTCTCTACCAGTCACCCGAATTCCTGCGTGACCGGCTCACGACGCTGCGGCTGCTGACGCGCCCACAGCGCGAGATCGCCGAGGCCGCCGAACGCGTGCGTCCGGTGCTGCAGGCCGCGCTCGGCAGCGGTTTCGGCGTGACGGTCGAGCCGATGTTCAGCCAGATCGGCAGCGGCGCGCTGCCGGTCGATCAGTTGCCGAGCGCAGGGCTCGTCGTACGCACGGCGGACGGCAAGCGCGGCGGCCGTGCACTGGCGCAGCTCGAGAAACGGCTGCGCGAATGGCCGCGCCCGGTGATCGGCCGCGTCGCCGACAATGCCCTGCGGCTCGACCTGCGCTGCCTCGAAGCCGCCGACGAGGCGGTGTTCGTCGCGCAATGCGTGCCGCTCGCGGGGCCTGCTGCATGATCGTCGGTACCGCGGGACACATCGACCACGGCAAGACGACGCTGGCGCGTGCGCTGACGGGCGTCGACACCGATCGCCTGAAGGAAGAGAAGGCGCGCGGCATCTCGATCGAGCTCGGTTACGCGTATACGCCGCTCGACAACGGCGACGTGCTCGGCCTGATCGACGTGCCGGGCCATGAGAAGCTGATCCATACGATGGCGGCCGGCGCATGCGGGATCGACTTCGCGCTGCTCGTGATCGCCGCCGACGACGGCGTGATGCCGCAGACACGCGAGCATCTCGCGATCCTGCAGCTGCTCGGCGTCACGCATGGCGCCGTCGCGTTGACGAAGTGCGATCGCGTCGACGCCGCGCGCGTGGCCGAAGTGCGCGACGAGATCGCCACGTGGCTGAACGACTCGACGCTGGCCGGCGTGCCGATTTTCGAAACGCGTGCGACGGCGGCGGATGATTCCGGCGTCGCCGCGTTGAAGCGTTATCTGGCGGACGCGGCGATCGCGTGGCGCGCCCGCCGCGATGACGGGCTGTTCCGGCTCGCGGTCGATCGCGTGTTCACGCTCGCGGGGCAGGGCACCGTCGTGACCGGCACTGCGTTCTCGGGCCGCGTCGCGACCGGCGACACGCTCGCGATCGTGCGCACGGGCGGCGCGGCGCGCGTGCGCAGCATCCATGCGCAGAACCGGCCGGTCGAGGCCGGCCGCGCGGGCGAGCGTTGTGCGCTGAATCTGGCCGGGGTCGACAAGGCCGATGTCGAGCGAGGCGACACCGTCGCCGATGCGCGGCTCGTCGCGACGTCGCCGCGTCTCGACGTCGAGCTGACGCTGCTCGCGGATGCGGGGCTCACGCTGACGCACTGGGCGCCGCTGCACGTGCATCTCGGCACGCTGCATCGCGTTGCGCATGTCGCGCTGCTCGACGGCGATACGCTCGCGGCCGGCCAGCGGATGCGCGTGCAACTGGTATTCGACGAGCCGGTGTTTGCGCTGCCGGGCGACCGGTTCATCGTCCGCAATCCGCAGGCGACGCGCACGGTCGGGGGCGGCCGCGTGCTCGATCCGTTCGGGCCGGCGCGCAAGCGTCGTACGCCTGCGCGCCGCGCATGGCTCGACGCGCTGGCCGAATGGCTCGACGAAGCGCGTCTCGATGCGTTGCTCGCGCAGGCGCCGCTCGGCATCCCGCGCGCGATGCTCACGCATCTGACGGGTTTCGCGCCGAATGCGCTGGCGTTGCCGGAAGACGCGCTGGCAATCGGGCAGCGCGACGCCGCGTCGAACGACGGCGCGGTGATTGCCCAGGCGCACTGGCGCGCGCTGCAGACGCAGGCGATCGATACGCTGCGCGCGTATCACGAGCGTATGCCCGACGAGCAGGGGCTCGACGCCGCCCGGTTGCGGCGGATGGCCGCGCCGCTCGCCGGCGATGCGCTGTGGCGCGCGCTCGTCGATGCGCTGGTGGCGGGCGGCGAAGTCGCGCGAAGCGGGCCGTGGCTGCACTTGCCGTCGCATTCGGTGAGCCTCGAGCCGCGTGAGGAGGCGCTGGCGCAGCAACTGCTGCCGCTGATTCATGCGGGGCGCTTCGATCCGCCCTGGGTGCGCGACCTGGCCCGCGACACGGGCGCTGCCGAGGACGCGGTGCGCGCCTTGCTGCGCAAGCTCGCGCGGCGCGGCGACGTGCACCAGGTCGTGCGCGACCTGTTCTATCACGCGGACGTGGTGCGCGAGCTGGCGGAACTGGTCGCGCATCTTGCGCCGTCGCGCGCCGGCGGGCTCGATGCCGCGACGTTCCGCGATGCGACGGGGCTCGGCCGCAAGCGCGCGATCCAGATTCTCGAGTTCTTCGACCGGGTTGGGTATACTCGCTTCCACCGCGATCTTCACTTCCTGCGGCCTGACAGCGGTTGGGCGGGTATTCAGGCGTAGGCGCTCGTTGTTCTTTTGGTTCTTTTCCCCACGGAAGGCATTCGTATCCGGTGGTACGGCTGGACTTCAAATCCAGTTGGGGGTGTCAGACACTCCCGGGTAGGTTCGACTCCTGCTGCCTTCCGCCACAAGGGTTTCAGGCGATTCGCTGCCGTCAAAACTGGGCCGCTGAACGTCTTGGGGTGTGGGTTTTTCTGCCCGATCCGTGTAACTGAGTCACGATCGCCCGATCTTCTTGACGGCTTCCGCGAGTCGATCGGTCACCAGGTGGCCCGATTTCCGGCGAGCCTTGATCCACTCATCTTTGATCTTCCATGCCGGCTCGGTAAATTTCACGCTCCGGGCAATAGCGGCGATCCGCGGATGAATCGGAATCAACCGCGGTCGACCGTTTTTGGTCGTGCGGAGAGAGAACCCGTCCTTCGTCGGGATCGCGCACAGGATTTCGCTCATACGCATCCCGGAGTAGAACGCGGTTCGGATGGCTGCTCGGGTTGGTCGATGCGAGCATGCCTTCGCGATTTCCAGCATTTTGAGCCGCGGAGGAATTTCATGGTCAACCAGGCAGCGAGTCTCGAGCCGATCTCATCGGAACGCAGGCAGACTCGTCGGACCCTGGCCGGAGGTGGATCGCGATCCGTGAGTCCGAAGCACGTTGTAGGACTGCCATCAGCGTGCGATGAGCTGCAGTGAACATGCAGGCTACAACATGAGCAATCGCTCCACATTGGTGCGGCCGATCTTGGTTCGATCGTTCTCGCTGATCAGCGCGCGATCGAACCATTCGCTGGCGGTCGCCATGCTTTCGTATGGATAGTCCGCCGAGAACAGCACGCGATCGACGCCGATCTCGCTGATCGCATTCAGCAAGCCTTTCGTATGAAAGTGGCCGCTCGTCGTCACGTAGAAGTTCTTGCCGAAGTACTCGCTCACTGGACGCTGCGCGCGGCCGCGACCCGTCCCGTCACGCTGCATGTACAGACGATGCTCGAGACGCGGCAGCATCAGCGGCAGGCCTTCGCCAAGGTGGCCCAGGATCACGGTCAGGTTCGGGTAGCGGTCGAACAGCCCGCTCAACATCAGCCGAATCGCATGCGTCGCCGTTTCGTGCGCGAATCCCCACGCCGAACCGACGAGCGACGCGTAACCGTCATAGATGCGCCGCTGGTGTGGCAGCGGTTCGCGCGGATGCAGATAGACCGGCACGTCCAGTTGCGCGACGCGCTCCCAGAACTCCCAGACTGGCGCTTCGTCCAGATACTGCGCAGTGTCGGCGTTGCCGATATTCGTATAGCCGTTCACCAGTGCGCCTTTCATCCCGAGTGTCTTCACCGCGCGCTCGAGTTCGTCCGCCGCGTCGCGCGGCGATTGCAGCGCGACGGTCGCGAACGCGTGCAGACGACCGGCATGGCGCGACGTGAAATGCTCGGCGATCTCGTCGTTCGTGCGCCTGGCGAAATCGATGGCCTGCGCGCGATCGAGTATGGACTGCGCTCCCGGCGACGTGAGAGACAGCACGGCTGCGTCGATGCCGCAGCGGTCCATCTCGTCGATGCGCCGATCGGCATCGAGCAGCCGGGCATCGACGTCTTCCATATACGCCTTGCCGTTGCGATCGGCCTCGCCCGAGGCGTCCCACAGCGCGTTGTTGCGTTCTGTCGTCAGGTGTTCCTCAAGAACGATCTTGCCTTTCATTGCGACGCTCCCGTGCTCAGTGTGATGTGCTTGAATTCGATGAAATCGTCGATGGCCGCAGCACCGTTGAGTCGGCCGAGACCCGATTGCCGATAACCGCCTTCCTCAAATTCGTCGTAGACCTTCGCCCAATCGTTGATCCAGACCGTGCCGGCCTGCAATGCGCGAGCGACGCGCATCGAACGCTGCACGTCGCGCGTCCATACCGCGGCGGCGAGGCCGTATTCGCTGTCATTGGCCAGTGCGATCGCCTCTTCTTCCGTATCGAACATCTGCAGCGTCATCACGGGCCCGAACGTCTCCTTCTGTACGATGTCGAGCTTCGAATCGGCGACCTCGAGCAGCGTCGGACGATAGAACGCACCGCCGGCAAGCTCTTCGTCGGTCGCAGGGCCGCCGCGAAGCAGCACTTTCGCGCCCGCCGCGATCGCCTGTTCGACAGCCTGGTCGACACGCGCAACATTGGCTCGATCGATCAACGGCCCCATGTCGCTGCGCGGATCCGCCGCAGGCCCGACACGCACCGCGGCAAGGCGCGCGGCGAGACGCGTACGTACCGCGTCCGCTACGTTACGCTGCACGAGGAGGCGCGACCCGGTCATGCAGAATTGCCCGGCGAACACCGTGAGCGACTTCTCGAAGACCGGCAACGCACCATCCAGGTCGACGTCGTCGAACACGACGTGCGGCGTCTTGCCGCCGAGTTCCAGGCCGAAGCGCTTCAGGCGCCGCGCGCCTGCGGCCGAGATCGCGCGGCCCGTTGCGGTCGATCCCGTGAAACTGATGACGGGCACATCGGGAGACGCGACGAGATATTTCGCGCCGTCCGAGCCCGATTCGCTGAACATGTTGATGACGCCGCGCGGCAGCGACGGCGCCTCCGATATCACCTTCGCGACGAGCGCGTTGATTTGCGCCGTCTGTCCCGGCATCTTCACGACAGCGGTCGCGCCGGCCGCGAGTGCGGGCGCGAGCGAGCGCACCATCAGTACGACCGGCGAATTCCACGGCACGATGATGCCGGCGACGCCCATCGGCTCGCGCAGCACGAGCGATACGACATCCGGACGCGGCGTGCCGCCGTGCGCGCGCTCCGCGCGTGCCAGTGCCGCGTAGTAGCGCAGCTTCGACGGCACCATCTCGACCTCGAACCGTGCTTCCGGTTTGATCTTGCCGTTTTCGAGCGAAAGCAGGTCGACCAACGCGTCGGTGTGCCGTTCGAATGCAAGAGCAAGTTCCTCCAGCACTTTCGCGCGCAATCCCGCATCGCGCTTCCAGGACGTGCGATCGAACTCGCGCAACGCCGCAGCGACGGCAGCACGCGCTTCAGCTTCGCCGCCGTCGGCGTAGCGGCCGATTACGGTACCCGTAGCCGGGTCGAACGAATCGCGATGAGCGGGGGAGTCGACCCATTCGCCATCGATCCAGTGCAATGCATGAGTGGTGGAAACCATGTGTTCTCCGATTCGAATCAAACGTATCGACGTGCGATATGCTCGGCCGTCGCGATCGTCGTGATGTTGGTGGCCACCGAAATTGCGTCGGGAAAGATCGACGCATCGACGACGCGCAGGTTGCGCACGCCATGCACGCGAGCGTCGAGATCGACCACGGCGTGCGGATCGCCCGCGCGGCCCATCGGCGCGGTGGAAGTCGGGTGATGGTACGTATCGACAGTCGACTTGACCGAGGCGAGAATCTGCTCATCCGTCGCCGCGCCGGGGCCCGGATTCAGTTCCGTGTGCACCAGACCCGACAGCGGCGCGGTACTGCCGATGCGCCGCGCCAGCTTGATACCCTCGAGCAGCCGCACACGATCCTGCTCGTCGGCGAGGAAATTCAGATCGATGATGGGTGCCTCGTCGGGCTTGCGGCTCGCCAGCTTCACGCTGCCGACCGACAACGGGCGGGTCAGCGCGACCGCGAGCACGAACCCCACTTTGGTCGGGCTTTGATCGTGCGGAAACAGGTGGGTCGCCGTGATATGCAAATCGAGGTCGCCGGGTTGCGCGGACGCGCTGTGCGTCCACAGGAACGCACCGATCACGGGCGACTGATCGCCGATCTTGTCGGGACGCGCGGCATACGCGTTGTAGTAGAACGGGTGGTCCTTCAGGCGTTGCCCGACCGGTAGATTCGCCACCTCCGGGATCGACAACGCATGCAGATCCGCTCCCGGCCCGATGCCCGAGCGCAACAGGATCGCGGCGCTGCCGTAGCTGCCCGCGCTCAGGATCACTTCGTTCGCGTGGATTTCCTCGCCATTCGCGAGCCGTACGCCAATGGCGCGGTCCCGATCGAACAACACACAATCGACCAGCGCGCCGCCGCGGATCTGCAGGTTCTTTCGGGATCGCACGTCGTTGGTCAGATAGGCAATCCCCGTGTTGACCCGCACGCCGTTGACGATGTTCATCGAATACGGGCCGACGCCGTTTGCGTCGGGCCCGTCGAAATCGTCGATCACACGGTAGCCGTTTGCAACCGTCGCATCGACGAACGCACGCTGCATCGGCGTGATGTCCTCGCGAGTCAGCTGTCGCACCGGCAGCGGGCCGGCGTGGCCGTGCAACGCCGCACTGCCGCTGTCGCGGCTCTCCAGTCGCTTGAACGACGGCAGCATGTCCGCATACGACCAGCCGGGCAGGTTCCAGTTCTTCAGATCCTGCTCGCGCGCCCGGATTGCCACTGCGCCGTTGATCGCGGAACTGCCGCCGAGCACCTTGCCGCGCAACGCCCGGATCGGATGATCGATGTAGCCTGTCTGCGTCCGGTAGCCCCATTCATGGCCGGCGTCGCCGCCGACGATGTCGCTGCTCGCGATCACGTGCGGGTAATCCCATGCGGCGTAATTGTGGCCGGCCTCGAGCAGCAATACGTTGCGGCCGGCCTTTTCGCTCAGGCGCGCGGCCATCACGGCGCCCGCCGAGCCGCCGCCGACGATCAGCACGTCGATCGTGCGCCTGCTGTTGGTGGCTTGCCGTCGGGGCCACTCGGCGGGCGCATCTGGTTCCGCGCTCGCTTCTCCGCCGAGCAGAGAGCCGACGGCGAGCACCGCCGAATGCGCGAGGGTCTGCGCGAGCATCGTGCGGCGCGCCGGGTGTTGCAGGGTATCGTCGTTCATGATCGTAGGTTACGTGGTGAGGATTGGAGCAGATTACGAATCGCGGCCACGCGCGCATAGGCGGCGGCCGGCGAACCCGGCGTTCGGTTTTTCAGAACGCCGCGTGCGGCTGCGCCCCCGTGTCGTGCGTGCGGCACACGCGAATCGTCGCTACAGGTGGCCGTCGCGCGGCAGGATGCCGCGTTCGATGAGCGCTGCGTCCCAGCTCGCCGGCTGCCCGATCTCGTCGGTCAGAAACTCGATCAGCGCCTGAATCCTGGGCGGCGTTCGAATCGCTTTCCTGTAGAGCGCGGAGATCTGCCCGCCCGACGGCATGTACCCGGACAGCACCGGCACGATTTCGCCCGCGAGTAGCGCATCGGCTGCGAGGAAGGTAGGGAGGATCGCGAGGCCGAGGCCGGCCAGCGTGCCCGCGAGCAATTGATATCCCGAGTCGGTCCGCATGCGGATGCGGATCCTGAACGACTGCTGCGCGCCGTCGAGCGGCAGGCTCCACATCCCGTTGGGCTCGCGGTTCAGATAGATCAGCCCGTCGTGCTGCAACAGGTCGCCGGGATGCACGGGCACGCCGCGCCGCGCGAGATAGGCCGGGCTGGCGCAGATCACATGGTGATTGGTGGTAAGCGTACGTGCGACGAGATTGGAATCGGCCAGCTTGCCGATGCGTATCGCAACGTCGAAATGGCCGTTCTGCAAATTGGACAGACGGTCTTCCGCCTCGATGTCCAGGCAAAGCGCCGGATAGTTTGCCGAAAACCGCGCCATCAATGGCGCAAGACGATGCGTAACGAACGTGGACGGCACCGCGAGCTTCAACGTGCCGTGCAGGCTCGCGTCGGCGTCGCGCACGGCTTCTTCGATTCGTTCGAGTTCCTGAAGGAGCTGCTTCGATTGCTCGAAGAATCCGCGTCCGGGTTCGGTCAGCTGCAGCTGGCGGCCGCGTCTGAGCAACGTACAGCCGAGCCGCTTCTCGAGCTGCTGGATGCGCTGGCTGATGATCGACTTGGTCGTGCCGATGCGGCGCGCGGCTTCGGAGAAGCTGCCCGATTCGACCACGGCCACGAACGTGCTCATGTCGGAGAATTTGTTCATGTCCCAGATCGAAAGCATGCGATCGGCCGGTGCATGCTCCGCACGGCCAATCGCGCACCGAGCATGGACGAACTCATGTCGGCCATTGCTCGAACAGGCCGGTCGCCGACGTCAGGCAAAGCGCTCGCGCAGAAACCGGATGCCTTCGTCCAACGCGCGCTCGCCCAGCGAATGGTTCGCCTTGTCCTTGAAGAACTGGATGAAACCGTGCGCCTGCCCTTCGTAGACCGTGACGGATGCAGGCGTGCCCGCGCTGTTCAGGCGATCGGAATACGCAACGTTTTCGTCGCGCAGCGGATCGCGTTCGCCGACCTGGACCAGCGCGTGCGGCAAACCCGCGTGATTTCCCTCGAGCGGCGAAAGCAGCGGCACATACGGGCTGGTTCCTGTCGGTACGTAGCTCGCGATCACGTTGCGCATCAGTTCCCGGGTCGGAAAATTCGCAGGCCCCAGCTCGGCCCACGAAGGCGTATCCGTCCTCAGGCTCACCGACGGATACATCAACCACTGCCCGACCAGTATCGGTCCGCGGCGATCGCGCGCAAGCATCGCGGCCGCCGCGGACAGGGTCGCGCCGGCGCTGTCGCCGCAAATGACGATCCGCCGCGGATCGCCGCCGAACTCGGTCACGTTGCCTGCCGCCCATTGCAGCACGGCGTATACGTCCTCGAGGCCAGCCGGAAACGGGTATTCGGGGGCCAGCCGATAGTCGACGGAAATGACCAGCGCAGGCGTGCGGACGGCGATCGCCCGCACAAGCACGTCGTGCGTGTCGAGGTCGCCGGACACGAATCCGCCGCCGTGTACGAACAGGACGGTCGGAAGCGTCGCCTCGGCTTGCGGGCCGCCTGGATGGTAGATGCGCACGGGAATCTTCCGTGCGGAATCCGGGGCGGGCACGTCGACCGCGAGCACACGATCGACCTCGTCGGGCTTACCGGCCGACGGAATCATCGCGCGATACGACGTGCGCATCTCGTTCGCGAACGCGGCAAGGTTATCGGCGACGCGCACCGACGCGCCCGCGCTCGGCTCGATGACATGATGAGCAGCGAACGAAGCGAGGCACGATTTTTTGAACAGGTTCCACGGGAACATGCATCCACTCCTGGTAGTGAGGATTCGATGGCGCGCGAGCATCGTAACGGACAGTCTTTCCCGACTTCGCATCAACGATGCGTCGCGCTGATCCGTCGTTCAGGCGAACGACAGCACGTCGGATACCGGCTTGCGCGGCTTCTGCGGCCAGTTGCCGGAGGACGGATAGCCGACCGTGACAAGCATGACCGGAACGTCCGTCGGTGCGAGACCGAAAGCATCGGCGACGCCCTGCGGGTTGAACCCGATCATCGGGCCGGACGCGAGACCCATGCCCTGAGCAGCCAGCATCAGCGTCATCGCCGCCAGCGACCCCGAGCGAATTGCTTCGTCGCGCTGGAACGTCAGATTGTCCTGATACATGTTGCGCGCCGCGCCAACCCATCCGTTGTACAGGCCTTCGTCGATGATTCCGGCATTCAGCGTCGGCTTCAGCGCGTCGGCAAGCGTCAGGTGCGGATCGAGCGTGCCGCACACGATGAAGGTGACCGCTGCATCCGCTACCTTCTGCTGCCCGAACGCGAGCGGAAGCAGGCGCGCTTTCGCATCATCGCTACGCACGGCGACGAACTTCCAGTTTTGCAGGTTGAACGCGGACGGCGCACGGGTGGCGAGTTCGATCAGCTCGCTGATCTGCGGGTCCGACAATTTTCGACCGGTGTCGTACCGGTTCGCCGAGATACGCGACTTGATCACTTCAGAGATGTTTGACACTTGCAGGCTCCTTTCGTCTTGCGGGGGGGTAACGGGATGACCGCGATCGCGAGCTTCGCCGCGATCCTCGGGGTTCGCGAGCTTCGCGTCCAGGCTGAAACGGCCGGCGCCGACACTCGCCAGCAGCAGGAAGCCGCCGGCCATGGACACGTTCTTCAGGAGCATCACCGTCTGCGTCTGATCCGCGAATTGGTTGTGGAAGAGCGCGGCGGTGATGACGCAGAAGCCGGCAAGCAGCGCCGCCACGATGCGTACGCGATAACCGGCGACGATCAGTAGACTCGTACCGATCTCGAACAGCACCGTCGGCACGAACAGCGCGGCCGGCACGTGATTGGCTTCCATGTAAGCGCGAATCGCATCCGGCGCGGCGAGTTTCGACAGGCCGGAAAGCAGAAAGATCAACACTAGAAGAATTCGCGCAGCCAGCATGGTGGCCGGCTGGAATCTTTCGACATCGGTCGCCGATCGAAAATGATCGGCCGTGGCGTTGTATTTCATATCGTAGTCCTATGTTTATAGAAATGTTGAAGGTGCTTTGGCAGTGAACTTACCGGTGCCTGGTCAAATGGTCACAACGATCTTTCCCAGTGCGCGATTGCTTTCCATCAGGCAGTGAGCGCGACGAAGTTCGTCGAAATCCAGCGTATGCGTTCGCAGCGATGGAATGTCGCCATCCGCCGTCGCGCGAGCGATGGCGAGCAGCGGAACGTCGGCGGCAGGCATCGCGCTCGTGCCGAACAGCGCGGACGAGAAGAAACCAAGCCGCACGCCGTTAGGCAGATCCTTCATCAGATGAAATGACTCGAGCTCCGTCCCACCGTGCAATCCGACAATGCTTAGCATCCCGAATTGGCGCAATGCACGAGCGGAATCTCTCAGTGTGCTGGCGCCGACCGCCTCGAATACCGCGTCGACGCCGGACGGAACCACTGCCTTGACCGCGGACGCGATCTGCCCGTCGTCCAGGAGTGCGAGGTCCGCACCGACGTCACGCATACGTTGCAGGTTGGCAGCTTCGCGGCTCGTCGCGATCACCGTGACCCCACGGAATTTCGCATAGGCGATGGCCGCGAGGCCGACGGAGGACGTACCGCCGCGAATCAGCAGTGTTTGGCCGCGGGCGCTCGCCAACATCTTGTCGAGTGCGCCAATTGCCGTGATATAGGCTCCCGGGAGTGCCGCCAGTTCGGCCCATGAAAGCATGCTGCCGTCCAGGGCGATCACGTTGCTCCGCTGTACGGTGACTTCTTCCGCGTAGCTACCCGGGCGGGTGAACTGCAACCCGCCCATCGCGGTCGCGACAGCTTGCCCGGTGTGAAACAGACCCGAAGGATCGTTAAGGACTTCGCCGACAGCTTCGATACCCGGCACACGGTACGCCTGATCGTTCGAACCAAGCTTCCCTGCACGGAGATGCGTTTCCACACGATTGAGCCCGAACGCGCGCACGCGAATCCTCACTTCTCCGGATCCTGGCTCACGCTGCGGGATGTCGAGCAATTGCAGCACGTCCGGGCCACCGAAGCGTTCGATCACGTAGGCTTTCATGCTTTCTCCAGGCGGGCGACCGTATCGGGCACCCTTCGTCGATTCGAAGGGCTCATTCTGGGTTGTCGATATCCGCAATGGAACTGGTTAAAATGAGACTCATGCTTTCATTTTTGGTAGGCCAAATTGGATCTCAACGATGTCCGGATTTTCGTCAGCGTCGTGCAGACGGGCAGCCTTTCGGGCGCCGCGACACGATTGGCGATACCGTTGCCGACGGTCAGTCGCCGCATTCGTGCGCTGGAACAGCAACTCCGGGTCCAGTTGCTCGAACGGACCGCTCGCGGCACCAAACTGACGGAGGCCGGAACTCGGCTTTACGAACATGCCAGTCGCGGCGTCGAGATGCTTGCCGAAGGGGAACAGGCCGTCGTCAGCGATCAAGCGCGGCTGAAAGGGCGGCTGCGCCTTTCGCTGCCGCCCGGGTTCGACGTGTGGTGGACACTGTTGTCCGAGTTCCAGAAGCGATATCCGGATATCCATTTGCACGCGTATGCGACCGAGCGGCGCGTGGATTTGATCGAAGATGGAATCGACGTCGCGCTGCGCGTTGGCGCGATTGCACACGAGTCGATGGTCGCACGCCAATTGCTGACTTACCGACACGTGCTGGTGGCCAGCGCTTCGTTGCTCGACACGCTGGGCGAGCCGAACTCGCCTGACGACCTGCACCGGTTCCCGTGCGCGGTATGGAGTCCCGTAGCCGAAGTCAGCCGTGGCTGGCGCCTGGGCGAACAGACTTTCGAATCCGATCCTATCCTGTCCACCAACGACTACACGTACTTATGCAGCCGTGCCATCGCGGGCGAAGTCGTCACCGAGCTTCCACCGTTCCTGGCCGCGGAACCTGTTCGGCAGGGCCGATTGGTCGCCGTGCTTCCGTCTTATCCATTGCCTGAACAACAAGTGAATCTGCTATATCCGTCGCATCGGCATCCGTCGGCCATCGTTCGCGCATACCTCGAGTTTTGCCAATCGCAGATTGCGTGGTTCAAGCGCATTTGCACTATTGAGTAGCGAAGTGGCGTCGCCTTCGGTGCGCCCCGTGTGTACGTGATGCCTCAACGCACATCGAATTATTTGACATAGCTAACACTCTCGTCGGACGCCCTTTTCCCGTAAGGCATTGAGGCCGATATTGGATCGCGGCCGGGCCCAATATGGGTAGGATCGTGGGTAGGGCGCCATCTGAGATTGGGGAGTCTTACCTGGCGGGCCTTGGGGAACAGCAGTCGGCGTCTGCTGCCTTCCGCCACCCTGTTTCATCTTTTCGACCCGGCGCGCTTCGATCGACTGGCAATTGCACGACAGCGCCAGCGGTTGCAATCGCCAAAACTTGATCGGGAAAAGCACTAAAAGTTTGCGATTTTTTTCCGGGCTATAGTCGAATCACTGAAGGTAGACGCGGCGTCCCTTGCCGATACCGTTCAGGTAATGACTGTAGATGGGTGCTGCATGAAAAATAAAATCGACAAGACCGCCGGACCGATCTGGGGCGTGGCTGCAGGATTGCTTCTTGCTGCCGCAGGATTGAGTCTCGGCATTTTCCCGAGATCCCTGCAAAGCTCGGGAAGTGCGAACGACTTCATGGCGTCCGGCGCCGCGATGCTTGGCATCTTCCTCATCGTCTATTCCACACGCGAATTACGCAGAAAGCGCGCGCTCTGAGCGCTCGCGCGTCGCGGATCCACGACGAAGAACGACTTGAGCCGGCCGCCGGCTCGTGAATACGCTCGTCCGTCGCGCGCTACGCTTTGCTGATTTCGTGTTGGTAAACGAGTTCGACGATGCGCTTCGTCGGAATGCTGGCGCGCAACCCGTCGACGTTGTCGATCGGAAACCACTTGCATTTCTCGATCTCGTTGTTCGCTTGCGGCGTCTGGTCCGGGCCGACTTCCGCGAAGAACACGTGATGGATCTTGGCGAGGCCGGTGAACTGCATCGAGTAGACGAGATGCTGGCCGGTCATGCCGGTTTCTTCGGATAACTCGCGATGCGCGGCTTCGAGCGGCGATTCCCCACGCTTGATCGTGCCGCCGGGAAGGGCCCAGCGCGACGCCGCGCGGGCGACGAGCAGGACTTGCTCGCCGCGGTAGCAGACGATGGTCGCGCGTTCCTTGACCGGGACGGCGCTCGCTTCGGGGGCGTTGCTGGGGGCGGGGGCTTGAGGCATGAAGCAATTCTAACCATCGCGGATCGATCGGCAAAGCGGGTCTGACGTGGTTTGACGATCGATCGTCACCGTCGCGTGTCCGGCCCGGCCGGCGCCCGGTCGTCCGCGCCCAGGGAACTGGGCGTCGACATGAAGTGCGCCATCGGCTCGCCCTTCGCTTCGAATCGGGCGACGTTATCCGTCGATGCGGGACATATCGTCCGCCATGAAAAAAGCCGCGCTCCCGATGCACCGGGAGCGCGGCTTGAGGCGGAGCCGGTAAGGCGTCGCGCCGTTACTTCTTTTCCGGCAGGAACCAGTTCATCACGAGCGCGCAGATCCCGCCCGTTGCCACGCCCGATTCCAGCACGTTCTTCAACGCGTGCGGCAGGCTGTTGAGGATGTCCGGCACTTGCGACACGCCGAGGCCGAGCGCGAGCGACACCGCGATGATCAGCAGTGCGCGACGATCGAGATGAACGCCCGCGAGGATGTTGATGCCCGATGCGGCCACCGCGCCGAACATCACCATCGCCGCGCCGCCGAGCACGGGCTCCGGCACGGCCTGCAGCACGCCGGCGACGACCGGGAACAGGCCGAGCACCACGAGCATCCCCGCGATCCAGATGCCGACGTAGCGGCTCGCGACGCCGGTGATCTGGATCACACCGTTGTTCTGCGCGAACACCGAGCTCGGGAACGTGTTGAACACGCCGGCCAGCAGCGAGTTCGCGCCGTTGACGAGCACGCCGCCCTTGATCCGCTGCATCCACACCGGGCCTTCGACCGGCTCGTTCGAGATCTTGCTGGTGGCCGTGACGTCGCCGATCGCTTCGAGCGATGTGACGAGGTAGATGATCAGCATCGGCACGAACAGCGACCACGAGAAGCCGATGCCGAAGTGCAGTGGCGTCGGAACCTGGAACAGCGCGGCCTGGTGCATGCCGGTGAAGTCGAGGCGGCCGAGGAACGCAGCCGCGAGATAGCCGATCACGAGCGCGATGACGAGCGCGGTGCTGCGCACCCACACGATCGGCACGCGGTTCAGCAGGATGATCGTGCCGAGCACGAGGCCGGACAAGGTCAGGTTCTCCGCGCTCGCGAAGGTGCCCTTGGCCATCGCGCCAAAGCCGCCGCCCATGCTGATGAGGCCGACCTTGATCAGCGTGAGGCCGATCAGCAGCACGACGATGCCGGTGACGAGCGGCGTGATCAGGCGCTTCACGAACGGCAGGATGCGCGACACGCCCATCTCGACGAACGACCCGGCAATCACGACGCCGAAGATCGCGGCCATCACGGTCTCGACCGGCGTGCCTTGCTTGACCATCAGGCTGCCGCCGGCGATCAGCGGGCCGACGAAGTTGAAGCTCGTGCCCTGGACGATCAGCAGGCCGGCGCCGAGCGGGCCGAAGCGCTTGCACTGGACGAAGGTGGCGATGCCGGAAATCACCAGCGACATCGACACGATCAGGGTCGTATCGCGGCTGGACACGCCAAGCGCCTGGCAGATCAGCAGGCCGGGCGTGACGATCGGCACGATGATCGCCAGCAGGTGCTGCAGCGCGGCGACGAAGGCGACCATCGGCGCCGGCCGGTCGTTCGGGCCGTAGACGAGGTCGCGGGCCGAATCTGCGGCGTCGGCGCCGTGGGCGGCGGGTTGGGCGGGGGAGGCGGGTTGCATGGCGAGCGGGCCGGACAAGGTGGAAAGTGCGGCATTTTAGCCGAACGGCCCGCCGGCGCCGCTGCGATAGCGGGGATTCGGCGGATCGGGAAAACGGTGGCGGATCGGTGTCCGGGCCGGCCGCGGCCGCGGCGACCGTCGGTCAGCGGGGCTGCCGCGACGCGGGCGCGGTCGGCGTGGCAGTCGGGGCAGGGGTCGCATGGAACCCGGGCAGTTCGGGAATCCGCCGCGCCATGAACTGCAGGAACGTGCGGGTCCGCAGCGGCAGATACCGGCGCGACGCATAGACGAGGTGCAGCGCATGCGGCGGCACCATGTCCCACTTCGGCAGCAACCGGACGAGCTGCCCGCTGTCGATCAGGTCCTGAACGAGCCACGCGGGCCCGCTGCCCACCGCGTTTCCGGCAAGAAAGCAGTCCCGCAGCGCCATCGAGCTGTTCACGCGATACCGGCCGCGCACCGTCACGACGACCTGCTCGTCGCCGCGCGCGAAGACCAGTTCGTTGCCGATGTCCGCGCGCGCGTAGCCGACATATTCATGCTTCGCGAGGTCGTCCGGCCGGCGGAGCTTCGGTGCCTGTGCCACGTACGCCGGCGTGGCGACCAGCAGGCGCGGTGACGACGCGATGTGGCGCGCCACGGCATCCGGCGGCAGCAGCTGGCCGAGGCGAATGGCGACGTCGACGCCTTCTTCGACCAGGTCGATCACGCGGTCGGTCAATTGGAGCTCGACCTCGATCTCCGGCCACGCGGCGAGGAATTCGAGCACGAGCGCGTTCAGCCTCAGCTCGCCCAGCCCCAGCGGCGCATTGACGACCAGCTTGCCGACCGGCCGCACCGTTTGCCCGCGCACCTCGGCCACCGCGCTCGCGTATTCGTCGATCACGCGCTTGCAGCGATCGTAGAACCGGCGGCCTTCGTCGGTGGGCGCGAGGCTCGTGGTCGAGCGTTCGAGCAGGCGAACGCCCAGTTCCTTCTCGAACGCGGCGACGATCTTGCTGATCGTCGGTTGGCCGGTGCCTTCCTCGCGCGCGACCGCCGAGAAATTGCCGAGCTCGATGGCGCGGACGAACACGCGCATGGATCGCAGCGAATCCATCTTATTCCCTTATGGCATGAACCTTATTCAAGTCTCCCACGTTCCTGCGCAATGGAGAATGACCTAACGTTCGCGAACCTTCAATCCCTGATGAGGAGTCGACATGAACCAGGCAACGCAACCTTCGGCACTGGATGGTGCGCACGTCGTGGTATTCGGCGGGAGTTCCGGCATCGGACTCGAGGCCGCGGCCGCCGCGAAGGCGAAAGGCGCCAGTGTCACGCTGGTCGGCCGGACCCGCGCGAAACTCGAATCTGCCGCGCAGGCGATCGGCGGCGCGCGCGTCGCGGTGGCCGACATCGCGGACCGCCATGCCGTGCAGGCCGTATTCGACACGATCACGCGTGTCGATCACCTGGTCGTCACGGCCGGCCGGTTCATTGCCGGCAAGCTGAACGAGACCGATCCCGATCACCTGCTCGCCGCGCTGCAGGAGCGTATCGCCGGGCCGGTCTACGCGATCCGCGCTGCGTTGCCGCTGATGCCCGCGACCGGCTCGATCGTGCTGACCGGCGGGCAATTGTCGGATCGTCCGGCCGCGCAGGGCGTGTCCGTCATTGCCGCCGCCGTGCGCGGCGTCGAGGCGCTGGCGCAGTCGCTCGCACTGGAGCTGAAGCCGATTCGCGTGAACGTCGTTGCGCCGGGCTTCGTCGAGACGCCGCTGTACGACGCGTTTGATCCGGAAGCGCGCGATGCGATCCTCGCGGGCGCGGCGGCGGCATTGCCCGGCGGCCGTGTCGGGCGCGCCGATGAAGTGGGGGAAGCGATCGCGTTCCTGCTGGGCAACGGCTTCATGAACGGCGAGATCCTGCACATCGACGGCGGCGGGCGGCTGGTCTGAGCCGCGTGTCAGCCTGCCGCGCGCGGGCCGGCGCGGCGTGCCGACGGGTGCGGCGCGCGGGCATCCGGATACGCGCGCT
Source organism: Burkholderia sp. HI2714 (assembly GCF_002223085.1). Classification (NCBI taxonomy): domain Bacteria; kingdom Pseudomonadati; phylum Pseudomonadota; class Betaproteobacteria; order Burkholderiales; family Burkholderiaceae; genus Burkholderia; species Burkholderia sp. HI2714. The sequence continues at coordinate 313,004 of NZ_NKFM01000053.1, read as the reverse complement.
GGCAGACGGCGATGACCGCATCGCGCAGGCGGCGATGCACGGGGTCGCCGTGCATGCGCGGATGCCACAGTGCGGACACGAGGATTTCGGGCAGGCGCGCCGGGATCTCGAAGCTGCGCAGCCCGAGGGCCTCCGTGAGCCCCGGCGAGAACGCGTTGCCGAGGCTCGAGCGCGGCACGAGCGCGATCAGGTCGGTGCTGGCCGCGACGCGCATCGCATCGGGGTAGCCCGGTACGACGACCTGGACGGTGTGGCCCGGGCCGGCCTTGTCGGTCGAGTCGTCAGCCGGCCCGCCGAAATCACCGAGCTGCGACGCGATCACGTGACGGCAGGCCGCATAGCGCGCGGGTGTGATCCTGCCCGATGCGAACAGCGGGTGCCCGGCGCGTGCCACCGCGACGTGCCAGTCGTGAAACAGCATGCGGGTGTGCAACTCGGGGGCATCGTCGCCGCGTTTGCCGATTTCCAGATCGACGGCGCCGTCGCGCAACGCCTGCGGATCGCGGTCGGGCTTCGGGACGAAGCGGATGCGCACATGCGGCGCGATTTCGCCGAGTGCGGCGACCACCGGGCCGGACAGCATTTCCATGAACGAGGCGGCCGCGCGGAGGGTGAACGTGGATGCGTGCGTCGCGATGTCCACGTCGGCCGTCGCCGGTCGCAGCACCGCGCGCGCGTCGCTGGCGATCGCATGCACGCGATCGCGCAACGCGGCGGCGTGCGGCGTCGGCACGAGCTTGCGTCCGGCGCGCACGAGCAACGGATCGCCGGTGGCCATCCGCAATCGCGTGAGCGTGCGGCTCATTGCCGATGTGCTCAGGCCAAGCCGGCGCGCGGCGCCGGTCACGCTACCTTCCGACAGCAGCACGTCGAGCGCGGTGACGAGGTTCAGGTCGATGTCTTCCATGGCGACAGGATACGCCTCCGTGCAATTTGACATGGCGTTGGATGCAACTATGAGTTGAATCGGGTGCGTCTGGCGCCTGTCTTGATGCGCACCTATAGTGGGTGCATGACGAAACCCGGCAAAGGCGGAAACCATGCAATCAACGGTATCGAACGCGAATGGGCCCACGATTCTGCTCGTCGCGGCGTCACGCGGCCTCGGGCTCGCGATGGCCGAGACGTTCCTGGACAAAGGCTGGCACGTAACGGGCACCGTGCGCGCAGGATCGGGGCGCACGAAGCTGCACGATCTCGCCGACCGGTTCGACGGCCGGCTCGACATCGAGACGCTCGACATCTGCGAGCCGGCCCAACTGGCCGCGCTGCGCGAGCGGCTGTCGGGCCGGTGCTTCGACATGCTGTTCGTGAATGCGGGCACGACGAACGACCCCACCGAAACGATCGGCGAAGTGACGACCGACGAGTTCGTGCGTGTGATGATCACGAATGCGCTGGCGCCGATGCGTGTGATCGAGACGCTGCAGGATCTCGTGACCGAGGATGGCCTGATCGGCGCGATGTCGTCGGGGCAGGGCAGCGTCGCGAACAACGTCAGCGGGATGCGCGAGGTCTATCGCGGCAGCAAGGCCGCGCTGAATCAGTTCATGCGCAGCTTCGCGGCGCGTCAGGCCGATACGCGGCGTGCGATGGTGCTGATGGCGCCGGGCTGGGTTCGCACGGAACTCGGTGGGCCGGATGCGCGCCTGACGATCGAGGAAAGCGTGCCGAGTCTCGTCGACGTGCTGATCGCCAAGCGGGTACGCCCGGGGCTCGAGTATCTCGACTATCTGGGGAGGACGGTGCCGTGGTGACCACGAACTGACGCCGGACGGCGCGGCCGCCACGAGCGGATTCACCGTCCCCGGGAAACTACCGATATGGTTGCGTGCGCAACGACACTCGCTGCGTCGCACAACCGGATGCGCTTGACATACCCGCGTCCGGCGCCGTAAATTGCCCCGGCAGATCTAGATAAGAGACTATCTGTAAGATGGTCTCTCCATGCGTCGATCGCATCTGCAATGTCGAGCCTCTTACAGAACAAATATACGGAGGCCGATTGTGCAAACGATCGCGGTCAAGCTTCATGGCATTGAAGACGTCATCTCCTTTCTCGACACGCGCCCCGGTATCGCGGGCAGGGCGGGACTCGTCTGGTGGCTGTCGCTCGGCGGGCTGTTTCTCGACGCATTTTCCAACTCGGCATTGAGCGCCGGCCTCGGGCCGATGACGCACGAGTTGCATCTGTCGGCCGCGCAGGTCGCGTGGATGACGTCGTTTGCGTCGTGGGTCGCGATCGCGTTCAACCCGATCGGCGGCTGGATGGCCGACCGGTGGGGGCGCGTGCGGCCACTGATCGCCGCGAAGCTGCTGTCGGTGATCGGTGCGCTGCTGGTGGTATTCGCACCGGATTTCAACACGATTCTCGCCGGGCGCTTCTTCGTCGGGATGGCGTACGGGATCGACTTCGCGATCGCGATGGCGATGCTCGCGGAATTCACGCCGGGCAGCCTGAAGAGCCGGCTCAATACGTGGCAAGGCATGTGGTACACGGCCGTCTGCCTGAACCTGCTGCTCGCGCTGCTGTTTCACGCATGGCAGGTCGGCGATTCGATCTGGCGTTACTCGGTGGCGGCCACCGCGGTGTTCGGCGTCGCGATCCTCGCGCTGCAATGCGCATTCCTCGTCGAAAGCCCGATCTGGCTCGCACGCAAGGAGCGTCTCGACGACGCGGCCCGCGCGATGACGCGCATCTACGGTCAGGCATTCGTTGCGGCGCCCGCGCATGAACGCACGCCGATCGTCAATCCGGCGACGCGCGGCCTCGCGAACGTGCTGCTGATCTTTCGCGGTGTCTACCTGCCACGCACGATCCTGGCCGCGACCGTCCAGATCGGTCAATCGATCGAGTATTTCGCGATCGGCTGGTATTTGCCGCTGATCAGTGCCGCGCTGTTCGGCAAGGACTTCGTCTACGCGACGCTCGGTGCGCTCGTGTTCAACCTGTTCGGGATCGTCGGCGGCTTTTCGTCGTCGACGGTCGGCCGCCGTGTCGGCCTGCGCCGCGCGTCCGCGATCGGCTTCGCGGCGGTCTGCGCGATGCTGGTCGTGCTCGGGCTGTTCCATGCGCGCATGCCGCTGTGGCTGTCGGTGGTCGTGCCGTCGCTGTTCATCCTGTTCCACTCCGCCGGCCCCGGCGCGAACGGCAAGAGCCTGTCGTCGCTGTCGTTTCGAGGCGAGCTGCGCGCGGGCGCGAACGGCATCGTCGGCGCGCTCGGCTCGATCGGCGCGGCGCTCGGCCTGCTGGTCTTCCCGCTGTTTCGTGTGCGCTACGGCCTCGAACATACGTTCCTGATCCTGGCGATCGTGCCGTGCGTCGCGAGTGCGATCTGCTTTGCGATTCGCTGGGATCCGACGCGCACGGCGATCAATCCCGACAACGAACCCGACGCGCCGCACTTCGGCGACGATGCACGCGTCACGTCGGCCTACCTGAACCCCGCCATCGAGAAAACGCCGCGATGACCGATTCCCGAAACGTCATTCTCGCCATCGACGAAGGCACGTCCGGCACACGTGCCGCGCTTGTCGACGCGAGTGGACACGTGTCGTGCCTTGAATACCTGCCGCTGTCGGTCGACAGCCCGCGGCCGGGCGTCGTTGAACAGGATGCGAATGCCATCCTCGACAAGACGCTCGCGGTCTGCCGCGCCACGCTCGCGCATGCGCAGCGACTGGGCGTACGCGTCGTCGCGCTGGCGCTCGCGACGCAGCGCGCGACGGCCGTGCTGTGGGATACGCGGACCGGGCGCGCGCTCGTGCCCGCGATGGTCTGGCAGGACACGCGTCATGCCGCCGAGCTCGACCGTCTCGCGGCCGACTGGGATCGCGTGCTCGTACCGCAGGTCGGCCGGCCGGCAGGCGTGCGTTCGCCGTATCTGTGGGCCGTGCACCAGATGCGTGCGTCGCAGGCCGTTGCCGATGCGCATCGCGCCGGCCGTCTCGCGTTCGGCACGATCGATACGTGGCTGCTTTGGCATCTGTCGGATGCGCGCGAGTGCGTGACGACACCGACCAACGCAACCTCCGCCAGCGCGTACCTGCTCGGCGAGCATCACTATTTCGAATCGTGGCTCGACGCGCTGGGCTTTCCGCACGCGTTGTTGCCCGCGCTGCGCGAGGATGCCGACGCGTTCGGCCGTACGCGCGAAGACATGCTCGGTATCGACGTGCCGATCCTCGCGTGTGCGGGCGACCAGTTCGCGGGCGCCGTCGGTCTCGGCTGCGTCGAGCGCGGCCAGGCGATGTGCGTGCACGGCACCGGCAGCTTCGTCGACTTGCTGACCGGCACGGCGCGTCCCGACGCCGGATCGCACGCACAACCCGGTCACGCGCACGACAGCACGCTGGCGATGACCGCGCGGCGGCATGGCGGCGTGTCGCATTACTCGCTCGAAACCTTCGTCGCGACGACCGGTTCGGCGTTGCGCTGGGTCTGCGAAAAACTGCGCTGGTTCGACGATCCCGCGCAGATCAGCGCGCTGGCAGGCACGGTGCAATCGGCACGCGGCGTGACGTTCGTGCCGGCGCTCACCGGCCTGCGCGTGCCGCGGATGGAGCCGAACGCGCGTGCGCTGCTGTCGGGCATCTCGATCGCGACGACGCAGGCCGAGGTGGCGTACGCAGTGCTCGAGGGCATCGCGCATTCGGTCGCGTCGTGCATGGAGGCCAACCAGGCCGTCGCGCGGGCCGACGTCTCGGAGCTGATCGTCGGCGGCGGCCTCGCGGGCAGTGACACGCTGCTGCAGATCCAGGCCGACGTGAGCGGTGTACCCGTGCGCCGGATGCGCGAAGGCGATCGCGCGAGCCTGCGCGGCGCGGCGTTTCTCGTGGGTGCGTCGGGGCTGCTGTGGGATTCGCTCGACGCGGCCCGCGCGACGCTCGTCACCGACGCCGTTTTCGAACCCTCGATCGATGCGGACAGCCGGCAGCGCCGGCGCGCGGCCTGGCATGCGCGGATCGCATCCGAGCTCGCGCACGCAGCCGATTTCACTCATGCGTGAGCACGGAGAACGACCAGCATGATGCTTTTGCCATCCAGAAAACCCCAGACGGACCGGGCCGGCATGACGGGCACCGAGCCGCTGCGCGCGAACCGCGCCGAGCACCTGGCGCGACTCGAGACGGACACGTTCGACGTGCTGATCGTCGGGGGCGGCGTGACGGGCGCGTATGCGGCGTTCGACGCGAGCCTGCGCGGGCTGCGCGTCGCGCTCGTCGAGAAGAGCGATTTCGCATCGGGCACGTCGTCGAAATCGTCGAAGATGGTGCACGGCGGGCTGCGCTACATCGAACAGGGCAATCTCGGGCTCGTGCGTCATTCGCTGCTCGAGCGGCAGCGGCTGCGGCGCAACGCCCGCCATCTCGTGCAGCGGCTGCCGTTCCTGTTCCCGGTGATGGAGCGCGAAGGCGTGTTCGACGCGCGTCTCGCGAAAGCCTTCGAAAGCCTGCTGTGGACCTACGACATCGCCGGCGGCTGGCGCGAGGGCATCCTGCACCAGAAGCTGACGAAGGCCGAGGTCCTGTCGCATTGCCCGACCTTCAACGAAACGTACCTGACCGGCGGCTTCCTGTACTTCGATGCGCGCGTCGACGATGCGCGCCTGACGCTGAACCTCGTGCGCACGGCCGCGTTTCACGGTGCGACCGTGGCGAACCATGCACGCGTGGTCGAGCTGACGCGCGATGGCCACGGCAAGGTCGATGGTGCGATCGTGCATGCCGACGGCCGCGAGCGGCGCGTGCGTGCGCGCGTGGTCGTGATGGCGACGGGCGTCTGGCTGCGCGACTGGACCGGCGCGCGCAAGGGCGACACGGCCGCGTTGCAGGTGCGGCCGGCGAAGGGCGTGCACGTCGCGATCCCGTGGCTGAAGATCCGCAACGACTGCACGGTGACGATCCCCGTGCCGGGCCGAAACCGCCGCGCGACGATCACGCGCTGGGGCAACGTGTCGTATCTCGGCACGACCGACGAAGACTACGACGGCGATCTCGACGACGTGCATTGCACGCGGCAGGAACTCGATTTCCTGCTCGAAGGCGCGCGTTCCGCGTTGAAAGTCGACCTGAATCCGGACGACGTGGTAGGCAGCATCGCCGGCTGCCGGCCGCTCGTCGGGCCGCCCGGCGGCAAGACGATCGAGATGAAGCGCAATCACGAGATCCACGTCGCGCCCGACGGGCTCGTGACGATCGTCGGCGGCAAGCTGACGACGTCGCGGCACATGGCCGAGCAGACGATCGATACGGTCGGCAAGCTGCTCGGCCGCCGCACGCGTTGCCGCACGAAATCGGCGTACCTGCTCGGCGCGGCCGGCTATGACCCGCAGGCGATCGTCGCCTCGGGTGGGCTCGCCGCGCATCTCGGCGAACGCTACGGCACCGAGGCGCGCTTCGTCGGCGACCTCGCCGATGCGGCGCCGTCACTGCTCGCGCCGATCGTCGAAGGGTTGCCGTACAGCGAAGCGGAAGTGCTCTACGCGGTGCGTCACGAATTCGCGCGCAGCGTCGACGACGTGCTGTCGCGGCGCACCCGCGCGCGGCTGATGGCGCGCGATGCGTCGGCGCGCGCGGCACCGCGCGTCGGAGAAATCCTCAAGGCGGAGCTCGGCCTGTCCGATGCGGCCGTCGCCAGCCAGGTGCGCGACTACGTCGCCGCCGTCGCCCTCGAAAAATCCATCCTCATGGGAGATAACGGATGATCAGCAAGGAAGCCATCAAGCGCGGCTATAACCGTGGCAACTACGTCGTCGGCGCGCACACGCCGCCGCCTTACTCGCTGAACCTGCCGGCGGCAGGCAGCGCGCCGGTGGAGGCCGGCATGCAGCGCGCCCCGGTCACGGTGTCGCAGCAACAGGTCGACGCGCTGCGCGCGGTGGCCGACGAGGTGCTGGCGAAGCCGGCCGACGTCATCGCGTGGACGCGCGACTGGTGGGCCGCGTCGATGGTCGCCGAGACGGATGGCCGGCCGGCAACGCCGCACGCGGTTGTCGTGCGCGTGTCGACGGTCGAGCAGGTGCAGGCCGTGATGCGCATCGCGCATGCGGCGACGATTCCGGTGACGGCGTCGGCCGGCCGCAGCAACGTGACGGGCGCGGCGCTGCCCGTGCGCGGCGGCATCGTGCTCGATGTGTGCGGGCTGAACCGGCTGATCGGCGTCGACGCCGAAAGCCAGATCGTCGACGTCGAGGCGGGGATGTTCGGCGACGTGTTCGAGGAAACGCTGCAGCGCGAACACGGGCTGACGATGGGGCACTGGCCGTCGTCGTTCGGGATCAGCACGGTGGGCGGCTGGATCGCGTGCCGCGGCGCGGGGCAGCTGTCGACGCGCTACGGGAAGATCGAGGACATGGTGTTCGGGATGGACGTGGTACTCGCGGACGGCAGCCTGGTCACGCTCGGCGGCCATTCACGCGCGGCGGTCGGCCCGGATCTGCAGCAACTGTTCATCGGCAGCGAAGGCACGCTCGGCATCATCGTGCGTGCGCGCCTGAAGCTGCATCGGCTGCCCGACTACGGCCACGCAATCGCGTACGGCTTCGACACGTTCGCAGCCGGCCTCGACGCGTGCCGCGAGATCCTGCAGCGCGGCGCGAACCCGGCCGCGCTGCGGCTCTACGACGAACTGGAAAGCGGCGTGCAGTTCGGCCTGCCCGATACGAACGTGCTGTTGATCGCCGACGAAGGCACGCAGGAGATCGTCGACGCGGTGATGGCGATCAGCGCGCGCACTTGTGAGGAAAGCGGACGCAGGCTCGACGGCGACGCGATCTTCGAGAAGTGGCTCGACACGCGCTACCTGACCGGCAAGAGCGCGGAAGGCTTCAAGCGCAGCCCGGGCTTCGTCGCCGACACGCTGGAGATGTGCGGCCGCTGGCGCGACCTCGCGGCGATCTATCGCGACGTGGTGGCCGCGCTGCAGGCCGTGCCCGGAACGCTGGCCGGATCCGCACACCAGTCGCATGCCTACGCGGACGGCGCGTGCCTGTATTTCTCGTTGCGCGGCGATGTCGCGGTGGCCGAGCGGGCCGCGTGGTACCGCGCGGCGTGGGACGCGGCGAACGCGGTGCTGATCCAATACAATGCGACGTTGAGTCATCACCACGGCGTCGGGCTGCTGCGTTCGCCGTACATGCGCGATTCGCTTGGCTCGGCATTCCCGGTGCTGCAGACGGTGAAGCGGGCGCTCGATCCGAAACATGTTCTCAACCCCGGCAAGCTCGGCCTCGGCGACGAGACCGGCCCGCGAGTCGACCGGTAAACGTCATGGACAAGTCGCTGGGCGCGCGTCTCGCCCGTCATCCCGTCATCGCCACGCTGTATGGCGTCGAGCAGGCGGACAGCTTCATCGATAGCGCGGCCGAGGTCGGCATCGTCGCGAACGTCGATCTGCGCCGGCTGCAGGCAGTGGTCGTAGCGCTCGCCCGGGCCGGCAAGTTCGTGATCGTCAACATCGACAGTTGCGACGGGCTGTCGCAAGACAAGGGCGGCGTCGAATATCTGGCCGATATCGGCGTCGCGAGCCTCGTCTCCACGCGCGTCGCGACGATCCAGCGTGCGAACCGCGCAGGGCTGATCACGATGCAGAAGGTATTCGTGACCGACCGCTCGACCTGGCCGCGCAGCGTAAAGGCGATCGAGCAGAGCGATCCGAACCTCGTGCAGCTGATGCCGGCGCCGATGCTCGCGCACCTGAGCGAAGCCGACCGGCAGGCGTTGCCGCCGATCGTCGCGTCGGGCTTCGTCGGCAACGCGGACGACGTGCGCAGCGCAAGGCGGCACGGTGCAGTCGCGGTGTCGACTAGCGACAGCGCATGGTGGAATTTTGTCCCGTCGTCGTGACGGCCCCCAGTCGAACACGGAGCGCAACATGAACGAACCTTACCTGCAGGTCATCGCGCATTTCCACGCCAAGCCCGGCAACGGCGACCGCGTGGTCGAATTGCTCGCGGAGCTCGCGCCCCTGACGCGCGCCGAGCCGAAGAATCTCGACTACGCGTATTTCCGGTCGCCGGAGGACCCCGACCACATCGTGATCCTCGAACGCTACCGCGACGCGGACGGCCTCGACGTGCATCGGGAAACGCCGCATTTCCAGCGGATCGGGTTCGGCGCGATCATTCCGTTGCTCGATCGCCGCGAAGTGTCCAGCTACATGGTGCAGCCGGGCACTGGCACGGCGATGCCACCGGGAGGCACCCGATGAACCCGTTCCAATTCCGTACCGTTCCGACGCAGGTCGTCGAATTCGGCGCCGCGCGCCGGCTCGGTGCATTGTTGCGCGAACGCTTTCCGGCGCTCGTGCGGCTATGTGTCGTCACCGACGCGTTCCTGCATCGCAGCGGCGTGCTCGCGCCCGCGCTGGAGAGCCTTGCCGAGCACGGCTGGCAAGTGACCGTGATCGACGACGTGATCGCCGATCCGCCCGAACACGTGGTGCTGGAAGCGACCGAACGGGCCGTCGCGGCCGATGCCGAGATCGTGCTCGGCCTGGGCGGCGGATCGTCGATGGACGTCGCGAAGCTGATCGCGGTGCTTGCGCCGGGGCAGCAGGCGCTGGCCGACATGTACGGCGTCGACAAGGTCACGAGCGCGCGGCTGCCGCTCGTGCAGATGCCGACGACGGCCGGCACCGGCTCCGAAGTCACGGCCGTGTCGATCGTCACGGTCGGCGAGGCGCGCAAGATGGGCGTCGTGTCGCCGCACCTGTTCGCGGACGTCGCGATCCTCGACGCCGAACTGACGCTCGGCCTGCCGCGTGCGGCCACGGCCGCGACGGGCATCGACGCGATGGTGCATGCGATCGAGGCCTACACGTCCGCGCGGCTGAAGAACCCGGTATCCGACATGCTGGCCGTGCACGCGCTGACGCTGCTGTCGCGCAACCTGCTCACGGCGTGCGACGACGGCCAGAACCGCCACGCGCGCGAGGCGATGCTGGTCGGCGCGATGTTCGCGGGGCAGGCGTTCGCGAATGCACCGGTCGCGGCCGTGCACGCGCTGGCCTATCCGGTCGGCGGGATCTTCCATGTGCCGCACGGGTTGTCGAATGCGCTCGTGCTGCCGCACGTGCTGCGTTTCAACGCGCCGGCCGCCACGCCGCTGTATGCGGAACTCGCGGCGATCGTCGCACCGTCGGCGACGGGCAGCGATGAAGCGCGCACGCACGCGCTGATCGCCGAGATCGACCGGCTGATCGTCGCGACGGGCATTCCGCGCACGCTGCGCGAGGTCGGCATCGGGGAAGGCGACCTGCCGAGGATGGCGTCGGATGCGATGCTGCAGACGCGCCTGCTCGTGAACAATCCGCGCGAGGTGACGGAGGCCGACGCGCTGGAGATCTACCGGCAGGCGTGGTGACGCGGCGGGCGGGCGCGTCGCGCCGCCTGTCATCTCCCGCGATGCGCTCAGGGCCGCGAGCGGCGCGTGGCCGCCCGCCAGGCCGCCGTTACGCGCGTGACGCGTCGGCGCCGGTTGCCACCACGTACGCCGAAGCCTGCTTCGTGCCGTCCGGCCGCGTTTGCAGATAGACGCCCTGGATTTCCGGCTCGAAGCCCGGCAACGCGTTGATCCCGGCTTCGAGCGCGCGGAAGTAGTCGAGCGCCGGGCCGCCCCATGCTTCGCCGGGCACCACGCAGAAGATGCCGGGCGGATACGGCAGCGCACCTTCCGTCGCGATCCGGCCTTCGATGCGATCGAGCGTGACGAGCTCGACGTTGTTGCGGATCAGCTCGGCGTTCGCGGCTTGCGGCAGCATCACCTGCTTCGGGAACTGCGCACGCCGGAACATCAGCTTCTGCAGATGCTTCATGTCGTGGCTGCGGTAGAAGTCGTGCATCCGCTGGCACAGCTGCCGCAGGCGCATGTTGCCGTACAGCTCCGGATACGCTTCGCACAGCGACGGAATCGCTTCGCGCAGCGGCGTGTCCTGGTCGAGATGGCGTTCGAACTGCGCGAGATGCGCGACCAGATGCTGCAGCTTGCCGAAATTTTCGGAAGGCGTGAGCAGGAACAGGATCGTGTACAGGTCGGCCTTCTCGGGCACGACGCCGTGCTCGCGCAGGTAGCGCGCCAGGATCGGCGCCGGTGCGCCGAACGCCGCGTACTCGTGTGTGTCGCGATCGATGCCGGGCGTCGTCAGCAGCAGCTTGCACGGGTCGACGAAATACTGGTCGTCCGCATAGCCTTCGAAGCCGTGCCACGTGTCGGCCGGATGGAAGCGGAAGAAGCGCAGGTCGTCGACGATCTGCTCGGTCGGGTAGTCGGCCCACGGGCGGCCGTCGACGTGCTGCGGAACGAACGGACGGATCTGGCGGCAGGTCTTCAGCAGCAGCTTGCGCGCATCGACGCCGTGCACGACGCAGTCGCGCCACAGGCGCTTGCCGGCCGGGCCCGCATGCATCTGCGCGTTGACGTCGAGCGCGGCGAACATCGGGTAGAACGGGCTCGTCGACGCATGGATCATGTACGCGTTGTTGAAGCGCCGGTGATCGCAGAAGCGTTTCTGGCCTTCGAGGTGGCTGTCCTTCTTGTGGATCTGCGACGTCTGCGAGAAGCCGGCCTGCTGCTTGTGCACCGACTGCGTGACGAAGATGCCGGGATCGTCGGGGCCGAGCGTGAGCATCAGCGGCGAGCAGTCCTGCATCATCGGGATGAACTGCTCGTAGCCGACCCACGCCGAATCGAACAGGATGTAGTCGCACAGGTGCCCGATCCGGTCGACGATCTCGCGCGCGTTGTAGATCGTGCCGTCGTAGGTGCCAAGCTGGATCACCGCGAGCCGGAACGGGCGCGGCAGGCCGGCGCGCTCCGGTGCGACGTCGCGAATCGCGTCGCGAATGCGCGTTTCGTCGAGTGCCGCGCTGTCGACGCCGCCGATGAGGCCCCACGCGTTGCGTGCGGTCTCGAGGTAGACCGGCCGCGCGCCCGACAGCACGAGCGCGCCGAGGTGTACCGACTTGTGGTTATTGCGGTCGAACAGCACGAGATCGTCGGGCGCGAGCAGCGCGCTGGTGACGACCTTGTTCGACGTCGACGTGCCGTTCAGCACGAAGTACGTCTTGTCCGCGTTGTAGATCCGCGCGGCATTGCGCTGCGCTTCCAGCGCGGGGCCTTCATGGATCAGCAGGTCGCCGAGCCGGACATCGGCGTTGCAGAGGTCGGCGCGAAAGATCGTCTCGCCGAAGAAGTCGAAGAACATCCGGCCGAGCGGGTGGCTCGAGAAGAACTGGCCGCCCTGGTGGCCGGGGCAGTCGAATTCGACATAGCCGCGCTGCACGTATTCGCGCATCACCTTGAAGAACGGCGGCAGCAGGTTCTCGCTGTAGATGTCGGCGGCGGCGGAGATCTGCCGGCCGTAGTAGTGGCGTCCGCCGTGGCGGAGCTGGATCACGCCGCTCGCGTTCGGCAGGATCGACGGCGGCACTTCCTGGTCGGGCTCGACCGCGACGAAGAACGGAATCGCGAATCCGGTTCTTTCGACGGTTTCAAGCACCTGTTGCGCCGAATCGATTCCGACGACGATTGCCGCGATATTCGTGAAATCGGTCTGGAATACGTCGACCTGTTCGTGCGTGGTGAGGAAGGCGCCAATCAGCGCCGGCTCGACTGCGATTTTCAACAGGCTCACGCGAACTCTCCCGTAAATGTGCGGAAAACGAGAGCCGCATTCGCACGGGCGCGTAATCCGCGTCATCCGACACGCGCTGCAGCCGATTGAAACGCTCCCGAGAATGCTGAATGCCGAATGGCGCGCCGCACGAAGAAGCCTTGCGCGGCGAGGCGCAGCCGCCATCGGTCAATGCACGGCGCAGCCGATCGTAGCAACAAAACCGGGCGAATTCAATCAACCGGAATCGCCAATCCGATGGGTGGGCGAAACCGATCCAATAATCGGAAATCGGCGTGCTGCAATGCACATCAAAATGAAGCGATCGTGAAATGCGATTTGAAAGCGATCGACCGTTTCGCCGATTCGTCTGCTTTTCATCAAAAGGCATCTATGGCATAGTCGGCTCCGAATTGGATGGCGAATCAAACCGGATTTGCGAGCGTCTCATGCCGCCGCCCGTGGCCTGCTGTCCGCGTGCTCGTGAGACGCATCACCCCAACGAAGCATCGGAACAACGAGGGCAACAACATGAATACGTCCGTCGGCGGCATTCGTCGTCTCGGCATGCGCGCGCTTCTGGTCGATGACGAGATCACGCAGGAAACCGCGACCGGGCGTGCGGTCCGCACGTTGAGCGCGGAGCTCGTGCAGCGCGACATCGACGTGCTCACGGCCACCTCGGCCGACGATGCGATCATGCTGATCCGTTCCGATCCGTCGATCCAGTGCGTGCTGCTCGACTGGGATCTCGGCGTGGACGGCCACGGGCCGTCCGAGGCCGTGGTCGACGCGATCCGGCATCGCAACGCCAACGTGCCGATCTTCCTGCTGGCCGACCGCAGCGTCGCGTCGTCGGTGCCGTCCAAGGTGATGGGGCAGGTCGACGACTTCGTGTGGCTGCTCGAGGATACGCCCGACTTCATCGGCGGGCGCATCCATGCGGCGATCGAACGCTATCGCGCCACCGTGCTGCCGCCGATGTTCGGCGCGCTCGCGAAATTCTCGCGCGTCTACGAATACTCGTGGCATACGCCCGGTCACACGGGCGGCACGGGCTTTTTGAAATCGCCGGTCGGCCGCGCGTTCTTCGAATACTTCGGCGAAGCGCTGTTCCGTTCCGACCTGTCGATCTCGGTCGGCGAACTCGGCTCGCTGCTCGACCACTCGGGCCCGATCGGCGAAAGCGAGCGCTACGCGGCACGCGTGTTCGGCGCGCATCGCACGTATCACGTGACGAACGGCTCGTCGACGTCGAACCGCATCATCCTGATGGCGAGCGTGAGCCGCGACCAGATCGCGCTGTGCGACCGCAACTGCCACAAGTCGGCCGAACACGCGATGACGATGTCGGGCGCGATCCCGACCTACCTCGTGCCGACGCGCAACCGCTACGGGATCATCGGGCCGATCGCGTCGGAGCGCCTCACGCAGGCGGCGATCCGCGAAGCGATCACATCGAACCCGCTCACGGCCGGGCTCGCCGATCGCCAGCCGAAGCATGCGATCGTCACCAACTCGACGTACGACGGCCTGTGCTACAACGTCGCGCGCGTCGAGGAGCTGCTCGGCGCGAGCGTCGACCGGCTGCATTTCGACGAAGCCTGGTACGGCTACGCGCGTTTCAACCCGATCTACCGCGATCGCCACGCGATGCACGGCGACCCGCGCGACCATCGCGCGGATCGCCCGACGGTGTTCGCGACGCAGTCGACGCACAAGCTGCTGACCGCGCTGTCGCAGGCGTCGTACATCCACGTGCGCGACGGCCGCAACCCGATTCCGCATGGCCAGTTCAACGAAACATTCATGATGCACGCGTCGACGTCGCCGAACTACGCGATCATCGCGTCGAACGACGTCGCGGCCGCGATGATGGACGGCCCCGGCGGTGCGGCGCTCACGCACGAGTCGATCGAGGAAGCCGTCGCGTTCCGGCAGATGATCGCGCGGATGAACAGCGAGTTCGGCGCGAAGGGCGACTGGTTCTTCGAGTGCTGGCAGCCCGACACCGTGCTCGAGACGCGCACCGGCCGCACGCTGCCGTTCCACGATGCGTCGCCCGAGCTGCTCGCGAGCGACCCGTCGTGCTGGGTGCTGCGCCCCGGCGCGCAATGGCACGGCTTCGGCAATATCGAGGACGGCTACTGCATGCTCGATCCGATCAAGGTGTCGATCGTCACGCCGGGCGTCGCGCCCGCCGGCGGGCTGATGCCGGTCGGCATTCCGGCGAGCGTCGTGACCGCGTATCTCGACGCACGCGGGATCGTCGTCGAGAAAACCACCGACTTCACGATCCTGTTCCTGTTCTCGATCGGCATCACGAAAGGCAAGTGGGGCTCGCTCGTCAGCGCGCTGTGCGACTTCAAGCGCGATTACGACGCGAACCTGCCGCTCGACATGGCGATTCCGTCGCTCGCGAAGGAGCATGGCTCGCGCTATGCGGGCATGGGGCTGAAGGACCTGGCCGACACGATGTTCGCGGCGATGGAGCAGCTCGGCACGACGCGGTTGATGTCGGAAGCGTTCTCGATCCTGCCGAAGCCGGAGATGAGCCCGGTGCGCGCCTACGAGCATCTGGTGCAGGGCCGCGTCGAGCAGGTCACGCTCGAGACGCTGGCCGGACGCACGGTCGCCACCGGCGTCGTGCCGTATCCGCCGGGCATTCCGCTGCTGATGCCGGGCGAGAACGCGGGGCCGGCGGACGGCCCGGTACTCGGTTACCTGAAGGCGCTCGAAGCATACGACCGGCGCTTCCCGGGCTTCGCGCACGATACGCACGGCGTGGAAGTCGAGGACGGCACGTACCGCGTGTATTGCCTGACGGCCTGAACGCGCGACCGGCCGCGCGGCGGCCTCACATCGAGGGATCGACATCATGGAAAACGCAGCGCGCATGTCCGGCGCGGCCACCGCGGCCGCGCCGAAGAACCGGATGAACGTCTGGCAACTGACCATCCTCACGGCGGTCAACATGATGGGCTCCGGCATCATTTTGCTGCCGTCGAAGCTCGCGCAGGTCGGCACGATCTCGCTGCTGTCGTGGATCGTCACGGCCGGCGGCTCGCTCGCGCTGGCCTATGCGTTCGCGCGCTGCGGGATGCTGAGCCGCAAGCCGGGCGGGATGGGCGGCTACGCGGAATACGCGTTCGGCAAGGCCGGCAACTACATGGCGAACTACACGTACGGGCTGTCGCTCGTGATCGCCAACGTCGCGATCGGCGTCACGGCGGTGGGTTACGGCACCGTGCTGTTCGACGCGACGCTGTCGCCGCTGCAGACCGGCCTGTGGACGATCTTCCTGCTCGTGCTGACGACGATCGCGAACTTCGGCGGCTCGCGCATCACCGGCCGGATCGGCGCGGTGACGGTGTGGGGCGTGATCATTCCGGTCGTCGTCGTGTCGCTGATCGGCTGGTTCTGGTTCAGCGGCGCGACCTGGGGCGCCGCATGGAACCCGAACAACATCCCGTTCGGGCCGGCCGTCGGCAGCTCGATCGCGGTGACGCTGTGGGCGTTCCTCGGGCTCGAATCGGCGTGCGCGAACTCGGACGCCGTCGAGAATCCGGAGCGCAACGTGCCGATCGCCGTGCTCGGCGGCACGATCGCGTCGGCGATCTTCTACATCGTATCGACCAACGTGATCGCGGGGATCGTGCCCAACGCGATCCTCGCGAAGTCGAACGCGCCGTTCGGCATCGCGTTCGCGACGATGTTCACGCCGACGGTCGGCACGATCGTCACCGCGCTGATGGTGATCGCGTGCATCGGCTCGCTGCTCGGCTGGCAGTTCACGGTCGCGCAGGTGTTCAAGAGCTCGGCGGACGTCGGCTACTTCCTGCCGGTATTCGCGCGTGCGACGCGCACCGGCACGCCGATCGTCGGGATGGTGATCCTGCTGGTCGCACAGGTCGCGCTGGCGCTGATGACGATCAGCCCCGAGCTGAGCAGCCAGTTCCAGAAGATCGTCGATCTCGCGGTCGTCACGAACCTCGTGCCGTACGTGATGTCGATGGCCGCGCTGATCACGATCCAGAAGGTCGCGAAGGTGCCGCCGGCGAAGGCGCTGCTGACCAACGTGATCGCGATGGTGGCCACCGCGTACAGCTTCTATGCGCTGTTCAGCTCGGGCGAGCAGGCGCTGATGCTCGGCGGCCTGTGCGTGTTCCTGGGCTGGACGCTGTTCGGCTTCGTCAGCGCGCGCTTCTACCGGATGGAAGTCGACGCCCACGTGAAGGAGCCGGGGAAGTCGCTGCAGGCGTGACGGGGGCGGCGCTGGCCGCCGTTATCGGGCAGGGCGGGCCAGCAGCGGCGGGATGTCCTGCTTCAGCAGGTCGACGACGGCCCGCACGCGCGGCGGCAGCGGCCGCTGCGCATGCACGAGCACGTTGAGCGCGAAGTCGGGAATCACGTACCGCGGCAGGAGCTCGACGAGCGTACCGGCCGCGAGCGCCTCCGCGCAGGCCGGCTGCTGGACCACGCCGATGCCGCCGCCGGCCACGATCGTGTCGAACATCGGGCGCCAGTGGCTCGTCGTCATGATCGTGCGGATGCGCGCGTAGTCGAGCGCGCCGCCGTCGCGCTGCAGCGGCAGCCGTTCGCTGGCGAAGACGCCTTTCACGCGGATGAACGGATGGTTCGCAAGCTCGGCCGTCGTGTCGATCGGGCCGTGCCGCTCGAGATACGACGGCGCGGCGACGAGCCGGCGGCCGACCGCGCCGACCGGATGCGCGACGAACCCGCCGTCGCCGAGCTGGCCGACGCGGATCGAGATGTCGACGCCTTCCGTGACCGGATCGACGATGTCGTCGTTCAGGACCAGGTCGATGTGCAGGTTCGGATACGCAGTGCGGACATGCATCAGCACACCCGGCAGCACGACTTCGCCCACGCATTGCGGTGCCGCGAGCCGGATCGTGCCGTCGAGCGCGTTTTCCGTCTTCGACACCGACGCGACCGCATCGTCGGCCGCTTCGAGCAGTTCCTTGCTGCGTTCGTAGAAGATCCGGCCTTCTTCGGTGCACGTGAGGGTGCGCGCACTGCGCAACAGCAGCCGTGTGCCGAGATGCTTCTCGAGCCGCTCGATGCGCTCGCTGACGGCCGGCTGGCCCATGTCGAGATCGCGCGCCGCGCCGGACATCGTGCCGCGCTCGACGACCCTCACGTAGATGCGCATCGTCGCCAGCAAATCCATGAAGTCGCGCCCCTTGTCCGGTTCCGGTTGATGCCGATCGACGGATGGTACCAAAGCAGGGCTGCCGGAAGGTGCGCGGTGAACCGATACTGAGCATCGGTTGGCGAAGCCGCATGTGTTCGCCGGTGCGATGGAGGACAATCGGCTTCCGTGCGATCGACTGGAGACGACGACATGACGCAACAGGATGACGCGGTGCGCACGTGCTGCGTCGCATGGCAGATCGTGCAGACGTGGCAGGCGGCCGAATGGTGCCGGCTCGTCGAATCGCGAACGGGAGTCGACCTGTCGGGGTCGGTGTCGGGTGCGATCGACGGCTCGCCGTTTCGCATCGATTACGCGATCGCATGCGGCGCCGACTGGCTCACGCGCTCGGCGCGCATCACGCAGTGGGGCGGCACGGAGCCGCCGCGGCAGTGGGATATCCGCCGTGACGCAGGGCGATGGACGATCGATGGCGTCGACGTCCCGGCGCTCGCGGGCGCGACCGACCTCGATCTCGGCTTCAGCCCGTCGACGAATACGCTGCCGATCCGTCGGCTCGGGCTGGCCGTCGGCGACGCGGCCGTGATCCACACCGCGTGGCTGCGCTTTCCGGATTTCGCGTTCGTGCGCGGTGAGCAGCGTTATACGCGTACGGCGGAGCGTGTGTACCGCTATGAAAGCGGCACGTATGCGGCCGATATCGCGGTCGACGAAGCGGGCCTCGTCACCGACTACGACGAATGGCGGCGCATCGGCGCGGCACCCGCGCGCTGAGTCACGCGTACCACGCCGCGCGTCGGCGGCAGCGGCACCGGCGCGTCAGCGTGCGCTCGCGACCGACAGCTTGCCCGGAATCAGCTTCAGCGCGCTGAATGCGTCGGCGATGTTCTGCTGATACGCGAGCGTCGCGTCGCTGATCGGCTGCACGCCGTAGCCGGCGCGCTTGAGTGCGACTTCGAGCGTCGGCGCATCGAGGCCGACGAGCGGCGACAGTTGCGTGGCGACGTCGGACACATGGTCGCGCGCCCAGCGGTCGACCGCGTCGACTTCGTCGAGCAGCGCGCGCACCACCTGCGGGTGAGCCGCCGCGTATTTGCGCGCCGCGAGGTAGTACTGCGTATTGCGCACGAGCCCTTCGCCGTTCGCGATCACGCGCGCGCCGATCTGCCGCTCGGCGGCGGCCAGGTACGGATCCCAGATCACCCATGCATCGACGTTGCGCTGCACGAACGCGGCGCGTGCGTCGGCGGGCGTCAGGTAGATCGGCTGGATGTCCGCATACGTCAGCCCCGCATGTTCGAGCGCCTTCACGAGCAGGTAGTGGACGTTCGAACCCTTGTTGAACGCGACCTTCTTGCCGCGCAACTGCGCGACGTTGCGGATCGGCGAGTCGGGCAGCACGACGATCGCCTCGCCCTGCGGCGCGGGCGGCTCGTTGCCGATGTAGACGAAATCGACGCCGCCCGCCTGCGCGAAGATCGGCGGCGTCTCGCCGACCGTGCCGACGTCGATCGCGCCGGCATTCAGGCCCTCGAGCAATTGCGGGCCGGCCGGAAATTCGAGCCACTGCACGGTGACGCCCTGGCTCGCGAGCCGCTTCTCCAGCGTGCCGCGCGCCTTGAGCACGACGAAGTTGCCGTATTTCTGGAAACCGACGCGCAGCCGCGTGCCGCTGTCTTGCGCATATGCAGGCCGGCCCGCGAGCGGGCCGAGCGCGAGCCCGGCCAGCCCGGCGGCCGCGCCTTGCAGCCACTGGCGGCGATGCGGATTCGCCGGTGTCGGTTCAACGTCTGCGTGCGGTGTGTCGTTCATCGAGGCGTCCTGCGTGCGGGTTCACGGGCCGCGCGCGAAAGACGGCGCGGCCGGCGCAGGGCGGAGCCCGATGCGGGCAATGCGCGCCACGGGCCGGCCCGCGCCGGATTCAGGACGATACGGCCGCGCAGGCCGGCGGCCAACCAACGAATCCGCATATGCAAATCAGCGGCGGGCCAGGTGGACGGGTTCGGGTCGGTGATCGGCACGGGAACCCGCCGGCGAATTCGCACACGCGCACACGCAGCCGCCCGGCGTTCGACGAACGACTGCCGCGACCCTCAATCGGAGCCGGCGGGGCTTTCCTCGATCGAATCGACGCGATCCGGATAGAACGCGAGGTGCCCGCGGATTGCCTCGACGGCCGGATAGGGCGCCTCGTAGGTCCAGATGGCATTGACCGCGCGCTCGCCGGCGACCGGAATCGAGTAGTAGGCGGCGTCCCCCTTGTACGGACAGTACGTCGCGTGATTGGTGCGTTGCAGCAGTGTCAGGTCGGCGTCCTCGCGCGGGATGTAGAGCACCGCCGGGTAGGCGGCTTCACGCAGCGCCAGCGCGCGGCGCGTATCCGCGACGACCCTGCCGGCCGCCTTGACCACGACGCGCCGCGGGTGCAGTTCGATCGTGATCGGGTGATCGGGGCCCGGCGTCTTTACCGGGCGAGCAGACGTTTCGGAGCTGACAGGCATCGTGTGTCCTCCTGGAATCGGCGGCGCGGCGGCGCCGGGCAAATCCGGGCGCGCCCGTACCAGTGTTGGCCAGCCGATACGATGCACCATTTCCGGCGAGTCTGCAGGGGGCCGGAAGACGGCGCTGCGAGACGGCCGCCCGGTGCTCGCGCGGACGTTTTCATGCACGGGCAGCGGGATGCAGCCACGACGATAAGCAACGCGAAATTAATTGGTAAGCGATCGGCGGGCGGCGCGCGAAGATCGGCCGTCGTCATTTTCATGACAGCTCTCTCCTGTCTCCGTCACCATGAAGAACGCTTTCGTTTCGTCAGCTGCGCGTCGTGCGCGTGGCGTACCCCATGCCGCCGCGGCCCTGCGTTGCATCGCGGCGTCGCTGCTGCTCGCCGGCGCGGGCACGCACGCGCTTGCCGCGCCGTCCGGCAAGACGCTCGTGTATTGCACCGAAGGCAGCCCGGCCGGCTTCGATCCGGGCCAGCATACGACGAGCACCGATTTCGATGCGAGCACGTACCCGGTCTACAACGGGCTCGTGCAGTTCAAGCGCGGCACGCTCGATCTCGAGCCGGCGCTCGCGACGAGCTGGGACGTGTCGCCCGACCAGCGCACGATCACGTTCCACCTGCGGCGCGACGTGAAATTCCAGACCACCGCGTGGTTCAAGCCGACGCGGCCGTTCCAGGCCGACGACGTCGTCTTCACGTTCCGCCGGATGCTCGATCCCGAGGATCCGTTCCGCAAGGCCTATCCGGTCAGCTTCCCGTATTTCAGCGACCTCGGCTTCGACCGCAACGTCGAGCGCATCGACAAGGTCGACGACTACACGGTGCGCTTCGTGCTGAAGACACCCGACGTCGTGTTCGTGCGCAATCTCGCGATGGCGTTCGCGTCGATCCTGTCGGCCGAGTATGCGTCGCAGCTCGCGGCGCGCCATCGCGAGGCCGACATCAACCAGTTCCCGGTGGGCACGGGGCCGTTCCTGCTGCGCACGTACCAGAAGGACGCGCTGATCCGCTACGACGCGAATCCCGACTACTGGAAGCCGGACGACGTGAAGCTCTCGCGCCTCGTGTTCGCGATCACGCCCGATCCGGCCGCACGCCTGCAGAAGCTGGTGGCCGGCGAGTGCCAGGTATCGGCGTTCCCGCGGCCGGCCGATCTCGACACGGTGCGGCGCGACCCGAAGCTGACGTTGTTCTCGGGGATGGGTTTCAACGTCGGCTTCGTCGCGTACAACACGCAGCATGCGCCGCTCGATCGCGTCGACGTGCGTCGCGCGCTCGACATCGCGATCGACAAGTCGGCGATCGTGAAGACCGTGTTCAACGGCGACGCGACGATCGCGACGAACCCGATGCCGCCCGCGCAATGGTCGTACAACCCGCGGCTGAAGGACGCGCCGCGCGACCCGGCGGCCGCGAAGGCGCTGCTCGCGCAGGCCGGCTTCCCGAACGGCTTCGACCTGACGCTGTGGGCGATGCCGGTGCAGCGCCCGTACAACCCGAATGCGCAGTTGATGGCGCAACTGATCCAGCAGGACTGGGCGAAGATCGGCGTGCGCGCGAAGATCGTCAGCTACGAGTGGGGTGAATACAACCGCCGCGCGAAGCATGACGGGCAGCACGACGCGATCCTGTACGGCTGGTCGGGCGACAACGGTGACCCCGACAACTGGCTCGGCACGCTGCTCGGTTGCGACGCGGTGCACGGCAGCAATCTCGCGAAGTGGTGCAACCAGGATTTCGAGAAGCTGGTGGACGCGGCGCGTTCCAATGGGGATGTCGCGAAGCGCACGGCGCTGTACGAGCAGGCGCAGGTCGTGTTCAAGGACCAGGTGCCGTTCACGCCGATCGCGACGTCGATCGTGTCGCTGCCGGTGTCCAAACGCGTGCACGGGCTGACGTTCTCGCCGCTCGGCGGGCATCGCTTCGACGGGGTCTGGCTGGATTGACGGGCGGGCCGCGCGGACGGTGCTGTCGTCCGCGCGGTGTGACGACGGGAAAGGCCGGCGCGATGCAATGCGCGCCGGCTGCCGTCTTGTCGGGTCGGTTCAGTTGAGCGCGACCGCCGCCGCGGCTTCGACCGGCGAGCCTTCGAGTGCGACCGACGGCCGTCCGTCCGGGCCGACCGGCACATCGCCGATGAGCGTCGTGCGATACAGCTGGCGGTCGAAGTCGAGATCGAAGATGTCGACGGGCGCGAGGTGCGCGGTCGCGCGGTTGTCCCAGAACGCGATGCTGCGCGGTTCCCACTTGAAGCGGATCGTGAATTCCGGCCGCGTCACGTGTTCCCACAGCAGTTCGAGCAGCGCCTGGCTCTCGCGCGGCGTCAGCCCGACGATCGATTTCAGGAAGCTCGGACTCACGTACAGCGCCCGTTCGCCGGTCTCCGGATGCACGCGCACGAGCGGATGCTCGGTGACGAGCGGGCGGCGTTCGACCGCGTCGTCGAACGCGCCGGTGGCGCGCGCGCCGGCCGGCGGCGTGAAGCGGTGAACGCCGCGCAGGCCATCGACGAAGCCGCGCAGCGGCGCCGACAGCGTTTCGTACGCGCGCACGAGGTTCGTCCAGTGCGTGTCGCCGCCGTACGGCGGGATCGTCACGCCGCGCAGGATCGACGCCCACGGCGGGTTCACGGCGGCCGTCACGTCGGTGTGCCAGCCGGTCCACGGGCGGCGCACCGGTTCGCCTTCGAAGCGCGTCGCCTTGCGATGCTTCGCGATCGAGTAGACGGCCGGATGCCCGTCGACGTGCCCGAACACCGGGTGACCGACCGTCGGCTCGCCGAACTGCGCGGAGAACGCGACGTGCTGCTCGTGCGTGAGGAATTGCTCGCGAAAGAAGATGACGCGCCATTTCAGCAGCGCGGCGCGGATCGCCGCAATCTGCGGCGTGGTCAACGGTTGCGTGAGGTCGACGCCGCGGATTTCCGCGCCGATATGGGCGGACAGCGGAATCACGTCGACCGGCTGGGCGGCGGGTTCGAGTAGGGCGCTCATGCGACGCTCCTGGCGGAAGTGGAGGGGGCGGAGGGCCGACATCGTTGCGCGGGTGCGCGTCGGTCCGGAGGCGGGAAGTGCATGGTCGGTGTCCGGTAGCGGAAAGCGGGGGCAGGCGCGGCGGCGCGCATGGCGCACCGCCGCCGCGCGACGCGGGCGTTATTGCAGCGTCGCGCCAGGCCCCTTCAGCACGACGCTCTGGCGGCCGTCGATGCCGACCGGCACGTCGCCGTGCACGGTGGCGCGGCGCACGACACGGCGCGCATCGCCGTAGTCGTTGATCGCGTAGTGCTGCGTCGCGCGGTTGTCCCAGATCGCGACGTCGCCTTCCTGCCAGTTCCAGCGCACGGTGTTCTCGAGACGCGTCACGTGTTCATGGAACACCTGCAGCAGGTGCGCGGAATCCTGCGCCGACAGCCCCTTGAGCCGCTGCACGAAATGCCCGAGCACGAGCGTGCGTTCGCCGGTTTCCGGATGGACGCGCACGACCGGGTGCTCGGTTTCGTAGACGGTCGACGTGAACACTTCGCGGTAGCGCTTCAGTTGCGTATCGTCGGCATGCACGTGCGTCGACGCGTAGTCGTATGCGTTGGTGTGCAGCGCCCACAGCGTGTCGGCGAGCGCGCGCAGCGGTTCGGGAAGGTTCGTGTACGCGGCGGCCGTGTTGGCCCACACGGTGTCGCCGCCGAACGGCGGAATCACGACGGCACGCAGGATCGAGATCTTCGGGTACGCATCGACGAAGGTCACGTCGGTGTGCCACGAATTGGCGCGCGCGCCGTGCGCGGAATCGAGTTCGAGCAGAGCTGCGCTGCCGTCGACGGACGGCACGGTCGGGTGCGCGACGGTCTTGCCGAAGCGGCGTGCGAACGCTTCCTGCGCGGTGTCGTCGAGATGCTGCTGGCCACGGAAGAACAGCACCTTGTGGCGCAGCAGCGCGGCCTGGATCGCGTCGAACGTCGCGTCGTCGAGCGTGCCCGACAGCCGCACGCCGGCGATCTCGGCGCCGATCCGGCCGGCGACCTGGCGAAGCTGGAGCGGCGTGGCGGCCGTGCGCGGCGCGGCGTGCGAAGCATGCGAAGACGGGTGAGCGGCGTGCTGGACTTCGGACATCGGGAGTCTCCTGGAGTCGGGTCGGTCGAGTCTCCATTCAAGCAGGGACCGCGCGCAATCGGAACCGATGAATCGTCACAACCTTAGCGTGTGCGCAGCGATGATCGATATGCGTCGTCATGCTGAGCAATGCGGCGCGACATGCGTACTACCACGCAAGCCGCCATTCGCCGATCCGGTGCGGGCGCGGCGTGTCGATGCGCTGGCCGCCCGGGCGATCGTCGTCCGGCGGGTCGCGGTCGTCGAAATCGGCGAGCACGGTATCGCGCAATCGCGCGAATTCCGGCGAATCGCGCCGGCGCGGGCGCGGCAACGCGACATCGACGATGCGTTCGATGCGGCCCGGGCGCGGTGCCATCGTCACGACGCGGTCGCCGAGATACACGGCTTCGTCGACGTCGTGCGTGACGAGGATCATCGTGATGCGCTCCTGCTCCCAGATGCGCAGCAGTTCGTTCTGCATCCGCGCGCGCGTCTGCGCGTCGAGCGCGCCGAACGGTTCGTCGAGCAGCAGCACGCGCGGGCGGTTCACGAGGCCGCGCGCAATCGCGACGCGCTGCGCCATCCCGCCCGACAGCTGGTTCGGATACGCATGCTCGAAGCCGTTCAGCCCGACGAGCGCGATGTGATCGGCAACCGCGCGCCGCTTCGCGGCCGCATCGAGCGGGGCGTTGCGCAGCGCGGCCTCGATGTTCTGCGCGACGGTCAGCCACGGGAACAGCCGGTGATCTTGGAACACGATCCCGCGCTGCAGCGACGTGTCGCGCACGCGTTCGGCGCCGGCCCGGATCTCGCCCGCGTAATCGGTATCGAGCCCGGCGATCAGCCGCAGCAGTGTCGACTTGCCGCAACCGCTCGCGCCGACGATCGTGACGAATTCACCGGCGCGCACGTGCAGCGACACGTCGTCGAGTACGGCGAGCGCGGCGCCGCGTTGCGCGTAGTGCTTGCTCACGTGGAGGATGTCGAGCGAATCGGAGGCGAGGGTCGTCATGGCGGTGCGAGGAAGAGGGTGACGAGGAAGGAAAAGGCGATCAGCGCGTCGGGTCGCCGCGCCGGGCCAGCACCTTGCGCTCGATCGCACGCGCGATCGCGTTCAGCGCCCAGCCGGTCACGCCGACGACGATGATCCCGAACAGCACGAGATCCATCCGGAACTGCTCGCTGCCGTCGATCAGCGTGTTGCCGATCCCGCTGCCGGCGACCAGCAGGTATTCGGCGCCGAGCGTCGCGAGCCACGAATAGATCAGGCCGAGATACAGCCCGGTGAAGATCGACGGCAGCGCGGCCGGCAGGATCACGTAGCGCACGAGCTGGAGCCGCGAGTAGCGCAGCGCGCGGGCGACGTCGACATACGCGCGCGGCACCGCATGAATGCCGTCGCAGGTATGCGCGGCGACGGGCAGCAGCGCGGCGAGCGACAGGAACACGACCTTGGCGACGTCGCCGAGGCCGAACCATACGGAAATCAGCGGAATCCATGCGAACAGCGAGATCTGCTTGAACGTGTCGAAGCTCGGGCCGACCATGCGCGCCGCGACGCGCGATAGTCCGAGCGCGGCGCCGAGCAGCAGCCCGCCCGTCGCGCCGAGCACGAAGCCGCACGCTTCACGCGCGAGCGACGCGGACAGCGCGCGGCCGAGTGCGCCGCTCGTGGTTTGCGCCCATGCGGTACTCAGCACGTCGGTGGGGCCGACGAGCAACCCGCTGCTCACGAGGTGCGCGGAAGCGATCGCCCACCACAGCGCGAACGCGACGAGCGGCAGCACGAAGCCGCGCCAGTCGGGTGCGCGCAGGCGGCGGGCGGTCGCGCCAGCAGGCGGGGTGGCGTCAGGTGCGGCAGCAGGATACGTCAAGGGTGGGACTCCTTCGGTGGCGCGGGCAGGGGCGGCGCTTCAGCCGCGGAACGCGGACGGCACGCCGCGGCGCAAGCGCGCTTCGAGCGCATCGAGCAGCCGGTTGATCAGCAGGCCCACCGCGCCGACGACGATCACGGCCGCCATCACGAGATCGAGCTGGAACAGTTGCCGCCCGTACACGATCAGGTAGCCGAGCCCTTCGGACGATGCGACGAGCTCGACGACGACGAGCGCGAGCCACGACTTCGTGAACGCGAGCCGCACGCCGGTCGCGAGCGTCGGGATCGCGGCGGGCAGCACGACGTGCACGATGCGTTGCCGCTGCGTGTAGCCGAATACGCGGGCGACTTCGTCCAGCGCGGGCGGGGTCTGGCGAAACCCTTGCAACGTGCTCAGCGTGACGGGGACGAGCGCCGCATGCGCGATCAGCAGGTATTTGAGCGGCTCGCCGACACCGACGAGCAGCAGCAGGAACGGCAGCCAGCCGAGCACCGGAATCTGCACGAGCGCATTGAAGCTCGGCAGCACGTAGGCTTCCAGCGTGCGCGACAGGCCGAGCGCGACGCCGGTCGCGAAGCCGAGCAGCGTGCCGGCGGCGAAGCCGACCAGCACGCGCTGCAGGCTGATCAGCGTGTGGCGCACGAGATCGCCGCTCGTCGCGAGATCCGCGAGTGCGTCGAACACGCGTTCGGGCGGCGGCAGGATCTGCGGCGCGATCCAGCCGCGCGCGCTGCCGACGCTCCACAGCGTGAACAGCAGCGCGGGCAGCAGCCACGGCGCGAGCCGCCACGACCACCGCTTCACGGCCGCCGCACGGTGCGGCGGCGCGGCGAGCGCGTGGCGCCCGGATGACGGGATGGAAAAGGCGGTGTCGCTCATCGTGGCAGGTCCGG
This sequence comes from Burkholderia sp. HI2714, assembly GCF_002223085.1. Classification (NCBI taxonomy): domain Bacteria; kingdom Pseudomonadati; phylum Pseudomonadota; class Betaproteobacteria; order Burkholderiales; family Burkholderiaceae; genus Burkholderia; species Burkholderia sp. HI2714. The sequence goes on along the minus strand of NZ_NKFM01000053.1, from coordinate 285,848 downwards.
GTCAGGAAAGGGGCTTGCCGGCCGCGTCGTAGCGTGGCCAGTAGCTTTCGAGCTTCAGCGTGCGCAGCGCATTGTCGAGATACTTCGGCTCGAACCAGCCATCGACGTCGACCGGCTGACGGATCAGCTTCAGTGCCAGCGCATCCTGCGCGACGGACTTGTAGCGCGCGACGACGAACGGATCGATCAACGGCGACAGGCGATCCTTCAGGCGCTGGTTCGCATAGTCGGCCTGCCACGACGACACCGGCACGCCGCTTTTCGCCCACAGCTTGAACAGCGCATCGCGATTCGCTTCATCGGACGACCATTGCGCGCCCTTCACGACTGCGGTGACGACGCGCTGCACGATGTCCGGATGCGCGCGCTCGAAATCGTCGAGCACGAGCAGGTGGGTCTGGCGCGTGAGCTGCGGACCGTCGTTCTGCGACTCGTAGATGATCTTCGCGAGCCCCGCGTCGCGCAGCTTGTACAGCTGGTAGTCGCCCACCGACGCGTCGATGCCCTTCGACGCGAGCGCGGCGAGCGAACTCGCGGCGTCGAGATTGATCACGCGCAGGTCGCGTTCGCCGAGGCCGTTCTTCGCGAGCGCGTTGTCGGCGACGAGCTGCAGGTTCGTGCCGCGGAAGATCGACACGCGGCGGTCCTTCAGGTCCTTGATCGAGCGGATCGGGGAGTCGGGCGGCACCGCGATCTTGACGCCCGAGCGCACGCTCGCGGCGAGCAGCAGGCGCGTCTTGATCCCGTTCGCCCGGGCGAGCACGGCGGGCAGGTCGCCCTGGTACGCGAAGTCGAGCGCCTTGTTGGCGATCGCCTCGTTGACGGCCGGCCCTGCGCCCTTGAAGAACAGCCACTGCACCTTGATGCCGTCGGCCGCGAACTCCTTTTCGACCAGCTGCTGCAACTGCGCGGTGGCCGCGCTGGATCCGCCGAACGTCGGCGGATCGCCGGCGCCTTGCTGGGCGACACCGATGCGGATGGTGGCGGGCTTGTCGGCGTGCGCGGCGGCGGCCGGCAACGCAAAGAGGGACGCGATCAGCAGCGAGCGAAGCAGGCGCAATGGAAGCATGAATCGATGGTTCCGGAACGTTGGGGGGAAGCGAAGCCGGGCCTCAGCCCGTCGGCGCATTCTCGATGACGTGCCAGGGCTGGACAAGAAACGATTTGAACTATGCTTATCGCCGTTTTTCGGGTTGGTGCGCCGGGCGATTCGTTCCATCCGGATGAGAACGGCATTCACATGCAACTGACATTCAATCAGGATTCCAATCAAGTCGAATGAAGCTGGAAGCGGAATCGTGAAATTGCCGGTTGGAAAGTCGCGATGAAGACGCGCGTGGATTCGCGCGAAGATCATTTGCCGAATCCGGGCGGAAAAACGGGGGCAGGTGGTCGGGGGAGATGTGATGCGAGGCCGTCGTGCATGCCGGGACGGCCGGCCGGGCGTGGCAAGACGGCCGCATGCGGATCGGCCCGGCATGCCGATAAATCGAATGGAAACCGGGGCGATCATTCACGCGCTGCAGCAGTCGGCATGCTCGTTCCGATCGGCGAACCCTTCGCTGTCACGCGAGAAAAAATGACCGGAAATGCACGACATGGATTTCATCGTTGCAGGATGAAATCCATAAATGCATTCCGACGCCAAATAATTTGAATTCGCCTGAAAAATTGTCTATACCCTAGACGAATCAGCGCGGTTGCATCGTGCGGGAAGACCGCACCACCGATGCAGGCACGCAACGATCGAAGATGTCGTTGCACGCCGCGTGTTGCAGTAATCGAGAGAGGATTCCGGGGGATGCGGGCGGCCTCGTGCCAGGGTCGCGCGCATGGATCGCCATGGGCGGATGCCCTGCGCAACCACCGGAGCAACGGAGCATCTTTGCGTTCAACGGTCGGTCACCGGCCCCGTTACACGGAGGTTGCCATGCTGCAATACGTCAAATCCCTGCTGCGTGACGAACGTGGCGTCAGTTCGCTCGAATACGCCGTGCTGGCGGGCATCGTCGTGGTCGCGCTCGCGGCGGTCGGCGTGATCCTCAGCAGCAACGCCGGCGGCTTGCCGAGCGTGTTCACGACGCTGATCAACAAGGTGACGAGCCTGATCTGATCCCCTGAACCCGAGCGCCACCGACGAACACCGGGATCCGCAGCGGTAGAACGTATCCGGCCGGGGCGTGTCGACGGACGGCTCTCCCATGCTCATGCTCGTGCAGTCGGTGGCCACGGTCTTGCTGGCCTCGCTCGCCGCGCAGGATCTGCGCGACCGGCGCCTGTCCAATCGCGCGGTGCTCGCGTTCGCGGCGCTGTATTTCGTCGCGGCGGCGCTCGCGCGCGACGGGTTCGCGCCGCTGGCCGGCCATGTCGCGACCGGTGCGGCGATGCTGCTGCTGTTCGGCGGCATGCGCCATGCGGGCTGGATCGGCGGAGGTGACGTCAAGCTGGCGGCGGCGGTATTCCTGTGGGCCGGCCCGTCGCTGGCGTTGCCGGTCCTGACGGGCGTCGGCGCGGGCGGTGCGCTGTGCGGCGTCGCGTTGCTGGCGGCGCGGCCGCGACGCGCAGCCTCGGTTCGCGCGGTCGCCGCGCGCGGCGTGCCGTACGGCGTTGCGCTCGCGCTCGGCGGCACGCTGGCCGTCTGGGCGTCGTTTCCACACACGGTTTCGCTGACCTAGCCGGGGGGACGCACGCCGCCATGCCCAAACCGCTGAGACTGGCCGTGCTCGTCGTTGCCGCCGGCATCGGTGCGTTCATCCTGCGCGAGCTGTACGTCGCCGCGTCGACGCCGTCGGTGCCCGCCGAAACGGATCAGGCGCGCGTGCGGGTCGCCGCCGCCGACCTGCCGGAAGGGCTGCTGCTGCGCGACAACGATCTGGCGTGGAAGCGCATGCCGCGCGCGCAGGTGCCGGCTGGCGCGTTCGTCGAGTCGCAGCCGGGCGCGGACCTGAAGGGCGCGCTGCTGCGCAACCACGTCGGCGCCGGCGCACCGATTCGCGTCGAGAACGTGATACCGGCCGGTGCGCCGGATTTTCTCGCGGCGGCGCTGCAGCCCGGCATGCGCGCGATCTCGGTGCCGGTCGACGACGTGTCGGGCAACGCGGGGCTGATCCAGCCGGGCGACTTCGTCGACGTGTTGCTGACGCAGCAGATCGGCGGCTCGGCGACGTCGCCCGGCACGTTCGAAGCGGAGACCGTGGTGCGGCGCGCGCGCGTGCTCGCGGTCGGCTCCGAATTCCAGCGCGCGAAGGCGCCCGCGAGCGCGCCGGACGCGACGGCCCGCGCCCGCACGGTCACGCTCGAGGTCGCGCCGCGCACCGCGCAGGTCGTGCTGGTGGCGACCCGCCTCGGCTCGCTGTCGCTCGCGCTGCGCAGCTTCGCGACGAGCGACCGGCGGCAGCCGGCAGGCGGCGACGCGCAGGAGCCCGATACGCAGCCCGTGTGGGCCGGCGACGTGTCGCGCGCGGCCCGCGAGGCCGCACGCGAACCGTCCGCCCGGCCGGAGTCGGGCGCGCGGCCGGCGTGGCGGAGCAACGCGGTCGTGATCTATCGCGGTTCGTCGGTCGACGACGGATCGCGTGGCGGCGGCACCGGCACGCCGGGCCTGCCGCCGTTGCCGGCCGGGCTGCCGGCCTGGCCGGCGATGCCCGCGACGCCCACGACGACGGGCGGCGCCAATGTCGCGGCGGAGGCCACTGCGCAGCCGCCGGCCGTGGCGGCGCAGTGACGGATTGACGATTCGGGCCGGCCGCCCGGCGGCCGGCATTTGACGGGAACACGCATGGTGCGCATGGTTCGTTGGATCGCTTTCGGGTGCCTGGCCTGCATCGTCGCGTCCGGGGGCGTGCTGGCGCAGGTCGCACGCGCGCCGGACGCGGGCGCGGCGCTGTCGATCGCGACCGGCAAGGGAGAACTGCTGTCGCTGCCCGAACCCGCGGCCGCGATGTTCGTTGCCGATCCGTCCATCGCGGACATCCAGGTGCCGTCCCCGCGCACCGTGTTCGTGTTCGGCAAGAAGGCGGGCACGACCACGCTGATCGCGCTCGGCGCGAACCATCGCCCGATCCTGCGCAAGACGGTGATCGTGCAGGTCGACACGGCGTCGCTGCAGGGCGTGCTCGACAGCCGCTTTCCGCAGCTGAAGCTGTCGGTGTCCGGCGCGCCGGGCTCGCTGATGGTGTCGGGCAAGGTGCCGAGCGCGGCCGACGCGGACGCCGTGATGCAGTCGCTCACGCCGTACCTGCACGACAAGGAAAAGATCGTGAACCGGCTCACGCTGTCGCGCCCGATCCAGGTGAACCTGCGCGTGCGGGTGACCGAGGTGAGCCGCAACGTCACGCAGCAGCTCGGCATCAACTGGAGCTCGCTGGGCGCTGCCGGCAACTTCGTCGGCGGGCTGTTCAACGGACGCACGCTGTTCGACCCGACGAACGGCCTGTTCAACCTGTCGCCGACGGGCGCCTTCTCGGTGCTCGGCGGATTCCGCGCGGGGCGCTGGTCGATCGACGTCGTGCTCGACGCACTCGACCAGGAGGGCTTGATCACGATGCTCGCCGAACCGAACCTCACCGCGATGTCCGGCGAGACGGCGAGCTTCCTCGCGGGCGGCGAGATTCCGATCCCGGTCGCGCAGACCGGCAACACGGGGGTGATCACGGTCGAGTACAAGCCGTTCGGCGTGTCGCTCGATTTCACGCCGACCGTGCTCACCGACAACCGCATCAGCCTCAAGGTGCGGCCGGAAGTCAGCGAGGTCGATGCGAGCAACAGCGTGACGACGGGCAGCATCAAGGTGCCGGCACTCACGGTGCGGCGCGTCGAGACGACGGTCGAGCTGTCGAGCGGGCAGAGCTTCGCGATCGGCGGGCTGCTGCAGAGCCAGACGGCCGACACCGTGTCGCAGATTCCGGGGCTCGGCCGGCTGCCGATCATCGGCCGGCTGTTTTCGTCGAAGAACTTCCAGGACAACAAGACCGAGGTGGTCGTGATCGTCACGCCGTACATCGTGCAGCCGACCGGGCCCGGCCAGCTCGAGCAGGCAATCGACACCGTCGCGCGGCCGAGCAGCGACCTAGAGTTCGCGGTGCAGCGCAACCTCGGGCTCGACCTGCTGTCGGGCGACACGCCGCGCCTCGTCGGCGCCGCGGGCTTCGTGTACTGAACCGGAGGAGCGCGCATGCGAACCCGATCGACCGTTGCCGCACTGCTGCCGCTGGTGCTCGCGGGCTGCCTGTCGGCGCCGCCGCCGGTCAACCTGCCCGATGCGCGGGCGATCGGCTTCGACGGCGCGCACGCGGTGGCGCCTGATTGCGCGAAGCTGATGCAGCCGTCGCATCTCGTCGACGCGGGGTTCGCGCGGCCCGGCGTGCCGTTCGGCTGCGCGACCTATTCGAATCTCGCGGCGATGCTCGCGCGGCCCGAGGATCTCGTCGCGCCCGTGCCGTACGGCGGCGCGGATGCGCAGACGGCAGCCGACGCGGTGCGCCGCTACGTCGAGGATCGCGTGAAGCAGCCGACGCCAGGCAAGACGCTGACGACCGGCTCGCCCAGCCATTGACCGGACCCGGATGCCATCACGATGCCGCCCATGAACCTCCTCGACCGTCAGCAAACCCGGCGCGCCGCGTCCGCGGGCGCGGCCGATCTCGTCGCGGTCGTCGCCGATTCGGGCAGCGAGGACGTGATACGCCGCGTCACGCAGGAGCTGGCGATCACGCGCACCCACCTGCAGCCTGGCACCTGCGACGATGCGATCCGGTTGCTGCAGCAGTACGAGCGTTCGCCGCGCCAGCTCGTCATCGACGTGTCGGATTCGGTGTTGCCGGTATCGGACATGATGCGGCTCGCCGACGTGTGCGACCCGTCGGTGCGCGTCATCGCGATCGGCACGCAGAACGACGTCGGGCTGTTTCGCAACCTGCTCGGCATCGGCGTGCAGGACTACATCGTCAAGCCGCTGACCGTCGAGTTGATGCGGCGTGCGCTGACCGCGACGGAATCGGTCGTGCAGGTGCGCACCGGCAAGGTCGTGAGCTTCGTCGGCGCGCGCGGCGGCGTCGGCGCGACCACGATCACGGTGAGCCTCGCGCGCTTCCTGGCGAGCGAGAAGCGCCGCCGGGTCGCCTACGTCGATCTGAACCTGCATGGCGGCGGCGCGAATTCGATGCTCGGGCTGTCCAGCAACAACGGGCTGATCGAATTGCTGAACATGGGGCAGCGTCCCGACGACGCATTGTTCGAGCGCATGTTCGTGACGAAGGGCGACCGGTTGCACGTCCTCTCCGCCGAGCTGGCCTACGGCGCCGACGTCCCGTTGGGCGACCAGGCCGTCGCGCGTCTGGTCGACATGCTGAAGGACCGCTTCCACTACGTGCTGTTCGACGTCGGCCGCGGCGCCGGCAAGCTGCTCGAGGACGCGCTCGTGGCGTCCGATCTCGTCCATGTCGTGGTCGACCGTTCGGTGCTCGCCGCGTACGAAGCCGCGCGGATCGTGCGCTTCGTGCGGGAACTGCCCGGCGAGCGGCTGCTGTCGATGGTGCTGAACAATCCGCTCGCACCGGTCGCGGGCCGCGTCGAACCGGTCGATTTCGAGGACGCATTCGGCGGCGCGAAGCTGCACGAGCTGCCGCACGAGCCGCAGACGCTCGCCGTCGCGGAGAACCTCGGCGAGCCGATCGAAGGCGCGAAGCGCAACGGCTTCCTGGACCAGATCCGGCAGCTCGCGAACGGCATCACCGGCGAGCCGATGGTCGTCGCCGAGCCGTGGTATGCGCGGCTCGTCAAGTGGAGGAAGGGAACGTGACGTTCGGCACCCGTAACCGGCCGCCGGCGGATCCCGCGCCGGCCGAGCCACAGGCCGCGACGCCCGCCGTGGCGCGCGAGGCCGCGCCATCGGCCTCGGCCCCGATCGCGGCGGACACGCCTGCACCGGCTCCGGCGCGCGCATCCGTGGCGGCCGACACCCACGAGGCGCTGATCCGGTCGAGCAAGTTCGACGCGATCCGCAGCGCGGTGTTCGCGTCGATGAACATGTCGGCGGCGTTGATGAAGACGCGCGACGAAGTGCGCGCGGGCATCGAGCAGGTGGCCGCGCACACGGTCGAGCGCGAGCGCCTGAAGATCACGGCCGGCGAGCAGGTGCTGATCGTCGATGCGATCCTGAACGACATGTTCGGCGTCGGGCCGATCGAGCCGCTGCTCGCCGACGATACGGTCACCGACATCCTCGTCAACGGGCCCGACCAGGTCTACGTCGAGCGCGCGGGCCGGCTCGAGCTCACGTCGCTGAAGTTCCGCGACGACGCGCACGTGGCGAGCGTCGCGCAGCGGATCGCGGCGGCGGTGGGGCGCCGGGTCGACGAGAGCAGCCCGATGGTCGATGCGCGGCTCGCCGACGGCAGCCGCGTGAACGTCGTGCTGCCGCCGATCGCGATGCGCGGCCCGTCGATCTCGATCCGCAAGTTCGCGAAGCGCGACATCACGCTCGCGCGGATGGCGCAGCAGGGCAACATCTCGCATCCGATGCTGCAGGTGCTCAAGGTCGCATGCGCGTGCCGGCTGAACATCGTGATCTCGGGCGGCACCGGCTCGGGCAAGACGACGCTGCTCAACGCGCTGTCGCAGCACATCGAGCAGCACGAGCGGATCGTGACGATCGAGGATGCGGCCGAGCTGCAGTTGCTGCAGCCGCACGTCGTGAGCCTCGAGACGCGGCCGGAGAATACCGAAGGGCTCGGCGGGATCTCGCAGCGCGATCTCGTGCGCAACGCGCTGCGCATGCGGCCCGACCGCATCATCCTCGGCGAGATTCGCGGCCCCGAGGCGTTCGACGTGCTGCAGGCGATGAACACGGGGCACGACGGCTCGATGACGACGATCCACGCGAATTCGCCGCGCGATGCGATCAGCCGGCTCGAGAGCATGGTCATGATGGCGAACGCGAACCTGCAGCTGCTGTCGATTCGGCGCCAGATCGCGAGCGCCGTGCACCTGTTCGTGCAGATCGAGCGGATGCGCGACGGCGTGCGGCGCGTCACGCGGATCACCGAGATCGTCGGGATGGAAGGCGAGGTGGTGATCACCCAGGACCTGTTCGCGTTCCGCCAGGAAGGCGACACGACGCGCGACGCGGTGAAGGGCGTGTTCGAGGCGTCGCCCTTGCGGCCGGGATTCGCGGCGCGCGCCGCGTATTACGGCGTCGAGGATGCGCTCGCCGAGGTGTTCCGGCAATGAGGGCCGCCGACCTGTTCGCGGTGGGCGCGTTCGTGATGATCCTCGCGGTCGGGCTCGTGCTGTCGTCGTGGTTCGATCGCGCGAGCCGCACGCCGGCCCAGCGCATCCGCGCGCGGATGCGCCGGCTGTCGCCGTCGCTCGCCGGGCGCGACGGGCTCGCATCCGCCACGCCCGGGGTCGCGCTGTTCAACCTCGAGCGCCGCCAGGGCCGCCTGCGCGCGTGGCTGCAGCGCCGCGTGACGCGCGTGCGCGCGGTCGGCGGCAAGGGCGGCGTGAGGATCGTCGTCGCGAGCACGATCGCCGGCGCGATCGTCGCGATCGTCGCGGTGAAGCTGATCGGGCCGCCGGACTTCCTGCGTCCGCTGATCTACGTCGGGTTGCCGCTGGTCGCGATGCGTGCGAGCTACCGTGCGTTGGTGGAGCGCTTCCGGATTCGCTTTCTCGAAGCGTTCCCGGACGCGATCGACATGATCGTGCGGGCCGTGCGCGCGGGCATTCCGGTCACGCAGGCGATCAGCATGGTCGGCGACGGCGCGGCCGAGCCGGTGCGCGCGACGTTCCGCTCGATGGGCGACAGCCTGCGCGTCGGCGCGGATCTCAAGGACGTGCTGACGCACGCGGCGGACCGGCTGATGATTGCGGACTTCTCGTTCTTCACCGTCTACCTGCTGCTGCAGCGCGAGACCGGCGGCAGCCTCGGCGAAACGCTCGACGAGCTGTCGAGCATCATCCGCACGCGTCGCGACATCCGCCTGAAGACCCGCGCGCTGACTGCCGAAGGGCGCGTCACGACGAACATCATTTCGGCGGTGCCGTTCGTGATGATCGGCGTGCTGTTTCTCGTGAACCGCGAGTACGTGATGCTGCTGTTCACGACGCACCCGGGACACACGATGCTGACGATCGCGGCCGGGTTGCTGACGGTCGGCCTGCTGGTGATCCGCAAGATCTCGAAACTGGATACTGCACGATGACGATGTCGATACTGGCCGCCCGCGGCCTCGAGTTGCTGTTGTTGCTCGGCTGTGTCGCGGTGGCGCTCGCCACGCCCGGCGGCGGCACGCGCCAGCGGATCGCGGTGCGCGTGCGGCAGGCTGCCGGGCAGCATCCGCCCGCATCGATGGCGGGATGGCTGCAGCCGGGCGGCGTCCGCCTGGACCTGACCCGCCGGCTCGCGCAGCTCGGCGAACGGTTGCCGGTGCTCGACCCGATGCAGCGCGTGAAGCTCGGCCTGCAGCTGACGCGCGCGGGCTTTCGCGAGCGCCGCGCGGCGTCGGTGATGATCGGGATCAAGCTGAGCTGCGGCGTGCTGTTCGCGTGCGGCGCGATCGTGTTCAGCCCGCTGATTCCGCGCTTCGGCGAATACTTCGTGATCCGCGCGCTGGCGATGATCGCCGCCTTCGTGATCGGCGTGATCGTGCCGGAATACGTGCTCGGCGTGATGATCCGCCGGCGGCGGCGGATCATCGCCACGTGCTTTCCCGATGCGCTGGACCTGCTGGTGATCTGCACGATGGCCGGCAACAGTCTCGCGTCGGGCATCCGGCGCGTCGCGCACGAACTGGTGCGCATCTGCCCGCCGCTCGCCGACGAGCTGACCGTGTGCGCGGACGAGCTGACACTGAGCGGCGACGTGTCCGCGACACTCGCGCATTTCGCGATGCGAGTCGATTTCACGTCGGCACGCTCGCTCGCGACGACGCTGACGCAGTCGCAGCGGTTCGGCACGCCGATCACGCAGGCGCTGCGCACGCTGTCGCGCACCGAGCGCACCGAGCAGATCGTCGCGCTCGAGGAACGGGCCGCGAAGCTTGCGCCGAAGATCACGCTGCCGATGATGCTGTTCATCCTGCCGACGGTCTGCCTGATCGCGGCGGGCCCGGCGGCGATTCGCCTGCTCGAGGTGTTCAGATGACACGATCCGTCGTACGCGCGTTCGCGCTCGCGGCCGTGCTGCCGGTGCTGGCCGGCTGCGGCGCGTCGGGCATCCAGACGCGGCCGGTGCTGTCGCACAAGAGCGACGATCCGCAGGCCGAACTGCGCATCGCCGACAGCGCACTGGCCGGCGGCAACGTCGATCTCGCGTCGACGCTGTACGAGAAGGTGCTCGCGAAGTATCCCGATTCGCTCGCGGCGCGCCTGGGGCTCGGCGACGTCAACTACCGCGCGGGCGACCTGGAGCGTGCGCGAATCCTGTACGACGAAGCGCAGCGGCAGGCACCGGCGGAGCTCGGCCCGCGGCTCGGGCTCGCGCGCGTCGCGTTGCGGCAGCGGCGCCTCGACGAAGCCGCGCAGCGCTATCGCGACCTGCTCGCCGCGCAGCCGAACCATCCGCTCGCGGCGGAGGGGCTCGGCACCGTGCTCGACCTGCAGGGGCGTCATGCGGATGCGCAGGTCGTGTATCGCGAGGCGCTGCGTGCGCATCCTGACGCGCAGGGGCTACGCGTCGACCTCGGGCTGTCGCTCGTGCTGAGCAATCGGCCGCGCGAAGGCGTGAACGTGCTGCTCGACGTCGCCGGGCTGCCGTCCGCGCCGTGGCAGGCGCGCCAGAACCTCGCGTTCGCGTACGGCGTGCTCGGCAACACCGATTCGGCGAAGAAGCTGCTGTCCGCGGAGTTGCCCGCGTCGGCGGTGGCCGACAACCTGCGCTTCTACCAGGCGGTGCGCGCGCGGCTAGCGTCGCGCGGGGGCGCCGGGGTTGCCGGGGTTGCCGGCGGGGCGGGTAGCCCGCCGCCGCTGTCCGGCGCGGCGCTGGAGCCGGGCGTCGTCCCGCCGGATGCGGGAGCCGCAAAATGACACGCGGGGCGACGGGCGCCCGCCACGCGCGCGGCGTCGTGTCCCTCGAGTTCGTGCTGATGCTGCCGTTCCTGCTGATGGTGCTGATCGGCATCATCGATACGAGCCTGATCCTGTGCGACAAGGCCGTCATCACGAACGCGAGCCGCGAGGCGGCGCGCGCCGGCGTCATGCTGCGCGTGCCGATGCTGACCACGACGCAGATCGCCGGCATCGCGCAGAACGCGATGCAGAACAGCCTGATCACCGGCGGCACCGCGACGACACCGGCGGTGACCGTGACGCAGGCGAACGGCACGACGTCGGGCACCGCGTTGACGGTGACGGTGACCTACACGTATTCGGGGCTCGTGCTGGGGTCCGCGTTCAGCGCGCTGACCGGCCCGGTGACGGTCTCGGCGACGTCGGTGATGCTCTATGAATGACGTGACCGCCACGCAGCCCGTCGACGCCGAACGGCAGCGCGGTTCGGTCGCGCTGTTCTTCCTGCTGTTCCTGATTCCGCTGCTGTCGTTCGGCGCGCTGGCGATCGACATCGCGTGGGTGGTCACGGTGAACAACCAGTTGCAGAACGCGGCCGATGCGGCCGCGCTCGCGGGGGCCGACGCGATGATGTCGCCGAGCGGCGGCGCGGTGAACTGGTCGCAGGCGGCGCCGGCGGCGAACGGCGTGATCGCGCAGAACTCGGCGGCCGGCGCGGCGCTGTCGACCGGCACGGTGACCACCGGATACTGGAACGTGACGCGCAACCCCGCCTCCATGCAGCCGACGACCATCACGCCGGGCCAGTACGACGTGCCGGCGGTGCAGGTCACCGTGTCGCGCGCGCCCGGTGTGAACGGCGGCTCGATTCCGCTGCTGCTCGGCGGGCTGCTGGGGATCCCGGGCGCATCCGACAGCGCGACCGCCGTGGCGGTGCTGGCGGCGCCGGGCGGAGTGGGGGCGGGCGGGCTGTTTCCGGTCGCGATCGACCAGTGTGTGTACAACCAGTACTGGAACGCGGCGACCAACCAGCCGCTGATCAATCCGCTGACGGGCCAGCCGTTCGAATTCTCGATCACGAACGGCCAGGTCTACGGCCTGCTGTGCATGGGCGGACAGTGGACGTCGTTCCAGTCGACCGCGACCGACACGACGACAATGGGCGGCCTGATGACAACCGGCAATCCGACACCGCTCAACATCGGCGACACCATCAACCTCGCGACCGGCGTGAAGGCGACGCTCTACACGTCGGTGCCGATCGGCGCGACCGTGGTGCTGCCGGTCGTCACGCAGACGGCGACCAGCACCAGCGTGCCGATCGTCGCGTTCGCGCCGTTCCATATCGACGTGTCCCTCGGCGGTACGTACAAGTACATCCAGGGCCATTTCGTCGCCGGCGTGAAGATGACGGGCGTCGCGACCGGCGTCGGGCCGTACTACGGCGTCTACGTACCGCCGCGGCTCGCGTTCTGAGCCCTCGGGCCGGCGCGGCGCAGCAGCACGAGGAGCGCGAACAGCGTCACGACCGGGCCGAGCTGCGGCCCTTGCAGCCACGGGTTCAGGTATTCGACGGCCGGCAGCAGCCACATGAGCGCGATCGCGGTCTGCTCGCCGCGCAGCCAGCCGTCCTGCCAGCCGATCGCCAGCAGGCACGCGATCGCGATGCCGAGCCAGGCGAGCTCGTAGTGCCACACGTACGGGTTCGCCGCGAGCGTGGCGACCGCCAGCACCGCCGCGCGCAAGCGGACGTCGCGTGACCGCATCCACACGATGCAGGCGGCGGCGATCGCCAGCGCCGCGATGCACGCTTGCGCGGCATACGCGGCGCCAGGCGGCAGGCCCGCGAGGCGGAACGCGGCGAACGGCGCCGGCGACGCGAGCCAGAACACGATGCCTTGCTCGAGGAGGAGCGTGCGCGCGAGCGCCGTGCCGGCGACGAACAGGCGTAGCGATTCGACGCCGCAGATCAGGACGCTCAACGCGGCGAACGCGGCGGTGGCGAGCGCGGCCCACGCGATCGTGCGCCAGGCGCGCGTGGCGACCAGCACGAACGGGAACAGCAGCGCCATCTGAGGCTTGGCCGACAGCAGGCCGATGCAGAGGCCGGCCCACATCGGCCGACGGTCGGCCCAGCAGACGGCCAGCGCCGCGCACGACGCGGTGAGGAACGCGTTCTGCCCGAACATCCCGGTGACGAACACGCACGGGGCGGCGAGCAGCGCGAACGCGCCGATGCGCCGCAAGCCGGGCGTCGCGCCGAGCCCCGATACGCGCGATGAGGCGAATCCGAACACCACGACGCCGAACGCGACGAACAGCGGGTAGCCGACTGCGTACGGCAGCAGCGCCAGCGGCGTCACGAGCAGCAGGTTGGTGGGCGGGTACAGCCACGCGACGAGGTCTTCGCGGCGGAACTGCGGGAACAGGTCGGCTGCCAGCCGCGAGAAGGTCGGCAGGTCGTACGCTTGCCAGGGTGAGCCATGCAGCATCACGTACGACGCCGACCAGAACACCGCGTAGTCGGGGCCCGGGCGCGACGGCGCGGTGGCGGGCGCGTGACGGACGACGGCTACCCAGATCGCGACGAACAGCGCATAGCATGCGAGCGCGACCGCGCTGTACGCAACGACGCGCCGGGGTGTCAGCCATGCTCGGACGGCAGGGGCCGCCGATCGTATCGCTTGTCGGGGGAGATCCATGCGTCGTGCGCGCGGTTACTTGACGGACGCTTTCCGCGCGGCGCCGTGGCCGGCGGCCGTGGGCTGCGCCGTCCGGCGGCGGGCCGCGTGCGTGCGCTTGAGCGGAAACTGCAGCAGCTTCGATGCCGGATGCGCGGCGGTGTCCCGCTGCGCGTGATAGCGCCGCCGCACGAGATAGACCGGTCGCTGCTTCGACTCGTGATAGATGCGGCCGAGATATTCGCCGATCACGCCGATGCCGATCAGCTGGATGCCGCCGACGAACAGCATCACGGAGATGAGCGACGCATAGCCGTGCACGGGGTTGCCGAACAGCAGCGTGCGCGTGACGATGAACGCGCCGTAGATGAACGACAGCGCGGCGAACGCGAGGCCGATGTAGGTCCACACGCGCAGCGGCACGGTGCTGAAGCTGGTGATGCCTTCGAGCGCGAAGTTCCAGCGGCGCCATCCGGAGAATTTGGAACGGCCGCCGCTGCGCGGCGCACGCGTGTATTCGATGAGCTCGATGCGATAGCCGACCCACGCGAACAGGCCTTTCATGAAGCGCCGCCGCTCGGGCAGTGCGCGCAGCGCGTCGACGACCTGGCGATCCATCAACCGGAAATCGCCGACGTTTTCGGGCATCTCGACTTCGGAGAGATGGTTGTGTACGCGGTAGTAGAGCGCGGCGGCCACGCGCTGCATCAGCGGGTCGCACATGCGGTCGGTGCGCTTGGCGGCGACGACCTCGGCGCCGGCGAGCCAGCGTTCGACCATCGCGGGGATCAGCGCGGGCGGGTCCTGCAGGTCGGCGTCGATGAGGATCACGGCGGTGCCGGCGGCTTCGTCGATGCCGGCGGTGAGCGCGGCTTCCTTGCCGAAGCGCCGGGTGAGATCGACGATGCGCACGCGCGGGTCGCCGGCTGCGACGTCGATCAGCCTGCCGAGCGTGTCGTCACGGCTGCCGTCGTTGATGCAGACGATCTCGAAACGAACCGACTCGACCGATTCGAGGATCGGCAGCGTCGTGGCAAAGAACGCGTCGATGGCTTCTTCCTCGTCGTGGAACGGCACGACGAGCGAGACCAGTGGTTTTCTGGCATGCGCGGACATACGTCCCCCGAGTGATCCGGCCTGCGCTGCGCCGTATGGATCCGGTTGTCGTCCGCGGCAGGCCGGACGACTGGCGTTCTGAACATTGTAGGCAGGAATCGGGGATTCGTAACACGAATTGATGCCGGCGCGGCAATGCGCGCGCGGACGCCAGGTTGACTGGCTGGATGTTCAGGTCGGTGGCGTTGTGCCCGCGCGAGCGCGACCTGGTGCGCGATTGCCGGGCGTGGCCGCCGGCACGGGCAGGTGCCGGCGTGACGTGCGGCGATCGGCTCAGGGGGCGCGAACGACCGCGGCGTGCGTGCCGCGGCTCGCAAGCCGGGCGCGCCGCAACAGCACGAGCAACGCGATCGTCATCACGAGCGGCCCGACCTGCGGCAGATGCAGCCACGGATTCAGAAACTCGTACAACGGCAGCGCCCACAGGACGGCCACGAAACTTTGCTCGCCACGCAGCCAGCCGTCCTGCGAGCCGATGGCGATCAGGCAGGCGATCGGGATGCACAGCCAGGACAGTTCGTAGTGCCAGAGATAGGGATTCACGGCGAGCGTCGCGATGACCAGCATGGCACCGCGCAGCCGCGCATCCCGGTGGCGGTGCCAGACAAAGCACGCGGCCGCGATCGCGATCGCGGCGATGGCGGCTTGCCCGGCATAGGCGAGCGTCAGCGGCAGGCCGGCGAGACGAAACGCCGCGAACGGCGTCGGCGACGCAAACCAGAACGGAACGCCATGCTCGATGATCAGTGCACGCAGCGCGCCGGCGTTCTGCGTAAAGAGGTGGAGCGACTCGATGCCGCCCGTCGCGATGCCCAGCGCGGTGAAGGCGGTCGCGAACGCCGCGGCCCACGCGAAGGCGCGCCACGCGCGCGCGGCGATCAGCACGAACGGGAACAACAACGCCAGCTGCGGCTTGACCGACAGGAGTCCGATGAAGAAGCCAGCCAGCATCGGCCGCCGGTCGACGAAATGCACGGCGAGCGCCGCGCACGCCGCGGTCAGCATCGCATTCTGTCCGTACGTCGCGGTGACGATCACGCCCGGGCAGCCGAGCAGCGCGAGCCAGCCGACGCGTTTCGCACCGGGCGTCGCCGCGAGCCCCGACACGCGCCAGGCCGCTACCCCGAGCAGCACGATGCCGAGCGCGACGAACAGCGGATAGCCGATCGCATAGGGCAGCAGCGCGAAGGGGGCGACCACCAGCAGATACGTGGGGGGATACAGCCACGGCAGGAACGCATAGTGGGCCGCGGTCGGGAACAGGCCGACGAGCACCCGCGAGAACGCGGGGACGTCGTAGATCTGCCACGGCGAACCGTGGCGCATCAGATGGGACGCGGACCAGAACACCAAGAATCCCGAGCCCGGGCGGAACACGCCCGGGTCGGTCGAGTGGAAGCCGATCCGGACCAGGATCGTCATGAACAGCACGCCGGCCGTCAGCATGACCATGCTGTACAGCGCGACGCGTCCGGGCGTCAGCCAGACGCGGACAGGGCGTTCGCCGGCTTGGATCGATGAGGTGGAAATATCCATGCGGCGCTACTTGACCGACAGATTGCGCGCGGCCGCCGCGCTCGCGACGGCCGGCTGCCGTCGCCGGGCCGTGGCGACGCGCCGGACCGGAAACGGCAGCAGCTTCGTGGCGTCCGGCTGCGCGGCGTGCCGCGCCGGGTACTGGCCCACCAGGGCGTCGGCGCGGTAACGCCGCCGCACGAGATAGACCGGCCGCTGCTTGGACTCGTGATAGATGCGGCCGAGATATTCGCCGATCACGCCGATGCCGATCAGCTGGATGCCGCCGACGAACAGCATCACGGAGATGAGCGACGCATAGCCGTGCACGGGGTTGCCGAACAGCAGCGTGCGCATGACGATGAACGCGCCGTAGATGAACGACAGCGCGGCGAACGCGAGGCCGATGTAGGTCCACACGCGCAGCGGCACGGTACTGAAGCTGGTGATGCCTTCGAGCGCGAAGTTCCAGCGGCGCCATCCGGAGAATTTGGAGCGGCCGCCGCTACGCGGCGCACGCGTGTATTCGATGAGCTCGATGCGATAGCCGACCCACGCGAACAAGCCTTTCATGAAGCGCCGCCGCTCGGGCAGCGCGCGCAGCGCGTCGACGACCTGGCGATCCATCAGCCGGAAATCACCGACGTTTTCGGGCATCTCGACTTCGGAGAGATGGTTGTGTACGCGGTAGTAGAGCGCGGCGGCCACGCGCTGCATCAGCGGGTCGCACATGCGGTCGGTGCGCTTCGCGGCGACGACCTCGGCGCCGGCGAGCCAGCGTTCGACCATCGCGGGGATCAGTGCGGGCGGGTCCTGCAGGTCGGCGTCGATCAGGATCACGGCGGTGCCGGCGGCTTCGTCGATGCCGGCGGTGAGGGCGGCTTCCTTGCCGAAGCGCCGGGTGAGATCGACGATGCGCACGCGCGGGTCGCCGGCTGCGACGTCGATCAGCCTGCCGAGCGTGTCGTCGCGGCTGCCGTCGTTCACGCACACGATTTCGAAGCGTGTGGTGTCGATGGATTCGAGGATGGGAAGGGTGGTCGCGAAGAATGCCTCGATCGCTTCCGCCTCGTCGTGGAAGGGTACGACGAGCGATACCAACGGCTTTCGGGTGTGCCTGGACATATGTCCCCCCGTGAAATCCGGTCTGCGCCGCATTGTCTGGTCCGGTTGTCGCCGATCTTGCGGAAACGGGTCCGGATCGGCGCAATTCTTGTTTGTCTTCTGTTTGTAATGTCCTCGTCCGCTTGCCGCGAACGGCGGCGGCAAGCGGTCAGATCATTGTACGCACGAATGACGTGGCGGTGACAGCGGGCGCGGGTTTGCTCGGGGGCAGGGATTTCAGCGACAGGGCAGCACGCGGCGGCGCCATTCGCCGCGATGCGCACGCTCGTCGCGTCGACGTTCAGGCCGATACGCTCCGGATCGCGATCGATGCGACATCGACGCGCCGCGGCAGGATCGCGTCGGCCGCCGCGCGGTCGGCGACACGCTGCAGCACGTCGATGTCCGCGGCGCTGAGGCTGCGCTGCGCGAGCGCGGCCCGGCGCGCGATGTCGGTGGCCGCGTCGGACGGCAGGCGCGTGAGCGACGCATAGACGCTCGCATAGTCGGCCGGATGCGCGAGCGCCCATTGGCCCGCGCGGCCGAGCCGCGCCAGCACGTCGGCGAGCGCCGCGCGCTTCGCGCGATCGTCGAGGGTGTCGATCGGCGACGTCAGGAATGCCAGCCCGGAATTGATGCCGCTGCCGTCGCGGACGATGCGCGCGCCGCGCCGTACCGCATGCCCGTAGTACGGATCGAACGTCGCCCAGATGCCGATCCGCTTCGCCTCGAACGCGGCGAATGCATCGACGGGCAGCACGAAGCGCACGTCGACATCACGCGGCGCGAGGCCGTGTTCGCGCAGCGCCCCGTACAACTGGTACTGCGAGATGCTGCCGCGCGCGGACGACACGACGACGGTTTGCCCTTTCAGGTCGGCGACGGTGCGGACCGGCGAATCGGGCTGCACGACGATGCCGAGCGACGCCGGCGAGCCGACGCGCGTCGCGACGATCCGCAACGACGGGTCGCCGAGCGCGGCCGTCAGCACGGGCAGGTCGCCTGCCGGCGCGAGATCGATCGCGCCCGCGCGCTGCGCCTCGAACAGCGGCGCGGCACCCTGGAAGTTGGCCCAGCGGAACCGGTAAGGCGTGCCGTCGAGCACATGAGCGGCTTCCGCGAGCGCGCGCAGGCCGCCGGCCTGGTCGCCGAGCACGAGCGTCACGCCCGACAGGTCGGCGCCGGCCGCATGGGCGGGCCGTGCGAGGCCGCCGGCGAGCGGCGCGGCGGCGAGGGCGGCAAGACGCTGCAGCACGCGGCGGCGCGCCGGGGCGGAGGAGGGATTCATCGGCGGGAGTCCTCGGGTAATCCGCGCGCAGGCGGCGCGGCTGCCGGGCAGGTTACGGAATCGGTTTCCGGCCGACAAACATCGAATCGTGCAATGCATATTCGCGCGGCGACGGCCGGGATGGCCGCCATCGCCGCACGCGGGCTTCACGCGGGGCTTACGCGGCCGACGGAACCGTCCGCAGGAACGCGCGTACCGCCGGCGCCTTTTCGAAGCGCCGGTGCGCGAGCGCCAGTTCCGACGTGATCGGCTTGCCGGCGATCGGCCGATACACGACGCCCGGCAGCGTCACGCAGCCGGCGAGCGCATCGGGAATTACCGCAACCCAGCCGTTCACGGACACGCACGCGAGCACTGCGAGCAGGCCGCCCGGGCGGGCGGCGATCAGCGGGGCGAAGCGGCCGCGGCGCGCGACTTCGAGCGTGCCGCGCTCCTGTTCGGGTACCGCGAAGCGCGCGTCGGCGAGGTCGGCCGCGCGAATGGCCGACATCGACGCGTAGCGCGACCCGGCCGGCACGGCGGCGACGAACACGTCGCGCTGCAGCGTGACGACCCGCAGGCCGCCGGGCAGCGGCAGCGGCGGGCGCACGTACGCGAGATCGAGCCGGCCCGTGTCGAGCTGATTCGCGACGTCGTCCATCGGCACTTCGCGCAGGTTCAGTTCGATGCGCGGGTGCGCGTCACGAAACGCGCCGACGGTGCGCTGCAGCGTGCCCGAATAGACGGCCGACGACACGTAGCCGATCTCGATCCGGCCGAGTTCGCCGCGCTCGGCCAAGGCAGCGAGTTCGCGGCCGCGCTGCAGGTGCTCGACCGCGGCGCTGGCCTCGGCGAGATAGGCCTCGCCAGCCGCGCTCAGCGTGACGGCGCGGCGCGACCGGTGAAAGAGGCGCACGCCGAGCACGCGTTCGGCCTCCTGGATCTGCCGTGTGAGCGCGGGCGGCGCCATGTCGAGCGCTTCGGCCGCGCGGGCGAAGTGCAGGTGCTGCGCGACGCTCAGGAACGCGCGCACGTGGCGAAATTCGAGCCGGTCCATGATTGCAATTTTCGTCAATAAAACAGCTTCGGCGTGTCAATGACAGGCAATACGGGCCAAGCCTAGCATACGGCTCGTCGATCCTGTTCCGGAGTAACCGATGTCCCAGCCTTCACCGGCGTCGCGCGCAGGCGCGGCTGCCGCCCCGCGCACGGGCGCCCGCCTGCCTGCCGCCGCGACGCTCGCCGTCGCGTCCGCGACCTGCTCGCTGATCGTGCTCGACACGAACGTCGTCGCCGTGTCGCTGCCGAGCATCGCGCGCGGTTTCCACGCGAGCTTCGCCGATATCGAATGGGTCGTGAGCGCGTACATGACCGCGTTCGCCGCATGCCTGCTGCCGGCCGGCGGGCTCGCCGACCGCTTCGGGCGCAAGCGGATGCTCCTCACGGGGCTCGCGCTGTTCTTTCTCGCGTCGCTCGGCTGCGGCGTCGCGCCGACGGCCGGCTGGCTGATCGCGGCGCGGGCGGTGAAGGGCGGCGGCGCCGCGCTGCTGCTGACGGCTGCGCTCGCCGTGATCGCGAACCGCTTTCCGGAGGGGCGCGAACGGGCGCGCGCGTGGGCGATCTGGGGCATGTGCATGGGGATCGCGACAGCCATCGCGCCGCTCGTCGGCGGCGCGATCACGCAATGGATCGGCTGGCGCTGGGTGTTCCTGCTGAACCTGCCCGTCTGCCTGCTGCTTGCGGCCGGTGCGCGTGTCGCGATCGACGAGTCGCGCGATCCGCACGCGAAGCGCGTGGACGCGGCCGGCAGCCTGCTGTTCGGCGCGGCGCTCGCCTGCGCGATCGCGGCGCTGATCGGCGCGCCGTCGCACGGCTGGCTGTCGGCCGCGACACTCGGCCGGCTCGCGCTGGCCGCCGCGCTGTTCGCGGCATTCATCGGCGCGGAGCGCTGGCAGGCGCGGCCGATGATCGATCTCGCGCTGTTCCGCCAGCCGCGCTTCGTCGGCGCCGTGCTCGCGATGTTCGGCTATGCGGCGTGCGCGCAGGTGATGATGACGTTCCTGCCGCTGTACCTGCAGAACGCGTTCGGAATGTCGGCGATCGATGCGGGGCTCGGGATGCTGCCGTTCGCGTTCGCGATGATCGCCGGGCCGTCGCTCGGCGCGGCGCTGGCCGCGCGCGTGTCGTCCGGCGGCGTGCTGGCGGGCGGGCTCGCGCTGATCGGCGCGGGCAACCTCGCGACCGCGGCGCTGACGGCCAGCGGCGACTACCGGCTCGTCGCGCTCGGCATGTTCGTGACGGGCTGCGGCGCAGGCATCATGAACGGCGACACGCAGAAGGCGATCATGTCGTGCGTGCCGCCGAACCGTACCGGCATGGCATCGGGCATCAGCACGACGACGCGCTTCTCGGCGATCGTGACGGCCGTCGGCGTGCTCGGCGCGGTGCTGGCGACGAGCACGCATGCGCGGCTCGACCGGCTGCTGTCCACCGCGCCAGGCTTGCGCGCATTCGCCGATGCACAGTTCATGTCGAGCCTGCTGGCCGGCGACCTGGCGCGGGCGCTCGAGCGTGTGCCGCAGTCTGCCGTCGGTGCGCTCGCGCAGGCCGCGCCCGTTGCGTTCGCGAGCGGGTTCGCCGACGCGCTGACGGTGAGCGGCGTGCTCGCGCTCGCCGCCGCCGTCGTTGCCTGCAAGTTGCTTGCGCAACCGATGCGCGACGGCGCGTGATGCACGGGGCGGCACGCGATCGGTTGTTTTGCCGTTGTGCTTGTCAACGTAGCCTGAGCTGCGTATCGACGTATCGACGTATCGACGCCGGCCCGTTGTCGCGCCTGTCGATCGCGCCGGTCAATGCGACTTCGTCGCGAGGCGGTGGATGCGTGCCGCATGGGCGACACGGCGCGGATGCGCCGCATGGCAATGCGTTGACTGCCTGCGGCGCGTGCGTCGTGTGGGCTCGGGCGTATCGGCCTCGGCTGGCGTACTGTTCCGCGCGTCCGCGTCCGCGTCCGCGTCCGCGTCCGCGTCCGCGTTTGCGACTGCGCCGGCCGCCACCGCCGAGACTGCCACCGCCGAGACTGCCACCGCCGCAACCGCCGGCAACCTGGCCTCCGCATCGAGCCACGCACGCGTCGCTTCCGCGATCAGCCCGCGCAGCCAGCGCACGCCCTCGGCGCATGCCCCCGATTCGTTCGAGGTCATCCGGTACACGATGTCCGGCGGTTCGGCCGGCAGCGCGACGGCGGCGAGCGGCAGCAGCTTCGCATAGTGTCGCGCGAGCCGGTACGTGGTGGTCAGCAGCATGTCGGTGCGCACGAGCGCATGCGCGGCGAGTTCGAAGTGCGGCAGCGTGACGACGATCCGCCGCTGCAGGCCCACGCGTTCGAGTTGCCTGTCGATCGCGCCGGACGCTTCGAGCCACGACGGTGTCGGGCACAGCTGCGGCGCGTCGGCAAACTCGGCCGCCGTCATCGTGCCGTGCCGCGCGAGCGGATGGGTCGCACGCATCAGGCACACGACGCGATCGTCGAACAGGTCGTCCTGCCGGAACCGCGACGAGCGCGCCGGGCGATTGTCGATCACGACGTCGAGCTCGCCGTCGGCGAGTGCGCGTTCGTCGTCGAAGCCGTCGCCGAGCGGATGGAACACGAGTTGCGCGTCCGGCGCGCGTTCGCGGAACAGCGCGACGAGCTTCGGCACGAACAGCACGTTCAGGTAGTCGGGGCAGCCGATCCGGTAGGTGCGCACCGACGTGCGCGCGTCGAACCTCGGCTGCTGGATGCGGATGAAGTCGATCACGCGCAGCGCGTTGCGCAGCGGTTCGATCAGCCGCGCGCCGAACTCGGTGGGCACCATCCCGTAGCGGCTGCGCACCAGCAGCGGATCGCCGAGCAGCGTGCGCAGCCGCTTGAGCGCGGCGCTGGTGGCCGGCTGCGACATGTTCAGGCGCACGGCCGCACGCGACACGGTGCGCTCGGTCAGCAGCACGAGCAGGATGCGCATCAGCCGCGCATCGAGCACGTCGAGCGCGTCCGTTGCGTCGGACGTGCCGCGGGGCAGGGTGTTCGGGTCTAGTGGGTCCCGCATGCCGATGTGCCTCCCGGCGACCCGATGCGCGCGCGCGACGCAGCAGCGGGCCGGCGCCGCGTCATTGTTCGAAGGTGCCCGGCCAGCCGACGATCCGCTTCGGGCGTGGCGGCGCGTACGTGCGGACTTTCGACGTCTTCAGCTTCAGGCGCACCAGCGACTCGGCGAGCGCGACCGCGGCAGAGACGCCGTCGACGACCGGCACGCCCGTGCATTCCTCGATCTGCCGGTCGAGGCCGGCCATCCCGCCGCAGCCGAGGCAGATCACTTCCGCGTGATCGTCCTTCACCGCGCGCTGCGCCTGGCCGACGATCGACTCGATCGCGCGCGCCGGGTTCTCCTCGAGTTCGAGCACCGCGAGGCCGCTGGCGCGCACCGACGCGCAGCGCGCGTCGAGCCCGGCGAGCTTCAGGCGATCCTCGATCAGCGGCACGGTGCGGTCGAGCGTCGTGACGACCGAGTAGCGATGACCGAGCAGCATCGCGATGCTGGCGGCCGCTTCGGTGATGTCGACGACGGGCACCGTCAGCAGTTCCTGCAGGCCTTCGCGGCCGTGTTCGCCGTAGCCGGCCTGGATCACCGCGTCGTACGGCTCGTCGTAGTGCAGCACGCGATCCATCACGGCGATCGCCGCGAGGTAGCTCTCGAAGTTGCCTTCGATCGACTCCGCGCCGAAGCGCGGCGTCAGCCCGACGATCTCCGTGCCCGGCGACGCGGCGGCCTGCGCCTGTGCGGCGATCGCGTCGGTGATCGACTCGGTCGTGTTGACGTTGACTACCAGGATCCTCATTGCGACTCCGTATGCAGGTGTTTCAGTGTTGGGCGCAGGCGACCGCGATGGGTTCGCCCGAACGCTCCTCGTAGTGCCGGTTGCGATCGGCCAGCAGCCAGTACACGCTGCCCGCGATGGCCGCGCCGAGCAGCCACGAGAACGGCGTCATCGCGCTGAAAGCCGGCACGACGGCGAGCGTGATCGAGATCAGTGCGGACGGCACCAGCGCCGCGAGCGCCTTGCGGTTCACGCCGCGCGTGTAGAAGTAGGCGCCGGTCGGCGCTTCGGTATAGAGGTCGGGCACGTTCACGCGCTGCTTGCGCACGAGCCAGTAGTCGACCGTGATGATCCCGTACAGCGGGCCGAGCAGCGCGCCGAGGCCGGACAGGAAGTAGACGATCACGATCGGGCTGTTGTACAGGTTCCACGGCAGGATCAGCACCGCGACCGTCGCGCTGATCAGGCCCGCGCGGCGGAACGACAGGCGATGCGGCGCGAGGCTCGTCAGCACGAAGGCCGGCGCGACGAAGTTCGCCATGATGTTCACCGCGACCGTCACGATCAGGAAGGCGAGGCAGCCGAGCACGAGGAACAGCTTGTTCGGCACCGTCGCAATGATCTCCGTCGGGCTGTGGATGATGTGCCCGTTCAGCTTGAACTGCGCGCCGGCAAGCACGAAGCTGATCGTCGCGAACACGAGGATGTTCACCGGCAGGCCCCAGAAGTTGCCGACGCGCACCGTCTTCGCGCTCGGCGACGAACGGGCGAAGTCGCAGAAGTTGAGCACCAGCGTGCCGTAGATTGCGAGCCACAGCGAGCCGCCCGCGAAGATCTCCGTCCACATCCGGAAGCCGGTCAGCGGCTTGCCGATCGACATCGCGAGATGGCCGCCGGTGCGGCTGAACATCCACGCGGCGAGCGACAGCGTCGTGACGAGGATGACCGGGCCGGCGAGCCCCTCGTACTTGCGGACCATTTCCATCCCGTACGTGAGGATGCCGATCTGCACGAGCCAGATCGCGACGAACGTGACCCAGCCGAGCGTCGACAGCCCGAAGATCGCGTTCTGGTCGAACGCGGCGAGGCCCGGCCAGATCGCGGTGAGCAGCACGCGCAGCACGACCGACGCGAGATAGGTCTGGATCCCGAACCATGCGATCGCGATCACCGCGCGGATCATCGCGGGCAGCAGCGCGCCGTAGATGCCGAAGCTCATCCGGCTGATCACCGGGAACGGCACGCCCGTCTTCTGGCCCATGTAGCCGGTGAGGTTCATGAAGCAGTAGACGAGCACCGCGCCGATCGCGAGCGATGCGAGCATCTGCCAGCCCGACAGGCCGAGCGCGAACAGCCCGATCGCGAACGAGTAGTTCGCGATGTTGTGCACGTCGTTGGTCCACAGCGCAAAGATGCTGTAGCGGCCCCACGTCCGGCCCTCGGCCTTGGTCGGCGCGAGGTCGGGGTTGTGCAGCCGCGGGCTCAGCGCGGGGTCGCGCGCGACCGAATCGGTGCGATGCGATGCGTCGTCCGCGCCGAGCACGATGCCCGGGCGGTGGGTGGCTTCCAGTTGCACGCCGTTGTCTCCTTCCATGTGCGGGGCGCGTGACCGGCAACGTGGGAACGCTGCGCCGGCCCGGCCGCCGTGGACGTTATGTCTCGGATTTGTTCGCGAGTATGGAAGGCGGGCAAGGCGATGGGAAATTAAATATTCGGTTGGCCGTCATTTGAAAAATGAATGGAAGCGGGCGGCCGCGGCGGCCGGGTGTGGCACGCGAATTGCGCGCCTGCGGGCTCCATCCACATCGACATCAGCGGAGGTGTCATGCAGCGATATTCACTTTGTCATGTATCGCGAGCCGTCTTCGCCGGCATCCTGATTGCGGGCCTGGCGGCAGGCGCGGGCTGCCAGAAGAAGAGCGACAACGGCGGCGCAAGCTCGGAATCGAGCGCACCGGGCGGCATGTCGGCCGCACCGTCCACCGCACCGTCGGGTATGCCGAGCAGCGGGGCGGCCGGCAGCGGCTCGAGCATGCCGGGCGCGGCTTCCGCGCCGGGCGGCGCGAGCGGCGGCTGACGCGCGGCTGACGCGTGGGGCGGACGTCGCGCCGGCAACGCGCGGGTGCGCCGTCCGCAGGAAAGGCGCCGTGCCGGCCTGGCACGTGCGCCCGGTGACGTGCGTGCCGGGCCGCGCACATGAAAGTTTTGCAAGGACCGTTGTAGCGATTCCCGGACCGGCGGCGGCAGCCCTGATGCCGGCACGCGCCGGCCGGACAAGGAGGTGCAATGCAGAACGCGGAATCGAACCCTACCCCGGAAAAGCAGCGGGAACAGATCGAGAAGAGCCCGGTGAAGACGCCGGCGGCCGGCGACATGCCCGACGCGGCGACCCAGGCGGCGCAGGTCGCGCAGCGTCCGCTGACACCCGAGAAGATCGCCGGGAAAATGCCGACCGGTCTGCCGCCGATCGAGCGCGGCACGCAGGCACCCGACAGCGACGACCCCGTGCGGCGAGCGGCCGCCCGGATCCCGACGCTCGACAACGCGAACATGGCGATGACCGACAACACGGTCGACGTCGACGGCAAGGGCATGGAAGCCGCCGCGGGCGCGTCGAAGTGGCACGACAACGTGATTTATTCGAACGCGTCGCTCGACGAAGCGGTCGATACGCCCGACGAAGGGCTCGGCGGGATCGAGAGCCGTCCGTCCGGCAACATGCCGCAGATCGCGACGCGGCCGGGCTGGCGCGTACGCCATGTCGGCGATGTCGACATCGAGCACGGCGACAGTTCACGCGCCGAGCATGTGATCGTCCTGGAGCGGACCGACTGACGGCAGGACGGGAAAGGTGCGGCGGGCGGCACGATCGCGCCGCCCGCCGCAATCATCGGCGGTCCTTATTGCGGACCGAGTTCCTGCGCGGACGTATCGGCGTCGTTGCCCTGCGCAACCAGCACGTGGATATCGTTCGGCGTCACGTCGCCGATCCCGCCCGACGGGATCGTCAGCAGCAGCCAGTCGGCGTTGTTGTTGATGGTGACCGGCGCGGTCTTGAGGATCGGCGTCTTGCTGCCGGCCGTCGTGACGATTACCTGGTAGCTGCCGCCGTTCAGGTAGATCGAATCCTGCGTCGTTGCCGGCACCGCGTTCTGGTAAGCCGCGCCCGCGAGCGTCGGGCTTTGCGTCGTGATGTCGGTGCCGGGCGGGACGATGTACATGTCGACGTTCTGCGCATTCGGCGACGCGTTGAAGCTGCGCACGCGCGCCTTGTCCGACAGCAGGCCCTTGTCGTACGGATCGTCGATCACGGAGATCAGCGACGTCGTGCTCGGCAGTGCGATCGTCGTGTAGTGATGGCCGTTTGCCGCGCTGAACGATTGCGCGGCGATGGTCGTCGTCGTGCCGGAGACGTCATAGCTCGCGTTCTGCGTGCCCGAGTCGACGTCGTGATAACGCGTCACACCCTTGTACGCGATACCGCCCTGGTCGAGCTTCGCGTTCAGGTAGTAGTCGAGGTTCGGCCCGGCCGGCACCGCGTTGATGAAGCGCGCCTGCGGCTTCGAGATGCCGAGCTCGGTGCCGACGTCGTTGCCGCCGCCGCCACACGCCGCGAGCACGGAAACGACCGAGCACAGGGCGACCACCGTTCGTATTGATTTCATGTTGTCCTCTCGTTCAGGGAACCTGCTTGCGATGCGGGACCGCCGCGCGAAGGGTCGCGCGGTGCGCAGCGCCGGTTGAGGGAAGGATGTCGTCCGCCGGATCGGCGGGCGCGTGCATGGCGCAAGCGATGTGCCTGCGCGGAGAGCGGCGTCGGAAAAGGAGGCGGGGAGGAGGCGGAAAGCGGGGGACGGGCGGCGCGCACGCGCCGGCGGGGCGGCGTGCGCGGGGTGAGACGGGGGCGTGGGGCGGGCCCGCGCGCTCGGCGCGGTTGTAAAAATGACCGCGTCGCGCGGGCGACGCGCTGTGTCAGCGGTTCACGAGCCGGGCCGGATAGGCGAGCGCGAGGGCGCAGCCGACCACCATGCACGCGGCGAAACCGTACAGCCCCGCGCTTTGCGAATGGAACGTGTCGCGCAGCCAGCCGATGAAGTAAGTGCTGCCGAACCCGCCGAGGTTGGCGATCGAGCACGCGAACGCGATCCCGCCGGCGGCGGCCGAGCCCTTCAGGAACGTCGAAGGCAACGCCCAGACGACCGGCATGGCGGCGGCCGCGCCCGCGTTGATCAGCGAGAACAGCAGCACCGTGCCGAACGTGCCGTGCGGCGACGATGCCGCGATCGCCAGCGCGACGGCCGACACCATGAACGGTACGACGATATGCCAGCGGCGTTCGCGTGCGCGGTCGGAACTGGCGCCGCAGTACAGCGTGGCGAGCACGGCCGCGGCATTCGGGATCACCATCAGCCAGCCGATGTGATACGCATCCTTGACGCCCGTGTCGCGCAGGATCGTCGGCAGCCAGAAGCTCACCGCATAGAGGCCGAGCAGCACGCACAGATCGATCAGGCCGAGCGCCCATACCTTCGGATCCGAGAACGCCTTGCCGAGCGCATGGCTCTTGTTGCCGGACGGATCGGCGTCGAGGTTCGCGCGCAACGCGTGCTTCTCGTCGGCGTTCAGCCACGGTGCGGATTCGATGCTGTTCGGCAGCCAGCGCAGCACCGCGAAGCCGAGCAGCACCGACGGCAGCGCTTCGAGCAGGAACAGCCACTGCCAGCCGCCGAGCCCGTGCGTGCCGTCGAACGCGCGCATGATCCACCCGGAGATCGGGCTGCCGATCATGCTCGACAACGGCAGTCCGACCATGAACAGCGCGACGATCCGCGCGCGGCGCGCATCGGGATACCACTGCGTCAGGTACAGCAGCACGCCGGGCAGGAAGCCGGCCTCGGCCGCGCCGAGCAGGAAGCGCACGACGTAGAACTGCATCGGCGTGTGCACGAACATCGTCGCACCCGACAGCAGGCCCCACGTGATCATGATCCGCGCGATCCACAGCTTTGCGCCGACGCGTTGCAGCACCAGGTTGCTCGGGACTTCGAACAGGATGTAGCCGGCGAAGAACAGGCCGGCGCCGAGCCCGTACACCGTATCGCTGAACTTCAGCGCGTCGAGCATCTGGAGTTTCGCGAGCCCGATGTTGATGCGGTCGAGATAGGCCGCGAAGTAGCACAGGCAGAAGAGGGTAATCAGGCGCAGCGTGACCTTGCGATAGAGATTGCCGTGCGGCGCGTCGTCGGGGGAAACGGCGGCGCTCGGGTGTGCGGTAGACATGGGATTGCCCCTGTTCGAATGTGACGGATGAATGGGTGGCCGATCGACGCGAGCGGACGTTCCGCTGCGCACTGGAGTCTGTATATCACGGCAATTAAATAGCGTACACACTAGAAAATACCGAATCGCACAGGCACGATTCCGGCCGCGTGCCGGCAAATGTTTTCGTGAGAAAAGCCGTGTGTTTATCGGGGTTTTTGATGGATTCGTCTGCACGTTGAAAGAGGGAAGAGAAAGGAATGGCATGCACAAAATTCGTGCGTATGCGCTTAAAAGTGAAGTGTGTGCACGAAAGTTGACCGAGGTGCGCAAGTACGTGCGCGGCAGTAGGGTCGAACGTGCATGGCTTGCCGTTTCGGCGACCTTCCAGGTGGGTAAGGCGTGGCCGCCGGGCGATCGTCGGCCGCGCTGCGCGCCGGGTACGTCGAATCCTGACGCACCGCAATGAAGCGGCAACCCGGCTGCCGGTCGGGTCGAATTGAGGGTGTACACTGCATGTCTTTCCATTACACGTGGCACGGGCCTGCACTTTCATGGCGTCTTCCAAGGATTCCTACGACTTTCACGACCAGGTCGGGCACCTGCTGCGCCGCGCATATCAGCGGCACGTGTCGATCTTCCAGGAAGCGATCCCCGATTCGGATCTCACGGCCGCGCAGTTCGTCACGCTGTGTGCGGTCAAGGAGCGCCAGGGGTGCTCGCTGAACGACATCGTCAAGGCGACCGCGATCGACCAGGCGACGATTCGCGGCGTGGTCGACCGGCTGAAGGCGCGCGCGCTGATCGAGGTGCTGCCCGATCCGAACGACGGCCGCAAGCTGATCGTGCGCGCCACCGCGACCGGCCTCGCGCTGATCGATCGCACGGTGCCGTTCGCGCGGCAGGTGACGGAGCGCACGTATGGCGCGCTCAATCCGGGCGAGCGGGTCGCGTTGCAGTTCCTGCTGCGCAAGATGATGGAAGAAGACGGCGACGCGTGATGCGCGTCGCTCGCGGGGTGGTAATCGCACCCGTCCGGTCGTTCGATTCGACCCTGCGACGCAGCCCGCGGCTTCTAAGCCGTGCCGGTCGCCATCTGCACGCCAGCACCATCGGCCGTCATCAACCGGCCTGCGTCGCGTAACGCGGCCCGGACCGTCTCCGGTGTAAACGGCGGCGCGTAGAACCGCACGCCGGTTGCATCGAACAACGCGTTTGCGACGGCGGCCGGGCCCGGCACCGACGCCGATTCTCCCGCGCCGAGCGGCGGCTCGCCTTGCCTCGGCATCAGCACGACGTCGACGTCCGGCACTTCCGCGAAGGTCAGGATCGGATAGCTCGCCCATTCGCGCGACGCAACCTTGCCGTCGGCGAAGCGCACGCGCTCCTTCAGCGTGCGGCTCAATACCTGGATCACGTTGCCGTGGATCTGGTGGCGCACGCCATCGGGGTTGATCATCGTGCCCGTGTCCTGGCCGACCGTGACGCGTTCGATGCGGATCTCACCCGACACGCGATCGACGCTCAGGTCGACGACCCATGCCGACCACGCCGCGCCGAAGCCGGGGAAGCGGCTGTGCACGTAGCGCGCATAGGCGATCCCGCGGCCGCGCACCAGCCGCGACGGCTCGGGTTCATGCGGCGTGCGCCGCACGCGTGGCGTCCAGCCCGCGCGATCGGCCACGGCCTGCAGCAGTTCGGTCGCGCGCGTGTCCTGCAGATGACGCAGCCGGAACGCAAGCGGGTCGACGCCGGTGAGCGCTGCGCATTCGTCGACGAACGCATCGTGCGCGAACGAGTTCGGCAATGCCGACACGCCGCGCAGCCACGACGCACGCACGAGCGGGGCAAGATCCTCGCAGACGAAGCGGCGATGCGGGCTAGCGTAAGGGGACACGGCCGTGCGGTCGCCCATCTCGAACACGCGCGGCTCGGGCGCGATTGTGCCGGTCAGCAGCGCCGCGAGCAGCGGCGCGTCGTTCGACGGGTAGCGCGTCGTGAAGTCGTAGCCGAGCAGGTGGCCGTCGCGCGTGACGGTGCCGGTCACGTGCATCAGCTGGCCCGCGCCTTTCGGTTCCCACAGATGCTCGTCCGCGCGCGACAGCTGCACGCGCACCGGGCGGCCGACCGCGCGCGACAGCAGCAGCGCGTCGCCGCACACGTCGTCCGCACCGTTGCGGCCGTAGCAGCCGGCCGCTTCCATCCGCACCACGTCGAAATCGGCTTCGTCGCGCGCGACGAGCGTCGCGAGGTCGTAACGCAGCGACACGGGATTCTGCGTGCCGGACCACACGGTGATCCGGCCGTTGCCCGGCTCGCGATAGTCGGCGAGCGCGCATGACGGGCCGATCGAGCCATGCATCTGGAACGGCCACGCATAGGTGCGCGACAGCGTAATCGTGTCGGGCTGCGCACGCGCCGCGTCGACGTCGCCTTCGTCGAGCAGCACGCGACGTTTGGCCGGCGCGGCGGCGATCGCGGCGGCCGGCTCGTCGAGCGGCGGCAGCACGGGGAGCGGACGCCACGTCACGCGCAGCTGGCGCGCCGCGCGGATCGCGTGTTCCTCGCGCTCGGCCACCACGCCGACGAAATCGCCGATCGCGACGACGGCCACGAGCCCCGGCACGTCGGCCACCGATGCGCGATCGACGTCGATCAGCGCATCACCGACGAACGAACCGCTGTCATGCCCCGCATAGGGCGGCCGCACGACACGGCCGTGCAGCATGCCCGGCACGCGCATGTCGTGCACGAACGTGAGCTGGCCGGTTGCCTTCGCGGGTAGGTCGACGCGCGGCGACGACCGGCCGACGGTCCGGTACAGGGCGGGATCTTTCGTGCGGGTGTTCAGGTCGAGCGTCAGCGCGATCCGGTGCGTGGCGACGAGCGCGGCGAACGTGGCCGTTTGCCCGTTCGCCGAGATCGTCGCGTCGTCGATCTGCAGTTGCGCCGCGTCGACATTGAACCGTTCGGCGGCAAGCGCCAGCAACGCATCGCGCGCCTGCGCGGCCGCGCAGCGCAGCGGCGTCGCGGAAATCTGGATCGTCGCGCTTGCGATGGTCGGGCCCTGGTTCGGGGTCGCGGCCGTGTCGCCGAGCACCATCGTTACGCGCGCGGCCGGCACGTCGAGTTCCTCGGCGACGATCTGCGCGAGCGACGTGCGGATGCCGGTGCCGAGATCGACGTGGCCGTTGAACGCGAGGATGCGGCCGTCGTCGAGAATCGCGACGAACACTTCCGGCAGCGCCGGCACGTAGGACGACAGGCTGCCCGGCTGGCCGGGTGCCGGCTTGACGGGCGGCGCGGGCGGCCGGATGACGGTCAGGCAGCCGTCGCGCGCGAGCAGTTCGGAGCGGTTCACGGATGAAGGGTCCTGTCGAGGGAGCGGCGGCGCGCGGCCCGATGCGGCGTACGCGGAGCGAGGCGGCGGGTGGCCCGGGCGTCCTGTTCGCGGTGTGTGTCGAGCGCCATGGCGGTGGCCGTCGCGAGCGCGCGCGTCCCCAATCTAGGTCGCCAAAAGCGCAGCGTCAATCGCGCGGGCGGGCGTCGGCCGGTCACGCCGCCGGGTCGCCGCGACGATTCAGCGTGCGCGCGCCTGCGCCGCATCGATGGCCGCGATCGCGTCGTCGAGCGGCATCACCGCCGCATATTTCTGCTGCATGTCGAACAGGTTCGCGTCGTGCGGCGCGATCGCGCGATCGCCGACACAGTCGGCGAGCACGAGCGGGCGGAACCCGTGCGACATCGCGTCGACCACGCTCGCGCGCACGCAACCGCTCGTCACGGCGCCCGCGACGAGCAGCGTCTGCACCGCGCGCTGCGCGAGCCACGGCGCCAGCTGCGTGCCGAAGAACGCTGACGGCACGGTCTTGCGCACGACGAGTTCGCCCGGCGCGGGCGTGAGTTCGGGCACGATCGCGCTGTTCGGGTGGTGCTCGGTCAGCGTCGCCATGCCGGGCACCTTCAGCGAGAACACGTTGTCGTCGCTGCCGTCTTCCGCATACACGATGCGGCTGTGCGCGACCGGCCAGCCGCGTTCGCGCGCGAGCGCGAGCGCACGCGTCGTGCGCGCGATCGCCGGCGCGATGTTGCCGCCGCCGAACGTCGCGGGATCGGCGAAGCCGACCACGAAATCGACGATCAGCAGGCCGAGGTTGCCGTGCGGCGGCAGCGGCGTGCCGAAACCCTGCTGGCGATAGACGTTCGCTTCGGCGTGACGGGAAAGATCGTTCATGGTGTGGGGTGCTCTTGGTCAGGCGGGTTGGTCGGTCACGCGGCCGTCGCGCACGACGGTCGCGCCGTCGAGCTCGACCGTGCAGCGGCGCAGCGGGATGTCGATGTGGCAGGTGGTCGTGCGGTTGCCGCCGCCTTCGTTGTTCGGGCCGAGCGAGAACAGGAAGTTGCCCTCGAACGCGCGCGCGTCCATCCCGATCGTCGCCTCGCGGTCGTACAGCCCGAGCGTCGACCAGCGCGCACGCGGCTGCAGCCCCCAGCCGATATGCGAGATCGCATAGCCTTCGGGGTCGGCGAAGGTCTCCATGTAGTCGCGCAGCAGATCGGCGTCGACGCCGCCTTCGATGCGCGTCGCATAGCCGCCTTCGACGGTCAGCGCGATCGGTTCGCGCACGTAGTGCTTCTGCGGTAGCAGGATGTCGCCGCGGTCGATCACGATCGTGCCGTGCGCGGTGCGGTCGTTCGGGTAGGTCAGCGCGAAGCCGCTCGGCCAGTGGTCCCAGCGGCCCGGCGCGTCGACGAAGCCGTATTCGGCCGTCGGCGGGAACTCGCCGAGCGGGCACACGAGCGCGGTGCCGGCCGCCGACGTCACGCGCATCTCGCGGGCGGCGGCGATCCGTTTCGCCGCGGCGAGCACGCGCGTGCGGTCGGCCAGCGTCGGCACCATCCGCACGAGCACTTCGGGCGGCTCGACCGCGAGCAGGATCTTCGTGCCGGACTTCAGGATGTCGTGCTGCTCGGGCGAGAACAGCAGCGTCATCAGGTCGAGCACGAGGTCGCTCTCGCGCAGCGCGGCGATCGCGGCCTTGTTGCCGGTCAGCGGCGTCGTGCCGAGATACGCGAGCGGGTCGCGGCTGAATGCCTTGTCGCCGTTCACCGGCGGCAGGTCGAGGCGGTTGACGATCGCGCCCATCGTTTGCGTCGCGATCAGCGCGCACGACAGCGTCTGCGGGTGGGTGGCCGCGCTCGTCAGGATCGTGACGGTCTGGCCCGGTTCGAGGCGCGACAGCGTGAGGACCTGCTTCCACGCGTCGATCAGTTGGGAATCGCTGACTGGCATCGTCGGCTCCGGTAAAGGCGTGAAGGAAAGGGGCGGGCGCCGCGCGCTCAGGCCGCGAGCGGCGCGCCGAGGAAGTCGCCGAACGCCGCGTAGAAACCCGGTGCGTTGTC
The DNA here is from genome assembly GCF_002223085.1 of Burkholderia sp. HI2714. Lineage (NCBI taxonomy): Bacteria > Pseudomonadati > Pseudomonadota > Betaproteobacteria > Burkholderiales > Burkholderiaceae > Burkholderia > Burkholderia sp. HI2714. Next base: position 251,639 of record NZ_NKFM01000053.1, on the reverse strand, counting down.
CCACGGAATCATGTGGCTGGCGTCGGGCACGCGCACGTGCCGCATCGACGGCGTCGCGCGCTGCAGTTCGGCGACATCGTCGTCGCGCACCACGTCGCCGCGTTCGGCCGTGATCAGCAGCGACGGCACGGCCAGTTGCGCGGCGTCCGCGTGGAAATCGTCGGTATGAAAGCCTTCGTACGACGCGCGCACCGCGCGCTCGTCGCAGGTATGCAGCCATTCGGCGCGCAACTGCAGTTCGGCGTCGGTCCAGGTCGGGCAGAACGCGCGCATGCCTTCGGCATCGGTGCCGGCGCGCGCGAGCGCCATCGAGTCGATGTACCACGGCAGCTTGCCCGGATAGTCGCGGCGGTTCGGGCCCGACACGGGCGGATCGACGAGCACGACCGATTCGAGCCCGCGGATGCCGCGCCGCGCGGCGCGCGCGGCGATCCGCGCGCCCATCGAATGGCCGACGAGGCTCGTGCGCGGCAGGCCGAGCGCGGCGACGAGGGCCGCGACGTCGTCGGCCTGTGCGTCGAGGCTGTAGTCGAGCGACGGCGACGCGTCGGACAGCCCGCGGCCGCGCACGTCGAGCACGTAGGTATCGAACGTCGCGCCGAATACTTCGCCGACGAAACCCCACGTGATCGCGGGGCTCGTGATGCCGGGAATCAGCACGATCGCCGGGCGCGAAGCGCGCGCGCCGGTCGCGCCGCCGTAGCGCAGGTAGTGCTGGCGGATGCCGTTCGCGCGGATGTTTGCGCCATACAGGAAAGTCGAGGGCATGAAGGGACTCCGTCGGAAGGGCCGCGCTCAGTACGCGCCGGACAGCAGCGCACCGGCGCCGGGCACGATCGGCTCAAGGTCGAGTTCGCGGAGCATCGCGTAGGTCGTCGCGATCGCGGCCGTGATCACGGGCTTGCCCGTCATCGCCTCGACCTTCGCGACGGCCGGCAGCGACGGCATCTGCACGCAGGCGGACAGCACGATCGCATCGGCGTCCTGGTACGGCAGCGTCTTCACGATGTCGGGCAGGCGCGCCGGATCGTGGCGGCCGACGTCGAGGTTGTCGGGGATCTCCAGCGCGCGGTACGCGAGCACGTCAAAGCCTTCGTTGCGGATGTAGTCGACCACGAGTTCGGTCAGCGGCAGCATGTACGGCGCGACGACGACGATCCGCTTCGCGCCGATCACCTTCAGTGCGTCGACGAGCGCGCCCGCACTCGTCAGCACCGGCGCCTGCGCGCCGTTGTCCGCCGTGTGCTTCGTCAGGCGCGCCTGCGACACGCGGTGATAGCCGTGCCCCATCGCCATGATCGCGACCAGGCACGCGTAGCCGAGCACGTCGACGCGCGCATCGCTCAGTTCCACCGCGCAGCGGTCGGATTCGGCGTCCATCGCCGCGAGTTCCTCCTTGACGACCTTCTTCATCCGCATCCGGCTCGAGTGATACGTGAAGCGCTCGGGGCGGATCGCTTCGCGCAGCCGCAGCATCGCGGGAATCTCGGTTTCCATCGTCGTGTTGGAACTCGGCACGATCTGGCCGATGCGGTAGGTCTTGCTCATGACGGGAGGCTCCGTGTCGGTAAGGGTGGGGCGGCACGCGGGTGCGGGATCGCCGGATGTCGAGCAAAGTCTAGTGTGTACATTTGAAAATGACAATGAATAAAAATGACGTCTATCGCGCGACAATCGTGTGATGGCGCGGATATTTGGGGTTTTATTGGTGTTTTCCCGAATGTCGTTGCTGCCGGCCACAATCCGCTTGTCCTGAATAAATTGAGTGTGTACGCTACATAAACGCCATTCAATCCGCCCGTTCTCGCGCCGCGTTCGGCGACGGGCCCACGATCAGGAGATCCGCATGAGCACACCCCGTATCGCAATCATCGGCGCCGGTCTCGGCGGCACGGCCGCCGCGGCACTGCTCCAGCGCGGCGGCTACGACGTCGCGCTGTACGAGCAGGCGCCGGCGTTCTCGCGCCTCGGCGCGGGTATCCACCTCGGCCCGAACGTGATGAAGATCATGCGGCGCATCGGCTGCGAGGACGCACTGGAGACGATGGGTTCGCATCCGGATTGCTGGTACAGCCGCGACTGGCAGACGGCCGACGTGCTCGCGCAGATCCCGCTCGGAGACTACGCGCGCAAGGCCTACGGCGCGAGCTACCTGACCGTGCATCGCGGCGATTTCCATGCATTGATGACGCAGGCGGTGACGCCCGGCACGATCCGCTTCGGCAAGCGGCTCGCGGCGGTGGAGGACACCGGCGACGCGGTGCGCCTGACGTTCACCGACGGCAGCGTCGAGACGGCCGACATCGTGATCGGCGCGGACGGCGTGAATTCGCGGATCCGCGAGCACCTGCTCGGCGCGGAACCGCCGCGCTACACGGGCTATGTCGCGCACCGCGCGGTGTTCCCGGCGTCGCTGCTCGGCAACAAGCCGTACGACATGTGCGTGAAGTGGTGGTCGGAGGATCGCCACATGATGGTCTACTACGTGACCGAGAAGCGTGACGAGTATTACTACGTGACCGGCGTGCCGCAGGCCGAATGGCCCGAAGGCGTGTCGATGGTCGACAGCAGCCGCGACGAAATGCGCGAGGCGTTCGCGGGTTTCCATGCCGACATCCAGCACCTGATCGATGTGTCGCCGTCGATCACCAAGTGGCCGCTGCTCGAGCGCGATCCGTTGCCGTTGTGGAGCCGCGGCCGCCTCGTGCTGCTCGGCGACGCATGCCATCCGATGAAGCCGCACATGGCGCAGGGCGCGGCGATGGCGATCGAGGATGCCGCGATGCTCGCGCGCTGCCTCGACGAAGTCGGCGTCGGCGACTACGCGGGCGCATTCGCGCTGTACGAGGCGAATCGCTCGGCGCGTGCGTCGAAGGTGCAGCTCGTGTCGCACAACAACACATGGCTGCGCACGAACGAGGATCCGTCGTGGGTGTTCGGCTACGACGTGTTCGACGTGCCGCTCGTCTCGCCGTCGCGCAACAGCGTCGCGGCCGTGGCCTGACGCGTACGCGGTGCCCGCGCCGGACGGCGCTTCGACGTCGCGCGCGCCGCTGCGCCGGTACGCGTGTTTTTCGGCGTGTTATATGTCAGGCGCGTGCCGGCGGGCGCACACCGGCGGCAGTGCCCGCAGCCGGTCGCCGCCCGGCCCGCGCGCCGCATTCCGGATCCATTCATGTCCCATCCCGCTTCTCCGTCGCGGCCGCTGGCGTTTCGCGTGAACGGCACGCCGCATACCTTCGTCGAGGCTGCGCCCGACGCGCCGCTGCTGCTGGTCCTGCGCAACGACTGCGCGCTCAACGGCCCGAAGTACGGCTGCGGGCTCGGGCAGTGCGGCGCATGCACGGTGCTGGTCGACGGGCAGGCCACGCGTTCGTGCGTCGTGCCGGCCGCCGCCGCGAGCGGGCGCGACGTCACGACGCTGGAAGGGCTCGGGTCGCACGACGCGCCGCATCCGATCCAGCGCGCGTTCATCGACGAGCAGGCCGCGCAGTGCGGCTATTGCCTGAACGGGATGATCATGAGCACGAAGGCGCTGCTCGACCGCAATCCGTCGCCGGACGACGCGGCGATCCGCGATGCGTTGCGCTTCAATCTTTGCCGCTGCGGCACGCACCTGGAGATCATCCGGGCCGTGCATCGCGCGGCCCGCTACGTGCGAGGCGGCGATGAAGCCTGACACGGGCTTGCCCGTTGCACCGGAGCGCGTGACGGGCCCCGAGCCGCGCGATGAAGCCGGCGCCGATGCATTGCGCGCACACCGCGCGCGCTATACCTGGCCAATCGGCGATGCGCATGCAGACGCGCAGGTATCGCTCGACGTCGAAACGCGGACTGCGTCCGACGGGCGGATGACGACCTGGCGCTATCGCGCGCAGGCGGCTACGGGCGATCGTCACGCGCCGCACGTTGCGAAGACCGAACGCGTGGATACCGGCCCGACCGCGCCGTTCGTCTACCGGCACGCGCAGACGTCGATCGAACTCGCCGATGCCGGTCACACGATTCCCGGACACGCGCACGTGTTCGCGCGCGAATCGTTCGTCGACGAACTCGCGGGCGCGTTGCGGCGCGATCCGGTTGCGTTGCGCCTGCAGCATCTCGATGCGGCGCGGGACGCCGGGCCACGCGAGATCATCCGGATGGTCAGCGAGCGCGCCGCATGGGGTGCACCGGCCGCGGTCGACCCGGGTGCCCATGCGCGCCTGAGCGGGCGTGGCTTCGCTTTCGATGGCGCCGCGGCACCGTCAGGCAACACACCATCGGCCGCCGACGCGACAGGCGACGGCGATGCGCGCTGGTCCGCATGGGTCGTCGATCTCGACGTCGACCGCGCGACGGGCGACGTCGCGGTGCGGCGCGTCGTGACCGGGCAGGGTGCCGGCGAACCGGGCGACGCGTCGATGGCGGGCTTGCCCGCATGGCAGATCGAGGCGGCGATTTCGCGCGTGATGGGGGCGCGCCTGTCCGCGCGGCCCGCGCACGACGAAACCGGCATGGGTGCGCAGCCGGATGCGATCGCTCATGAACTGATTGCGTCCGACGACACGGCCCATCGCGCGCACGGCGCGCTGTCACGGCACGATGCGCGCCGGATCGAGCAGGCGGCGGCGCCCGCGGCGGCGGCGATCGCGAACGCACTGTACGACGCGACGGGCGTGCGGTTTCGCGCACCGCCGTTCGACGCCGAGCGCATTCGCGCGGCGCTCGCGCGACCGGTGCCGGCCGATTCCGCCGAAGCGGGGCGCAGCGACCCGCGTCGCGCATCGCGCTGGCGCCGCTGGCTGGCCGGCGGCGGCGTGGGCGGGGTGGTCGGCGGGCTGATCGGCCTGGCCTGCGCGATCCTGCCGGGCCCCGCGTCGATCGCACCCGTTGCGCCCGGCGGCGCGGACGGCGCGACGTGGAGCGCGGCGACGCTCGAGCGCGGCCGCCTGGTTGCCCTCGCCGGGGACTGCGCGGTGTGCCACACGGCACCCGGCGGCGCGACCAACGCGGGCGGGCTCGCGCTCGATACGCCGTTCGGCACGATCTACACGACGAACCTCACGCCCGATCCGGAAACCGGCATCGGCACATGGTCGTATCCGGCGTTCGCGCGCGCGATGCGCGAAGGCATCTCGCGCGACGGCACGCACCTGTACCCGGCATTCCCGTACACGGCGTTCGCGAAGCTGAGCGAGCCCGATCTGCTCGCGCTCTATGCATACCTGATGTCGCAGCCGCCGGTGAAGCACGTGCCGCCGAAGACGAAGCTGCCGTTCCCGCTCGACGAGCGACGCCTCGTCGCCGGCTGGAACTGGCTGTTTCACGATGCGCGGCCGTTCGCGCCGGACCCGGCACGCTCCGCGACGTGGAATCGCGGCAAGTATCTGGTCGACGGCGCCGGGCACTGCGGCGCGTGCCATACGCCGCGCAACGCGCTGGGTGCGGAGAAGGGCGGTTTTGCGTACCTGTCGGGCGGCGAGGCCGAGGGTTGGGTCGCGCCGCCGCTCGTCGCGTCGCCGGCTTCGCCGGTGCCATGGACCGAAGGCGCGCTGTTCGATTACCTGCGTACGGGCTTCTCCGCGCAGCATGGCGTCGCGGCCGGGCCGATGGCGCCCGTCGTCGCGGGGCTCGCGTCGCTGCCGGAGGCCGACGTGCAGGCGATCGCGCACTATCTCGCGTCGCTGTCGCCGCCCGTCGACGCCGCGGCCGCCGCCGACGCGGCCGCCCGGCAGGCGCGCGGCGCGGAAGCCGTCGCGACGCTCGGCCTCGAGAACGGTCGCCGTGCGTTCGACGCCGCGTGTGCGGTCTGTCATGCGGAATCGGGCGGCGTCGGGCATTTCGGCGTACGCCCGCTAATGGGGCTCAACACGAGCGTCAGCCAGGCCGCGCCGGACAACCTGCTGCGCGTGCTGCATCACGGGATCGACCAGCCGGCCACCGGCGAGCTCGGCTACATGCCGGGCTTCGGCGACGCATTCGACGACCGGCAAATGGCCGAGCTGGCCGCATATATCCGCGCGCGCTACGCGCCGGGGCAGCCGGCGTGGCGGGACCTCGAGGAAGCGTCGGCACGCATCCGGCAGGCAGCCGCGCACTGATCGGCCGCCAGGCAACGGGCTGCGGGAGGCGGGCGACGGGCAACCGGCGATCGGGCAAAACTACCCGCTGGCGTGATCTGGCCCGGAAAGGGGGTGGAAATATTGCCCCATTTTCATCATCGTTTAACCATTCGAAACAATGTGTTCACTGAAAGGGGCATGATCTCCGGCGATCGAGCAGGCATACTGTCGCCTATGTTGCTCAATGCGCGTCGAACGGCGCGCGCTTGCCCCCCATGCCTACTCCAGTTTCCTTTCGAACCTTGCGATGGTTGACCGTCGCGGCTGCTGCATGCTTGCTCGCCGCGTGTTCGACCGCTTCCGACGTGACCGCGACGTCGAACCCGAACGTCTATACCGTGACGACGCGCACGGTCGGTGTGTCGACGACGTGGGCCGATGCCCATACGAAGGCCGTCGACGAAGCCACCAACTACTGCACGCAGCGCGGCATGCGCGCGAGCATGAAGCAGGAATCGCTGACCGGCGGCAGCCGTGTCGGCGCGCGCTCCGAACTCGCGTTCGAGTGCCATCCGACCTTCGAGACGGCGTCGAACCCGCGCGGTTGAGCGGCCGGCGGCGCTGACGCGCCGTCTCTGCCGCACGTTTTCCTTCCCCCGCATGCAAAACGACCCGCGATGCCGTTCAGGCACATCGCGGGTCGGCGCACGTCCGGTGCGGGCTGCGGCGGTTACGCCGGCTGCGCCTCGTACAGCTTCACGCACGCGGAGAAGTCGAGCGTGCCGAGCCCCTGCTGGGTCATCGACTGATAGAGCTGCTGCGCGAGCGCGCCCATCCACACCGGCTGGTGGGCGCTGCGCGCCGCTTCGGTCGCGAGCCCGAGATCCTTCAGCATCAGGTTCGCCGCGAACCCGCCCGCGTAGCCGCGCGCGGCCGGCGCGGTGTCGCTCACGCCCGGATACGGGTTGTACGCGTCCGAGCTCCAGCAGCGGCCGGTCGACGTATTGATGATGCCGGCCAGCACGGCCGGATCGATCCCGAGCGCCGCGCCGAGCGCCATCGCTTCCGATACGCCCATCATCGAGATCCCGAGCAGCAGGTTGTTGCAGATCTTCGCGATCTGCCCGGTGCCCGTGCCGCCGCACTGCACGACGTTTTTCCCCATGTCGAGCAGCACGGGGCGGATGCGCTCGAACAGCGCGGCGTCCGCGCCGACCATGAAGGTCAGCGTACCGGCCTGCGCCCCGCCCGTGCCACCCGACACGGGCGCGTCGGCGAGCGGGAAGCCGCGCTGCGCGGCGGCCTCGGCCACCGCGCGCACGGTGCCCGGATCGATCGTGCTGCAGTCGATCAGCGCAGCGCCGGCGCGCGCGCCGGCCAGCACGCCGTCGTCGCCGAGATACACCGCGCGCACGTGCTGCGCGGCCGGCAGCATCGTGATCACGATGGCGCCGCGCGCGGCCGCTTCACGCGGCGAGCCGGCGGCCGTCGCGCCGGCGCGCACCGCGACGTCGACCGCGTGCGCGTCGAGGTCGAACACCGTCAGCGCGTGGCCGGCTTTCAGCAGGTTGGCGGCCATCGGGCCGCCCATGTTGCCGAGTCCGATGAATGCGATTTCCATGTGCGGGCTCCCGGGGTCAGCGCAGCGCGATCGTCGTGTTCACGCCGCCGGCCGTCGCGTCGTCGTCGAACCAGCGCGCGGTGACCGTCTTCGTCTGCGTGTAGAACTGCACGACCTGCTTGCCGTACGGGCCGAGATCGCCGAGCTTCGAGCCGCGCGAGCCCGTGAAGCTGAAGTAGGGCACCGGCACCGGGATCGGGATGTTGATGCCGACCTGGCCGATGTCGATCTCGCTCTGGAACTTGCGTGCGGCCGCGCCGCTCTGCGTGAACAGGCCCACGCCGTTGCCCATCGGGTTGCGGTTGACGAGCGCGATCGCTTCATCGAGCGTGTCGGCTTCGAGCACGACCACCACCGGCCCGAAGATTTCTTCCGTGTAGATCGACATGCCGGTCGTCACGCCCGAGAAGATCGTCGGGCCGACGAAGTTGCCCTGCTCGTAGCCGGGCACCTTCACGTTGCGGCCGTCGAGTTCGAGCTTCGCGCCGGCCTTCACGCCTTCGTCGATCAGCGACAGGATGCGTTCCTTCGCAGCCTTCGACACGACCGGCCCGACGTCCGTGCCGGCCTCCGCGCCCGCATTGACCTTCAGCGCCTTCGCCTTTTCGACGAGATCGGGCAGCCAGTCGCGCGCGTTGCCGACCAGCACGACGACCGATGTCGCCATGCAGCGCTGGCCGGCCGCGCCGAAGCCCGCGCCGACGAGCGCGTTGATCGACTGTTCGCGGTGCGCATCGGGCAGCACGACCGCGTGGTTCTTCGCGCCCATCATCGACTGCACGCGCTTGCCGTGCTGGCTGCCGAGGTTGTACACGTGCGTGCCGACGCGCGTCGAGCCGACGAACGAGATCGCCTTGATGTCCGGGTGCGTGCAGAGACGGTCGACCACCGTCTTGCCGCCGTGCACGACGTTCAGCACGCCCTGCGGCACGCCGGCCTCGATCGCGAGTTCGACGAGCTGCATCGTCGACAGCGGGTCCTGCTCCGACGGCTTCAGCACGAACGTGTTGCCGCACACGATCGCCATCGGGAACATCCACAGCGGGATCATGCCGGGGAAGTTGAACGGCGTGATGCCCGCGCACACGCCGATCGGCTGGCGCAGCGTGTAGGTATCGACGCCGCCCGCGACGTTCTCCGCGAATTCGCCTTGCTGCAGCGTGCCGATCGAGCACGCGTGCTCGACCACTTCGAGGCCGCGGAAGATGTCGCCCTGCGCGTCGGGCAACGTCTTGCCTTGCTCGGCCGTCAGCGTGTGCGCGATCCGTTCGAGATTGCGGCGCACGAGATCCTGGAATTTCAGCATGATGCGCAGCCGCGCGCCGATCGGCGTCGTCTTCCAGGTCTGGAACGCGCGCTGCGCGGACGCGATCGCGGCGTCGACCTCGTCGAGCGTCGCAAAGGGCACGCGGCCGATTACTTCCTGCGTCGCCGGGTTGACGATGTCGCCCCATTCGGCGCTTTGCGATTCGACGAATGCGCCGTCGATCAGCAGCTTGGCGGTGGGCAGGGCGAGGGTGGTCTGGGGAACTGCGGCGTTCATGGATGTCTCCGTAAAGCGGTGTGACGATGAAAAGGGTGTCTGCGTCCGCCGCGCGTGCATGCGCGGCGGGCAGCAGGCTGAACTGAAATCGATCGAATGCCGGCCGGCGTGCTCACGCGCGTGCCGGTCGCATCAACGCGGTACAGATGAGCGCGAACACGCCGAAGCCGACGAGGTACGCGATCACGTAATGCGGCTGGCCGCCGCCGGCCTTGAGCAGCGACGTCGCGATCATCGGCGCGAAGCCGCCGCCGATCACGCCGGCGAGCTGCACCGACAGCGAGATGCCGCTGTAGCGGATTTCCGCGGGGAACTGCTGCGCGAACAGCAGCGATTCCGGCGCATAGAGGATCGGGAACACGACGCCGAGGCCGAGCACGATCGCCCACCACGCGTACGACGTCTGCTGCGTGCCGAGCATCATGAAGAACGGCGCGGCGAACGCGCACATCAGCACGAGGCCGATCGCGAACATCCGGCGCTGGCCGATGCGGTCGCTCAGGTGGCCGCACAGCGGCATCGTGACGAGCGACAGCGCCGCGCCGGCCGTGATCGCGTGCAGCATCTCGGCCTTCGGCAGATGCAGCTGCTGCGTCGCGTAGGCGAGCGCGAACGTGACGACCATGTAGAACCAGGTGTTCTCGGCGGCACGCGCGCCGACGATCGTCAGCACCTCGCGCGGATGGCGGCGCAGCGCGGCCGTCACCGGCGACTTCTCGGCCTTGCCCTGGCGCTGCATCTTCTCGAAGTCGGGCGACTCGGGCACCTTCGCGCGGATGAACCAGCCGAGGCCGACGAGCGCGATGCTCGCGAGGAACGGCACGCGCCAGCCCCACGACAGCATGTCGGCTTCCGGCAGCGCGGCCACCGCGGCCATCGCGACCGACGACAGGATCAGGCCGAGCCCGACGCCCGTCTGCGGCAGGCTGCCGAACAGCCCCTTGCGGCCCTTCGGCGCGTGCTCGACGGCCATCAGCACCGCGCCGCCCCATTCGCCGCCGACGGCCATCCCCTGCAGGAAGCGCATCGCGATCAGCAGCGCGGCGGCCCAGTAGCCGATGCTGTCGTACGACGGGATCAGCCCGATGATCATGCTCGGCACGCCCATCAGCAGCAGCGTGATCATCAGCATCGACTTGCGGCCGATGCGGTCGCCGAAGTGGCCGAACACGATGCCGCCCATCGGCCGGCCGATGAAGCCGACCGCGAACGTGCCGAACGCGGCGAGCGTGCCGACGACCGGGTCCAGCGACGGGAAAAAGATGCGGTTGAAGACGAGGGCGGCGGCCGTGCCGTACAGGAAGAAGTCGTACCACTCGATCGTGGTGCCGGCCATGCTGGCCCAGCCGGCCAGCAGGTAGTGCTTCGCGGTGCGCTCGGGCGCCGGCGCCGCGATGGTCGCATGCTCATCGAGGGTGGATCGGGTCTGCATGGTGTCTCCGTGGTGGTGCCGCGGCTCGTGGTCCGCAGGTCACGGTCGAGTATAGTTATGCGCAGATTCATCATGTACCGATAAAGAAACCGGTTGGATGTGCATTTATGCATATCGACGGCCGGCCCGGAGACTCCAGCCCCTTTTTCCCGTCGATGCGAACTGCCACCGAGCCGGTTTCCGGCAACCTGAACTGGGACGACCTGCGCTTTTTCCTCGAAGTCGCGCGCACGCAGCGCGCGAGCGGCGCCGCGAAGCGGCTGGGCGTCGACTACACGACTGTCGCGCGGCGCATTCGCGCGCTCGAGGCCGCGATGGGCACGCTGCTATTCGACAAGTCGCGTTCCGGCGGCTTTACGCTGACGGCCGAAGGGCAGCGGCTCGTCGCGTATGCGGACGCGATGGAGACGACCGTGCAGTCCGCGTGCGACCAGGTCGCGAATACGGGCGAGGCGCTGTCGGGCCATGTGCGGATCGGGTCGACGGAAGGGTTCGGCTGCTTTTTTCTCGCGCCGCAGCTCGCGCAGTTTCGCGCCGAGCATCCGCACGTGACGGTCGACCTGCTGCCGGTGCCGCATTTCGTCAACCTGCCCAAGCGCGAGGCGGACCTGGCGATCACGCTCGAGCGGCCCGAGCGCGGGCCTTACGTGGTCACCAAGCTGTGCGACTACCAGCTGCGGCTCTATGCGACGCGCGACTATCTCGCGAACCATGATCCGATCACGTGCACGGACGATCTCGCGCAGCACGCGTTCATCAGCTACGTCGACGATCTCGCGTTCAGCAACGAGCTGCTGTACCTGGACCGCGCGGTGCCGGGCGCGACGGCCGGGCTGCGCACGACGAGCGTGATCGCGCAGTATTTCGCGGCGCTGCAGGGCGGTGGGCTGGCGATCCTGCCGTGCTTCATGGCGGCCACGCAGCCGGCGCTGGTGCCGGTGTTGCCGGACGACGTGGTCGTCACGCGGTGCTTCTGGCTGACGTGCCGCGAGGATCTGCGCAAGCTGCGGCGTGTGACCGCGCTGTGGGATTACCTGCGCGCGGCGGCGGACGCGAATCGCGCGCTGCTGTCGGGGGAGTCGGGGAGGCTGAGATTCGTCGGCGAGCCGGAATAGCGGCGCGAGCGTGGCGGTTGCAAGGGCGGCGGCGCCGTTGTGCCATCATGGCCGCACCGACAGCCGCCAGGAGACGGTCGTGGAAATTCACTCGCAGTGGACGTTCGATTGCCGGCCCGAGCATGTCTGGCCGCATTTTCTCCATGCCCGGATGGACGACACGCGGCCGTTGCTGTTCCGCCTCGGCGTGCCGAAGCCGGTCAGTTGCCGCGTGCTCGAAGGCATGCCGGCGGTCGGCAACACGCGGCAGTGCACGACCGATCGCGGCACGATCGACCAGCGGATTCTCGTGCTCGACGAGAATCGCCGGCTGCGTTACCGGATGGTGGCGTCGACGGTGTGGTGCCGCGACTGGGTCGACCTGCTCGAGGATGAATTCACGCTGACACCCATCGAAGGCGGCAGGACCCGCGTCGAGCGGCGCACCGTGTTCAGTGCACGCGGCCTTTTCAAGCCGGTTCGGCAGATCGGGTTGTGGCTCGCGTTGCAGCAGGCGCACCGGTATGCGGCCCGCAACTGGCGGCGCCTCGCGATGGCGGCGCAGGGGCGGGCGGCCGAGATGGCGCCGGCGCGCTAGGCCTTGGGCGCGGGCGCTCGACGAGCCGCCGGCCACTCCGCGATCGCGCACCGGGACCCGGTTTTCAACCCGGGCACTCGAGCCGATCCGCGAGCTCGTTCAGATCCCTGACGTCGAAGTCCCACGCATCGTCGGCTTTCAGGTCGGTCGTCTGGCCGGGCCCGTGTTCGGTCGGCCGCAGCACGAAGGCGGTCGACAGCCCCTGCCGGCGCGCGGCCGCAAGATCGCCGTTGTGCGCGGCGACCAGGCACAGCTCGGCCGGCTCGACGCCGAGAATCTCGACCGTATCGCTATAGACCTGCGGCGACGGCTTGTACGCGCGGACGACCTCAGCACCGAGAATCGCATCCCACGGCAGCCCCGCGCGTTTCGCGACGTCGACCATCAGCCGGATGTTGCCGTTCGACAGCGGCGCGATGATGTAGCGTCGCTTCAGCCGTTGCAGCGCCGCGACGGCGTCGGGCCACGGGTCGAGGCTGTGCCACGCGAGGTTGAGCGCGTCGATGTCGGCGTCGGGCACGTCGTCGATCCCGTAGCGGTCGAGCGTGCGGACCAGGTTCTCGCGGTGCAGGACGTCGAGGCGCACGTAGCGGCGGCGTCCGCTGCGGATTTCTTCCATCGACGGCGAATACTCGGCCCGCCATGCATCGGCGAATTCGAGCGGGTCGAGCGCGGGTGCGTAGCGGTCGAGGAACGCGGCGGCGCCGCGTGCGACGCCGCTTCTCCAGTCGACGATCGTTCCGAAGACATCGAAAACGAGCGCCTTGATTTCGGCAGGGTTCGTCATGGTGATCCAGTGAGGGTCGATCGATGAGGTGGCGAATCGCCGTGCCGCCCGACTGCGCGACGCCGGTTCGTTCGACATTGAATCACGGATACGAAAAGGCGGTTGGGACGGTCGCCATGTCGAACGGCCCGGCCGCGTCGCGCGTGAACTGTCCCTTGGGCATCGGCGCCCCGCGAGATTCGCGGGTGACGCATCCGGAATTCTTCGCGCAGCCCTGTCTGGCCAGCCCCGCCTCGGGTTACTCCGGACGCAATTTTCCGACAACCCGCAATAAGCAGATATCGCCGCATCGGGGCGCTCACTACCATTCGTCGAACGGCTGAGCGCCGCGCGGATGGCCGGCCTGCGGGCACGAAGCGTCGGCGCGGCGTGAGAGCCGATGAAACGGAGCGCCGCCATGGAGGAGAGGAATCTGCGACCGCGGCGTCGGCTCGTCGCGTTGATCGCGACCGTGTCGGCGCTGGTGTTCGCCTACGGTGTGGCACGACATCTGTCGCACGCGTCGACACGCCCCCCGGATCAACAGGTCTTTTCCGTCGACGTCGATCGGGACAAGGCACCCTGGGAGCGATCCGTGATCGCGATTCGCGAAGGCGCGCCGGCGCATATCCGCGTGCATGCGCGAGAGGCGGGTGTGCTGATGGCGCATGAAATCCCGGGGGCGCTCGCCGCATGCACGTCCGGAACCGATCAGTCGATGGACCTTCTCCCGGTCGGGATCACCGGGCGCTTTTCGCTGCACTTTCACAGCCGGACCGGCGAGCAGATCGAAGTGGCCGTCATCGAGATATATCCGGACAACTAATGATAAGGACGGATCGGAACGAAATTCGAAACGAAGTTCGAAACAGGAGGAGGCAAAGATGCACGCACTGAATCGCCTGGCGATCGCGCTATCGCTCGGCACACTCATGCTCGCCGGCTGCGGCGGGGACGACACCGTCACGACGAGCGCGACGCCCGCCGTATCGGTGGCCGACTACGTCGTGCCGCGCGTGCCCGGCTGCAGCCCCGGCGATACGCCCGAGACGGCGCTGCAAGGGCAGGTGCCCGCCGCGCTGCGCCAGTCGGGATTCGGCGGCTTCAACTGCAACCTGAAGCGCGTCAGCCAGGTGCAGGGCGAGGGCGCGTCGTGGTCGGCGGCGACCTACACCGACCGGCAGGGCAAGACCTGCTTCTACCATGCGACGATGGGCGCCACACCGGCCTTCAACAACCCCGATGCACCGCCGCGCGTGAACCCGGGCGTGCCGGTGATCGACATCACCGACCCGGCCAAGCCGGTGCGGGTGAGTTCGCTGACGTCCACGGCGATGATCGACCCGTGGGAATCGCTGCGCGTGAACGTCGCGCGCGGGATTCTCGCCGCCGATAACGGGCTCGGCGGCGGCGCCGGCCCCGAAGTCGATCTGTACGACGTGGCGACCGACTGCACGCGCCCGCAACTGCTCGCGAGCGTACCGATTGGCACGGGCGCCGACGGCGGCATTCTCCCGAGTGTCAAGCCGATGGGCCATGAAGGCGGTTTTTCGCCGGACGGCTTCACGTATTACATCGGCGGTGCCTATTCGAAGTCCTACTACGCGGTCGACGTGACGATCCCGACGCGGCCGAAGCTGATCTCGGCGATCACGATGGCCGACCTGGGCTTCGGGGCGGTTCCGCACGGGCTGTCGGTGAGCCAGGACGGCAACCGCGCATACTTCATCGGCCTCGGCAACACGGGCGCGGCGGCCGGGGCGGGCGCACCGCCGCTGGACAACGCGAACTCGAACGGCGACAACGGGTTCTTCGTCATCGACACCAGCGAAGTGCAGAGCCGTCGTCCCAATGCGCAGATGCACCGGATCGCAACGGTGCCGGTGCGCGACGGCAGTGCGGGCCAGCATACGATTCCGTTCATGGTGGGCGGCAAGCCCTATCTGGTTGAAGTGGATGAAGGCGGCTCGGGCGGGATCCAGGATCCGGGCGCGGCGGGCGTGAAGGCCGCGTGCAATGCCGGGATGACGCCGTTCCCGCTGGGCCACATCTACGACATGTCGAATGAAGCCGCGCCCAAGCTCGTGTCCGAGCTGCGGCTCGAAACCCACGCAGTACAGAACTGCAGCAAGGTGATGCCCGACATTCTCGGCCTTTCCACCTTCACGTACGGGTCGCACTACTGCAGCGTCGACAACCGGGAGAACGCCACGGCGCTCGCGTGCAGCTACTTCAATTCCGGTGTGCGCGTGTTCGACATTCGCGATCCGGCGAAGCCCAAGGAAATTGCGTACTACAACCCGCCTTCGGCAAAGTCGCCCGGCGCCGGTTCCGCGCACCTGATGTTCGGCCAGTACCGCCCGGGCGGCCCGGACTGGTGTGCGTCGCGACTCGATTTCGATTTCGACCGCCATCTGTTGACCACGGCGTGCCAGGACAACGGCCTGCTGGTGCTGTCGTTCGAAAACGGCGCGTGGCCGTTCCCCGAAAGCACGAAAGCGACGGAGATCGGCAATTGATGCACCGCAGACAGGTGGCGCGCGGGCAGTCGCGCGAGGGGGGCGTAACCGGCAGGGCCGGCGCGCGAGGTCGCGCCCGGCGCCATCCGGGCGTTGCCGCGCTGGCCTTGCTGGCGGCGCTCGCGATGCCGCTGACGTGCTCGGGGTTCGAAGCGGACGTGCACTTCGGCCTCACGTTCTGGCTCGCGAGGCAGGCGGGGTTCGCGACTGGCGAGGCCGACGCGATTGCGCTCGCCGACCAGCGGCTGGATGCCGGCTCGATCGAATACATGACGTCGGCGCTGCAGTTCGCCTGCCTGTCGCGCTTCGCGCCCGATGCGCGGGATACCCAGGCGGCGCACTATCCGAGCGAGACGCGGGTGCCGGCTGCCGCGGCAGCCCGGGTCGTGGTGCCGGATGGCCCGGCCTCACGCTCACGGGTCGATGCCGCGCTGCGGCGTGCAGAGGGGCGCAACGCGGGATTCATGCTGGGTGAGTTCGGCCGGGCGCTGCATGCGCTGCAGGATGCGTGGGCGCACCAGGGCACGCCGTCCGTACCCGACTGGCGCCGCTATGGAGTCGAATGCGACGCCGGTCTGGCGATGGCCGCGCCGGTCGAGCGCGGCGGCCCGGCCGGCCACGCCGCCGAGATGACCTGGCGTTGGCCCGTCGATACGGAGGCAATGGCGAAGTCGACGTATCTCCAGATGATTCGTTATCCGAAGATCGGTGGCGCGTCGAGAAATGCGCTGCCGTGGGAGCAGGTCCGGCCGATGCTCGCCGGTTTCATCGACGCGCGAACCAAGCACGCGAAAGCGGGCTGGTTCGTCGCGAACGGCGTGAAGGACACATCGTTCCTCGACGGCACGAGCCTGCCTGACGGCGCCGCGTGGCAGGCGGTCCGCTGGCACGGCCGGCGCGACGTGCCGAAGCCGGCCTCGCCGCGCGCGCAACCCGGCGTCGACAAGGGGCTCGCCGATTTCTACGCGCGCTTCTTCAGCGACTGGGTCACGACGTCGCCGGTGGACAGGCGCTGGCTGCCCGCACTGGCTGCCGGCCGCACCGGCAAGCCCGACGGCGCGCTGGTCGAGCAATTGACCGGCTGGCGCTTGCGGGATCACGGTGCCTATCTCGCCATCGGAACCCCGTCGCAGCCGACGGCAAGCGCGAGCGCGATCTTGCGCGATCGCGCGTCGTTCGCGGTCTTCAAGTCGTTGAACGATGCGGTATTGCCGCTCATCGTGGAGGGCGACAAGCCGTCGCCGATCCTGCCGTTCCTGGTGTTTCCACTGCCCGATTCGGCAGACGGCAACAAGCGCGCCGTCGCGTTGATCAAGCTGCTCGATGCGCCGTACGACACGATCGGCGTGGTATCGGAGCAGGGAAGCGGGGCCGTCTGGAAGGTCACGGGACTGATTGCGTCATCCGATTACTGACATGCACGACGACTTCGAATCCGGTGCGACCCACCCGGCCAGCGTCCATGTACCGCGCCGTAACGCGCGGCGGGTCGCGGGGGCTGCGGCGCTCGTCGCCTGTGCGCCGACCTGTGCCGATGCGCATGCGTGGAATATTCCCTACTACCTGCCGGTGCCGTTGTGGCTCTATGCGTACGCGGCGACCGGCACGCTCGTGGTGTCCTTCATGATCCTGGCGTTCGCGTCGGGCTCGAGCGCGCGTGTTCCGAGCACGCGCGCGCCGGCGATCCGATGGCGGCGGGCATGGCGGATACCGGCCGTGGCGCTCGCCGCGGGGCAGGCCGCCAGCCTGGGCTTCGTCGTCCTGCTGATCGTGTCGGGCCGCTTCGGCACCCAGAACCCGTTCGTCAACCTCGGCATGTCGGGATTCTGGCTCTGGTTCTACCTGGGGTCGATCTATGTCAGCGCGGTGTTCGGCGATCTCTATGCGTTCACGAACCCGTTCGCGTCGATGCTGCGGATCGCGGCGCGCTGCGTCCCGGCAATCGACAGGGGCCGGTATCGCTATCCCCGGGGCCTCGCATCGTATCCCGCGCTGTTCGCGTATGTCGCCCTGATCGCGCTGGAGCTGTTCGGCGCGGCAAGGCCGCGAGATGCCAGCCTGTTTCTTGCCGGCTATGCACTCTACGCACTGGGCGGTTCATTCTGTTTCGGCCGCGACGTGTGGCTCAGGCATTTCGATGCGTTCGGCATCCTGTGCGGATTGTGCGCACGACTGTCGCCATTCGAATGGCGTCGCGGGGCGGCGCGAGAAATCGACGTCAGGCTGAGGAATCCGGTCGCCGCGATGGCGTCGGAGCCGCCGTTCGACACCAGCATCGTGATCTTTCTGTCGTTCATGCTGTCGTCGACGGCCTACGACGGCCTGCGCGATACGGCCGTGTGGAACACCTTCTTCTGGCGAGGCATCTATCCGCTGACCGTCGCGGTGTTTCCGGCGCTGAAAAACAACTACGCGATAGCGGGAGACCTCGTGCTCGCCGGGCAGTGGGCCACTTTTGCAGCAGTCGGGCTGGCCTACCATGGACTGTTCCGGGGCTTCTGCGCACTCGGCGCGGCGGGATCGCGTTCGGAGCTGGACGGCGGCGCGTTTGCGCGGCAGTTCTGCCTGTTGCTGTTGCCGATCGCGCTGTTCTACAACGTGTGCCACTACTTCACGCTGTTCATCGACCAGGGGCGGCAGATCGTTTCACTGCTGTCCGATCCGCTCGGCATCGGCTGGAACCTGCTGTCGATCGAACCGGCGCAGGTCGCACCCACCGCGCTGCTGATCAACGTCGGCACCATCTGGCATGCGCAGGTCCTGCTGATTCTCGCCGGGCATGTGCTGAGCGTGGTCGTCACGCACGCGATCGCCGTCCGTCATCGCGTGCTGGCCGGCACCGTGGTGTTCAACCAGTTGCCGTTGCTGGTGCTGACGATCGCGCTGACGATCAGCGGCCTGTGGATCCTGTCACTGCCGCTCGCGTGACGTTCGCGGCACGCGGCTTGAGCCCGGACGGCGAGAACCCCCACCGTTTGCGGAACGTTGCGGAGAAGTGGCTGGTGGTCGAAAAGCCGCACGCGAGCGCGGCCTCGGTCACATCGCATCGACCGCGTTCGATCAGGTCGCGGGCGGCTTGCAGCCGGGTTTCGACGATGTACTGATGCGGCGTCATCCCGTTGGCTTTCTTGAAGTTCCGGATGAACGAATACAGGTCGCCGGGATAGTCGACCGCTTCGGCGAGCGTCACCAGCGTCAGCGGATCGCGGAAATTGTCACGGATATACTCGACGGCCCGTCGCATGCCCTGTGCATGCGTGTACTCGCGGGCCTTGCGCGTCGACTCGAGATACGACATGCGGCCGAGCGCGGCCGCGCCCAGGGTTTCGACGTAGGTCGGCCCCGACGGCATCCCCGCGACCGCATCTTCATGGATGCTCCGGATGATCTGCACGAGCAGATCGTCGCTCACGTCGAAGCGGGGCATGGCCGGCACGGTCGGCGTGCTGGCCAGCAGGCCGGAGCGCGACAGCCAGGCCACGTCGAAGTGGACGGCGAGCCACTCGATGTCGTTCGACCACCGGCTGGAACAGGCAAAGCCGGGCGGTACGTAAGTCAACGGCGTGCGCATCGTGTGCGCGGCCCAGCCGTTGCCGTCGGTGCGCATTTCGAGGCCTGTCGGCGCGCGCAAGTGCAGCGTGAAGACCGGCTCGGTCGTCTCGAGATCGATCAGCTCCGACGCATCCGCGATGTAGTGATCGATCGCGACGACACCGCGCGACGGCGTCGCAAGCTGCCGTTTCCAGCTCGCGGGCGGGTGCCAGTTCGACCGGCACCCGTCGGGATGTTTCGCACACACATAGCTCAATGCTGGCCGGTTCTGCATGCCGTTTCCCTTCATGTAGCCTGGACCCGGGCGAAGCGCGCGCTCGCCGCGATGATCCGCCTTGGAGAATCAGCACACTGTAGGGCGTCATGCTTACTCGATGCTTACCTGTCCCGAGCGATGACGAAAAGAGAAGCCCCGCGTACGGCGCGCATGGCGCGACCGCACGGCAGGGGATTACGGAATGCGGAATCGTCCGAGGATTGCCGGTTCCGGAAGACGGCCGGCCGCCTTCAATGCCACTTGCGGATCTGCACCTGCACCTTGCCGTCGCGGATCGGCATGACGTCGGGACTGTCGTCGCCGACTTCGCTCGCGATCAGGTCGTTCAGGCGGCCGTTCATCGCGAGCAGCAGCTCGCCGTGCTTTTTCCGGTCCATCGCGAGATTGCGCATCTCGCCCGGATCGCTCGCGACGTCGAACAGCTCGACGTCGTTGCGCGCGAACAAGGCCTCCATCGTCGTCGGCCGGTTGAATTCGAGCGGCGAGAAATAGCGCGTGAACCGGTAGCGGCCGTCGAACACGCTGCGGATCGTGCCGCGCAACCGGAAATCCGGCTGCTGCGCGAGCGCGCGGCGCAGCAGCTCGTCCTCGGGCACGCCTTTCTGGCGCAGCGTGCCCAGCTCTTTCAGCATCCATTCGCTGTCGTAGTAGAGCAGCATCGCGTAGTTGAACAGCGTGGCATCGCGCGCCGCGTGCAGCTTCGCGTCGGCCGGCTTCGCGAGCCAGCGCGTGAGGTCGTGCCCCTTCAGCGCGCTGCCGCGAATCGACGCGAGCCGCGCATCGTCGAGACCGGTGAGCCCGAGCAGCGTCGGTGCGATGTCGATGTGCGACGTCAGCGCATCGCACTGCATGCCGCCCGGATACGCGGGATGGCGGATCACGAGCGGCACGTGGTTCTGCGGCTGGTAGGCGGTCGCGCCCTTGCCGACGAGCTGGTGCGCGCCGATGTGATCGCCGTGGTCGGCCGTCATCACGACGATCGTGCGTTCGTCGAGGCCGAGCGACTGCAGCGACTGCAGCAGGCGCACGACGTGCGTGTCGCAGTCGCGCACGCAGTTGAAGTAGTTGTCCTGATAGATGCGCAGGCGTTCGTCGGTGAACGGATAGCGCCCGACGAGGTTCGCATGCGCGGCGTTGAACATCCCGTGCGCCGATGGCCGTCCCGGCTCGTCGTACGGCTGCCGCCGCGATGCCGCGAGCGGCACGTCGTGCCACGACGTGCGATACAGCGCGTCGTTCGGCGGCGGCGCGTTGCCGAGCATCGGGTGATTCGCGTCCTGCACCGTCGAGCCGTTCGTGTCGGTGTTCACGAACATCGCGTCGTGCGGGTTTACCAGGTTCACCGCGAGGAACCACGGCTTGCCTTCCTTCGCGAGACGCGGCGCGTGGTTGCGCATCCAGCTCACCGCCGCCTCGGCCGTGATCCCGTCGTACTGGTAGCCGCCGCGCACCATCCCGATCAGGTCGCCCACGCCGAAATAGTCGTCGAAACCGTACGACCGGATCGTGCGGTTGTAGTCGGCCACGGGGGCCGTGTACGGGCTCGCGGTTTCGTGCATCGACGCGCTCAGGTGCCATTTGCCGAGATACGCGGCGTAGTAGCCGGCGTCGCGCAGCATGTGGCCGACGGTGCGCACGTCCGGCGACATGTCCTTCTGCCAGGGCACGCCTGCGTTGTCGAGCACGCCGGTGTGCTGGATGTGCTGCCCGGTGTAGACCGTCGAGCGCGACGGCGAGCACACGCAGGCGGCGATCTGGTGGTGCATGAACGTGATGCCGTCGCGGCGCAGCGCTTCGCGGCCCGGCACCGGGAACGGCCAGCGGTCGAAGTGGCGCTCCTGGTCGGTCAGGATGAACAGGATGTTGTAGCCGGCGGGCGGCGCGGCGGGCGCGGTCGTCGCGCCGTGGAATGCGGGCGCGGGATCGACGCCCGCGCCGGCGGTGACCGGGGCGGCGGGGGCGGCCGGCGGCGCGCTCGCGGCCAGTGCGTCGGCGCCGAAGCCGGCCGCCGCGACTGCCGCGCCGGCCAGCTTGAGGAACTGGCGCCGCGGGGTGGGTTCGGCGGCGGGGGTGTCCTGATCGTCTTTCACGTCGACTGTCTCCTGGTCATGCCGGCTCGTGCCGGGGGTTTTCATGCGGACGACTATGCGGCAGGATCGTGTATCGATCGATGAAAGATCGAGGTCGATCGATAACCTGATGAATATGAATGACGGAGGCGCCCGTGACCTACGACCCACGTGGCCCGGCCCGCCGCACGCGGCTGGAACCGCTCGCGCCGCCCGGCGCGCCGGCCCACGAGCAGCGCATCGCGCAGGCGCTGCGCCGGCTGCGCGTGCGCGACATGGAAACGCTCGACTCGCTCGGGCGCACGCGCAGCTTCGCGCGCACGGCCGAGGCCGCGTCGATCACGCAGCCCGCGTTGTCGAAATGGCTGCGCGAGCTCGAGGACGCGCTCGGCCTGCCGCTGTTCGAACGCACGTCGCGGCGCGTCGCGCCGACCGTCTATGGCGATGCGCTGCTCGAATGCATCGGCCGCGTGCTGACCGACATGCGCGGCGTCGCGCCCGCGTTCGATGCGTTGCGTACCGGCACCGGCCGCCCGGTGTCGATCGGCCTGCTGCCGAACATGGCGCCGCAACTGATTCCGGGCGCGCTGGCGTGGCTGCAGGAAGCCGGCCGCCCGGTGCAGCTCAACGTGCGCGAGGACACGCTCGACCGGATGCTCGCGCAGGCGCAGCGCCACGAGCTCGACCTGCTCGTGTGCCGGCTCGACGCGTCGGCGCTGAGCGCGGGGCTCGACGTCGCGCCGCTGTATCGCGACGACATGATCGTCGTGTGCGGTCCGCGCCATCCGCTGCTCAGGCGCGCGCGGATCGGCTGGCGCGACGCGGCCGCGTTTCCGTGGATCGCGCCGCCGCTCGGGTCGCCCGCGCGCACGGCGCTGGACGCCGAGTTCGCGAATGCGGGCTTGCCGCCGCCACCCGTGCGGATGGAATCGGTGTCATGGCAGACCAACCGCATGGTGGCCGAGCAGTCGCCTTGCCTGTTCGTGCAGTCGGCCCGCGCGTTCGAGCTGGCCGTGCGCTCGGGGGAGCGGGTCGGCCGGTTGCCGCTGAAGCTGTCGACGATGCCGGAAACGGTCGGCGCGCTGTATGCGGCGCCCGCGGGCGTGTCGGTCACGGCCGCGATCGATGCATTGAAGGCCGTGACGCGCACGGAACCCGGCGCGGTGGCATGAAGGCGAACGGAGCCGGGCGCCGCCACAATCTGACGAACGGGTTGCATGCTCGCCGCGCACCACGCGCGGCCTTGCCCCGGGCCGTCGCGCCGTGCGCAAGTCTTTCGGCGAGCTGACTGCCGGCTGCAACCGCCGCGCCGACCGCGCGTAACCCCTGATGTACGTGGATGCGCCGCTTGTCACGGATTGGTGTTAAATATATTTCGACGCGCGTTGGCACCGCGCAATACGGGGCGCACCGGGCATCGGCGTAAACCCGGGGCGACATACGGCACGAAGGATCGAAAACGAATCGGGCGCATCAGACCCGATCGGACAGACGGCAGGATTCATCTTGAATACCGAACCGCAAAGTTCTCGTTACAGTCTCGGGCTCGCAGCGGAAGTACTCGCGTCCGAGCAAAGCGTGCTGAGGCTGATCACGCGCAACACACCGCTGCCGGAACTGCTCGTCGAGGTCTGCCGGCGTGCCGAGGCGTTGCTCGGCGACGGCGCGTCGTGCACGATCCTGCTGCTCGATACCGACGGCGTGCATGTGCACGTCGGTGCCGCGCCATCGCTGCCCGTGCAGTACAGCGCGGCGATCGAAGGCGCGTCGATCGGGCCCGCGGCCGGCTCGTGCGGCACGGCGATGTACCTGCGCCGGATGGTCGTCGTCGAAAACATCGAAACCGATCCCCTGTGGGCCGATTACCGCGCCGTCGCATTGCCGCTGGGCTTGCGCGCGTGCTGGTCGGTGCCGTTCCTCGATGAAGCGGGCGTCGTGCTCGGCGCGTTCGCCGTCTATTACCGCACGCCGCGCCGGCCGGGCGACGAGGAAACCGAACTGTTGCGCGATATCGGCAACAGCGTCGGCCTCGCGGTGCACCAGGACCGGATCGCGCGACAGCTCGCGCGCAGCGAGGAACATCACCGGCTCGTGGTCAACAGCCTGAACGAAGGGATACTCGTGGTGTCGCGCGACGGCGTCGTGATCGCGAGCAACCCGAGTGCGAACCGGATGATGCGCGTGAAGGGCGATCTCGTCGGCCGCCGGCTGTCGACGGTGATCCTGCGCAAGCTGCACGAGGACGGCACGCCGATCCCACCCGACGAATGGCCGAGCCTGCGCGCGCTCGAGACGGCCACGCCGATGCTCGGCTACACGGTCGGCTTCGGCCTTGCGGACGGCGACGTCATCTGGGTGCGCGGCAACGCGGTGCCGATCGTGAAGCCGGGCGAGAAGCAGGCCGATTCGGTGCTCGTGTCGTTCAACGACATCGGCCCCGTGCGCGAAGCGCAGCAACAGCTGCGCTACCTGGCGACGCGCGATGCGCTGACGGGCCTCTACAACCGCCGCTGGCTCGGCGACCGCATGCGCGAGCTGTTCGGCGGACACGATGCGGCCGGCGGCCCCGCGCGCGTCGCGATCCTGTTCATCGATCTCGTCGGTTTCAAGAAGGTCAACGACACGGCCGGCCACGACGCCGGCGACGCGCTGCTGCGCAGCGTTGCCGCGCGGCTCGCGGCGTGCGGCGGCGGCCAGTACGCGCTGACGCGGGTCGGCGGCGACGAGTTCGTGATCCTCGTCGACGACTGCGACGATCCCGACCGGCTCGAGGTGCTCGCGCGCGAGGTGATCGACGCGATCGCGAAGCCGTTCGCGATCGCGAACAACGAATACTGGCTCGGCGTGTCGATCGGGATCAGCGTCGCGCCGCGCGACGGCGACGATGCCGTCACGCTGATGCGCAATGCCGATTCGGCGATGTACGACGCGAAACAGCGCGGCCGCAACCACTTCACGTTCTTCACCGCGCAGCTCAACCTGCGGCTGCAGCGCCGCTTCGCGATCGAGCAGTCGCTGCGGCGCGCGCTTTCGTCGGACATGCTGCGGCTCGCGTATCAGCCCGTCGTCGACGCGCGCACCGGCCGCACGGTCGGCGCCGAGGCGCTCTTGCGCTGGACGAGCCCCGAGCTTGGACCGATGTCGCCGGCGGAGTTCATTCCGGTCGCGGAAGATACGGGGCAGATCGTCGCGATCGGCCAGTGGGTGCTCGAAACCGCGTGCCGGCAGGCGGCCGAATGGCGCCGCACGATCGCGCCCGACCTGATGCTGGCCGTCAACCTGTCGCCACGGCAATTCCACGAAGGGCTCGTCGAATCGGTCGGTCGCTGCCTCGCGCAGACCCGGCTCGATCCGTCCGCGCTCGAACTCGAGATTACCGAAGGACTGCTGATGAACGACACGGACACCGTGCTGCCGATGCTCGAGGCGCTCACGGACATGAACGTGAAGATCTCGGTCGACGATTTCGGCACCGGCTATTCATCGCTCGCGTACCTGAAGCGCTTTCCGCTGCACAACCTGAAGGTCGACCGCTCGTTCGTGTCGGGCGTGCCCGATCATCACGACTCGGTGGCGATCACGCAGGCCGTGGTCGCGATGGCGCATTCGCTCGGGATGAAGGTCACGGCCGAAGGCGTCGAGACGCAGGCGCAATCGTGGTTTCTGCAGCAGATCGGCTGCGACATGCAGCAGGGCTATCTGTTCAGCCGCCCGCTGGACGCGAACGACTACGCGCGCCGGCTCGGCGCCGTGTGAGCGCGGCGCGGGTTCGGCGTTCGGTGCTCAGTCGACGCGCGGCGCGCCGAACCCGCCGGGGACCGGCGTCGTCGGCGTCGCATCGATCTCGACGCGGTTCTTGCCTTCGTGCTTCGCGCGATAGAGCGCACGGTCGGCCGCTTCGATCAGCAGGGTCGTCGGCAGGCCGGGCATCGGCACGATGCTCGCGCCGCCGATGCTGATCGTCACGGTGTTGCCCGTCGACGAATGCGCGTGCCGCAGCCGCAGTGCCTCGACCGCAAGGCGGATCTTCTCGCCGAGCAGCCGTGCGGCGCCCGGCGACGTGGCCGGCATCACGACCGCGAATTCCTCGCCGCCGAAACGCGCGGCGAGATCGCCCGACTGGCCGAGACAGCGCTCGATGGTCGACGCGATCTGCTTGAGCACGCTGTCGCCCGACACGTGGCCGTACGTGTCGTTGTACAGCTTGAAGTTGTCGACATCGATCATCAGCAGCGACAGCTCGCTGCGCTCGCGCGTGCCGCGCCGCCATTCGGCGGCGAGGTATTCGTCGAGATAGCGGCGGTTCGACAGCCCGGTCAGGCCGTCGGAGTGCGTGAGGCGCCGCAGCTCGAGATTGGCTTCGAGCAACTGCTGCTGCGATTGCCGCAGCGCGCGATAGGCCTCGTCGCGCTGCAGCAGGTTCATGTACGAGCGGGAGTGGTAGCGCACCCGCGCGACGAGCTCGATGCGGTCGGGCAGCTTCACGAGGTAGTCGTTCGCGCCGGCCGCGAACGCGGCGCTCTTGATCACGGGCTCTTCCTGCGTCGACAGCACGATGATCGGCACGTCGCGCGTCGACGGATTCGCGCGGTACGCCTTCACGAGGCTCAGCCCGTCGATGCCGGGCATCACGAGGTCCTGCAGGATCACGGTCGGCCGCGTCTCGATCGCGGTGGCCATCGCGTCGTCCGAACGCGGGCAGTAGTGGAAATCGATGCCTTCCTCGTCGACGAGCGCACGTCGCACGGCTTCCGCGACGATCGTCTGGTCGTCGACCAGCAGCACCATCGCCGGCACGTCGACGGGCGGCGTGTAGGGGCCGCCCGGCGGGCGAGTCAGGTCAATCGTCATGATCGATGCGGGTTGTTGCGGTTGTCGCAGGGGCAGGCATGGGTGTTGCGCGTGTTCATCGTCGGGCTCAGATTCTCGCGAGCGCCGCCAGCTCGCCCGCGATGCGCCCGAGCGGCAGGATCGCGCGCGCCGCGCCGAGCGTCGCGGCCGCCTTCGGCATGCCGTACACGGCGCTCGTCGCCTCGTCCTGCGCGATCGTATGGTAGCCCTTCATCCGCAGCGCCTTCAGGCCGATCGCGCCGTCGCGGCCCATTCCGGTGAGCAGTACGCCGATCACGCGGCCGGGCCAGTGTTCGGTCAGGCTGTTGAAGAACACGTCGACCGACGGGCGATACGGCGTGGCGGCCGGCTCACGCGTGTATTCGAGCGTGCCGGCGCGCGTGATGCGCAGGTGGTCGTCGGTCGCGGCGAGCAGCGCGACGCCCGGCTGCGGGCGGTCGCCTTCGCGCGCGACGCGCACCGCGAGCGGCGTCTGGCCGTCGAGCCATTGCGCCATGCCTTCGGCGAACGCGCGGTCGACGTGCTGGACGATCACGATCGGTGTACTGAAATCGGCCGGCAGGCCGCCGAGGACCGACGCGAGCGCGCCGGGGCCGCCGGCCGACGCGCCGATCGCGACCAGCGGGCCGCCGCCGGCGCGCGAGGCCGTGCCGGCGAGGCGCGTGCCGCCGGGCGCGTCGAGCAGGCGGCCGATCTGGTCGATCTTCGCGAGCAGGAGCCGGGTCGTGTCGCCGGCCGCGCCGTCGCCGAGCCGCGGCGTATCGACCGCGTCGAGCGCGCCGGCGCCCATCGCCTCGAACACGCGCCATGCATTCGCGCCGATGCAGCTCGTCACGATCAGGATCGCGCACGGTCGTTCGGATCGCATGATCCGCCGCGTCGCTTCGATCCCGTCGAATTTCGGCATGATCAGGTCCATCAGCACGACGTCGGGCGGCTGCGCGGCGCACAGCTCGACGGCTTGCGCGCCGTCGGTCGCGACCCACAGCACGCGGTGCTCGGGCCGGCGCGCGATCGCGCGGCGCATCGCCTCGACGGCAAGCGGGAGGTCGTTGACGATGCCGATGTTCACAAGCGGAATTCTCCGGTCGGTTCGTAGTGTTGGAGGTGGGCCGGGTTCATGGAAGGGGCTGCCTGTTCGGCGCCGCCGGACGGCATCGGCGGCCGGACGGCACGGCATTCTTTTCGGTTGGCGACGCCCGCATGCTGTCATGCGGCGCGGGCGGCGGCAATCGAAAAATTCGCGCATGGTGCCGTTTCAGTGCGTTTCCTCTATGACTGTGGGGTGTTGGCGGAGGGCAGGGGAACCGGGCCGGCCCGCGCATGCCTGTCCGGCGGTTTCGGCACGACCGGCCGCGGAAGCCGGCATGTTACCGTGGCGACTTCGATAAAAAGACGGGGAGAATGCCGGATGACCATGCCCGACACCCTGCTGGTCAGCCGGGATCCGTACGCGCCGATCGTGACCGAGCAAGACGGCCGGTTGCTGTACCGGATCCACATCGAGAGCGGGCATGCGTCGTTCCACCGCGAGTTTCCGGTCGATCCGGACGCGGTGCGCGTGCTGCGCGACGACACCGAGCGCTTTTATTTCCTGTTCGCGGCGCTTCACCATCCGTACCAGCTGCGCGCAACGAACCTGTCCGACGCGGAACGCGAACGCTACTTTCGCACGATCCTGTTTGCCGGCCGCGACGAAGTCGAAGCGTTCATGACGGAACTCGACCGCGCCAGCAACGGTGCGGTCGCGAACCTGCTGAGGATCTTCACGCAGGCCGACTACCGGCAACTGCGCGCGGGCCGGTGGTTCGACATGGGCGCCGGTACGCCGGCCGCGTAGCGCCCGCGCCGGCCCGCCATCCGCTTCAACGGGCGGGGCCGCGCCGTCAATGGCTGCGCGCGTACCCCTGGATCAGCGCGCGCATCATGCCTTCGACCGTCGCGTCGAGCAGGTCGGCTTCCTGCTCGGACTCCTCGACGAGCGCGGCATACGCGGTCGCGAGCGTCACGCGATCGACCTCATGGCGTTGCTCCTTCAGCGTCACCATCCCGTCCTTCGCCAGATGAGCGGAGAACGCGCGGCTGCCGATGGTCTGGAATACGTCAATCATGGCGGCTCTCCCGTCCGTTGCCGATGCTTTCCAGTGTAGTCGGCGCACCGGGGCTCCGCCACGCGCGGCGGGACGCCGCACGCCGCCGGCCGGGGCGCTGACGCGCGTCCCGCAACCGGTGCGTTCGCGCCGTCCAGCCGTCCCCCCGAATCCTCGGATGAAACACCGCCGACACCTGGCCCGGGCACGGTGTTCGCACGCTTCAACGTTTACCCGAAGCGGTAAATTGTCGACTTTTTGTCGATAAAGTCTCGTGTTAGATTGCGCCGTCAGAGCCCGGTCCAAACCGGGCAGGCGGCGCAGGCCAAGGCGCCGCGCGTCCGATACAAGGAGGAGCAATGCTGGTGCTGATTGGGGTGCCGATCGTCGTGATCGGTTTTGCGCTGCGCTTCAATGCGCTGCTGGTGGTCACGATCGCGGGGCTCGCGACGGGGCTGGCGGGCGGGCTGAATCTCGTCGACATCGTCAGCGCGTTCGGCAAGGCGTTCACCGAAAACCGCTACATGGGGCTCATCTGGCTGACGCTGCCGGTGATCGCGCTGCTCGAGCGCAACGGGCTCAAGGAGCAGGCGAAGCGGATGATCTCGCGCGTGCAGGCGGCCACCACGGGCCGCGTGCTGATGCTGTACTTCGTGCTGCGCCAGGCGACGGCCGCGCTCGGCCTCACGTCGCTCGGCGGCCATGCGCAGATGGTGCGGCCGCTGATCGCGCCGATGGCCGAGGCCGCCGCGGTCAACCGGCATGGCGAGCTGCCCGAATCGGTGCGCCAGCAGATCCGCGCGCATGCATCGGGCGCCGACAACGTCGCCGTGTTCTTCGGCGAGGACATCTTCATCGCGATCCAGTCGATCCTGCTGATCAAGGGCTTTCTCGAACAGAACGGCATCGCCATCGAGCCGCTGCACCTGTCGGTGTGGGCGATCCCGACCGCGATCGCCGCACTCCTGATCCACTGCACGCGCCTCGCGCTGCTCGACCGCCGGCTCGCGCGCGGCTGCGGCCTGGTGGCGCAGGAGGGCGCGCGATGATCGGCCTCGAATCGCTGTACACGCTCGCGGGGCTGATGTTCGCCGCGTTCGCCTACTTCAACCTGACCGATCGCACGAACCCGCGCCGCGTCGTCAATTTCGCGTTCTGGGCGATCTACGCGGTCACGTTCCTGTTCGGCGCGCGGCTGCCGCATTTCGTGACGGGCTGCCTCGCGATCGCGCTCGCGGTGATCGCCGGCTCGGGCAAGCTCGGGCGCGGCAAGTCCGACGAAGCCGGGGAAGCGGCGGCCGTGCGGCGCGAGACGCGCGCGCAGCGTTTCGGCAACACGCTGTTCCTGCCCGCGCTGCTGATTCCGGTCGTCACGCTGATCGGCACGTTCGCGTTGAAGCTCGTGCCGTTCGTCGACCCGAAGAGCGTGACGCTGATCTCGCTCGTGCTCGGCACGCTCGTCGCGTTTGCCGTCGCGCTCGCGATGCTGCGCGATTCGCCCGTGCATGCGGTGAAGGAGGCACGCCACACGATGGACGCGGTCGGCTGGGCCGCGATCCTGCCGCAGATGCTCGCGGCGCTCGGCGCGCTGTTCGCGGTCGCGGGTGTCGGCGGCGTGGTGTCGGGGCTCGTGAAGGACTGGGTGCCGATCGATTCGCCGTTCGCGGTGGTCGCGGCCTACACGGTCGGCATGGCGCTGTTCACGATGATCATGGGCAACGGCTTCGCCGCGTTCCCCGTGATGACGGCCGGCATCGGCCTGCCGCTGATCGTCCACCAGTTCCACGGCAACCCGGCGATCGTCGGCGCGATCGGGATGCTGAGCGGCTTCTGCGGTACGCTGATGACGCCGATGGCCGCGAACTTCAACATCGTGCCGGCGGCGCTGCTCGAACTGAAGGACAAGAATGGCGTGATCAAGGTGCAGTGGCCGACGGCCTTGCTGCTGCTCGCCGTGAACACGCTGCTGATGTACGCGTTCGCATTCCGCTTCTGACGAGATCCCGATGACCGACCGACTGACCCCCGAACTCGCCTCGAAATTCGCGTCGCTCGCGCTCGCGCACCTGACCCGCGAATATCCGAACAAGCTCACGCATTCGCTCGAAGGTCCGCACGACGTGCAGGGGCCGCGCGCACTGCACCCGATCTTCTACGGCAGCTACGACTGGCACTCGTGCGTGCACGGCTACTGGCTCGTGCTGCGCGTGCTCGAACGCTATCCGGCATTGCCGGAGGCCGAACGCATCGTCGCCACCGTCGACGCGCACTTCACCGAGGCGAACGTCGCCGGCGAGCGCGCGTATCTCGCGCGGCCGCACAACAGCGGCTTCGAGCGGCCGTACGGCTGGGCGTGGCTGCTCGCACTGTCGGCGCAGCTGGAGCGGCTCGCGCTGAAGGGGGCGATGCCGCAGGCCGCGCGCTGGGCGAAGACGATGGCGCCGCTGACCGACCTGTTCGTGTCGCGCTTCGAAACCTTCCTGCCGAAGGCGACCTATCCGCTGCGGGTCGGCACGCACTTCAACACCGCGTTCGCGCTGGCGCTCACGCTCGACTTCGCGCGCGATACGCAGCGCGACGGGCTCGCGGCGCTGATCGTCGATACCGCGAAGCGCTGGCACCTGAACGATGTCGCGTGCCAGGCATGGGAGCCGTCGGGCGACGAATTCCTGTCGCCCGCGCTGATGGAGGCGGAGCTGATGCGGCGCGTGCTGCCGGCCGCCGAATTCGACGGCTGGTTCGCGCGCTTCCTGCCCGATCTCGCGCGCGGCGAACCGGCGACGCTGTTCGAGCCGGCGACGGTCAGCGATCGCAGCGACGGGAAGATCGCGCACCTCGACGGGCTGAACCTGAGCCGCGCGTGGTGCCAGC
This sequence comes from Burkholderia sp. HI2714, assembly GCF_002223085.1. Classification (NCBI taxonomy): domain Bacteria; kingdom Pseudomonadati; phylum Pseudomonadota; class Betaproteobacteria; order Burkholderiales; family Burkholderiaceae; genus Burkholderia; species Burkholderia sp. HI2714. The sequence goes on along the minus strand of NZ_NKFM01000053.1, from coordinate 220,312 downwards.
GCTCGCTGGCCGGTGCGCTGCCGGAAGGCGATGCGCGGCGCGCGAAGCTGCTCGACGCGGCCGACCGGCATCTCGCGAGTGCGCTCGCGCACGTGGCCGGCGACTACATGGGCGAGCACTGGCTCGCGACGTTCGCGCTGCTCGCGCTGGAGGCGTAGCGCGCGAAACCCCGCCGGCGGCAACGTCTTCGGCACGCGGCTATACTCGCCGCTCGGGCCGCATCGTGCAGCATGCGTTGCGCGATGCAGCCACCTGTTTCCTTGCCGCCTCGCCATGGACAAGCTCATTACCTACGTCGCCGCGATCCACGGACTCTCGGGCCCGGTGTCGATCGTGTCGCACACGACGTCGCACGACCGCTGGACCGACGACGACGTCGAGGTCACGCGCGACGAAACCGAATACCGCTTCGACAACGGCGCGATCGTGCGCCGCTCGGTCGAGCAGGATCGCGCGCCGTCCGATCTGCTGTGTGCCGAATGCTGGATCGACTACGACGTGCTTCGTCATCCCGATGCGCAACCGATCGGCCCGACGCGGATGACGTTCGACAACGCCTGCCGCGAGACTTTCTGGTTGCGTTATCACCTGGCTTGAACGTTTCGACGCTTTGGCGCGTAACGGCAATCAACCCGGCGGCGCGCCCTCAGCCGCATGCAGCAGCGGCGCGAGCCGCGTCGCCGCGTCCCGCATCTTCGGCACGTTCTCCAGCAGGTCGTTGAGTGTCGCGCGCGCGGTCGGCGCATGCACGGCGAGCGCAGCGAGCACGCGGCCGCTTGCCGCATCCTTCACCGGCACCGCTACCGCCACCATCCCGCGCACGAACTCCTCGTTGTCGATCCCGATGCCGCGCGCGGCGAGCCGGTCGAGCTCGGCCGCGAGCAACTGCGCATCGGTCAGCGTCCGGTAGGTCATCTTCTTCAGCGTGAGCCGCGCGAGCATCGCGTTGCGCTCCAGCGCATTCATCTGCGACAGGAACAGCTTGCCGCTCGCCGTGCAATGCAGCGGCACGCGCATGCCGGGCCGCATCTCGAGCCGCAACGGCTCGGTCGTCTCGACGCGTTCGACGTACAGCACCGTGTCGCCGTCGAGCGCGGTGAGGTTGCAGGTTTCGCCGAGCGCGTCGACGAGCGCACGCAGCACCGAGCGGCAGCCGCGCGTGAACGTGTTGTTCGACAGTGCCGCGAGCGCGAACTGCGCGGCGCGCGGGCCGAGCGCGATGCCGCGATCGTGGCCGCGCGAGTCGGGCATGTGGATCACGTAGCCGCGCGTTTCGAGCGATTCGATCAGGCGCAGCAGTGTCGCCTTCGGGATATGCAGCCGCGCGGCGAGCTGCGACAGCGTGTAGGGCTGGCCGGCCGACGCGAGCGCTTCGAGCACCGCGAGGGCGCGCAGGACGCGCGCGTCATCGGCGGGCGCGCCATCGGGCGGCGCGGGGGCGGTGTCGCGCATGTGTCTCCTCCGTCGGGATCGGCGTGCGTCCCGGGATGGTGTGTGCGTGGGAAATGAAACGAATTGAACGGTTTTTGTACCACATTCGCGGCGTGGACAATAAATCGGCTTGTATGTGTTCCGTGTGCTCAATAAATTTGGACAAAACATACCGGATTTTTCCAAAACCCCGGAACGGAGACACGGAATGACACGCAGCTTCGACTATGTCGTGGTCGGCGCGGGATCGGCCGGTTGCGTCCTCGCCAACCGGCTGTCCGACGGCGGGCGCCATACGGTGTGCCTGCTGGAAGCGGGCCCCGCCGACCGCTACATGTGGATTCACGTGCCGATCGGGTACGGCAAGACGATGTTTCATCCCGTGTACAACTGGGGCTTCCACACCGATCCCGATCCGAACATGCACAACCGCCGCCTGTACTGGCCGCGCGGCCGCACGCTCGGCGGCTGCAGCTCGATCAACGGGCTGATCTACGTGCGCGGGCAGCAGCAGGACTACGACCACTGGGCCGCACTCGGCAATCGCGGCTGGAGCTGGCGCGAGTGCCTGCCGTATTTCCGCAAGCTCGAACACAACACGCTCGGCGAAGGACCGACGCGCGGGATTGGCGGCCCGCTGTGGGCGTCCGCGATCCGGCAGCGGCACGAACTCGTCGATGCGTTCGTGGCGGCGTCGAACCGGCTCGGCGTGCGCACGGTCGACGATTTCAACACGGGCGACCAGGAAGGCGTCGGCTATTACCAGCTCACCACGCGCAACGGGCTGCGCTGTTCGACGGCGGTGGCCTACCTGAAGCCCGCGCGCGGGCGGCCGAACCTGCATGTCGAAACCGATGCGCAGGCGCTGAAGGTGCTGTTCGACGGCGCGCAGGCATCGGGCGTGCGTTACGTCCAGCATGGCAAGGTGCATGAGGTCCGCGCGTTGCGCGAGGTGATTCTCGCGGCCGGCGCGCTGCAGTCGCCGCAACTGCTGCAGGTGTCGGGCGTCGGGCCGGCCGCGCTGCTGAACCGGCACGGGATTCCGGTCGTCGCCGATCGCGCGGGCGTCGGCGAGAACCTGCAGGATCACCTGCAGATTCGTCTGATCTACGAAGTAACGAAGCCGATCACGACCAACGACGAACTGCATTCGTGGATCGGCCGCGCGAAGATGGGGCTGCAATGGGCGCTGTTTCGCGGCGGCCCGCTGGCGATCGGCATCAACCAGGGCGGGATGTTCTGCCGTGCGCTGCCGGACGAATCGGCGACGCCGGACATCCAGTTCCATTTCTCGACGCTGTCGGCCGATTCGGCGGGCGGCAGCGTGCATCCGTTTCCCGGCTGCACGTATTCGATCTGTCAGCTGCGGCCCGAATCGCGCGGCACCGTGCGCATCCGCACCGACGATGCGCGCGATGCGCCTTCGATCCAGCCGAACTATCTCGACACCGAGCGCGACCGCCGCACGACGATGGCCGGCGTGCGCTTCGCGCGACGCGTCGCGGCGACCGAGCCGATGGCGCCGCTGATGAAGCGCGAGGTGCGGCCGGGCGCGGACGCGCAGACCGACGACGAGCTGCTCGAGTTCTGCCGGGAATACGGACAGACGATCTTCCATCCGTCCGGCACCGCGAAAATGGGCGTCGCGAGCGATCCGCTCGCGGTCGTCGACGAGCGGCTGCGCGTGTACGGCACGCGCGGGTTGCGCGTGGTCGACTGTTCGATCATGCCGACCCTCGTATCGGGCAATACCAACGTGCCGATCGTGATGGTCGCCGAGAAGGCGTCCGACATGATCCTCGAGGACGCGCGCGCGGCCGATCGCGGTCATGGCGTCGCCTCGGCCGCCGAGGCGCTCGCATAGAGCCTCGCCACGCATCACCCGCGTGGCCCGTGCGCCTGCGCCCGGACGGCCGCCGCGCGTTCATCGATGCCCCCGCCGTTACGGCGCCGGGGCAGGTTGCGGCGCATCCTTACCTGGAGAAGCTCGCATGGCAATCGATTCCCGGGTCGTCCGACGCGTGGCCGCGGCCAGCGTGATCGGCGCGACCGTCGAGTGGTACGACTTTTTCCTGTACGGCGTGGTCGCCGGCATCGTATTCGACAAGCAGTACTTTCCGGCCGGCGACGCGTTCGTGTCGACGATGCTCGCGTATGCGACGTTCGCGGTCGGCTTCGTCACGCGGCCGCTCGGCGGCCTGCTGTTCGGCCATCTCGGCGACCGCGTCGGGCGCAAGTCCGCGCTGATCCTGACGATGCTGATCATGGGCGTGTCGACGGCCGGCGTCGCGTTCCTGCCGACCTACGCGCAGATCGGCATGTGGGCGCCGGTGCTGCTGCTGACTCTGCGCGTGCTGCAGGGCATCGGCCTCGGCGGCGAGTGGGGCGGCGCGGTGCTGATGGCGTACGAGTACGCGCCGCCGCACCGGCGCGGGCTGTATGCGAGCCTGCCGCAGATCGGGCTCGCGATCGGGCTGTGCCTCGCGGCCGGCGTGGTCGCGGCGCTGTCGCGTGCGCTGCCGGACGCCGCCTTTCTCGCGTGGGGCTGGCGCGTCGCGTTCGCGGCGTCGCTGCTGCTGGTCGCGGTCGGCTTCTACATCCGCACGCGGGTGGCCGATACGCCCGAGTTCGTCGCGCTCAAGCGCCAGCGGCGCGATACGAAGCTGCCGGTCGTCGAGCTGCTCGCCAACTATCGGCAGGCGATCCTGCTCGGGATGGGCGCGCGCTATATCGACGGCGTGTTCTTCAACGTGTTCGCGGTGTTCTCGATCGGCTACATGACGCGCAACCTGTCGATCTCGCGCGGCGACGCGCTGCTCGGCGTGATGAGTGCGGCGGTCGTGATGTGCGTGTTCATCCCGGTGTTCGGCGGCCTGTCGGACCGGCTCGGCCGCGCACGCGTGTACCGGTGGGGCGCGACACTGTGCGGGCTGTCGGTGCTGCCCGCGTTCTGGCTGTTGCAGACGCAGTCGACCCACCTGCTCGCCGTGTGGCTCGCGCTGGTGATCCCGTTCGGGATCTTCTACGCGATGGCGTACGGGCCGGAGGCCGCGCTGTTCGCGGAGCTGTTCGACGCGAACGTGCGTTACACGGGCATCTCGTTCGTCTACCAGGTGTCGGGCATCTTCGCGAGCGGGCTCACGCCGATCGTCGCGACCGCGTTGCTGCGCGTGAACGGCGGGGCGCCGTGGCTCGTCGGGGTTTACGTGATGTTGTCTGCACTCCTGTCGATCGTGTCCGCGCGGGCGATCGAGAAGCGCGGCGGCGTGGACGGCGTCGCGGTGCGCGCGATGTGACGGCGGGCGGGGCGGATGGGGCGGGGCGCGGTTGGGGGTCGTATCGGCGCCCGCTGTTACCCGCCGTTCGCTGTCGCACACGCTGGTCCAAGCGAATCCGGTCCACTGGCCCTACCTGCGAAAAATCGGCCTGCCTACACTTTCCTCGACAGATCGCCGCATTGAAGCATCTGCACACGATCGACCCGAAGAGAACGATCAGGAGACAGGCATGACCAACAGGCAGTCGGCAGCATTCGCCCGTGCGGCGAGCGCGCGCCCCGCATCAGTCAGTCGAATCGCCTCGTGCGCCCGTTGCGGCGCGGCAGGCCAGCCCGCGTCGGAGGTCTGAGCATGTCGACCCCTTCCATCGAACGGTCCGCGAGCGGCTTTGCCGGCGGCCGGCCGAACGACACGCGTTACGACCCGACCTACGATCCGCTCGTGTCGCCGGGGCCCGGGTGCGGCAGGCAGTACGCGCCGACCTACTGGGTCGCGACGGCCGGCACGCCGCCGCCCGACGACGGCCCCGTGACGCGTGATCTCGATGTCGACGTCGCGATCATCGGCGCCGGCTACACGGGCCTCGCGACCGCGCTGTGCCTCGCGCGGGACCACGGCATCAAGGCCGTCGTGCTGGAAGCCAACCGCACGAGCTGGGGCTGCAGCAGCCGCAACGGCGGGCAGGGGCAGAACGCATCGGGCCGGCTGTCGCGCTCGCAGTGGATCGAGCGCTGGGGCAAGGACGTCGCGCTGAAGATGCACGACGAGATCCTCGAAGGCTTCGAGAACTTCAAGTCGCTCGTGTCGGAAATCGACTGCGACCCGCAGCCGGGCGGCCATTTCCTGATCGCGCACCGTCCGCGCATCATGGCGAAGCTCGCGGCCGAGGCGAAGGTGTGGAAGGACGTGTTCGGCTATCCGTCCGAGCTGCTGAGCGCGGAAACCTTCCGCCGCGAATTCATCAACGATCACGAAGCGGCCGGCGCATTGCACGAGCCGGAAGGCATCGGCATCCATGCGCTGAAGCTCGCGTTCGGCTACCTGCGCCTCGCGCGCGAAGCCGGTGCGAAGGTGCATACGAGCAGCCCGGTGCTCGGCTTCGAGACGATCGACGGCGTGCACCACCTGCGCACGCCCGGCGGCGTCGTGCGGGCCCGTGCGGTGGGCATCGCGACCGGTGCGTACACCGCGCAGACGCTGCATCCGTCGCTGCGCAGCAAGGTGATGCCGATCCTGTCGAACTCGATGGTTACGCGCCCGCTCACCGACGCGGAGATCGACGCGTGCAACTTCCGCACGACGCAGGTGCTGACCGATACGCGCACGCTGCGCTTCTACTACCGTTTCCTGCCCGATCGCCGTCTGCAGATCGGCAGCCGCAGCGCGATCACCGGTGACGATGCGCCGAACCCGCGTCACTTCGAATTGCTGAAGGAAGGGATGGCGCGCAAGTTTCCCGCGCTGCGCGGCGTGGAGATCGACTATTCATGGTGGGGCTGGGTCGACGTGAGCCACGACATGATGCCGCGCGTGTGCCAGCCCGACCCGCGGCAGTCGGTGTACTACGCACTCGGCTACGGCGGCAACGGCGTGTCGTATTCGCAGCAGGCCGGCCGCCGGCTGGCCGAGCAGATCGCGGGGAAAGGCGCACGCCAGACGCTGCCGATCTTCACGTCGCCGCTGCCAGGCCACCCGTTCGCGCCGTTCCGGCGCCTCGGGCAACGGATGCTCTACCTGTCTTACTTCAGGAACGACGAAAAGCCCTGAACGTAGTGCATATCGCCCGGCGTGACGTAACGCGCGCCGGGCTGTCGAACACAATAAAAGCAACAGAAATCCGTGCGGCCGGGGCGGCAGGTGCCCCTGCACGCGCCGTCGCCGGCGGCGCCCGCGCTCACCCGATGGTGGCGTGCGGGCGGCGTCCGGACAACTGGATATGGAGAAGACATGCAACCCTCGAATCAGAGTGACCTGAAGTGTGGCCTCAAGCAGCGCCACATGACGATGATCGCGCTTGGCGGCGTGATCGGTGCCGGGCTGTTCGTCGGCAGCGGCGTGGTGATTCAGCAGACCGGGCCGGCCGCGATCCTGTCGTTCCTGATCACGGGCGGGCTCGTCGTGCTCGTGATGCGGATGCTCGGCGAGATGGCATGCGCGATGCCGGCCGTCGGTTCGTTCTACGAATACGCGCGGCTCGCCTTCGGCAACTGGCGCGGGCCCGGCAAGATGGCGGGCTTCCTGACCGGCTGGATGTACTGGTATTTCTGGGTGATCGTCGTCGCGCTCGAAGCGGTCGCCGGCGCCAAGCTGATCCAGTTCTGGCTGCCGGATACACCCGCGTGGATCATCAGCCTCGCGCTGCTGGTCGTGCTGACGCTCACGAACCTGATCTCGGTCGGCAGCTACGGCGAGTTCGAGTTCTGGTTCTCGTCGATCAAGGTCGGCGCGATCATCGTGTTCCTGTTCCTCGGCGGCCTTTACGTGCTCGGCCTGTGGCCCGCGTCGATGCATACGACGTCGGTGCTGCCGACGCTGCTCGGCCACGGCGGCTTCATGCCGCTCGGCATCGGGCCGGTAATGAGCGGGGCGGTCGCGGCGACCGGCTTCTACTTCGGCGCGGAAATCGTCACGATCGCGGCGGCCGAGGCCAGGGAACCGGCGAAAGCGGTTGCGAAGGCCACCAATTCGGTGATCACGCGCGTGCTGGTGTTCTACGTCGGCTCGGTCGCACTCGTCGTCGCGCTGGTGCCGTGGAATTCACATCAGATGGCCACGCCGTACGTGAGCGCACTCGAAGTGATGGGCCTGCCGGCTGCCGCCAACGTGATGAACGCGATCGTGCTGACGGCGGTGCTGTCCGCGCTCAACTCGGGCCTCTATGCGGCGTCGCGGATGCTGTTCGCGCTGACCCGCCACGGCGACGCGCCGGCCGCGCTCGCGAAGGTCAACAAGCGCGGCGTGCCGGTGCGCGCGATCCTGCTCGGCACGGTGTTCGGCTACGTGTCGGTGGTGATGTCGTACGTGTCGCCCGATACCGTGTTCGCGTTCCTCGTCAATTCGTACGGCACCGTCGCGCTGTTCGTGTACGTGCTGATCGCGTTCTCGCAACTGCGCCTGCGCAAGCGTCTCGACCCGGTGGCCGCCAGCAAGCTGCGCGTCAAGATGTGGGCGTATCCGTACCTCACCTGGGTCGCGATCATCGGCATGGTCGGCATTCTCGTCGCGATGGCGTTCATTCCGGACCAGCGCAAGCCGCTGTGGCTCGGTGTCGCCAGCCTCGGCGTGCTGGTCGTCGCCTACGGGCTCACGCGCCGCAGCCGCCGCGAGCATCTCGACGACAGCGAACTGCTCGCCTATCCGCCGCGTTGATGCGGGGTAATGCGCGGTAACGCCTGACGCCGAAGGCCCGGCCCACGTGCCGGGCCTTGGTGCATGCGGCTTCCGGCGCGATCCGATGGTTGATCGGCGCAACTATCGGGCCGACCGATAGCATCGATCAGAGGATGCGACTTTATGTCGGCCGCGTGCCGGCATAGCATGGATGAACCGATTCACGGGTGCGCCCCGCCGGGCGCGCCCTCATCCGCGAATCCGCGAACGAGGACAGACGATGGAACATCGGGCACGCGAGCGGGACGAGCAGGCCGAGATCAAGACGACGACGTGCTACATGTGCGCGTGCCGCTGCGGCATCCGCGTGCACCTGCGCGACGGCGAGGTGCGCTATATCGACGGCAATCCCGCGCATCCGCTGAACCAGGGCGTCATCTGCGCGAAAGGTTCGTCGGGAATCATGAAGCAGTATTCGCCCGCGCGGCTCACGCAGCCGCTGATGCGCAAGCCGGGCGCCGAGCGCGGCGACGCGCAGTTCGAGCCGGTGTCGTGGGACGTCGCGTTCGACGTGCTCGAAAAGCGTCTCGCGCACCTGCGCGCCACCGACCCGAAGCGCTTCGCGCTGTTCACCGGCCGCGATCAGATGCAGGCGCTCACCGGCCTGTTCGCGAAACAGTTCGGTACGCCGAACTATGCGGCGCATGGCGGGTTCTGCTCGGCGAACATGGCGGCCGGGATGATCTACACGATCGGCGGCTCGTTCTGGGAATTCGGCGGGCCCGATCTCGACAATGCGAAGCTGTTCTTCATGATCGGCACCGCGGAGGACCACCATTCGAATCCGCTGAAGATCGCGCTCGGCAAGTTCAAGCGCGCGGGCGGCCGCTTCATCGCGATCAACCCGGTGCGCACCGGCTACGCGGCAATTGCCGACGAATGGATTCCGATTCGTCCCGGCACCGACGGCGCGTTGTTCATGGCGCTGATGCACGAGCTGATCGCGCGCAACGCGTTCGACCTCGAATTCGTGTCGCGCTTCACGAACGCGGCGGAGCTGGTCGACCAGCGCGACGGCGCCGACACGTTCGGGCTGTTCGTGCGCGACGCCGGCGCGCCGGAGGTCAACGCGCTGTATCCGCAGAACCGGATGTGGTGGGACACGAAGACGAACCGCGCGGTGCTGCATCACACGGAAGGCGCGGCGCCCGCGCTCGACGGCCGCTATACGCTCGACGACGGCACGCCCGTCGCGCCGTCGTTCACGCTGCTGCGCGAACAGGTGGCCGAATGCACGCCCGAATGGGCGGCCGACATCACCGGCATCGCGGCCGACACGATCCGCCGCCTGGCGCGCGAGATGGAGACGGTCGCGCGCGACCACGCGATCGCGCTGCCGGTGCGCTGGACCGATTCGTGGGGCAAGGAACACGAATCGGTGAAGGGCGTGCCGATCGCGTTTCATGCGATGCGCGGGCTCGCCGCGCATTCGAACGGCTTCCAGACGATCCGCGCGCTCGCGGTGCTGATGTCGCTGCTCGGCACGATCGACAGGCCGGGTGGTTTCCGGCACAAGGCGCCGTATCCGCGCGCGGTGCCGCCGTCGGCGAAACCGCCGAACGACCCGGCGCAGATCAAGCCGAACACGCCGCTCGCCACCGGTCCGCTCGGCTGGCCCGCGGGCCCCGAGGATTTGTTCGTCCATCCGGACGGCACGCCCGCGCGGCTCGACAAGGCGTTCTCGTGGGAGTACCCGCTCGCGGTGCACGGGCTCATGCATTCGGTGATCACCAATGCGTGGCGCGGCGACCCCTATCCGATCGACACGCTGCTGATCTTCATGGCCAACATGGCGTGGAATTCGTCGATGAACACGACGGAAGTGCGCAAGATGCTCGTCGACAAGCGCGACGACGGCGAATACCGGATCCCGTTCCTCGTCGTGTGCGATGCGTTCGCGTCGGAGATGACGGCGTTCGCCGACCTGATCCTGCCCGACACGACCTACCTCGAACGTCACGACGTGATGTCGGTGCTCGACCGGCCGATCTCCGAATTCGACGGGCCGGTCGACTCGGTGCGGGTACCCGTCGTGCCGCCCGCCGGCGAATGCAAGCCATTCCAGGAAGTGCTGATCGAGCTTGCGAGCCGGCTGAAGTTTCCGGCCTTCACGACCGCGGACGGGCAGCGCAAGTACCGCGACTATCCGGATTTCGTCATCAATTTCCAGACCGCGCCCGATTCCGGCACCGGCTTCCTGATCGGCTGGCGCGGCAAGGAGGGTGACAAGGCCGTCGTCGGCGAACCGAATCCCGACCAGTGGAAGCGCTACGCGGAGAACAACTGCGTGTACCACCACCGGTTGCCGGAGCCGCTGCAGTACATGCGCAACTGCAACGGGCCGTACATGCAGTGGGCGGTCGACAACGGGATGCGCAAGTTCGGCGTGCCGATCGTGATCCAGCTCTACTCGGACGTGATGCAGAAATTCCGGCTCGCCGCGCAGGGCCGCACGTCGGGCCGCCAGCCGCCCGACCATCTGCGCGAGCGCATCGCGCGCTATTTCGATCCGCTGCCGTTCTGGCATCGGTCGCTCGAAAGCGGGCTGACCGATGCGGGCCGCTATCCGCTCGCGGCGATCACGCAGCGGCCGATGGCGATGTACCACTCGTGGGATTCGCAGAACGCGTGGCTGCGACAGATCCACGGCGAGAACCACCTGTTCGTGAACCCGGTCACGGCCGCCGCGCAGCAGATCGACGACGGCGCGTGGATCTACGTCGAATCGCCGTGGGGCAAGGTGCGTTGCCGCGCGCGCTACAGCGAGGCGGTCGAGCCCGGCACCGTGTGGACCTGGAACGCGATCGGCAAGGCGGCCGGCGCATGGAACCTGGGGCCGCAGGCGGGCGAGTCGCAGCGCGGCTTCCTGTTGAACCACGTGATCACCGACGAGCTGCCCGATGCGGCGCGCGGCGGTGCGCGGATGTCGAACTCCGATCCGATCACGGGGCAGGCCGGCTGGTACGACGTGCAGGTGCGGATCTATCCGGCCGAAGCCGATGCGGCGACGACGTTGCCGCAGTTCGCGCCGATGCCGGCGCTGCCGGGCACGCCGCGCGTGCTGCAGCGCGTGCAGGCGTATTTCGCGGGAACCGGCGCATTCGCCGCGCGGCTGCGGCGCGCGACATCGGCCGGCCCGAAGTCTGAAGATCGCTGATCGAAGGAGCACCACCATGACCCAGATGGCCCTCGTCATCGACCTGAACGTGTGCGTCGGCTGCCATGCCTGCGTGACGAGCTGCAAGGAATGGAACACGTCGGGCGAAGCCGGCAGTCTCGCGGATATGCGCCCGTACGACGACGATCCGTCCGGCACGTTCTTCAACCGCGTGCAGACCTACGAAGCGGGCGTGTTCCCGATGACCGACACGATCCACTTCCCGAAGTCGTGCCTGCACTGCGAGGATCCGCCGTGCGTGCCCGTCTGTCCGACCGGCGCGAGCTACAAGCGCAAGTCGGACGGGATCGTGCTGGTCGACTACGACAAGTGCATCGGCTGCAAGTACTGCGCGTGGGCATGCCCGTACGGCGCCCGCGAGCTCGACGAAGGCCGCAAGGAGATGACGAAGTGCACGCTGTGCGCGGACCGCATCGACAACCCGGCGCTGCCCGAACGCGACCGCAAGCCGGCCTGTGTGCTCGCGTGCCCGACGTCGGCGCGGCTGTTCGGCGACGTGCACGATCCGGAGTCGGAGGTGTCGCGCGCGATCCGCGAACGCGGCGGCTATCAGCTGATGCCCGAATGGGACACGCGGCCGTCGAATCATTACCTGCCGCGCGTGAAGACCGAATCATCGTGCGGTTGCGGGAGTAGCGGCGGATGCGGCAGCACGTCGAGCGGCCGCGACCAGGACGCGTCGTTCGAAGCTCGCGCGGCCCGTGGCGACATCGATCTCGTGTCGCTTGCGACGCAGCGCTGAACGCGCAGCCCCTTACTCATAGTCGAAAAAACGGAGTCCCCATGCGCCCAGCCTTTTCGGTCGTTTTCCTCACCACCCTGTGCGGTGCGGCACAGGGTCTGTTGCTGACGCTCGTGATCGTCGAGGCACTGGCGCGCACGGCAGGTGTCGACATTGCTGCGTCGTTCTACGTGACGGGCGCCGCGCTGTCGGTCGCGCTCGGCGCACTCGGCCTGCTGGCGTCGTTCTTCCATCTCGGCCACCCCGAACGCGCGTGGCGTGCGATCGCGATGTGGCGCACGTCGTGGCTGTCGCGCGAATGCATCGCGCTGCCGGTGTTTCTCGCGTGTGCGGTCGCGTATGGCGCGGCGCACCTGTTTGGCTGGCCCGGCACGTTGCTGATCGGCGCGGCGGGCGCGCTTGCAAGCGTCGCGCTGTTCGTGTGTACCGCGATGATCTACGCGTGCCTGCGCTTCCTGCAGGAATGGGCGAGCCCGCTGACGCTCGTGAACTTCGTGCTGCTCGGCTGCGCGTCGGGCTGCACGCTGGCGACGGCGTGCGCCGCGTGGCTCGCGCCGGCGCTGGTCGGCCGGCTCGCGGTGGCCGCCTGCGTGCTGACGCTCGCGGGCGGCGTGGCACGGCTCGCGTCGCTTGCACGCAATGCGCGGCTGCGGCCGAAGTCGACCGTGCAGAGCGCGACCGGGATCCGCAGCGACAAGGTCGAACAGAAGTCGCGTGGCTTCACGGCCAGCGCGTTCAATACGCGGGAGTTCTTTCACGGGCAGGGCAACGGCACGCTGCGCGCGGTGAAAGCCGGGTTCCTGATCGGCGCATTCGCAGTGCCGTTCGTGCTGACCGGCGCGGGCGCGCTCGCGCCGACGTCGGTCGCGGCCGCCGTCGCGCTCGGCGCGGCATTCGTGATCCAGTACGCGGGGCTGGTCGCGGAACGCTGGTTCTTCTTCGCGGATGCGCGGCATCCGCAGAACATCTACTACCAGCGCGCGTCGTGACGTTGCGTGTGCGCCGCCGCGCCGTGCGGGAACTAGAACGTTTCCGCGAGCGCGCGCGCCGCTTGCTGCAAACGCGGCACATGGTCGAGCAGCCGCGACAGCGGTGCGCGCGACACGGGCGCATGCACGGCGACCGCGGCGATGCACGCACCGTCGTCGCTGACGATCGGTGCCGCAATGCACACGATGCCCGCGACGTATTCCTCATTGTCGATCGCGACGCCCTTGTGCGCGGTGCGGTCGAGTTCGGCTTCGAGCAGCTCGGGGTCCGAGATCGTGTTCGGCGTGTAGCGCGGCAGCGCCAGCGCGCGTACCAGCGCGGTGCGTTCGTCGCGCGGCAGCAGCGCGAGCAGCAGCTTGCCGCTGGCGCTGCAATGCGCGGGCACGCGCGAGCCGGGCTTCAGGTCGAGCCGCAGCGGCCAGTCGGCTTCGACGCGGTCGAGATAGACGACATCCGTGTCGTGCAGCGCGGTGAGGTTGCAGGTTTCGCCGAGATCGGCGACGAGCCGTTCGAGGATCGCGTGGCGCAGCCGGCGCGCGCCCGCATGCAGCATCACGCCGGTGCCGAGCCGCGCGAGGCGCGGGCCGATCGCATACGCGTTCTTGCGGCCCGGCTCGCGGATCACGAGGCCGCCGGCCTCGAGCGACGCGAGCATCCGGTGCAGCGACGCCTTCGGGATATCGACTTCGCGCACGAGATCGGCGAGCGACACGGCATCGCCGGCCTGGACGAGATGTTCGAGCAGCGCGAAGGCGCGCAACGTGGGCGTATCCGCGGGCAGCATGGCAGGCGTTCCGGAAACTGGAGTGCGGCCATTGTACCGAACGGCCTGGAAAGCCGGCCACGTGGGGCAGTGGGCGCGGCAGCCCGGCACGCATTTTCAGTGATGGAACGAATCGTTCCGTCAACACGACCGGCGCGGGCGCGACGATCGACGCCCGCATGACAAGCAACGACAGGAGCGCAACGCAATGGATGGGGTGGCGAACAAGCCGGATTGCATGGTGTCGGTCCGCGAACGGTTCGGGTTCGATTCGGACCTGATGGTGCCCGCGTTCAGCACGCGCGACGACCACGTACCCGATATCGACGACGCATACCGGTTCAATCCGGACGTCACGCTTGCGATCCTCGCGGGCTTCGCACGCAATCGCCGCGTGCTCGTGCAGGGGATGCACGGCACCGGCAAGTCGACACATATCGAACAGGTCGCGGCACGGCTGAACTGGCCGTGCGTGCGTATCAATCTCGACGGCCACATCAGCCGGCTCGACCTCGTCGGCAAGGATGCGATCGTCGTGCGCGACGACGTGCAGGTAACCGAATTCCAGGAAGGGATCGTGCCGTGGGCGCTGCAGCGTCCGGTCGCGCTGATTTTCGATGAATACGATGCGGGGCGGCCCGACGTGATGTTCGTGATCCAGCGGATTCTGGAGCGCGACGGCAAGTTCACGCTGCTCGACCAGAACCGCGTGATTCACCCGCATCCGTCGTTCCGGCTGTTCGCGACCGCGAACACGGTCGGGCTCGGCAACCTGAACGGGCTCTACCATGGCACGCAGATGCTCAACCACGCGCAGATGGACCGCTGGAACGTGGTCGCGACGCTCGACTACCTGCCGCGCGACGAGGAGATCGGCATCGTGCGCGCGCGCGTGCCGGAACTCGCGGACGAAGCCGGCCGCCCGCTGCTCGAATCGATGGTGAGCCTCGCGGAGCTGACGCGCAACGGCTTCGCGACCGGCGATCTGTCGACGCTGATGTCGCCGCGCACAGTGATCAACTGGGCCGAGAACTGCCAGATCTTCCGCGATCCGGCGCTCGCGTTCCGGCTCACGTTCCTGAACAAGTGCGACGACGCCGAACGGCCGGTCGTCGCCGAGTATTACCAGCGCTGTTTCGGCGAGGAACTGGCGGTTGCGTCGCGTGTCGGCGGCGAGCCGGGAGCGGGGCGGTGAGCGCCGATCGCGACGCCGCGCGCCGCGCATCGGCGCGCGAAGCGCTGGGCGCGTCGACGGTGCGTGCGCTGACGCGCGACGCGGCGCTGCATTACCGCGCGGGCCGCGTGTGCCGCGACCTGCGGCCGCTGCCGATCCATGCGCCGCACCTGCGCGCGCAGGCCGCCGACGACGATCTCGCGTCGTGGCGCGGTGCGGCCGACGGCGCCGCACTGCGCATCCTGCATTCGGATGCGGACCTGCATCGCGCGTTGTCCGGCGACGATCCGGTCGAACGCGTGCTGTTCGAAATGCTCGAGCAACTGCGCTGTGAGTCGCTGGCGCCGCCCGCCATGCGCGGTGTCGTGCAGAACCTGCGCCATCGTTTCGAGACCTGGGCGCGCGCATTTCACCGGTCGGGGCAGGCCGATACGCATGTCGGGATTCTCGTGTACACGGTCGCGCAGATCGCATGGTCGCGGCTGACGGGCTGGCCCGTGCTCGAAGAGACGGAAGACCTGATCGAAGCGTCGCGCGCGGCGATCGTTCCCGAGATCGGTGTGCAGCTCGCGGGGCTCAAGCGGTGCCGGCACGATCAGCGCGCATTCGCGGAACATGCGCTGACGCTTGCGAAGCGCATCGCGGCGATGATCCACGACGCGCGTGCGGCCGTCGTCGAAACGGCGGCCGAAGACGCGCGCGAGCAGGACGATGCACTGACGAATTTCTCGCTGTGGGTCGATTTCGACGAGACTGGCATCGATATGCCGGCTCTCGTGGAGACGGGCGACAGCGTCGTGCTGCAAGGTGGCGACGCCGTCTACCGCGCGTACACGACGCGCTACGACCGCGAACTCCGGCCGGCCGCGCAGATCCGTGCGGCGCTCCTGCGCGAATATCGCGACCGGCTCGACGGCCAGGTCGCCGCGCAGCGGATCAACGTCACGCGGCTCGCACGTGTGTTGCGTGCGGCGCTCGTCGTGCCGCAGGCCGACGGCTGGTCGTTCGGCGAGGAGCATGGCCGGCTCGACGGCCGCCGCCTCGCGCAACTGGTCAGCTCGCCGGCCGAACGGCGGTTGTTCCGGCTCGAACGCGTGCGGCCGCACGCCGACTGCGCGCTCGCGTTCCTGATCGACTGCTCGGGGTCGATGAAGACGTGGATCGACGGCGTCGCGCTGATGGTCGATACGCTGGCCCGCGCGGGCGATGCCGCCGGTCTCGCAACCGAAGTGCTGGGCTTCACGACGCTCGCCTGGAACGGCGGCCGCGCACGGCACGACTGGCTCGCGCGCGGCAAGCCGCGCCATCCGGGCCGGCTCAACGAAACCGGTCACCTGGTGTTCAAGGACGCGGATGCCCGCTGGCGACATGCGCGCACGGGCATTGCCGCGCTGTTCAAGGCGGACCTGTTCCGTGAAGGTGTGGACGGCGAAGCGGTCGAATGGGCGTGCGCGCGTCTCGCGGCGCGGCCGGAGGCGCGCAAGATCCTCGTCGTGATCTCGGACGGCAGCCCGATGGATGGCGCGACGGCGCTCGCGAACGATCCGTTCTACCTCGACAACCACCTGAAGCAGGTGGTTGCGCGCCAGGAGTCGGCCGGCCGCGTCGAAGTGCTCGGGCTCGGCGTCGGGCTCGATCTCGGTCCGTACTACCGGCACCGGCTCGCGATCGATCTCGCGTCAGCGCCGGACATGAAGCGGCTCGTCGAAATCGCCGGATGGATCGGCGCGCGGCGATGACGCGGGTGACTGCATTCGACACGGACGCGGACGCGGCAACTGTGTACGCGTCGAGTCCGAATCGATCGCCGGGAACAGGGCGGTTCGACGCGGCGCACGCCGCGCGACATCAAGCGCGATGCAGCAGCGGCGGCAGCGACGTTGCGATCAGCCCGATGCCGATCGCCATCAGCACGCCGAACGCAAGCCGGCGCAGCGCGACCGGCGACAGCGGCGGCGGATAGTGGCGCGCGGCGACCGTCGTCAGCATCACGACCGGCGTCGCGATCGCGGCCAGCAGCCAGATGTCGCGATCGAGCTGGCCTTCGCATGCGCTGTACAGCACGCGCGTGGCCGAGGTCGTCGTGAACAGCACGATCAGTGCGCAGCGGATCTGCACGAGCGTCAGCGGCTGCCGGTAGAACTGGAAGATCAGCGGCGGACCCGACACGCCGAACATTCCGCTCAGCAAGCCGCCGAACAGGCCGCTGACGAAGAAGCTGCGGTTGTCCGAGCGCTCGGTGAGCGGCGTCGGGCGCAGCGCCGTGCTCAGGCCGCCGTACAGCACGACCGCGCCGAGGATCAGTTGCAGCAGGTCGGCCGCCGAGCGGCTCAGGCACTCGAGCAGCAGCACGCCCGCGACGACGGACGGCAGGATGCCGAGCGTCGCCGCGCCGACCGCGCGCCAGTCGATGTGATGCAACCGGCCGGGCAACGCGGTCGCGCCGTTCGCGAGCGACACGACGCTCATCAGCGTGGCGACCGTGGCGAGCGGCGCGAGCCCGAAGCCGCTCGTCGCGCCCATCACGATCATTCCGAGCCCGAAGCCGGTGACGGTCTGGAAATAGCTGCCGGCGCCGATCACCGCGATCAGGATCGCCAGTTTGTCGGCTGTCATGCGTGCGCAGCCTCGCCGGTTGCGGCGCGTTGCGCGGCCGCCTGCGCCTGCACGGTGGTTGCCGCGATCACGTGATACACGTCGTCGGCGCTGCAGCCGCGCGACAGGTCGTTCGCGGGGCGGCGCAGCCCCTGCAGCAGCGGGCCGACGGCCTTCGCGCGGCCGATCCGCTCGGCGAGCTTGTAGCCGATGTTGCCGGCTTCGAGGCTCGGGAACACGAGCACGTTCGCGTGGCCGCCCACCTGCGAATGCGCGATCTTGCGCTCGGCGATTTCCGCGACGATCGCCGCGTCGAGCTGCACGTCGCCGTCGATCGCGAGGGTGGGGCGCAGTGCGCGCACGTGCGCGGTCGCGGCCGTTACCTTGTCGACCGCCGCGTGATGCGCACTGCCGCTCGTCGAGAACGACAGCATCGCCACGCGCGGCGCCTCGCCGAGCAGCGCGTGCGCGCTGTCGGCGGCGGCCATCGCGATCTCGGCGAGCTGATCGGCGTGCGGATCGACGACCAGCGCGCAGTCGGAGAAGATCAGCCCGCCCTTGATCGTGTGAAACGGCTCGCACAGCATCATCAGGAAAAAGCTCGACACGATTCGGAACGCGGGCTCGACGCCGATCAGCTGGATTGCCGCGCGCACGACGTCGGCCGTCGCATGCACGGCGCCCGCGACCGAGCCGTCCGCATCGCCGAGCCGCACCATCAGGTTCGCGTGGCAGAGCGGGTCGAGCACCGCGTCGCGCGCGGCCTCGGCCGTCATGCCCTTGTTCTTGCGCAGCGTGTGCAGCGTGTCGGCATAGGCATCGCGTTGCGTGGCGGTGGCCGGATCGACGAGCGTCATGCCGTCGAGATCGATCGCGTCGCGCGCGGCCGCCGCGTGGATCGCCGCACGGTTGCCGACGAGCACGATGCGGGCGATGCCGTCGCGTGTCGCACGTGCGGCGGCCTGCAGCACGCGCGGATCGTCGGCTTCGCACAGCGCGATGCGCATCGGCTGGCGGCGCGCGGCGTCGAGAATGCGGTCGAGGGCTTTCATCGTTTGCTCGGATAAGGAAGAAAAACGGCCGGATGCGGCGGCCCGCACGGGGCACGGCGTCCGGCCGGAGGGCCGGCCGCGCGAGAGGGGCGCGCGACCGGCAACGGGGTGCGTCGGCGACGCGGCGTTACACGTAGTCCTTGTACTTGTCGAGCATGCGCACCGGCTTCGACAGCGCATCGCGACGGAACGGGTCGCCGAGTTCGCGCGTGCACATGATCTCGATGATCGTCGTCTTGCCTTCGTTCATCTGCATGTCGATCGCACGCTTGAGCGCCGGGCCCACCTCCTCGAGGCGGTCGACCGTGATCCCTTCGGCGCCCATCGCGCGCGCGATCGCCGCGAAGCTCTGGTTGTCGAGTTCACCGGCGACGAAGCGGCGGTTGTAGAAGTCGACCTGGTTCTTCTTCTCCGCGCCCCACTGGCGGTTGTGGAACACGACGGCCGTCACCGGGATGTTGTGGCGCACGCAGGTCATCGTTTCCATCAGGCTCATGCCCCATGCGCCGTCGCCCGCATACGACACGGCCGGGCGGTGCGGTGCGGCGACCTTCGCGCCGATGATCGTCGGGAACGCATAGCCGCAGTTGCCCCAGCTCATCGCCGCGAAGAAGCTGCGCGGCTTGTTGAAGCGCAGGTAGCTGTTCGCGACCGAGTTGATGTTGCCGATGTCGGTCGACACCATCACGTCCTCGGGCATCGCCTTCTCGAGCTCGCGCAGCACCTGGCGCGGATGCAGGTACTGGCCGCCGCTGAACGGCTTCTCGTGCTTCTGCTCCTCGATCATGTCGAGGCTGTACGCGTCGCGCTCGTGCGTCCAGTCGTCGAGTTCCTTTTCCCATGCGGCCTTCTCGGTCGCGATCTGGTCGGCGCGATCGCCGCGCGAGCCGTCGCACGCGAGCGTGCGGCCTTCGAGGCGTTGCGTGAGCGCGATCGCCGCGGCCTTCGCGTCGCCGCAGATGCCGACCGAGATCTTCTTCACGAGGCCGAGCATCTTGTGATCGGCGTCGATCTGGATGATCTTCGCGTCCTTCGGCCAGTAGTCCATTCCGTGCTGGGGCAGCGTGCCGAACGGTCCGAGGCGCGAGCCGAGCGCGATCACGACGTCCGCGCGCGACAGCAGCTTCATCGCCGCCTTCGAGCCCTGGTAGCCGAGCGGGCCGCACCACAGCGGATGGTTCGCCGGGAACGAGTCGTTGTGCAGGTAGCTGTTGACGACCGGTGCGCCGAGCCGTTCGGCGAGCGCCTTGCATTCCTCGATCGCATCGGCCATCACGACGCCGCCGCCCGAGATGATCACCGGGAACTTCGCCTGCGCGATCAGCGCGGCTGCGTCGTCCAGGCTCTGCTCGCCGCCGGCGCCGCGATCGAGCCGGCGCGGTTGCGGAATCTCGACCTTGACCTTGCCATAGAAGTAGTCGCGCGGGATATTCAGCTGGGTCGGGCCCATCTCGGCCTGCGCGCGGTCGAAGCAGCGCGCGGTGAATTCGGCCATCCGCGCCGGGTGCGTGACGTGGCCCTGGTATTTCGTGAACTCCTGGAACATCGGCAGCTGGTTTGCTTCCTGGAAACCGCCGAGGCCGATGCCCATCGTGCCGGCTTCCGGCGTGACGATCACGACCGGGCTATGGGCCCAGTACGCGGCCGCGATCGCCGTCACGCAGTTGCTGATGCCGGGGCCGTTCTGGCCGATCACGACGCCGTGGCGGCCCGACACGCGCGCATAGCCGTCGGCCATATGGCCCGCGCCCTGTTCGTGCACGACCGGGATCAGCCGGATGCCGGCCGGTGCAAAGATGTCCATCGCATCCATGAACGCGGAGCCCATGATGCCGAACATGTCGGTCACGCCGTTGGCCGCGAGGGTCTCGACGAAGGCTTCGGACGGCGTCATGTCCTGCGGACCGTTCGCCGATGCACGCAGGGAAGTGGATTGTTCGCTCATGGGTTGTCTCCGATTGTTCAATTAACGGAACGTCTTGTTCCAGATGCTATTTGCTGGGGAAGGCCGGTCAAGTCATTCCGCCCGCTGCCGGGGAATGTGGAATGAAATGAAATGATTCGTTTCAAAATGCGTGGGGAGCACGGTGGCCGGGGCGGTGCGCTCAGGCCGGCTGCTTCGGCCGTTCCTTGCGGAATGCCCGCTTGACGGCGATCAGCCCGTCGCGGAATTCGAACAGGTCGCAGCCTTCGGCCTCGATGCGCCAGCCTTCGGCGTGCGTGCCCGTGAACACCCATTCGGAGACGCCGCGCTCGCCGGCGATGGTGTGGCGGCCGTGGCCCCAGTGGGCGTCGGGGAAGGTCTTGAACACGGCTTCGAACGCGGCGCGTACCGCGTCACGGCCGACGAAGCGCGTGCCGTGGATGTCGGGGCCGCCGGCCGCGTCGAACACGCAGTCCTCGGTCATGAAGCCCATCAACGCATTGGCGTCGTGCCGGTTGAAGGCGTCGGAAAAGGCCGCGAGCGTGGCGGCCGTGACGGGGGCGGTGAGCGTGTCTGCCATAACGTGTCTCCTGTCGAATGGTGGGCGGTGCGCAAGGCGCTGGCGCGCATGCGGCACGCGGTATCGACACGTTAGTGAGCGCTCGTTTTTGGCGGTAGCGCCAGTCGGGAGGATTCGCTTGGGCCAGCGGCGGCGCCTGACCGGTGCGCCTGTCTGCCGGTGCCCCGCGGGCTCACGACGGTGAGTGCCTTGACGCGCATCGATCGAAATCGTCGACGCGGCGCGATGAGCAAAAAGCGCTGCCTCAGGGGCATATCGCGAAACCGTTGCAGTGACGCGAGGACGTCTCGGCGACCGTGGGCCGCGCGGCAGCAGCGCCGGCCGGCGAGGGGATACATCGGAAGGCCCGATGCATCCCCGCCGGTCATGCGGACGTCAGGACGCCGTCATGCCGATGCCGAACACATGCATCTTGCCGGCGCTCACCTGGCGCGGCAGCACGATGCTCGTCACCACCTTGCCGGGCGGCACCGGAATCTTCTGCGCGAAGATATAGGTCTTGACGTTGTCCTGCTGGCCGCTGCCCGAATTGCGGTACGCCATCGTGACGGCGATCGCCGCGCTGGCGTGCGCGCTGCCGCCGTTCAGCGTCCAGTCGTCGAACGCCAGCGTGACAGCCTGACTCGAACCGTCGGCGAAATTCAGCTGCGCCGTGCCGCTGCTCGGGCCATTGTTGGCCGAGCCGAGCACCACCACGCCGGTGCCGGCCGATCCCGGCGGCAGCATCACGGTCTGGCCGACGGTCACGGTGTTGTCGAGCGAGAGCGGCCCGCCCGCGACCGCGACGCTGGCGCCGGCCACCGCGAACGGCTTGCCGGGCTGCACGCCCGCCGCTGCCAGCGCATTCAGCGAGTAGCTGAACAGGCTACCGTCGAAGTCCGCGCCCTGGCCGTCGGCATTGGTCGCGCCGTCCGCGCTGAAGCCGCGATTGTTGTAGCTGTCGACCGCGTTGATCGCCACGGGCACGCCGAACGACGGCGGCTGTTTCCTGCTGCCCCATTGCGATGGCGCGCTGCCCATTGCGAAGTGCAGCGTCGCGCCGTTCGCGATGTCGTCGAAGGCGACCCACGGCACTTCGTGCGCGCGACCGTTGATCGACAGCGACTGCACATAGCTGGACGCGGGCGCGCCTTCGGCACGAATCCGCCACGTGCGGCCAGTGCCGAGCCGGACGTCGATCTGCGGGAACTGCGGACTGCCGATCGCCAGGCCCGCGACGCCGGGGATCTGCGGATACAGGCCCAGCGCACCCCACACATACCAGCCCGACACGGCGCCGAGGTCGTCGTTGCCCGGCAAGCCGTCGGGGCCGGTGCCGAACGCGCTGGCGAGGATCTGCTGCACCACGCGCTGCGTGCCCGACGGCTGCCCGGCCCAGTTGTAGAGCCAGGGCACCTCGAAAGTCGGCTCGTTGCCCATGTAGAAGTTGGGCAGGCTCAGGCCGGCATTGAGCACCGTGAAGAACTGGTCGAGCCGCGACGTCACCGCCGCATTGCCGCCCAGCTGCGCGAACAGGCCCGCACCGTTGTACGGCACCATCCACGTGTACTGCTCGGCATTGCCTTCCACGTAGTTGTCGCCGCTGCTCGGCGTCTCGGGTATCCACGCGCCGTTCGACTGGCGCGCCGCGATCAGCGGCGGCGTCAGCGCGGTGTCGAGCAGGTTCTGCCAGTACGCCGAGCGGCTCAGCAGCATGCGCTGCGTGGCGGCGTCGCCGAGTGCCCCGGCGAAGCGCGAGATCGCGAAATCGCTGCTTGTGTATTCGAGCGAGGACGAAGCCTGCCCCCACTCGCCGTTGGTGATGTACCCGGTCTGCAGGTAGCTCGCACGACCGCCGTTGGTGGTCACGTTGTTGCAGGCCGTGCCGGGGATGTTCGCCATCTTCACCATGTGCTGCAGCGCGGATCGCGTATCGAAGCGCCGCGCGCCGAACGCATAGGCGTTCGAGACGATCAGCGAACCGGCGTCGCCCGGCATCACGCCGTCCTCGACGTTGTCGTTGACCCAGTGCGGAATCGCGCCGCATTGGTCCGCGTCGTTGATCAGCGACTGGATCATGTCGCTCGTTTCGGACGGGTTGAGGATCGACTTCAGCTGGATCAGCGAGCGGTAGATGTCCCAGCCCGAGAACGACGAATACTGGGCCTGCTGGCCCTTGGCGACCTGGTGCACGGTGTTGTCGAAGCCGATGTACTGGCCGTTCACGTCACTGAAGATGCTGGGTGCCCACAGCGCGTGATAGAGCGCCGTGTAGAACTTCTTCTTCGCGTCGAGCGTGCCGCCCGCCACGCGGATGCTATTGAGGCGCTCGTTCCAGATGCGGTCGGCCTGCGTGCGCACGCCCGCGAAGTTCCAGCCGCGATTTTCCGCGTCGAGGTTGGCTTTTGCGTTGGCGACGCTGACGTAGGAGATGCCGATCTTCAT
The DNA here is from genome assembly GCF_002223085.1 of Burkholderia sp. HI2714. NCBI lineage: Bacteria > Pseudomonadati > Pseudomonadota > Betaproteobacteria > Burkholderiales > Burkholderiaceae > Burkholderia > Burkholderia sp. HI2714. Next base: position 196,791 of record NZ_NKFM01000053.1, on the reverse strand, counting down.
CCTGGCCGTCTGGCCGGAGCGGAAACCGAGCTGGGCCACGCCGTGCGAAATCGACGCCGACGTGAAGGGCTGGTCGAAGGCGGCGTAGAAGTAGACGGGTACCGGCACCGAGTTGCCGCAGAAGCCGCCGCCGATGGTGCTGCCGGAAATGGCGCTGTCGGAAACCTGCGTGATGGCGCCGGTGGTCGAGGTCTTGGTGTTGGTGCGGGTCGCGTCGAGCACCAGCAGCGCGGGTTTGCCGGCCGGGTACGTGAACTGGCCGAAGCCGGTGCGCAGGGTGGCGGTCAGCTCCACCTTGATCTGCGAGTCGAGCAGCACGGAGTAGTAGCCGGGCCTCGCCGTTTCATTCGCATGACTGAAGGTTGGCGCGAGCTGAGCCGGGTCGGTGGTCGGCATGACCGGAAATTCGCCGTTGTTGCCGCTGCAGCCGGCACCCGGCATGTGCGTCATGCTGAAGCCCTGGATCGAGTGGATGTCGTAGTAGTAGCCGGCGGGCGAGTTCGGCTCCTGGCTGTTGTTCGGCGCGGGCGTGGTGTTGGTGTCGGGCGCCCACTGCACCATGCCCGACGGCAGGCCGGCGGCCGGTTCGACGCTGCCGGCCTGTCCCGCAGGCACCGGGTTCGGCGAGTTGCTCGCGAGTGTGCCGATCAGTGGATCGACGTACTGTGTCAACGACAGGTTGCGGTTGTCATCGAGATTGGTCGTATCGGCCACGGCGTCCGACGGGCGTGCCGCCAATGCCAACGCCGCGGTTCCGTCGCTGCCGTCACCGCCTCCGCACCCGCTCAACGCGCACGCCGCGGCCAGGATTGCCGCGAGCGTCGTGAATCGAATCATGATCGCCCCCTCCGGTTATCCATGCATTTTTTCGTCGGCAGTCCAATCGATCGAACCGTCGGTTCGTCGTGGCGTGTTGCCGTCTTTCAGCGTCGTAACACTAGGATTTGGATGAATCCGTTGTCAATCGGATTTGGAGAGTTGTAATGTTTTTATTGGATTTACTAAACGAATCGAAACGAAAACAATCCAGGCGATGGTGTGTTGAAGCCGCACTGTAGCGGTCTGCAAGCGTGAGCGATGCACGCGGTGTCCGATGAAGCAGCGGATATGGCCTGCCGGTCGAATCGATGCATCTTGCGTTCACGTCTGCGGTTCATCGATACCCGACAAGGCGGTCGGCAATCATGCGGCCGCGAGTCACGTTGCAGGATGACTCACGGCCGATCGTTGAAACGGGTTTCGCCAGCAGCCGCCCACGCAACGCTCGTGCTCCCGGGTGACTGCGCTGCGCCGGCGCACGACGCTTTTTCGCGTGCGGTCAGGCCACCGGACGTTGCGTGCGCACGCATTGCGCGAGCGCCCGCACACCCGGCTCGATCCGCTCGAGCGGGATCGCGGAAAACCCCATCCGGAAGCAGCGTCGCGCGTCGCCTTCATCGTTCATGAAGAACACGCTGCCCGGCTCGATCAGGATGCCGGCTTCCTGTGCATCGGCGGCGAGGCGCGTCGCATCGAGCCACGGCGGCCCCTCGACCCAGCACGATGCACCGCCCGTCACCGGCACGTACCGCGCTTCCGGCAAGTGCGCATCGAGCGCCGCCATCAGCGCCTGCGAGCGCTCGCTGTACGCATGCGCGAGCCGGCGTAGCAACGCGTCGTGATGGCCGAGCGCGAGAAAGGTCGCGAACGCGCGCTGGATATACGCGACCGGGTGGCGCACCATCAGCCGCCGCAGCGCACGCAGTTCGCGGATCAGCTCGCGCGGCCCGACCACGTAGCCGAGCCGCAGCCCCGGCGCGAACGTCTTCGACAGGCTGCCGACGTAGATCACGCGGTCGGCCGTATCGAGGCTCTTCAGCGCCGGATGCGGCGTGCCGGAGAACGTGTTCTCGCTCTCGTAGTCGTCCTCGATGATCACGAAGTCATGCTGCTGCGCGCAATCGAGCAGCGCGCGGCGGCGTTCGACCGGCATCGTCGCGGTGGTCGGGCACTGGTGGCTCGGCGTCACGTACACGTAGTCGCAGCGCGAGAGCGTCGCGCCGAGCGCGCCGGGTGCGATCCCGTGGCCGTCGACGGCCAGCGGCAGCAGCCGTGCGTTGCGGTTCTCGAAGATGTTGCGCGCGTCCGGATAGCCGGGGTTCTCGAAACCGACCGTGGTGTGCTTGCCGCACAGCAGGTCCGCGATCAGATACAGCGCCTGCTGGCAGCCGTTCGTGACGACGATCTCGTCGGGCATTGCGAACACGCCGCGCCGTGGCAGCACGCGCGTGCGGATCTGCTGGATCAGCGATTCGTCGTCGCGTTCGATCAGGTCGGGCGCCCAGTTGCGGATCTCCATCACCGACAGCGCCTTCAGGCAGCATTCGCGCCAGTCGTTGGTCGGAAACAGCGACTGGTCGAATTGCCCGTAGATGAACGGATATTCGTAGTGCTGCCAGTTCGCGGGCTTCACGATGTTGCGCTGCCTCGACGGCGGATGCGCGATGCGCTCGTCCCATGCGGGGCGGCCCGGCGTGTCGTCGCCGCCGCCGGGCTGCACGGCGGGCTTGGCGGCCGAGAAGCCGGGCAGGCCCTCGAGCATCTTCGGGTTCACGAAGTGCCCGCTGCGTTCGCGCGAGATCAGGTAGCCCTCTTCGACGAGCATCTGGTACGCGAGCACGACGGTGTTGCGCGCGACGCCGAGTTGGTCGGCGAGCTCGCGGCTCGACGGCAGCGCGGCATCGGGCGCGAGCTGGCCGTCGAGGATCGCGGCCACGAGCATCCGCCGGATCTGGTCCTGCAGGCTCGACGCCGACGACCGCCGGAACTGCTGGGCCCATAAGGCGGTCGGGGTGCGACTCGGCATGCTTCCTCCTGTGATCGGTACGGGAAACGCGAGGCGGTGCGCGTGATGCGCGCGGCCCGCGAGGGGCGCGGTGTCGCGAGCATACGCGCGTCGCGCCGTGGATGTGGACTCAATGAAAGGTGCCGTCTGGCACTACTGCGTGCCGATGTGGCAAGACGATACTCAAACCGTCGCCCCTGGACGATCCGGATTAGTCCCCGGTTCGCGGGCGCAGGGAGGCGTGCGCGCATCGCGTTCGCCTGCAGCGTGATGCCAAGGAGAGGGACGCCATGCATGTCGTCGTATTCAGGGATCGCTGCGAGCGCGTGATCCGCATCGTGTTCGACGATGCACGTGCGACGGCGGTCGCGTATCGCGACGACGAGGCGATCGGCGAACTCGGCATCGACGACGACGGTGGCAGCGCCATGCGATCACCGTCGCTCACGCGGCTGTACGTCGAACCCGCGTATCGGCGCAGCGGCATCGCGCACACGCTGCTCGCTAGCGCGTCGCGCGAATTCGGGCGGCCGATCCGCATCGATGCCCGCGCACGGGAATGGCCCGATACGCCGGCCTGGGCGACGCTGTGCCGCTGCCTCGAATACGAAGGGCTGGTGGTGGTGCGCTAACCGAAAGCGTGGCCACGATCACGCTGCACAAAGACGGAGACGACATGAGCACGGTCCTGAAGCCGATTCCCGCATCCAGCGTGCGGCACGAAGCGTTGCGCATCGACGGGCAGCGCGAGTGGCGCGACGCAGTGATCGACGTGCGCAACCCGTACGACGGCGCGCTGGTCGGCACCGTGCCGAAGGCGACGCTGGACGACGTGCGGCGCGCGTTTGCCGCCGCGCGTGCCTACCGGCCGACGCTTACGCGCCACGATCGCGCGGCGATCCTGCGCCGTGCGGCCGATATCGTGCGCGCGCGCACTGCCGAGATTGCGGCGCTGATCACGGCCGAGGCCGGCTTGTGCATCAAGGATTCGACATACGAAGCTGGCCGCGTGGCCGACGTGCTGACGTTCGGCGCCGGTGAAGTGCTGAAGGACGACGGGCAGATCTTCTCGTGCGACCTGACCCCGCACGGCAAGAAGCGCCGCGTGTATACGCAGCGCGACCCGTTGCTCGGCGTGATCTCGGCGATCACGCCGTTCAATCACCCGATGAACCAGGTTGCGCACAAGATCGTGCCGTCGGTCGCGACCAACAACCGGATCGTCGTAAAGCCGTCGGAGAAGGTGCCGCTGTCGTGCTACCTGTTCGCGGACATCCTGTATGAAGCCGGCCTGCCGCCGCAGATGCTGCAAGTGCTCACCGGCGACCCGAAGGAGATCGCCGACGAGCTGATCACGAACCCGGCGATCGATCTCATCACGTTCACGGGCGGTGTGTCGATCGGCAAGTCGATCGCATCACGGATGGGCTACCGGCGCGCGGTGCTCGAACTCGGCGGCAACGATCCGATCATCGTGATGGAAGACGCTGACCTCGACGAAGCGAGCACGCTCGCGGTGTCGGGTTCGTACAAGAACTCTGGCCAGCGCTGCACCGCGATCAAGCGGATGCTCGTGCACGAGTCGGTGGCCGATCGCTTCACGGAGCTGGTGGTCGAGAAAACCAAGACGTGGTCATACGGCAATCCGGCCGATCCGTCGGTCGACATGGGCACGGTGATCGACGAGGCCGCCGCGAGGTTCTGCGAGCAGCAGGTGAACGACGCGATTGCACGCGGTGCGCGGCTGCTGGTCGGCAACGTGCACAGCGGCGCGCTGTATTCGCCGACGGTGATCGATCGCGTGACGCCCGACATGCCGCTCGTGAAATACGAAACCTTCGGCCCCGTGTCGCCGATCATGCGTTTCCGCGACATCGACGACGCGATCCGGATGTCGAACAGTACCGACTATGCACTGTCGTCGTCGGTCTGCACGAACCGCTTCGACCACATCACGCGCTTCATCACCGAGCTGGAAGTCGGCAGCGTGAACGTGCGCGAAGTGCCGGGCTACCGGCTCGAAGTGACGCCGTTCGGCGGCGTGAAGGATTCGGGGCTGGGGTACAAGGAGGGTGTGCAGGAAGCGATGAAGAGCTTCACGAACGTGAAGACGTATTCGCTGCCGTGGTGAGCGAGGCGGGGAAGGCCGTACCAGGCCCTCCCGCCGCCAGCAGCGTTACTGGTAGAAGTTGAGCGTGACCATCGCTGAACGGCCCGGCGCCCACGTCGCGTAGATCGGATATGCGCTCGAGTAATACTTCTTGTCGAACAGGTTCTGCACGTTGAGCTGCACGTCCATCGTCTTGTTCACGCGCCAGGTTGCGGCCGCGTCGAATGGCTTGACTCTCGCTTGTAGGCCACACATACAATGGCCCGATGCGACGACTCCAGGCCTTCAAATTCGAACTGATGCCGAACGGCGAGCAGCAGCGCGATATGCGCCGCTTCGCCGGATCGTGCCGGTTCGTCTACAACAAGGCATTGGCGTTGCAGAAGGAGAACTACGAGGCGGGCGGCAAGTTCATTGGATACGTAGCAATGGCCAAGCATCTGACGGAGTGGCGTAACGGAGGCGAAACGCCGTGGCTCAAGGATGCCCCCGTTCACCCGTTGCAACAGGCTCTCAAGGACATGGAGCGGGCCTACAAGAACTTCTTCGCCCAGCGAGCGGCGCTTCCGAAGTTCAAGAAGCGCGGCCAGCGCGACAGTTTTCGCTACCCGGACCCCAAGCAATTCAAGCTCGACCAGCCCAATGGGCGCATTTTCCTGCCCAAGCTGGGCTGGATGCGGCTGAGGTTGTCGCGTCCCGTGCCGGGCGAACTGCGCAACGCAACGGTCTGCTTCAACGCGGGCAAGTGGTGGGTCTCGATCCAGACCGAGCGGGAGGTCGAGCAGCCGGTGCCCCATGCCACCAGCGTGGTCGGCATCGATATGGGCATTGCCCGCTTCGCTACGATGAGCGACGGCACGTTTCTCACACCGCTTAACAGTTTCAAGAAACATGAGGCTCGTCTGCGCCGATGCCAACGTGCGATGAGCCGCAAGGTCAAGTTCAGCAATAACTGGAAAAAAGCCAAGGCCAGAGTCCAGCGTATCCATACGCGCATCGGCAATGCTCGCCGCGACTACCTGCACAAGGCCACGACCACGATCAGCAAAAACCACGCGATGGTGTGTATCGAGGACTTGCAGGTTCGGAATATGTCCAGGTCGGCGGCAGGCAGCACCGATGCGCCTGGCAAGAACGTTCGGGCCAAGTCCGGTTTGAACAAGGCCATCCTCGACCAAGGGTGGTTCGAGTTCAGGCGGCAGTTGGAATACAAGCTGGCCTGGAATGGCGGCTGGCTCGTGACAGTTCCGCCCGCGAATACAAGCCGGACGTGCCCGGCTTGTGGATACGTGAGTGCGGAAAATCGGACCACGCAGGAAAAATTCGCTTGTGTCGAATGCGGTTACGAGGAGAACGCCGATGTCGTCGGCGCTCTGAACATTCTGGCGCGGGGACACCGCGTTGCAGCCTGTGGAGAGCCGGTGCAGTCGGGCCGCTCTGTGAAGCAGGAACCCACCGAGGCGATCTGAGATAAACATCATCGTTTCAGACGCGGTAGGAGTCCCCCGTCTTCAGGTGGGGGAGGATGTCAACAGTTGCTCCGGGATCACCGTGACCGAGCGCGGCGCATCGAGCAGCGGCGCGGTGAACTTGCACGACGGCGAATGCTTCGCCTGTATGTCCGACGGCAGTCGACTGGACCATGATAGCCGGCAGTGTGGTGGACAACGAGGGCTGGTCAGTGGCATGGGCGGGAGCGGCTTTGGCGGAAGCGAGCAGCGGGGTTGCAGGTCAGCGCCAATACAAGGGTACGAGGCCTTGTATTGCACTTGGCGGACATATCGAGAGGCAGCGGAAGATTCAGGGAACAGGTACGGTTTCGCGATGCCGACCGGGCGTCGAGAGACATCGGAAGCGATCAGTGAAAATGAGTATTATTCGCGTTATTGGACGTGCGTGTACGAATTGATGTCGATTCGATCGAATGGTTTTTGTACTAATTTGGTCAGGCTTTCGTGGGGGGCGGATTGCCTTTGCGTGGCGTGCAACACCACTTTCCATCACCCGGCCGGTGCGCGGCGGCGACGACTCGATACACTGCCGTACCGGTTGGACGGGCCCCGGCAAGCAGGCCCGAAGTATGGAGACAACACAAGATGGACACCCAACGCGCAGCAGTCGTCACGTACCGAGGCGATGCGATCGAGAACACGCACGTCGCCCATGTGGCGGTGGTCGATGCACGCGGCCGGCTGCTGGCCCGGTTCGGCGATCCGTTCCGGATGACGCTCGCGCGCTCGGCGGCCAAGCCGGCGCAGGCGCTGTCGGTGATCGAGACGGGCGCACCCGAGCGCTTCGGCTTCGACGATGCGGATATCGCGCTGATGTGCGCGTCGCACAGCAGCGAGGACCGGCACATCGAACGCACGCGCGCGATGCTCGCCAAGGTCGCCGCGCACGAATCCGACTTGCGTTGCGGCGGCCATCCGCCGTTGTCGGACGCGGTGTACCGCGCGTGGATCAAGCGCGACTACACGCCGACCGGCGTGTGCAGCAACTGTTCGGGCAAGCACGTCGGGATGCTGGCCGGCGCGCAGGCGATCGGCGCCGCGATCGCCGATTACCATCTGCCCGAGCATCCGATGCAGGTGCGCGTGAAGCACGTGGTGGCCGATGCATGCGGGCTGCGCGACGACGAGGTCGAGTGGGGCATCGACGGGTGCAACCTGCCGACGCCGGCGTTTTCGCTGGACCGGCTCGCGCGGCTTTACGCGTCGCTGGCCGACGGGGCGGATACGGTGGAAGCGGGCGGAGGCGACATCACCGAGCGCGTCCGCGCGCTGGCGCGCATTCATCATGCGATGACCGCGTATCCGGAGCTGGTTGCCGGCGAAGGGCGCTATTGCACGGTGCTGATGAATGCGTTCGACGGGCAGGTGGTCGGCAAGCTCGGCGCCGATGCGTGCTACGGGATCGGCGTGCGTGCGTCGGCGCGCACGCGGGCGCTGGGCGCCGATGGGGCGCTCGGCATCTCGGTGAAGATCGAGGACGGCAATCTCGACGTGCTCTACATGGTCGTCAGCGAGCTGCTCGAGCGGCTGCAGATCGGCACGGCCGAGCAGCGTGCGCAACTGGCCGGCTTCCATCGGCCGCGGATGCTCAACACGCAGGGTGTCGAGATCGGGCACGCCACGTTCCCGTTCGAATTGCAGGCGGCCTGAACGGCCTGAACGGCCTGAACGGCGTGAATGCGTGGCTGCCGGTGGTCCGCGACGCGGGCCGTGCGCAGCGGCGCGAGCGCGACCAAAGGCGCGTGCGCTACACCCTCGCGCCGCGAATCTTCGTCAGCTCCAGCGCCGACAGCTCGCCGATATGCGCGAGGTGTTCCGCGAGAAAGTCCTTCAGCACGCGCAACTTTGCCGAGCTGCGCCGGTTCGCCAGATACGCGATGTAGATGTATTCGCCGGTCAGCCGGTTCTGCAGCCGGTAGCGCGGCAGCACGGATTCGAGCCGGCCGCTCGCGAGCAGGTCGCGCACCAGCCAGATCTCGAACTCCGCGATGCCGAGCCCCGCGCAGGTCGCTTCGAGCAGCAGCTCCGAATGGTCGGTGACGAGGTTGCCGGCCGGCAGCACGCTATGACGCGCGTCGCCGTTCACGAGATCCCAGCGCGGATCGCCTTCCGGATGCACGTAGCGCAGGCAGTTGTGTTGCTTGAGGTCGTCCGGCGTGGACGGGCGCCCGCAGCGGTCGAGATAGCCGGGCGTCGCGCACAGGATGCTGTCGTTGCGTGACAGGCGGTGAACGACGAGGTTGTCCAGGTAGTTCTCGCCTTCGTGAATGTCGAGATCGAAGCCGCCGGCCACCAGGTCGTTGTGGTTGTCGGTGAGCCGCACGTCGAGCTGGATCGTCGGGTAGCGCGCGAGGAATGGTGCGACCAGCGGCGCGAGATGGCGGCGGCCGAATGCCACCGGCGCGGTGAGCTTCAGCGGGCCGCTCGGCTGCGCATTCAGCTCGGCGACCACGCGCAAGGTGTCGTCGAGATCGGCGATCAGCGTGACGGCGCGTTCCAGGTAGATATGGCCGGCTTCGGTGAGCGTCACGCTATGCGTGGAGCGGTGCAGCAGCGCGACGCCGAGTGCCTCCTCGATCGCCGTGACCTTGCGTGCGACGGTGGACGTCGACACGTGCATCTCCTTGGCGACCGCCGAAAAACTCCCCGTTTCGACCACTCTGACGAACGCGCGCATCGCCCCCAAGTGATCGATGCCGGTTTCCCTCGCGCCTTTTTTCATTTAACTCTCATTGTTGCGTCCCACGCAAAACCGCTTTCGATAATACAGAAGTGAGCTTGTTTTTGCAAAGGCATAGAATGCGAACCCGTCGCGTCGGGAAGCGGCGCACGACGAGCGGCACGAGACATCCAGGAGGGGCACGATGACAGAAAACGGCTTCCGCGTCGAAGCGGATCTTTTAGGTAAGCGAAGCATTCCGAATGAGGCCTACTACGGCGTCCATACGCTGCGCGCGAAGGAGAATTTCGACATTTCGGGCCGCACCATCGCGTCGCTGCCGTACTTCGTGATGGCGCTCGCCGCGGTGAAGGAGGCCGCGGCCGACGCGAACTGCGAGCTCGGGCTGCTGCCGCGGCCGTACCGCGATGCGATCGCCGCCGCGTGCGTCGAGATCCGCGAAGGGCGCCTGCACGACCAGTTCGTCGTCGACATCATCCAGGGCGGGGCCGGCACGTCGACCAACATGAACGCGAACGAGGTGATCTGCAACCGCGCGCTCGAAATCATGGGCCACGCGCGCGGGCAGTACGAATACCTGCATCCGAACGAGCACGTGAACCTCGCGCAGAGCACCAACGACGTCTATCCGACCGCGATCCGCGTGGCGACCTGCTTCGCGGTCGAGCACCTGCTCGAAGCGATGGCGCGCCTGCGCGATGCGTTCGCGGAGCGCGCCGACGCGTTCGCCGGTTTGCTGAAGCTCGGGCGCACGCAGCTGCAGGACGCCGTGCCGATGACGCTCGGCCAGGAGTTTTCCACCTACGCGGTGATGCTGACGGAAGACATCGCGCGCCTGCAGGAAGCCGGCTGGCTGATTCGCGAGATCAATCTCGGCGCGACCGCGATCGGCACGGGGATCACCGCGCATCCGCAATACGCGGAGAAGGCACTGGCGGCGCTGCGGCGCATTACCGGGCTCGACCTGAGCACCGCGCCGAACCTGATCGAAGCGACCCAGGATTGCGGCGCGTTCGTGCAGGTGTCGGGCGTGCTCAAGCGGATCGCGGTGAAGCTGTCGAAGATCTGCAACGACTTGCGGTTGCTGTCGAGCGGCCCGCGCGCGGGGTTCGGCGAGATCAACCTTCCGCCCGTGCAGGCCGGCTCGTCGATCATGCCCGGCAAGGTGAATCCGGTGATCCCGGAAGTCGTCAACCAGGTCGCGTTCGAGGTGTTCGGCAACGACCTGACCGTGACCTTCGCGGCCGAGGCCGGGCAGCTTCAGTTGAACGCGTTCGAGCCGGTGATCGCCAGCGCGCTGTTCCGCAGCTTCAGCCACCTGACGGCCGCCTGCACGACGCTCGCGCAGCGTTGCGTGAGCGGGATCACCGCGAACCCCGAACGGCTGCGCGAAACGATGGAGCGCTCGGTCGCGCTCGCAACCGCGCTGAACCCGTACATCGGCTACAAGCGCGCGACCGCCGTGGCGGCCGAAGCGCACGCGACCGGCAAGTCGATCCGCGAGGTCGTGCTGGAGCGCGCGTGGATGACCGCCGCGCAGGTCGAGGAAGCGCTGCAGCCCGAAGCGCTGATCCGGCCGCGCGTGCTTTGACGCCGGCTGCGCAGGCCGACGGTGCGTGACGCCGGCGGCTTGCGTGCGGCTGCACCCTGAGCGTCCCCGCGCGGGACGCGATACATCAAGAAACAACGGAGACTCACGATGACCCACAGCAGCGAGCGCCCGGCCGATCCGGCCGGCGGCGCGGATTCCCGACATGCCGACCCCGATGCGATGTTCGCATCGCACGAAGCCGGCTATGCGAAGCAGTTGAAGCCGCGGCACGTACAGATGATCGCGATGGGCGGCGCGATCGGCACCGGCCTCTTTCTCGGTGCGGGCGGGCGCCTGCAGCACGCGGGGCCGGCGCTCGCGCTCGTGTACCTCGTCTGCGGCGTGTTCGCGTTCCTGATCATGCGCGCGCTCGGCGAGCTCGTGATGCACCGGCCGACCAGCGGCAGCTTCGTGTCGTATGCACGGGAGTTCATGGGCGAACGCGCCTCGTTCGTCGCGGGCTGGATGTACTACCTGAACTGGGCGACCACCGGCATCGTCGACATCACCGCGGTCGCGATCTACATGAAGTACTGGGCCGTGTTCACGGACGTGCCGCAGTGGGTGTTCGCGCTCGGCGCGCTCGGGATCGTGTCGGTGATGAACATGATCGGCGTGAAGGTGTTCGGCGAGATGGAGTTCTGGTTCTCGCTGGTCAAGGTCGGCACGCTCGCGGTGTTCCTCGCGGTCGGCGCCGTGTTTCTCGCGAGCGGCCATCCGGTCGCCGGCCAGATGCCGGGGCTTCACCTGGTCGCGGATCACGGCGGGATCTTCCCGCACGGCATCCTGCCGGCCGTGCTGATCGTGCAGGGCGTCGTGTTCGCGTATGCGAGCATCGAGCTCGTCGGCGTCGCCGCGGGCGAGACCGCCGATGCGCGCAAGGTCTTGCCGAAAGCCATCAACAGCGTGATGTGGCGCATCGCGCTGTTCTACGTCGGCTCGGTCGTGCTGTTGACGATGCTGCTGCCGTGGACCGCGTACAGCGCGCACGAAAGCCCGTTCGTGACGTTCTTCAGCAAGCTCGGCGTGCCGTACGTCGGCACCGTGATGAACGTGGTGGTGCTGACCGCCGCGCTGTCGAGCCTGAACTCCGGCCTCTATTCGACCGGGCGCGTGCTGCGTTCGCTCGCGATGGGCGGATCGGCGCCGCGCTTCGTGTCGCGGATGAACGCACGCGGCGTGCCGTACGGCGGGATCCTGATCACGGTCGCGATCAATGCGATCGGCGTGCCGCTGAACTACATCGTGCCGGCGCAGGCGTTCGAGATCGTGCTGAACATGGCGTCGCTCGGGATCATCACGACGTGGGGCTTCATCGTCATGTGCCAGATCCTGTTCCGCCGCGCGGTCGATCGCGGCGAGCTGAAGGCCGTGTCGTTCCGGATGCCCGGCGCGCCGTTCACGTCGTGGCTCACGCTGGCCTTCCTCGTCGGCGTGCTGGTGCTGATGGCATTCGACTATCCGGGCGGCACGTGGACCATCGCGACGATTCCGGTCGTCGTGCTCGCGCTGGTGGTCGGCTGGAAGCTGGCGAAGCGCGGCGCCGCGCGGGAGCAGGCGGCGGATGCGCTTGCATCTTCGGCCACGCGCGCCGTTGCCGATCCGGCGCGGGGCGTCTGAAGACGAAATGAGCCGGGCGCGCCGGGTCGTTCGCGGCCGGCGCCCCGGCGCCTCGTGCCAGTCAGTTCAATCCGGCTCGTTCGCCGACCCAGCGGCCGAAATCGCCGGCCATCTCCGCGGTCAGCTCGTGGCCGGCCGCGTACAGCCGCGTATCGTGCGCGACGCCGAGCGCCGTGAGTTTCGCGTCGGCGGTGTCGGCCCACGCGACGGGCAGCTTGTCGTCGGCGCGGCCGTGCACGATCAGCGCATGGAGCGGGCGAAGGGCCTCGCGCGGCGCGATCAGCGGATCGATTTCGGGCAGGATGCGCCCGCACAACACCGCGAATGCGGTGACGTCCTGCGGCGACGTGAGGCCGACGCTCGCGCTCATGATGCCGCCCTGGCTGAAGCCGGCAATCACCGTCGGCAAGGCCGCGCCCGCGTCACCGCCGGCGTGGAAGGCGCGCAGCAGCGTGATCAGCTTGACGCGGCTCGCGTCCGCGCGGGCCGCGTCGATTTCGGGACCGTTCGGGCCGAAGCGCACCGGAAACCACGCGTGCTGGTCGGGCCCGAACGCGAGCGGGGCGCGCAGGAAGGCGATCTCGATGCGCGGATCGATGACGTCGGCCAGGTTCAGCAGGTTGGTTTCGTTGCCGCCGACGCCATGCAGCAGCAACAGGCGGGCAGCGGGGCGGCCGGTGGCCGGGCGCAGCCGGTACTGGAGGCCCGACTCGGGATCGGTGGTCAGCGGCAGGACGTCGGTCATTGCGTTGGGTCCGAAAGGGGAGCGATGCGACAGTCTAGGGCGTGCGGGCGGTGACGTGAATCGCCGGCGTGCGATTGATTGTTTCCTGGTGGGAATGAATCGGGTTTCCGCGACGCTCCGTTGCTCATTGTTCATATACCGATCGGGTGACTCGTCATCAGCGCGCGGAGTGGTTAAAATAGATACATTTCGTAGATACGCGAGGGGCGAAGATGGATACTGCCAAGATTTTCAAGCATGGCGGATCGCAGGCTGTCCGTCTGCCGAAGGATTTCCGCTTCGACACGACCGAGGTCCGGATTCGTCGCCACGGTTCATCTGTGATTCTCGAGCCGGTGCCGCAAGACTGGGTATGGCTCACGCCGCTGATCGGCCCGGTCGACGCCGATTTCGAAGCCGCCGCCACGACCGAGCCTGCCGCTCAGGAACGCCCGGATCTGGACGTATTTGGATGAAATTTCTGTTGGATACCAACGCTGTAATCGCCATCATGAAAGGCGAGCCGGCCATGCTGGCCCGGCTGCGCACGTATCAGCCAGCCGATTTCGGCATGCCGGAACTCTATTACGGCGCCTACAAGAGTCAAAGAGCGGCGGCGAACGTGGCACGTGTAGAGGCACTTCAGTTCGAGGTGGTGTCTTTCGATGTGGAAGATGCTCAGCACGCCGGCGAGATTCGCGCGCATCTGACAGCGGCGGGCACCCCGATCGGTCCGTTCGATGCGTTGATCGCCGGGCAGGCACGCGCTCGGCGTCTGGTGCTCGTCACACATAACGTGCGCGAGTTTGCGCGAGTCCCGGGGCTACAGGTCGAGGATTGGCTCGCCGAGGCGCGTGAAAACTGATCGCATGGCGGTCATGCCGCAACGGGAGCGGATTCGTCCTGCGGGCGCGCGCCGCCCGTTTCGCGTCACCGCAACCGGATCACCGTCGACTTCAACTCCGTATATTTCTCCAGCGCGTGCAGCGAGTTGTCGCGTCCATTGCCCGATTCCTTGGATCCGCCGAACGGGAAGTTCATGTCGTCGGTTTCCTCATAGCCGTTCACCCACACCGTGCCGGCCCGCAGCCGGCGCGCGGTTTCGTGCGCGGTCGTCAGGTTGGCCGTCCATACCGATGCCGCCAGCCCGTAGCGCGTGTCGTTCGCGTGCGCGATGGCCGTATCGAGGTCGTCGAACGCCGTGACCGCCAGCACCGGCCCGAAAATCTCCTCGCGCACGATCCGCGCGTCGGCACGCGGGCAGTCGAACACGGTCGGTTCGACGTACTGGCCGCCGCTCCCGGCGCGCGCACGCTTGCCGCCCGCGAGCAACGTCGCCTCGTCGCGGCCCGCGTCGACGTAGCCGAGCACGCGTTCGACCTGCGCGGCATCGATCAGGCTGCCCATGCGCGTCGCGGGCGACAGCGGATCGCCGGGCGCGTACTCGGGTGCGATCGCGAGCACGCGCGCGACGAGTTCGTCACGGATCGCACGGTGGACGAGCAAACGGGAACCCGCCGTACACATCTGCCCGGTGTTGTAGAACACCGCATGCGCGACGGTGCGCGCCGCGCGTTCGAGGTCCGGACAGTCGGGCAGCACGATCTGCGGCGACTTGCCGCCGAGTTCGAGCCACACGCGCTTCAGGTTCGAATCGGCCGCGCATCGCGCGACCTGGTGGCCCACCGCGGTCGAGCCAGTAAATGCGATGCAGTCGACGTCCGGATGCCGCGCGAGCGCTTCGCCCGCATCGCCGAAGCCCGGCAGCACGTTCAGCACGCCGGCCGGCAGCCCGGCCTGCGCGGCCAGCGCGGCGAGTCGCAACGCACTGAGCGGCGATTTCTCCGACGGTTTCAGCACGACGCTGTTGCCGGCCGCGAGCGCCGGCGCGCATTTCCACATCGCGATCATCGCGGGGAAATTCCATGGTACGACCGCCGCGACCACGCCGATCGGCTCGCGCGTGACGAGCCCGACGAGATGCGCGTCGGCCGGCGCGACTTCGCCGCCCGTCTTGTCGATCGATTCGGCGAACCACTCGGCGCAGTAGGCGGTCGACGGGATGTCGATCGTGGTCGTGTCGCCGATCGGCTTGCCTGTGTCGAGCGTTTCGAGCAGCGCGAGATCGTCCGCGTGCTCGCGGATCAGCGTGGCCCAGCGCAGCATCACGCGCTTGCGTTCGCGCGGCGACGCGTCGCGCCACACACCGCTTTCGAATGCGCGCCGCGCGGCCGCGACCGCGAGGTCGGCGTCGGCCTGCCGGCAATGCGCGACCTGCGCGAGCGCGCGGCCGTCGATCGGGCTCGTGCAGGCGAAGGTGGCGCCGTCGTGCGCGTCGCGGAACGCACCGTCCACGAATGCGCGGGAATCGATGTCGAGCTGGCTGGCGCGCGTGCGCCAGGCGTCGTTCGTCTGCATGAGAACACTCCGTCGTGGGTCGGCGAGATCAGCGTGAAGCGGGCGTAGGGCGGCGGATCGCGATCGCGCGGCCCGCATGCGGCTCGTGCGGCGCGCGCGCATGTTCGGCGTGAATCGCGTCGAGATGCCGGCGGATCGCGGCCGGGAACGGCGCGGAGCGTTTCGCGCGCATGTCGACGTGGGTCAGCAGTTGCTCGCCGGTCGCGAGTTGCGCGCCCGTGGTCGCATGGTGCATCGAATGGAACACGTGCAGCCGCCGGTCGTCCATGTCGAGCAGCCGCACCGTGAGCCTGAGCGGTTCGCCGAGCATCGCTTCGCGCAGGTGGCGGATATGCGTTTCCGCCGAGTAAATCGAGCAGCCGGCCTCGCGATAGTCGTCGTCGATGCCGAAGTAGCGGAAGAACGCATCGCTGCTGTCGCCGAACACGAGCAGATAGCACGATTCGCTCATGTGGCCGTTGTAATCGACCCACTCGGGCTGCACGGTGCAGCGATGCAGGACGAGGGGCGTCGCGATCGGTGCGGCGGGGTCGTACGGACGCGCCTTCTGTCCTTCGTAGGCCGAGCGCAGGCGCGGCTCGGCGGCGGGGCTGAGGTGGGTCGTCATCCAGTGCACTCCAGGGTTCGGAACGGGCCCGCACGTCGTCCGCGGGGCTGCCGGTCGATGTTATGACGGGTTGAACGTTTTTTCAATAAAGATATCGCCGATGCGTGTAAACACCGGTGCGGATTCCTCTCTCAATCAATTGAACATTCATTCAACGAAACCTATACTCGCCAGCGCCGCGATGCCGAAGCGAAGCAGGGCGGGCGGCGCATCTGCATGTCACGTACAACGAACAATCGATCCGCCTCGTGCGGAAACCGGAGACACCGAAAAATGAAGAAGCGCTTCCTGCTGGCCGGCATGATGTCGGTGATGGTCCACGGCTACGCACATGCCCAGAGCAGCGTATCGCTGTACGGGATCATCGACGGCGGCATCACCTACGTGAACAATACGGGCGGCGCGCATGCGTACCTGTTCGACGACGGCGTGTCGTACGGCAACCGCGTCGGCCTGATGGGCACGGAGGATCTCGGCGGCGGCAACAAGGCCGTGTTCAAGCTCGAGAACGGGTTCCGGCTCGGCACCGGCAAGCTGAACCAGGGCGGCGCGATGTTCGGGCGGCAGGCGTACGTGGGGCTTGGCAACGACTGGGGCACACTGACGTTCGGCAACCAGTACGACTTTGCATTCGATTTCACTGCGAACTACAACGTCAGCGCGTTCGGCAGCGGCTACGGCGTGCACCTGGGCGACTTCGACCGTCAGAGCGGCGACCGGCTGCAGAACGCGGTGAAGTTCGTCAGCAACAGTTTCCACGGGCTCGTGGTCGGCGGCATGTATTCGTTCAGCAACGATGCGGGCAGCTTCCACGACGGCAGTGCGTGGAGCCTGGGCGCGAGCTACACGCACGGCGATTTCTCGGCAGGCGGCAACTATACGCGGCTCAACGCGCCGCGCCGGCTTGCGGCGCTCGATCCGTATGTGCAGATGGGCGTGAGGACGATGCTCGGACAGACGGTCGCGACCGTCGATCCGGCGACGGGCGCCGTCACGGACCTGCACGATTCGACGCCGTTCTCGATCGACTCGCAGTCGATCTTCGGGATCGGCGCGTCGTACACGCTCGGCAAGCTGACGCTCAACGCGGATTTCAGCAACACGACGTTCAAGGGCTACGGGCAATCGTCGACGATGCGCGTGTACGAGGCGGGCGGCCTGTACCAGGCGACCGCTCCGCTGTCGCTCGTCGCGGGCTACCAGTACACGACGTTCGAAGGCCATCACTGGCACGAAGTCGCGCTCGGCACGCATTACGCGCTGTCCAAGCGCACCGACGTCTATGCGGCCGTCGACTGGATGCGCGCATCGAACGGCGTCGATGCGGTGATCGGCTACAGCTTCACGCCGTCGACGAGCCGCACGCAAGCCGCCGCGCGCATCGGCATGCGGCACAACTTCTGATCGTTTCCTCGGCCCGGGCCGGGCAGGGCCGGCCCCGTCTGCCCGGCCCAGGCTCGCGTCGAAGGGGGCGTCGCCGCGCTGCGCGATGCGCCCGGCGACGATGACGTGAGCACGGACGGCACGCTCGGCGAGCGTCATTGAACGAACTGCGGCGAAGACCCGCGCACGGTCGCCGCCGGCCCGCTCGGGCGATACCTGAGCGGGCTGACGGGTGTCAGGCGTCGAGCCTGACCAGCGCATCGACGGCCAGCGCGCCGCGTTCCATCACCAGCAGCGGATTGACGTCGAGTTCGACCAGCGTGTCGGCGTGTGCCTGCGCGAAGCGTGCGATCGCCATCACGTTCGCCACTACCGCATCGAGATCGGCCTTCGGACGTCCGCGATAGCCGGTCAGCAGCGGGCCGAGCTTCAGCCCGAGCAGGGCGTCGCGCACATCGCTTTCACGCACCGGCAGCAGGAGCGTCGCGGTGTCGCGGATCAGCTCGACCAGCACGCCGCCGGTGCCGAGCACGAGCGCAAGACCGAAATTCGGCTCGCGCTTCACGCCGACGATCAGTTCGAGCAGCGGCGCGTCGGCCATCTTCTCGACGAGAATCCGCTCGACGTGCACGTCCGGTGCGTAACGCGCGACCTGTTCGGTCATCCGCTCGACGGCGGCGGCGACGGCTTCGGGCGACGCGAGCTTCAGCGCGACCGCGCCCGCCTCGGTCTTGTGCGGCAGGCGATCGCTGACCACTTTCACGCAGACCGGAAAGCCGAGCCGCTGCGCGGCGGCCGGTGCATCGGCGGGCGCGACGCATTCCGCTGACGGTACGTCGAGCCCGTGCGCGGCCAGCATCCGCTTGCTCGCCCATTCGTCGTGCAACGTCGTGGCGCCGTGACTGCCGCCGCCGTTGCCGGCCCGCAGTACCGGCAGCGCGTTTAGCGCATCGGCGTCGAGCACGCGGCGGCGCGTCTCGCCGTAGGTCATCGCCGCACCAATCGCATCGATCCCGTCGGCGAGCCCCTGCAGCGGCGCGATGCCGGCCGCGGCCATGCGTGCTGCGTGATCGGGCGGCGTGAGGTCCGGAAACACCGAGATCACCGCGCCGACCGCGCCGTGCTGGCGCGCGGACGCGGCGAACGCTTGCGCCGCGATGTCGCACAGCGGCCGTTCGCCGGTCGCTTCCTGCGGATAGTCGAGGATCATCGCGGCTGCGCCGGGGCGGTCGGCCAGCAACGCGTCGCAGCACGCGCGCATCTTGTCCGGATCGCCCCACGGCGTCGTCGTGAAATCGAGCGGGTTCGCGATCGTCGCATACGCGGGCAGTACGCTGCCGAGCGCGTCGCGGCCCGCATCGCCGACCGGCGGGAACGCGATGCCGCGCGCTTCGCCGAGATCCGCGACAAGGCCCGCATCGCCGCCGGACGTCGCCAGCGCGGCGAGCGTGCGGCGCTCGGGCACACCGGCGATCGCGAGCAGCTTCAGCGTTTCGACGAGGCCGACCGGGTCCTTCACGCGGATCACGCCGAGCCGCCGGAACAGTGCGTCGTACAGCGAGTCCGAGCCCGCGAGCGAACTCGTGTGGCTGATCGCGAGCTGCGCGCCGAGCGCCGAGGTCCCGCTCTTCAGCGCGACGATCGGTACGCCGCGCGCGAGCGCGCGGGCGGCGGCCTCGCTGAACGCGCGCACGTCCTTCAATCCTTCGAGATGCACGCCGATCGCGCGGATGCGCGGATCGTCGACGAATGCATCGACGAGGCGAGCGATGTCGACCGACGCCTGGTTGCCGACGCTCGCCAGGTACGCGAACGGAACCGAGCGTGCGCTCATCGACAGGTTGTACGCGAGGTTGCCGCTTTGCGTGATCACCGCGACACCCGACTCGACGCGCGGCGCGCCGTGCGCGACCGGCCACAGCGCGCTGCCGTTCAGGCCGTTGATCAACCCGTAGCAGTTGGGCCCGAGCACGGCCATGTCGCCGGCGGCGTCGACGAGCGCCTGCTGCAGCGCGGCGCCGTCGGCCCCGGTTTCGGAGAAACCCGACGCGTACACGATCGCGCCGCCGGCGCCGCGTTCGGCGAGCGCGCGCACGACGTCGATCGCCTGCCGCGCGGGGACCGCGACGAACACGGCATCGGGCGCGGCGGGCAGGTCGGCGACGCTTGCATGGCAGTGCACGCCGTCGATCTCGGCATGGTTCGGATTGACGAGCCAGATGTCGCCGGCATAGCCGTAGTGGCGACAGCGCTGCACGGCGCCCGCGATGCCGCGCCCGCCGACGAACGCGATGCTGGCCGGCTCGAGCAGCCGGCGCAGGTTGGCCGCGGCGGCGGCACGGCGATCCCTGACTTCAGGGGAAGAGGTCATGATGGTCCTTTCGGAACGCGCGCCGGCTTGGGCGCCGGCGCGACGATTCGCGTCAGCTGTAGCGTCGGAGGATTTCCTTGGACAGGATGTGGCGCTGGATCTCGGACGTGCCTTCCCAGATACGCTCGATGCGCGCATCGCGCCAGAAGCGCTCGATCGGCAGTTCGTCCATCAACCCCATGCCGCCGTAGATCTGCACCGCGTGATCGGTTACGCGGCCGAGCGTCTCGGTGGCCAGCAGTTTCGCGAGCGCGGCGTCGCCGTCGGTCATCGTGCCCTGGTCGAGCTTCTGCGCGGTATAGAGCGTGACGAGTTCCGCCGCGCGAATCTCGGTCTGCATGTCGGCGAGCTTGAACGACGTGCCCTGGAAATCGCCGATGCGCTTGCCGAACTGATGGCGCGTCGCGGCCCATTCGGCGGCCATCTCGAAAGCGCGCTGCGCGCGGCCGATGTTGTTCGCGGCGACCATCACGCGGCCGGCGGTGAGCCAGTCGTTCGCGAGCTCGAAGCCGCGATGCTCTTCGCCGAGGATCTGCGCGGCGCTCACGCGGCAGTCGGACAGGAAGATCTCCGACTGGTGGTAGCCGCGCAGGCTCGTACAGTGCGGGCCACGCCGCACGGTCATGCCCGGCGTGTCCTTGTCGATCAGGAAGCAGGTCACGCGCTTGCGCTTCTGGCCGCGCACTTCCTCCTCGCCGGTGACGGCGAACAGGATCACGAAGTCGGCCGTATCCGCGTGGCTGATGAAGTGCTTGCTGCCGTTGATCACGTAGTCGTCGCCGTCGCGCACCGCGCGCGTGCGGATGCCCATCGCGTCGGAGCCCGCGCCCGGCTCGGTCAGCGCGAAGCAGTCGACGCGCTCGCCGCGCACGGCCGGCTTCAGGTAGCGCTCGATCTGGTCGCCCTTGCATGCCATCAGGATCTTGCTGGGCCGCGCGACGAACACGTGCAGCGCCCAGCTCGTGCGGCCGAGCTCGCGCTCGACCAGCGCCTGCGTCACGTAGTCGAGGCCCGGGCCGCCGGCGCTCTCGGGCATGTTGAACGCGTAGAAGCCAAGCTCGAGCGACTTGCGGCGGATCGAATCGGCGAGTTCGGCCGGCACGTCGTCCGCGCGATCGACTGCGAATTCATGGGGCTGCAGTTCCTTCTCGACGAACTGACGCAGCGACGTCACCAGCATGTCCTGCTCTTGGGTCAGCGAAAAATCCATCAATCATCTCCCGACAAAATGGGGTGCGCGACCTTCGACCGACGCGCGAAGCGCTTCCTGGCCGTCCTCGCTGTGACCGCAAGCGACGCCGGCTGCCAGCTCGCCGCGCAGTTGCTCGGCAAGGGTATGCGTGAGCGACTGCGCAAGCAGTGCCTTGGTATGGCCGAACGCGACGCTCGGCCCCTGAGCGAGCCGCGCGGCGAACGCGGCGACATGCTCCGGGAACGCATCGGCGTCGACGACTTCCGACACGAGCCCGGCCGCGAGCGCATCCTGCGCGTTCCAGCGTTCGTTCAGGAAGATGAAGCGGCGCACGACGTCGGGGCGCGCGAGGCGCGGCAGGAACCAGCTTCCGCCCATGTCGGGGCTGTAGCCCATGCCCGTATACCCGCAGCGCAGCGTCGCGGCCGTGCTCGCGATGCGGAAGTCGCACGCGAAGCCGATGTCGGCGCCCGCGCCGACCGTCGAACCATTCAACGCGGCGATCGTGGGGCGCGGAAACGCGGCGAGCGCCTGCACGAAACGGTGCGCGCGTTCGGTCCACCCGTAGGTGTCGAGTTCGCCATTGCGCTCGGCCTCGGCCCACTCGTCGACGTCCGCGCCCGCGCAGAAGGCGCTGCCGGTGCCGGTCAGCACGACGCAGCGTACCGCCGGATCGTTCGCGAGCGCGTCGAGCGTCTCGCGAAGAAAGTCGAGATGCGGCCGCGCGAGCGAATTGCGCTTCGCCGGGCGGTTCAGTCGAAGGGTCACGACGCCGTCGTGCCGTTCGATTCGGATGTCCTCGATGCTCATGCTGATCACTGTCTCCTGGTTGTTGTGTGTCGGGGTGTGTCAGAGCCGGCAAGGGTCGCCGCTACTTGCGGACCGCATTTCGGCATAGTATAAGTTCTGTTAAATGAACGTTCAACCCAATTGTGAGTCGACCAGGAGACACACGATGAGCGTGGTGATGGAGACGTCGGCAGGTGTGGAGGAGGGAAGGGCCGGGGCGCATGTGGCACGCACCGCATCGGCGGGGCGCATCGCGAGCGGCGCAGGCCTGCAGATCGATCGCGTGTCGAAGCGCTACGGCAGCGTGCATGCGTTGCGGGAAACGTCGATCGAGATTCCGCGCGGCGAATTCCTGACGATCCTCGGGCCGTCGGGTTCCGGCAAGACGACGCTGCTGACGATCGTCGCGGGCTTCGAGCATCCGACCACCGGCGACCTGCGCGTGGGCGGCCGCAGCATCGTCGCGTTGCCGCCGGAGAAGCGCAACTTCGGGATGGTGTTCCAGGGCTATGCGTTGTTTCCGCATATGACGGTCGAACAGAACGTCGCGTATCCGCTGATGGTGCGCAAGCAGAAGGGGCCCGACGCGGTGAAGCGCGTGAAGGCCGCGCTCGATCTCGTGCGGCTCGGCCATCTCGCGGATCGCCTGCCGCGCCAGCTGTCGGGTGGCCAGCAGCAACGCGTCGCGATCGCGCGCGCACTGGTGTTCGATCCCGATCTCGTGCTGCTCGACGAACCGCTTGGCGCGCTCGACCGCAAGCTGCGCGGCGAGGTGCAGGTTGAACTGAAGGCGCTGCACGAACGGCTCGGGGCAACGTTTCTGTTCGTCACGCACGACCAGGAGGAAGCGCTGTCGATGTCGGACCGGATCGCGATCATGCGCGACGGCCGGCTCGAACAGATCGGCACGCCGGACGGGCTGTACGAACAGCCGGCGAACCGCTTCGTCGCGGATTTCCTCGGCAAGAGCAACTTCATCGAAGGCGTGGCGCTCGGCGGCGATGCGGCCACCACGCACTATCGCGTCGGCGATACGCGGTTCGTCGCGCCCGCGTGCGGCGCGCGCGCCGACGACACGCTGCTGTTCGCGCTGCGCCCCGAGAAGATCGCCGTGTCGGCGACGTCGTGCGGCGGCGCACACAACGAAGTGGCCGGCCGCATCCGTCATTGGAGCTATTTCGGTTCGTCGTACCGCTTCGAGATCGAGACGTCGGCGCTCGGCTGCATGACGGCGGACGTGCCCGCGTGGCGAGGGCTCGCGTCGCCGCGCACCGGCATGGACGTGTTCGTGCAGTGGGAGCGCGACGCGACCTGCCGGATCGCGGCCGACTGACGCGGCGAACGCTGCATCCCGCGCGACGCGGCGCCTGCCGTCGTCGCCGGCCGATTCACCGTGCCCGACAACGACGAGATGCGTGCGGGCGCTGTCCAGCCTGGAGGAGACACCATGACGAACCGCCATCTGCAGGACCTGCTTGACCAAGCACGCGAGCTGCAACCCGTGACCTCGCAGCGCCGCCGCGATTTCCTGCGGCTGTGCGCGGCGGCCGGCATCGCGCCGACGCTGCTGTCGCTCGGCGCGAAAGACGCGCTGGCGTCGAACCCGAAGGAAATCGTGCTCAGCGCATGGGGCGGCGAAGCGCGTTCGGCGTTCCGTTCCGCATACATGGATCCGTTCACGAAGGCGAGCGGGATCAGGATGGGTTACGACTCGTCGCCGGAGGACGGCAAGATCAAGGCGATGGTCGAGAACAGGAACGTGATCTGGGACGTGATGGATCTCGACGGCTTCGCGGCGATCAAGCTCGGCAAGCAGGGCTTCCTGCGGCCGATCGACTACTCGGTCGTGGGCCGCAACGCGCTGCCTGGACTCGGGTCGGATTTCGGCGTGCCGTCGTACCTGCTGAGCTACGTGCTCGTCTACGACGCGCGCAAGTTCGGCGCGAATCCGCCGAAGAACTGGGCCGATTTCTGGAACGTCGGCAAGTTTCCGGGCAAGCGCGGGCTGTGGAAGTGGATGGGCGGCGCGCTCGAAGCCGCGCTGATGGCCGACGGCGTCGACAAGGACAAGGTCTACCCGATCGACGTGCCGCGCGCGCTGAAGAAGCTGAAGGAGCTGCGCTCGAACGTGCTGCTGTGGGATTCGGGCGCGGACAGCCTGCAGCTGCTGCGCAACGGCGAAGTCAGCATGGCGTGCATCTGGCATACGCGCGCGAACGTGATCCAGCGCGAGAGCAACGGCCGGTTCCGCTATACGTGGGAGCAGGGGCTCGCGTCGTGCGACGTGTGGGGCGTGCCGAAGAACAACCCGTCGGGCGACGCCGTGTGGCAGTTCATCAAGTTCGTGCAGGGTGTCGAGCCGCAGGTGCGCCTGCTGTCGCTGCTCGGCAACGGGCCGGTGACGCCGGCCGCGACCGCCGCGGTGCCGCAGGCGCTGCGCGCCGACAATCCCGGCACGCCCGAGAACTGGGCGAAGCAGTGCAAGGTGAATCCCGAATGGTGGGCGCAGCACTACGAAGCGACGCTCGCGCAGTACACCGACCTGATGTCGTCCTGAGCCGCCGCCTCGTGAGCGTGACGTCATGACTACCCTGTCTACTCCCGCCGCGGGCACCGTCCCGCTCGGCCGTGCGAAGGCCGACCGCTACTGGCTGCTCGTCGTGCCGCTGCTCGCGGTGCTGATCGTGCTGTACGTGGTTCCGCTCGTGCGCGTGCTGTGGCTCGGCTTCACGGTGCCGGAGCCCGGCCTGCAGAACTACGCGCGGCTGCTGGAGAACCACGGCGTGCGCCGCGTGCTGTGGACGACGCTGCGTGTGTGCGCGGTCACAACGGTCTTTTCGGTCGCGCTCGGCTACGCGATCGCCTATGCGATGGCGCACGTCGGCCCGCGTCAGCGGATGGCGCTGATGTTCGGGTTGCTCGTGCCGTTCTGGGCGTCGGTGCTGGTGCGTGCGTTCTCGTGGCTGTTCCTGCTCGGCGAGCAGGGGCTCGTCAACACGCTGCTGATGCGCGTCGGGCTGATCGACGCGCCGCTGCCGCTGATGCGCAACGAGATCGGCGTCGTGATCGGGATGATCCACTTCATGATTCCGTATGCGGTGCTGCCGCTGTACGCGAACATGAAGGGCATCGACCCGCAGCTCGCGCGTGCGTCGCAGGGGCTCGGCGCGGGCGCGTTCGTCACGTTCCGCAAGGTGTATTTCCCGCAGACGCGGCCGGGCATCGTCGGCGCGGCGATCCTCGTGTTCATCTTCTCGCTCGGTTTCTACGTGACGCCGGTGATTCTCGGCGGCGGCCGCACGGTGATGATCGCCGAGTACATCAGCACGCAGATCCTGCAGCTCGTGAACTGGGGCAGCGGGGCGGCGCTCGCGTCGCTGCTGCTGGCGTCGATCCTGGCTGCGCTCGCGCTGCTCGCGCGTTTCGTCGACCTGCGCGAGCTGTTCGGCGCGCGCTGATTCGAACGGAGGACGAACCGATGAAGAACCGCATGACCGCAGGGCGCGCGCTGGTGGTCGGTGTCGCGTGGGCCGCGATCCTGTTCCTGATGCTGCCGCTGCTCGTGTCGGTGCCCGTATCGCTGACGCCGAGCGACTACCTGTCGATGCCGGACGGCGCGCTGTCGTTGCGGCACTACGGCGTGCTGCTCGACGACGACGGCTGGGTGTCGAGCTTTCTCCAGAGCGGGCTGATCGCGCTGGCGTCGTCGACGATCTCGGTCACGCTCGGCACGCTGTGCGCGATCGGGCTGTGGAAGGTCGCGTCGCGGCGCGGCGAATTCGTGCGCGGCGTGATCCTGTTTCCGCTGATCGTGCCGCCGATCGTGTCGGCGCTCGCGTTCTATCGGCTGTGGGGCGAGCTCGGGATGCTCGACAGCCTTCCGGCCGTGATCCTGTCGCACGTCGTGCTGTCGGTGCCTTACGTGGTGGTGGCCGTGTCTGCGTCGCTCGCGATGGTCGGCTTGCGGATCGAGCAGGCGTCGCGCAGCCTCGGCGCGAACCTCGCGCAGACGCTGCGCTACGTGATCCTGCCGTCGATCCGGCCGGGCGTGCTGTCGGCGGCGGTGTTCGCGTTCATCCTGTCGTGGGACGAGCTGGTCGTCACGCTGTTCATCTCGAGCCGGAGCGTGTACACACTGCCGCGCCGCATGTGGGACGGGATGCGCGAGAACGTCGATCCGGCGATCGCGTCGGTGTCCACGCTGCTGCTCGCCGCGACCTGCGTCGCGATCGGCCTGTCGCTGCTGCGCAAGCGCGCGGCCGGGGCCGTGTGAGTTCACCCCTTCGACGTTACGTTGCGGAGAAAAATCGCATCATGAAAGTCCTGATCGTCCACGCCCATCCCGAACCGCAGTCGTTCACCACGTCGATGCTGCACCGCGCAGTGAGTACGCTAGAAGCGCAGGGGCACACCGTGACGGTGTCCGACCTGTACGCGATGCAGTGGAATCCGGTTGCGAGCCCGGCCGATTTCGGCGTGCGCAAGAACCCCGACTATCTCGTCTACGCGCTGGAGCAGCGCGAGAACGTCGCCGCGCACGCGATCGCGCCGGACATCGCCGCGGAACTCGACAAGCTCGCCGCGTGCGACCTGCTGATCCTGAGCTTCCCGCTGTTCTGGTGCTCGGTGCCGGCGATCATGAAGGGCTGGATCGACCGCGTGCTCGTGTCGGGCAAGGTATACGGCGGCGTGCGCTTCTACGATCGCGGCGGGATGCGCGGCAAGCGCGCGCTGCTCGCCTATACGTGCGGCGGCCGCGACTACATGTTCGGCGCGGACGGCGTGCATGGCGAAATGGACCTGATGCTGCGCCACGTGCTGCGCGGCACGCTCGGCTATGCGGGCTTCGACGTGCTGCCGTCGTTCGTCGGCTATCACGTGCCGTATATCGGCGATACCGAGCGCGCGGCCGTGCTCGACCGTTACGCCGGCCATCTCGCGCAGCTCGATCGGTTCGAACCGATGGCGTTTCCGACGCTCGACGACTTCGACGGCGACATGCGGCCGCGCGAGCGCGCGCCGCAGGAAGCCGCGCTGGACTGATCGCGACACCCGGCCACGATGCCGATACGCCTCTCAACCACCCGACCGCATCCGAGTTCGAACGATGACCCTGACGTCGAGCGACGTGCTGCTGTTCCTGACCGGCCTGCTGACGCTGTTCTGTCCGCCGGTCGCGATCCCGATGTACGCGGCCGTTACCGGGCATTTTCCCGACGTGACGCAGCGACAGATCGCATTCAGGCTGTTCGCGTGGATCGCGGCGCTGATGGTCGGCGCGGTATGGGGCGGGCAGTTCCTGCTGCGCATGCTCGGCCTCACGCTCGGCGCGCTGACGCTGACGGGCGGCCTCGTGCTGTGCCTGTGGTCGATTCCGATGATGCGCGGCACGGCGAACGACGAACGCAGCGGCGGCGACACGCGGCTCGAGTACGCGCAATGGCGCAACTACATTGCCGTGCCGCTGATCTTCCCGCTGTCGATCGGCAGCGCGGTGATGTCGCTCGTGATCACGACCGCGACGCGCTTTCATACGCCGTCCGACCTGCTCGCGCTGAGCGCGGCCTGCGTGCTGCATGCGGGCGTGATCGGGCTCACGTATGCGTGCTCGGCGTCGTGGTGCCGGCGGCTCGGGGAGATCGGCAGGACGCTCGTCGAGCGGCTGTCGGGCATCGTGCTGACCGCGATCGCGTTCCAGATGCTCGCGCAAGGCGTACGCGAACTGCTGCCGGGGCTCGCGCACTGACGGCTTCGCCGCTTGGCGAACGATCCAGAAACCTGTCCTGAACGATGGAAGCGAAATGAAAACAGTTGGCATGTATCTCGTCGACCTGCTCGCCGCCTACGGCGTCGATACGGTGTTCGGCATTCCCGGCGTGCACACGATCGAGCTGTATCGCGGGCTGGCTGGCAGCACGCTGCGTCACGTGAGCGCGCGCCACGAGCAGGGCCTCGGCTTCATGGCGGACGGCTATGCGCGCGCGACCGGCAAGCCCGGCGTGTGCTTCGTGATCACCGGACCCGGGATGACGAACATCGCGACGTCGATGGCGCAGGCGTTTGCGGATTCGATTCCGATGCTGGTGATCTCGAGCGTCAACGCGTCCGGCGATATCGGCTCGGGCAATGGCCATCTGCACGAGCTGCCGGACCAGCACGCGTTTGCCGGGAACGTTGCCGCGTTCAGCTACACGGTGCCGCGCGCCGACGCACTGCCGCAGGCGATCGCGCGCGCGTTCGCGGTGTTCTCGGGCGGCCGGCCGCGCCCGGTGCACCTCCAGATCCCGCTCGACGTGCTCGCGGCGCCGGCCGACACGTTGCCGCCCGTGCCGGCGGCGCCGCCGCGCATCGCACCCGGTCCTGCATCGGCCGACGGCATCGACGCGCTGCGCGCGAAGGCGGCTGCCGCGCGCGCGCCGCTGATCCTCGCGGGCGGCGGCGCGCTCGACGCGTCCGACGACGTGCGGTGGCTCGCCGAAGCACTCGATGCGCCGGTCGTGATGACGATCAACGGTCGTGGCGTGCTGCCGCCCGCGCATCCGCTCGGCATCGCGTGGTCGGCGTCGAGCGACGCGGTGCGCGCACTGATGCGCGACAGCGACCTGATCGTCGCGCTCGGCACCGAGCTCGGGCCGACCGATTACGACCTGTATGCGACGCGCAGTTTCTCGATGCCCGCGCCGCTCGTGCGGATCGACATCGATCCACAGCAGCTGTGCCGCAATGCGGTGCCCGCGCTGCCGTTGCTCGGCGACGTCGGCGAAACCCTGCGCGCGCTGCGGCGCGTGTGGCCCGGCGACGCGGGCGCCCATGCGGATCGCGACGGCATCGAACGCGCGACTAGGTGCCGTGCGGCGGCGCGACAGGAACTGAACGACGAAATGCGCCGCGATCTCGCGCTGCTCGACAGCGTGCGCGACACGCTGCCCGATGCGGCGATCGTCGGGGATTCGACGCGCATCGTCTACGCGGGCAACGTCGGCTTCGCGGCGCCGCGCCCGCGCAGCTGGTTCAACGCGTCGGTCGGGTTCGGCTCGCTCGGCTACGGGCTGCCGGCCGCCGTCGGCGCGAGCCTCGGCGATGCGTCGCGGCCGGTGGTCTGCCTCGCCGGCGATGGCGGATTCCAGTACACGCTCGCGGAGCTCGGCACGGCGGTGCAGCATCGTGCGCGCGTGATCGTCGTGCTGCTGAACAATGGCGGATACGGGGAAATCAAGCGCGCGATGGTCGACGGCGGGGTCGAGCCGGTCGGCGTGGATCTGCATACGCCGGATTTCGTCGCGATCGCACGGGCGTATGGATGGGGCGCGCAACGCGTCGAAGAGGGCGCTTCGCTGGCCGGGGCGCTCAGCGAAGCGGCGGCGCATGACGCGCCGTATCTGATCGAGATTCGCGCGCGCTGAAAACGCGAACGGCCTCGCCATGCGAGGCCGTCGTGTGCGCCGCCGGGTTGCCGGCGGCGATGCTGCGCCATGTCGCCGGCGCGCCGCGTTACGCGCGCTTGCGGGCCGTCTTCGGCGGCGGCAGGAACGTATCGACGACGCGCAGGCAGCTCGCCAGCGCGTCTTCCGCGGTAAAGGACGTCGGGTCGCGCGCAAGCTCGAGCCAGAACCCGTCGATCACGGCCGTCAGCGTCAGCGCGGCGAGATCGCTGTCGACGGTCCCGCCACGCACTTCCGCGATCTGGTCGAACAGTTTCTTCAGGGCTTGCCGGTAGCCGGCGTACAGCTCCTTGTGCGCCTTGCGGATCACCGGGTCGCTGTGGGCGACACTCCAGAAGCCGAGCCACACCTTCACGTTCTTCGGCGCGAACACCGGCGCGGCGAAACACACCCTGATGATCGCGTCGAGCTTGTCCTCGGGGCCGGTCGCGTTCGCGGCCGCCGCGCGCGACACGTCGAGCAGGTCGGCCGCGAGCCGCTTGTAGGTCTGCGCCATCAGTTCGTCTTTCGACTGGAAGTGATGGTTGATCAGCCCGCGCGACACCTTCGCTTCCGCGCAGATGCGGTCGATCGTGGTTTCCGAATAGCTGTAGCGCGCGATACAGCGCATCGTCGCGTCGATGATCGATTGCTGCCGCACCGCGGGCGTTTCGCGGATACCGCGGCCGCGGGTCTGAACCGGTGCGCTGCCAGGAGTCTTTTTCACGGAGTGACCTTACGGAATCGTCATGGCACCGATTATAGGGGAGTGTCGGACGCTTGTTCAATTACACCATCGAAAGCGGTGCGGAACCCGCGAAAACCCTTGCTTCCGGATGATTGAAATCTGTTGAACCACCGTTCAACAGCGCCTATACTCGACTCCGCATGAGGTTGGTCGGCCATTCAACAAGACGCTGCGATCCCGCACGGGACGGGCGTGAGAATTCGACACAGGAGACAGCATGTTGGCGCGGGTGGAGAGCGTGAAGGCGGCCGTCGAGGCGCGCGTGCAGGTGACGGACCTGCACAAGCGGTTCGGCGAGCTGGAGGTGTTGAAGGGCGTGTCGCTGAGCGCGCGCGAAGGCGAAGTGATCTCGCTGATCGGCGCGAGCGGCTCGGGCAAGAGCACGCTGCTTCGCTGCATCAACCTGCTGGAGACGCCGACCCGCGGACGCATCGTGGTCGACGGCGAGGAGATCGGCCTGAAGGTCGACCGCAAGGGTCGCACGGTGCCGACCGATCCGCGCCAGGTCGAGCGCATTCGCACGCGGCTCGGGATGGTGTTCCAGAGCTTCAACCTGTGGGCGCACCGCACGGTGCTCGAGAACGTGATCGAGATGCCCGTGCACGTGCTGCGCGAACCGCGCGCCGAAGCGATCGCGCGCGCCGAGCAGCTGCTCGAACGCGTCGGCCTTGCCGACAAGCGCAACGTCTATCCCGCGTTCCTGTCCGGCGGCCAGCAGCAGCGCGTCGCGATTGCGCGCGCGCTGGCGATGCGGCCCAGGGTGATGCTGTTCGACGAGCCGACGTCCGCGCTCGATCCCGAACGCGTCGGCGAAGTGCTGAAGGTGATTCGCGATCTCGCGTGCGAAGGCCGCACGATGATTCTCGTCACGCACGAAATGGCGTTCGCGCGCGACGTGTCGAACAAGGTGCTGTTCCTGCACGAAGGGCGCGTCGAGGAGAGCGGCACGCCGGCCGAGATCTTCGACGCGCCGCAGAGCGAACGCTGCCGCCAGTTCGTCAACGCGCATCGGCAACGCCACTGAACCGTGGGGGCGATCCGCGCGTGCCCGCGCGGCCGGCTGCCCCGATCCCTATCTTTCCCGCAAGGAGTCCGACCATGAAACGTGTCGCACGCAGTCTGCTGTGCCTGTTGAGTCTCGTCCTCGCGGCGCTCGCGCCGTTCGGTTCCGCGCACGCGTCGTCGGGCGTGCTGCGCTTCGGGGTCGCGGCCGAACCCTATCCGCCGTTCCTGATGAAGAGCCCGACGGGCCAGTGGAGCGGCTTCGAGGCCGACCTGATCCGCGCGCTGTGCGACCAGATGAAGGCGAAGTGCGAGATCAAGGAAGTCGCGTGGGACGGCATCATCCCGGCGCTGCTCAGCGACAAGATCGACGTGATCTTCAACTCGATGTCGATTACGCCGGAGCGCCAGAAGGTGATCGCGTTCTCGCGGCCGTATTACGAGACGCCGGGCACCTTCGTCGGCGCGAAGAACCAGAAGCTCACGCTGACGCCGGACGGGCTGAAGGGCAAGGTGATCGGCGTGCAGGGTTCGACCGCGAACGCCGAGTTCATCAAGATGGCCTACGGCAAGTCCGCGACGGTGCGCCTGTACAACACGCAGGATGACTGCAACGCCGACCTCGTCGCCGGCCGCATCGACACGATGTATCTCGACCAGCTCGGCATCCTCGATTTCCTGAAGTCGAAGGACGGTTCGGCGTTCGAGCTGAAGGGCCCCGGCAGCGTGAAGATGGACCCGGCGATCTTCGGCTACGGTGTCGGCGCGGGGATGCGCAAGGCCGATGCACCGCTCAAGCAGCAGATGGACCAGGCGCTCGAGCAACTGCATGCATCGGGCAAGTACGCACAGATCGCGAAGAAGTATTTCCCGATCGACCTCTGGCCGCACTGATCGAGCGCACACGGGCGTCACGCACGGACGAGGAGGCGGCATGGACGGTTGGGGATGGGTGAGCTACCTGGGCATGGACCCGGACGGCTGGGGCGTCGCGCTCTTGCAGGGCGCCGGCGTGACGCTCGAGATTTCGCTCGGCGCGTTCGTCGTCGGCATCGTGCTCGGGCTGCTGGGTGCGGCCGCGAAGCTGTCCGGCGTGCGCGTGCTGGAGCGGCTCGCGCAGGGCTACACGACGCTGTGCCGCGCGGTGCCCGAGCTGCTGCTGATCCTGCTGCTCTATTACGCGGGCACCGATGCCATCAACCTGCTGATGACGGCGGTCGGTGCCGGGCCGGTCGCGGTCAACGGCTTCGCGGCGGCAGTGATCGTGCTCGGCATCGTGCAGGGCGCGTATGCGGCCGAGATCATCCGCGGCGCGATCCTCGCGATCCCGTACGGGCAGATCGAGGCGGCGCGCGCATTCGGCGCGCCGCCGTCGCTCGTGTTCCGCCGCGTGACGTTGCCGGCGATGGCGCCGTATGCGCTGGCCGGCTTCACGAACCTGTGGCTGATTCTCGTGAAAGACAGTGCGCTGATCAGCGTGGTCGGCTACAGCGAGCTGCTCTACACCGCGAAGCAGGCGGCCGGGTCGACGCGCGAGTACATGCACTACTACCTGATGGTCGCGGCCGTGTACTTCGCGATCACGTCGTTGTCCGGCATGCTGTTTCGCGAGATCGAGCGGCGTTTCGGCCGCTGGATGCCGGCATCGTGAGCCACGCCGGGTCTTCTCACGTCTTTTTCGACCGAACCGGATCAACGTCATGGATCTGAGCGTACTGTCTTCCTACGGATCGCTGCTGCTGATTGGCGTGCTGACCACCGTCAAGCTGCTCGTCATCTCGGCCGTGTTCGGCTTCGCGCTCGCGATCGTCGTCGCGTTCGCGCGGCTGTCGGGCAACCCGGTCGTCGCGCGCGTCAGCAAGGCGTTCACCGAAGTGATACGCGGCACGCCGCTGCTCGTGCAGATCTACCTGATCTACTACGGCGTCGGCTCGCTGTTCGCCGGCTGGCCCGCGCTGCGCGACAGCGTGCTGTGGCCGTTCCTGCGCGACGGCTTCTGGTATGTCGCGTTCGCGCTGGTGATCAGCGTCGGCGCGTATGTCGGCGAGGTATTGCGCGCGGGCCTGCGCGGCGTACCGAAGGGCGAGATCGAGGCGGCGCGCGCGATGGGGATGCGCCCGTCGATGATCGCGCGGCGCGTGTGGCTGCCGCGCGCGATCCAGATCCTGCTGCCGACGCTCGCGGGCGAGACGGTGATGCTGCTGAAATCGACCGCGCTCGCGTCGACGGTCGCGGTGATGGACGTGCTCGGCGCCGCGAACTACATCCGCGCGCAGACGCTGCGGACCTACGAGCCGCTGCTGGCGATCGCCGCGATCTATGTCGTGCTCGCGTTCGTGATCGAACGCGCGTTCGGCCGGCTCGAGCGGCGTGTGCCGGTACGCATGCCGCGGTGAACGAACCCTTGAAGATGCGGCGGCCGCTCGGACGCCGCGCGACGGAGAACGCATGAACTATTCGAAGCTGGTCGATCGCCTGCAGGGCAAGCGCACGACTGCATGGGACATTCATTACGCGGCACAGGCGGCCGTCGCGGCGGGCGAGCCGGCGATCATCCTGAGCGTCGGCGATCCGGATTTCGCGACGCCCGACGTGATCGTCGAGCGCGCGGTGACCGCGCTGCGCGGCGGCGATACGCACTACAGCGAGGTGCGCGGCCGTGCAGAGCTGCGCGCGGCGATCGCGCGGGAGCATGCGAAGGCGTCCGGGCAGGCCGTCGGTGCCGAGCACGTGATCGTGACGGCCGGCGCGCAGAACGCGCTGTTCGCGATGGCGATGTGCCTGTGCGAGACGGGTGACGAGGTGATCGTGCCGGAGCCGATGTACCTGACGTACGAAGCGAGCGTGCGCGCGTCGGGCGCGACGCTCGTACCCGTGCCGGTCGATGCGTCGCGCGGCTTTCATCTCGACTTCGACGCGCTCGAGGCGGCCGTGACGCCGCGCACGAAGGCGATCTTCTTCGCGACACCCTGCAACCCGACCGGCGTCGTCTTACCTCGAGCCGATCTCGAACGCATCGCGCGGCTCGCCTGCGAGCGGGATCTGTGGGTCGTGTCCGACGAGGTCTATGCGGAACTGACGTTCGAGCGCGACCTGGTCAGCATCGCGTCGCTGCCGGGGATGGCCGCGCGCACGGTGACGATCGGCAGCCTGTCGAAATCGCATGCGATGCCCGGCTGGCGGGTCGGCTGGGCGATCGGCCCGGCCGAGCTGATCGAGCACGCGGAGCGGCTCGCGCTGTGCATGCTGTACGGGCTGCCGGGCTTCATCCAGCAGGCGGCCGTCACCGCGCTCGACAACAAGGCCGCGATCGTCGCCGACATGCGCGAGCTGTACCGGCGCCGCCGCGACCTGGCCTACGCGCGCCTGCGCGACGTGCCGGGGCTGCGTTGCCTGCTGCCGGAAGCCGGAATGTTCATGATGGTCGACGTGCGCGGCACCGGGCTCGACGCGCACGCATTCACGTGGGGATTGTTCCGCGCCAAGCAGGTCGCGCTGCTCGACGCGAGCGCGTTCGGCGAGACCGCATCCGGCTTCGTGCGCTTCGGCTTCGTCGTCGACGATGCGAAGCTGGCCGATGCATGCGAGCGCATTGCGGCATTCGTCGCGAGCCTTGGCGCGGATTCGCACGCAGTGTCGTGATGGGCAAGCCGCATCCGAAGGAGAACGGACGATGATCGAGGCGCTGACATGGCAGGTGCCCGGCGACGGCGGGCAGCCGCTCGCGATCCGCGCGTGGCGGCTGTCGGGCGGCGACGGGCCGCGCGTGCATCTGCAGGCCGGCGTGCATGCGGACGAGATCGCCGGCATGCTCGTGCTGCACCGCTTGCTCCCGCAGCTGTGCGCGGCGCACGATCGCGGCATGCTGTGCGGCACGGTAACGGTGGTGCCGCAGGCGAACCCGCTCGGGCTTGCGCAATTCCGGCAAGGGCGGCTGCTCGGCCGCTTCCACGATGCGACGCACCGCAATTTCAACCGGCATTTCCATGAATCGGCCGCGGCTCGCCGGCCCGCGACGACATTCGCCGCCTGGCAGCGCACGCTGTTCGACGCAGCGTGCGGTGCCGATATCGTGCTCGACCTGCATACCGATTCCGAAGCGCTGCCGTACCTGTACCTGCACCGCGATCTGTGGCCGGCCAGCCGCGATCTCGCGGCCGCGCTCGGCGTCGACGTCGCGATCCTGTGGGACGAGGACGACGACGGCGCGTTCGAAGGTGCGATCGCCGCGCACTGGGCGCGCAACGGCGGCCTGCGC
The DNA here is from genome assembly GCF_002223085.1 of Burkholderia sp. HI2714. Taxonomy (NCBI): domain Bacteria; kingdom Pseudomonadati; phylum Pseudomonadota; class Betaproteobacteria; order Burkholderiales; family Burkholderiaceae; genus Burkholderia; species Burkholderia sp. HI2714. Next base: position 161,542 of record NZ_NKFM01000053.1, on the reverse strand, counting down.
GAACGGCTCGTCGCGACTGTCGAGCTGCGCGGGCAATCCGACGTATCGGACGCGCTCGCCGAGCGCGATGCCGACGGCGTGCTCGCGTTCCTGCGTGGCCGTTGCGTGATCGCGGAGCCTGTCGGCGCGCACGACTGGCATGGCGAGGCCGTGCCGATCGCGCACATGGAGACGGTGCTCGCGCCGGTGTCGGGCGTGCTCGTATACGAACGCGAACTCGGTGCGACGGTCGACGCGGGCGAGCGCATCGCACGGATCGTCGCACATCCGGGCATGCCCGGCAGCGAGTACGTGCTGGTCGCGCCGCAGGCCGGACGCATCGTCACGCGCAATCGGGAGCGGCTGGTCGCGCAGGGCGACGTCGCGCTGAAGCTGACGGGTTCGCGGCCGTCGGCGGGATGGACCGGCGGCGCGCTCGATCCGTGATCGACGCTGCGCGCGACTATCCGCCTATTGAGAACTATCGAAATATTGCGTCCGGACTAACCCGCATCGCTGCGCCGACATGACGTCGACGTTACGGCGCGCCCCGCGCAGGGGCGCATCCACCCATCAAGCATCTCGCTTCCGACAGCGGCGCTACGCCCCGTACCGCTAGGGAAAACCATAGTGCCCGGGAGGCCGCCCTCGAAAGATCGAGTAAGCGCGCAGTCAGCTTCGCTGTTCAGAATCGCCGAACTCATTCAAAAAGCAAACCAGGAGACAGGCGATGCATGATGGGTTGGTGAAAAAGATCGAAGCGCATCCGAAGTATGCGCAGCTCAAGCGACGGCGCAATACGCTCGGTGTCTGCCTGACCGTGCTGATGCTGATCGTGTACTACGGCTACATCGCACTGATCGCATTCGACAAGTCGTTCCTCGCGAAGCCCGTGAGCACCGGCGTGACGAGCGTCGGCGTACCGGTGGGCATGGCGGTGATCGTGTTTACCGTCGTCATCACGGGCATCTACGTGCGCCGCGCGAACAACGAATACGATCAACTGACGCAGGACATCCTGCAGGACGTCGCCCAATGAAGAAGACACTTTCGATGACGCTGGTCGCGCTGCTGGCCGCGCTCGTGTGCGGCGTGGCCGTCGCGGGCGGCGGCGATGTCGGGCAGACCGCCAAGCAGGCCACCAACACCACGGCCATCGTCCTGTTCGCGCTGTTCGTGGCCGGGACGTTGTGGATCACCAAGTGGGCGGCGTCGCGCACGCGTTCCGCCGCGGATTTCTACACGGCCGGCGGCGGCATTACCGGGTTCCAGAACGGCCTGGCGATCTCGGGCGACTACATGTCGGCGGCATCCTTCCTCGGCATTTCTGCGGCGGTGATGACGTCGGGTTACGACGGCCTGATCTACTCGATCGGCTTCCTGGTCGGCTGGCCGATCATCACGTTCCTGATGGCCGAGCGGCTGCGAAACCTCGGCAAGTTCACCTTCGCCGACGTCGCGGGCTATCGCTTCGAGCAGGGGCCGATCCGCAGCTTCGCCGCGATCGGCACGCTGGTGGTGGTGGCGTTCTACCTGATCGCGCAGATGGTGGGCGCGGGGCAGCTCATCAAGCTGCTGTTCGGTCTCGACTACTGGGTGGCGGTCGTGATCGTAGGCGCGCTGATGATGGTCTACGTGCTGTTCGGCGGCATGACCGCCACCACGTGGGTGCAGATCATCAAGGCGTGCATGCTGCTCGCGGGCGTGACCTTCATGGCGATCATGGTGCTCGCGCAGTACGGCTTCAGCCCGGAGGCGCTGTTCGCCCATGCCGTGGAAGTCAAGACCGCGATCGCCGCGAATGCCGGCAAGGCGCCGGACGACGCGACCCGGATCGGGCTGTCGGTGATGTCGCCGGGCGGGTTCATCAAGGATCCGATCTCGGCCATCTCGTTCGGCATGGCGCTGATGTTCGGCACCGCCGGCCTGCCGCACATCCTGATGCGCTTCTTCACGGTGCCGGATGCGAAGGAAGCGCGTAAATCCGTGTTCTGGGCCACCACGTGGATCGGCTACTTCTACGTGCTGATCTTCATCATCGGCTTCGGCGCGATCACGCTGGTGCTGACCAATCCGGAACTGGCCGACGTGGCCAAGGGCGTGATCAAGGGCGGCGCAGGCACGGCCAACATGGCCGCGGTGCTGGTGGCCAAGACGGTGGGCGGCGACGTGTTCTACGGCTTCATCTCGGCCGTGGCGTTCGCGACGATCCTGGCGGTGGTGGCCGGGCTCACGCTGTCGGGTGCGTCCGCGGTGTCGCACGATCTCTACGCCACCGTGTTCAAGAACGGCAAGGCCAACAGTGCAGACGAGCTGAAGGTGTCGCGCATCACGACGCTGGTGCTCGGCGTGATCGCCGTGCTGCTGGGCATCGCGTTCGAGAAGCAGAACGTCGCGTTCATGGTGTCGCTGGCGTTTGCCGTCGCGGCATCGGCCAATTTCCCGGTGCTGTTCCTGTCGATGATGTGGAAGGGCTGCACCACGCGTGGCGCGGTCATCGGCGGCTTCCTCGGGCTCGTCTCGTCGGTGGGGCTGACGATCGTGTCGCCGTCGGTGTGGGAGGCAACGCTTGGTTATCCGAAGGGTTCGGCGTGGTTCCCGTACACGTCGCCCGCGTTGTTCTCGATGACGATCGGCTTCGTGGGCGTATGGCTGTTCTCGGTCCTCGACACGAGCCTGCGCGCGAAGGCGGAGAAGGGCGCGTTCGCCGCGCAGCAGGTGCGTTCGGAAACGGGGCTGGGGGCGACGCGCGCCAGCAGCCACTGACCGGTCGTTAGCCGCTCCCGCCCGCTCCGGGGCCGACGATGCAGCCCATCGCATCGTCGCTCCCGGGGCGGGCGGAATCGTTTTCATCCGTCCGTCGAATCACGCTCAGGCAATAAAAAATCGCGAATTCGACTGAATTCGTCGATAATGCGCAAACGTTTTACGAAAGCCCGATTGCGGCTAATCAGTGGATTAAATAAATAAAAATAAAATATCCGAACCTGGAATTCAAAGGCCGCGCAGGATCGCCGGTCGAAGCCTCGTGGCACGAGGTTAACGGCAGATCCCGGCAATACTTTAGGGCGCTTTCGTCACAATTATTCATTTCATTTTCATCAATGAATGAATGATTTTCGGTCATCGGAGCGTCATACACCATCCCCGATAATTCGGCGCTCACATTCTTTCAATAGACCAAACGGCGATCGAAGCCGGATCGCTGCGGGGACCTGTACTCATGACCATCCGTCATCGCATTACGCTGCTAGTCGTCCTGACGTTCTTCGCGCTGTCCGCGATCGGCATCTATGCCGTGTACCAGACGCGCAAGAGCGCGTCCGAGGTACGCCAGGTCACCCAGGGAATCGTGCCGAGCGCGCTCGCGTCGGCGGATCTCGTCGCCGATGTGAAGAACATCCAGATCGCGACGATGACGCTCGTCTATGCGCCCGACGCGAACACCGCCGCGCAGGCGCGCGACGAGCTGAAGGCGAAGCAGGGCGCGCTGCGCGCCGCGCTCGACGTGCAGGCGAAGTCGGCGGTCGGGCAGGCGCAGGTCGGGCTCGTCTCGCAGGCGAAGGAAAGCGCCACGAACTATTTCGCGGCGATCGACGACACCGTGAAGATGAAGGCCGACGGCAAGCCCGAGATGGCGCAGGCCTACCTGTTCGCGAACGTCGCGCAGTATCGCGACGAACTCGAAAGCATCGTCGACACGCTGCGCGTCGAGAAGAACCGCCAGAAGGACGACGCGATCAGCGCGCTGAACGGGATGCTGTCGACCACGGCGACCGCGATCGCGGGCGTCGCCGGCACGGTAATCGTGCTGCTGACCGCGCTCGGCCTGCTGCTGTATCGCCAGATCACGCGTCCGCTGATCGGGATGCAGACGGCGATGAGCGAGATCGCGACGAGCCAGGATTTCACGCGCCGTGTGCCGGTGGGCCGGATGGACGAAATCGGCCATTCGATCGTCGCGTTCAACGGGATGATCGAGAAGATCCAGGAGAACTCGGCGCAGCTCAAGCAGAAGACGGCCGACATCCAGGCGATGCTGCAGAACATGCAGCAGGGGATCCTGACCGTCGTCGAGGGCGGTGTCGTGCATGCCGAGTATTCCGCGTACCTCGAAACCATCTTCGAGACGAACGACATCGCGGGCCGCGACCTGATGGCGCTCGTGTTCGACGACTCGAACATCGGTTCCGACGCCCGCTCGCAGGTCGATGCGGCCGTGCACGCATGCCTTGGCGAAGACAGCATGAACTTCGCGTTCAACGAGCACCTGCTCGTGAACGATGTCGCGAAGCGGATGCCGGACGGCCGCGACAAGTGGCTCGACCTGAGCTGGTCGGCGATCACCGACGAGACCGACACGGTCGTGCGCCTGATGCTGTGCGTGCGCGACGTGACCGAGATTCGCGAGCTGACCGCACAGGCCGGCGAGCAGCAGCGCCGCCTCGAGATGATCGGCGAGATTTTGTCGATCAGCCAGGACAAGTTCCACGACTTCGTGCACAGCGCGAAGGGCTTCCTCAGCGAGAACGAGCGGATGATCCGCCAGCACGAGCGCGCCGATCACTCGATCGTCGCGGCGCTGTTCCGCAACATGCACACGATCAAGGGCAATGCGCGCACGTACAGCCTCCAGCACCTGACCAACATCGTCCACGAAGCGGAGCAGGCGTACGACTCGCTGCGCCGCGCGGACGGCGGCCCGGAGTGGAACCGCGACGCGCTGATGGACGACCTGGCCCGCGTACGCGACGCGGTCGAGCATTACGCGACGATCAACGCGGTCACGCTCGGCCGCAGCGGCGAAGCGGTGCAGGGCGCCGACTTCCTGATGGTCGAGCGCGCGCACATCAGCGAGAGCCTGCGCGTGCTCGACGGCGCCGATCCGGCGAATGCGTCCGACTGGCACGCGGCCCGGGATGCCGTGCGCCGCATGCTGAGCCAGCTCGGCACGCAGGGCATCGGCGATGCGCTCGGCGGCGTGATCGAGTCGCTGCCGTCGCTCGCGGCCGAACTCGGCAAGCCGGCGCCGGTCGTGCATATCGACAGCCACGGCCACCGCGTGCGCAGCGAAATCGCCGCGACGCTGAAGAACGTGTTCATGCACCTGCTGCGCAATTCGATGGACCACGGGATCGAATCGTCCGACGAGCGGCGCGCGGCCGGCAAGGCGGCATCCGGCACGATCGACATCGCGGTCGGCGTGGGCGGCGGCGAGCTGTGGTTCGTGCTGAGCGACGACGGCCGCGGCCTCGCGCTCGACCGGATTCGCGGCATCGCGCGCGAGCGCGGCTGGATCGATGCCGACCACGATGCGGCGCTGTCCGACGAGGATGTCGCCGAGCTGATCTTCCGGCCGGGTTTCTCGACCGCGCAGACGGTGACCGAAGTGTCGGGGCGCGGCGTCGGGATGGACGCGGTGCGCAACTTCCTGAAGCGCGACGGCGGCGACATCGCGCTGCGCTTCACCGACGATCGCGTCGGCGCGCCGTATCGCGCGTTCGAGACGATCGTGTCGCTGCCGGCTCGCTTCGCGGCGGACGGGGCCGCCCAGGGCGTCGTGCACGAACGTGCGCGCAGCGCGGATATCGGCGCGGCGGAGTGACGACGTGATCGGGCAGGCGTGGATGATCCAGATGGCCGCCGCACTGGCGGGCGGTGTCGTCGTCGCCATCGTGGCGGCGGTCGTGTTTCGTGTGACGCGCAAGCGGCTCGTCGCGGCGCTCGAGCGCGATACGGCGCAGTTGCGCGGCGCGCTCGACGCAGCCGATGCGCGCATCGCGGACGTGAAGTCGGCGCATGCGGAGACGGCCGACGCATGGGCGCAGCGCGAGGCGCAGCTCGAGGATGCGCTGGCGCGCGAGACGTCCGCCGCTGGCACGCAGCGCGACGCCATGCAGGCGCTGTCGGCCGATCGAACGGCGCTCGCGCAGCATGCAATGAAGATCGCCGACGAAGCTGCGCGCCTGCGCGGCCTCGCCGGCACGTTCGAGCGCTGGCACGAGCAGATGATCTCGCTGACCACGCAGAACCAGGACATGCGTGCGAAGAACCAGGAACTGTCGGCGATCGTCGCGCACGTGTCGATCGTGTCGCTGAACGCGTCGATCGAGGCCGCGCGCGCCGGCGCGGCCGGGCGCGGCTTCTCGATCGTCGCGAGCGAGGTGCGCGGGCTGGCCGCGCGCTCGCAACAACTGTCGAACAGCTATCGCGACAGCCTGAACCGCAACGATCTCGTGACGGCAGCGACGTTCCAGGACATCCAGGCCGGCGGCAAGATGATCACGGCCGCGCTCGCGACCGTCGAGACGCTGGCCGGGCAACTGCACGCGCAGATCGAAGGAGGCGCGGCGTGATCAGTGCGCAGGCGAAAGCGGGCTTCGAGCGGATTTTCTTCGACGCGGCGCGCACGCGGCTCGCATCCGGCGGTGCGTGTGACATCCGGCCGTCTACCGGCCCCGCACACGACGGGCGGGATCACGCGCCCGCGAAGTCGCGCACGAAGCCGACGGTGCCCGAGCATGTCGCGGTGCTGACGATCTCGGCGCTGCATTTCCGCCTGCTGCTCGCCCTGCGCTTCAGCGACGACGACGCGACGCGCCGCTATTTCGCCGGCGCGACGGCGGGCACGAGCAGCCAGCGGCCGCTGCCCGAAGCGTTCATGGAAGTCGCGAACCTGTGCTGCGGCGCGATCAACCAGGCGCTGACCGTGCCGTTTCCCGACCTGGGGATGTCGACGCCTTGTCTGCTGAGCGGATCGAGCATCGACTACCTGCCCGCGCTGGCGCCGAATCACGTGGCCGCCTACGACCTGACGCTCGACGGCGACGTGCGGGTCGGCGCGACGCTGTGCGTGTGCGCGAACGCGCCGGTCGATTTCCATGTGCCGGAAACGGCCACGGTGGATACCGGCGGCGAGCTCGAACTGTTCTGACCGACCCTGACCGACCATGAGGAAACCTTGAGATGACCTTGGATAAACCCGTCAGCAAGGTGCTCGTGCTCGACGACAGTCGCGCGCACGCCGACGCGATCAAGCGTTTCTGCGACGAGCACAACCTGGTCGGCCTGACCGTGCGGCGCAACCGGCTGCTGAAGGTGCTGCGCTCGAACATCGACCTCGGCGCGATCCTGCTGGCCGAGGATTACGGCGGTTCGCCGGCCGAGAGCGCGATCATCGCGACGCAGATCGATGCGCTGCGCCCCGAGCTGCCGATCATCCTGCGCCGCGAATCGCTCGCATCGCGCGACGGGCTGCCGGAGGCGCTCGCGCGCGTCGCATGCGCGGCCTACGTCGCGGACGACATGACGCCGCTCAAGCGCGCGATCGACGAATACCTGTTTGGCCGCGACTACCCGAACGCACTCGTGCGCGGCATCTCGGAGATCACCGAGGCGCGCATCGACAGCCTGTTCCCGGGCATGACGATCGAGCACGAAACGCCGTGCATCGTGCGCGACCAGATCATCTTCGGCGAAGTGTTCAGCCTGATTGCGCTCGAAAGCGCGTGGTGCCGCGGCTACATGCTGCTGCAGACGAGCGAGCAGCCGCTGCTCGACATGATCGGCGGCACGCGCGAAGGCGGTCGCGCGCCGGATTTCCGCGACGTGAACAGCGTGCTCGGCGAGCTGACCAACCTCGTATGGGGCGCGTTCAAGAACCGCTATCTAGGCGACGCCGAGGCGCTGGCGCGCCATCCGGTGCAGGTGCCGCTCGTCGTCAATCACAAGCAGAAGTTCATCTCGTTCGGCGGCGATTGTCCGCAGCTCTGCTTCAAGTACCGGATGACCGATCCGGCATCGGGGCGCTCCGTCTGTCTCGACCAGCGCTTCGTGTTCAGCCTGAGCTGGTCGCCGGAGGATTTCCGCGAATCGGTGCAGGACGTGGGGCCGATGGTCGAATCGGGTGAACTCGAACTGTTTTGAATACTGAAGTCAGCAACAAGGAAAGGAAGGGGAATACGACATGGCAAAGATTCTGGTGGTCGACGATTCGGGCACGGTGCGCGACGAAGTCGCGGGCTTCCTGCGCAATCACGGGCTCGACGTCGCGACGGCCGTCGACGGCAAGGACGGGCTCGCGAAGCTCAAGGCGACGCCCGGCGTGCGCCTCGTGATCAGCGACGTGAACATGCCGAACATGGACGGCCTGACGATGGTCGAGAAGATCCGCGGCGAACTGGCGAACGCGACGGTCAACGTCGTGATGCTGACGACCGAAAGCAGCCCGGCGATGAAGGAACGCGGCAAGGCCGCCGGCGTGAAGGGCTGGATCGTGAAGCCGTTCAAGGGCGACGCGGTGCTCGACGCGCTGAAGAAGCTCGCGGGCTGACGCCCGTCGGGCTGCGGCGCACCCACGCCCGCCCGCCCATTCAGCGCTGCGGTTCGGGTTGCGCGGCTGCCGCGTTGCCGGTAGCGGCCGGCACGCGTGGCGCGGGCGTCTGCCATTGCACGACGATCATCCCCGCGAAGATCAGCGCGACGCCCGCGATGCGGCCGGGTGTCGCGAGCCGCTGCGCGAGCCCCATCAGCCCGTAGTGGTCGATCAGCAGCGACGCGAGCATTTGCCCGGCGACGACGCAGACGATGAAGGTCGTCGCGCCGAGCCGCGGCGTCAGGATCAGCGCGAGCGTGACGTAGATCACGCCCGCGAGGCCGCCGAGCCACATCCACAGCGGGCGCTGCAGCGCGTCGCCGATGAGCGGCGCGTTCGCCCGGGTGGCCAGCAGCACGGGCAGCACGGCGAGCAGGCTGACCGTCAGCGACGCGACGCTCGCCCACAGCGGGTGGCCGAGCGCGCGCCCGAGCGCGGCATTGCTGCCGCCTTGCAGCGGCACGAGCGCGCCGGCGACGAAGGCCGCGACGGCGAGCGGAAGGGTGGCGAAGGACAGGGAAGTCGTCATCTGGGGCGGTCGTGAAAGGAGGTTGAAATGATTGTTGTCCATTAAGATTGCGAATGGAAATTCGTTATTCGGATGCTTCATATTCCTTCCATGAATAATCTGGCCCGTATCGACCTGAACCTGCTCGTGACGCTGCACGTGTTGCTGAGCGAAAAACACATCTCGCGCGCCGCCGTCCGGCTGCACCGCAGCCAGCCGGCCGTGAGCCATGCGCTCGCGCGGCTGCGCGAAATCTTCGGCGATCCGTTGCTCGTGCGGCGCGCGGGCCGGCTCGCGCTCACCGCGCGTGCGAACGAACTGGTCGAGCCGCTGAACGACGTCCTCGGCCGGCTCGGCGCGCTGATCGAGCCGCCGGCGTTCGATCCGTCCGCGGCCACGCGCGTGTTTCGCATCGCGATGTCCGACTACGGCGCGCGGATCGTGCTGCCGGCGCTGGTGAAGACGCTGCGCGCCGACGCGCCGGGCATCGAGCTGATCGTGTCGCAGGCCACGCGCGAGGCGATGCGGATGCAGCTGATGGACGGCGAGGTCGATCTCGCGCTCGGCGTGTTGCCCGCGATGCAGCGCGACCTGCACGCGCAACCGCTGTTCATCGAATCGTTCGCGTGCGTTGCCGATGCGAGCCGCCTGCCGCGCCGCGGCGAACTCGCGCTCGATGCGTGGCTCGCCCGGCCGCATGCGCTCGTCGCAATGCGCGACGGGATGGACAACGAAGTCGATCGCGCGCTCGCGCGCCTAAGGCGCGAGCGGCGCATCGCGGTGATCCTGCCGTTCTGGGGAGTGGCGAACGACCTGATCGCCGGCACCGACCTCGTGCTGACCGTCGCGCGGCGCAACCTCGACCGCGTGCGCGACGATGCACGGCTGCGCATGTTCGAGCCGCCGTTCCCGATCGATGCCTTCGAGTTCGCGCAGCACTGGCACGAGCGCCGGCACGGCGACGCCGCGCATATCTGGCTGCGGCAGACGATCGCGCGCGTCGCGAGCGTCGGGTAGCCGCGCGGGGTGGCCGGCGGGACGCGCGTGCAATTTACAGCGTGCCGCGATCTCCGTATCCTGCCGGATGCCGAGGGCGGCGTGATTGCGCGACCTGCGCAGCACGCACGGCATCCACAACAATCAGGAACGGGACACCTTCCCATGACAATCAGGATCGATCGGGCGGCGCTCGTGCGCGGCGCATGCAACGGCCCATACGAAGGCGTGACCGACGAAACGGGGCGCGGTGTGATGTACCGCTGCAAGACGCAGTCGAAGATCGACGTGTCGTGCTATCAGTCGCGTCCTTGAGGTGAACGGAATGGTATCGGGATCCGGTCGCACCGACGCGCAGCAGACGGAAACGCTGATCGCGAAGGGCGTCGTCTTTACCGTCGTCGGTACGTGCCTGCTGATCGGCGCTGCCCTGTACGCGCAGTCGACGCGCGAATTCCTGCGGACGTCGGTCGTCGTGCCGGGGCGCGTCATCAAGCTGAACGCGGGCCCGCATCATCCGGAGATCGCGTTCACGACGCTCGCGGGCGAGCACGTCGAATACCCGCAGGGCGGCGAGGTCAGCGTGGAGGATGGCGCGACGGTCGAGGTGCGCTACGCACCCGATGCGCCCCATATGACGGCGCGGATGAATACATTCGGGGCAATCTGGGGCGATGCGCTGACAATCGGCGGGATGGGCGTGGTCTTTTTCGTCGGGGGTGTCGGACAGTTGTGGTCGGGCGTGCGCATGTGGCGCAGCGGGCGCAAGCGGAGGTGACCACCCATTGCTCACCGAAACTTGTCGAACCCGGCAAGTAGAACATCATGGAACTCAGATGGCACTGCGGGCCGATCCGGTCGTCACGCACACGATCGCGTGTGCGGCGCCGCAGCACGTTGCCTCGTTACTTCACAGGATCATTCCAGCATGACAATTCGCTTGATGCCGTGGCTCGTCGCGATCGGCGCTGCATTCGCGGGCTTCGCCGCGTACGCGGCCGGCACCGCGCATTCGCTTGACCAGGTGCCCGGGAAGCTCGGTTCGCCCGAAACACGCGCCGCGTACGCGCGCGACATGGGCGGCGCGGAAGTGGACGGTTTCGGTGTGCACCTGCCGCCAGGCTTCACGCGGGAGGGGCTGGCGGCGCAGCTTGCACCGGGCCAGCCGCTTGCGCGTGTCGTGCTGGTCGGCGCGAAACCGTGGCCGCAACGCCCCGGTGCGTTCGTCGCGATCGTGTGCGTGGCACCGACCGACGAGTCTGCGCGCGAGACGCTGCGCTTCCGTGCGCCCACCGATTGCGAAGGCTTCCAGCGCGGCGCCGATGCCGACGACCAGAAAGCACTGGTCTGGCTGGGCGTGTTCGAGCGCGGCCCGGACGGCGTGCCGCGCCTCGTCGCGCGTACCGAACAGCCGCTCGACCAGGCGACAGACTGGAGCAGCACGAATCTCGACAGTCCCGACTACCTCGAACAGGCGACACAGCCGGCTGATCGCGCGTTACGGCCCGAGCGGTGGTCGCGGTTCGATCTCGCGCCGTATGCGCTCCGGGCCGGCGACGCTGCGTTCGGGGTGCGGGCGGGCTGGTCGATCGGCTATTCCGGCGGCGGCGCATCGTTCGAGGCGTTGTACCTGTTCCGGATCGACGGCAAGACGCTGCGCATCGTGTTCGCGCAGCCGATGATGTTCTACCGGGATATCGCCGGTGATTGGCATCGCAACGGCACGCGCGATCACGAGATCACGGAAGGCAGCAATGCGCTCAGTGTGCTGTCGTCCTCGACGGACGGCTTCCACGACTTGCAGTTGCGAGAGCGCGGCGGCAAATGGCGTCAGACGTTTCGCTGGTCTGCTGCCGATGGCGAGTATCAGCCGCGCTGACGCACCGGCCTGTTAGCAGGCCACTACCGGCGGGCTACTACCGGCCCGCCGCCGCAGTCGCGAATTCATCGACGACGGCTTCGATCACCGCCTGCACGCGCGCGGTCTTGTAGAGATCGGCATGGGCGACGAGCCACACGTCGAAATGATTGCACCGCTGCGTCATGAGCCGCACCAGCTCCGGCTCGGTGTCGGCGCGGAAGCACGGCAGCTCCGCAATGCCGAGCCCCGCCAGCGTGGCTTCCACCAGCATCATCGTCGACGACGTCTGGAACATCACGCGGCCGCGCGACGTCGGCTCGCCGCACAGCGCGTCCCACATCGTCGGCACCACCGGCTGCTGATACATCACCAGATCGTGCCCGTCGAACGCGCTGCCCGCGACCGGTTCGCCCCGTTCGGCCAGGTAGCGGCGGGATGCGTAGATGCCCGTTTCGAGATGCCCGAGCCGCCTGACGATCAGGTCCGGAGATTCCGGCCGCAACGTGCGGATCGCGAGATCCGCTTCGCGGCGCGTGAGGTTGGTGATTTGCGCCGACGTCACGCACACGACGTCGATGCCGGCGTGCTTGCGCCGCAAGTTGGCGATCGCGGGCACGACGAAGCGCTTGCCGAGCGTGTCGGTCGTCGCGATGCGCACGGACCCGGCCAGTTGTTCGTCGAGCCCCATCACGCGGCGTTCGATCGTCAGCGATGCGCGCTCCATCGTTTCGGCCGGTTCGAGCAGCGCTTCGCCCGCGGTCGTCAGCACATAGAGGGACGGCGTGCGCAGAAACAGCCGGGCCGATAGCTCTTCCTCGAGCGCGGCGATCCGGCGTCCGACCGTCGCCTGGTCCACATTCAGCTGCGACGCGGCGCCGCGCAGCGTGCCGGTGCGCGCCAGTGCGAGGAAGAAGCGGGCGTTGTCCCAGTTCATGCGAATCGATTGTGTCATCGGGCAGGCGGCGACGCACGGGAAGAGGTGATGCAGATCTGCATCAGGTAGATGCGAAATTATCACTTTTCCGCATCGCGCGCCCGGTCCTAGACTTCCGGCATCTGCATGGAGGTGTCATGTCCGATTGCCATTCCGATTCCGTCCCCGTTTCCCCGGTCGCGCTCGCGGCATCGAGCCGCGCGACGGCGCGCGAGCAGCGCCTGACGCTGGCGCTCGTCGCCATCGGGATGTTCATGGCGGTGCTCGATTCGACGATCGTCAATGTCGCGCTGCCCGCGATGCGCACGAGCCTCGGCGCGACGGTCGCAGAGCTTGCATGGATCGTCGACGCGTATACGCTCAGCTTCGCCGCGCTGATCCTCGCGGGCGGTGCGCTGTCCGACCGGTTCGGCGCGAAGCACGTATACCTTGCCGGGCTGGCGCTGTTCGTCGGAGCGTCGGCCGCATGCGGTGTCGCGTCGTCGGTGGCCGTCCTCGTGGTCGCGCGCTTCGTGCAGGGCATGGGTGCCGCGCTCTTCCTGCCTGCGTCGCTCGCGATCGTACGCAGCACCTTCGACGTGCCGGCCGAGCGCGCGCGGGCGATCGCGGTGTGGGCCGGCATCGCGTCGGTCGCGGTCGCCGTGGGGCCGGTGCTGGGCGGGATCCTGGTCGACGATTTCGGCTGGCGCAGCGCATTCCTGATCAACGTGCCGACCGGCGCGGTCGCCTTTGCCGGCGCGGCGGCGCTCGTTCGCGCATCGGTCGCGCGGGATGTGCGCCACTTCGACTGGGCCGGCCAGTGCGTCAGTGCGGCGGCGCTCGGCGCACTGTGTTTCGCGGTGATCGAATTGCCGACGCGCGGCGCCGGCGCCACGGAGGTCCGTGCCGCGTTGCTGATCGCCGTGCTCGCCGCCGCCGTGCTGGTCGTCGTGGAGCGGCGCGCCCGCCATCCGATGGTGCCGCTTGCATGGTTTCGCAACCGCGTGTTCGTCGCGATGAACTTGATGGGCAGCCTCGTCTATGTCGGCTACTTCGGGCTGCTGTTCGTGCTGAGTCTGTACCTGCACGGGCGCTTCGGCATGAGCGCGCGGCAGATCGGGCTGACGCTGCTGCCGTTCGCGCTGAGTCTGTCGCTCGGTAATCTGCTGTCGGGAAAACTGCATGGTCACGTTCGTCCGGTCACGCTGATGGCGAACGGCCTCGCGATGGCCGCGCTGGCCATTCCGGCGATCGCGATTGCGCTTGCGCTGCATGCGCCGTGGCCGGTGGTGTGGACGGCGATGGCCGCCTTCGGCACCGGGACCGCGCTGTCGGTCGCGCCGATGATCGCGACGGTGCTCGAACAGGTGCCTGCCGACGCGGCGGGCGTCGCGTCCGGGTTCCTCAACGCGGCGCGGCAGGCCGGCAGCCTGCTCGGCGTGGCCGTCGCAGGCGCCGCGACAATACTGTTGCCGGATCTGACCGATGCGCTGTGGGCGGTCGCGGCGCTCGGGGGTGTCGCCTACGCGATTGCCGCGCTGGCCGCGAGGACGGCGGGCCGTGCGGAAGCCGCGCAGCGGGTCCGTTGACGCTTGACGCGCGCGCGGCATGGTCGTTGCGCAGTGGCCGGCAGGCCGCCGCGCATGCGCATGCGGCGGCGCGACTGGACGTCGTGCCGAATGTGGAGGACCATTTCCCCGACATGCCGCGGGCGGGCGCGATGGCCGCTCGTTCGCATCGCCCCGAATCCTGCCGAACCCCGCCGAGCGGAACACCATGGAACCCATTCACGAGACAGCCGAGCCGATCCTGCTGCGCGACACGCGCGACGGCGTCGTCACGCTGCGCCTGAATCGCCCGCAGCAGTTCAACGCGTTGTCCGAAGCGATGCTTTCGGCGCTGCACGATGCATTCGATACGCTGGCTGCCGATCCGCACGTGCGCTGCGTCGTGCTGACCGCGGAAGGCAAGGCGTTCTGCGCGGGCCACGACCTGCGGCAGATGCGCAGCAAGCCCGAACTCGATTACTACCGCACGCTGTTCGCACAGTGCAGCCGCGTGATGCTCGCGATGCGCGCGTTACCGGTGCCGGTGATCGCGCGCGTGCACGGCATCGCGACGGCGGCCGGCTGTCAGCTCGTCGCCGCGTGCGACCTGGCGATCGCGGCCGACACCGCGCGCTTCGCGGTATCGGGCATCAACGTCGGACTGTTCTGTTCGACGCCGGCCGTTGCGTTGAGCCGCAACGTCACGGCGAAGCGCGCGTTCGACATGCTCGTGACCGGGCGCTTCGTCGACGCGGCAACGGCCGCCGCGTGGGGCCTCGTCAACGAGGCCGTGCCCGAGGACGCGCTCGATGCGGCCGTTGCGCGCAAGGTCGCGGAGATCGTCGCGAAGAGCCCGGCCGCGGTGCGGTACGGCAAGCAGATGTTCTATCGCCAGCGCGAGTTGCCGCTCGACGAAGCCTATGCGTATGCGGGCGACGTGATGGCGCGCAACATGATGGAGGAGGATGCGGGTGAAGGGATCGACGCGTTCCTCGAGAAGCGCAAGCCGACGTGGCGTTCGTAGTGCGTTGAACGAAGCGGAAGGGCCGTCACCCAGGCCTTTCGCTCACACTGAAATGCAAGCGGGCCGCCCGAAGGCGACCCGCAACCGAAGCGCACGTCAGGCGACGCAACAGCGTGTGCGTCGCCGCCTCTCCGCCGGTCAGCGCCCGTAGCTCCCGGTCCGCAGCGTCGGCTGTTCGCTCGACGCACCCGGCGGCACGATCACGACCGGCACGCGGCGCGCGAGCGCGCACATCAGCTCGTAGCCGATCGTGCCGCTGGCTTCCGCCACGTCATCCACCTTCACCTGGTCGCCCCACAGCTCGACACTCGACCCGATGCCCGCGTTCGGGCACGGCGTGAGATCGACGGTCAGCATGTCCATCGACACGCGGCCGACGACGCGCGTCATCACGCCGTCCACCGCGATCGGCGTGCCGGTCGGTGCGTGGCGCGGATAGCCGTCCGCATAGCCGCACGCGACGACGCCGATCCGCATCGGCCGGTCGGCCGTGAAGCGGCGGCCGTAGCCGACGGTTTCTTCCGGCGACAACGTCTGCACGCCGATGATCTTGCTCGTCAGCGTCATCGCGGCCATCAGCGGCGTATCGGCGATATCCCGCGCCGCACCCGTCGGCGATGCACCGTACAGGATCGTGCCGGGCCGCACCCAGTCGCGGTGCGCGCGCGGATGCCACAGCACGGCGGCCGAATTCGACGTCGAGCGCTCGCCCGGAATCCCCGCGGTAGTCGCATCGAACTGATCGAGCTGCCAGTCGACTTCGCCTTCGTCGGCGTTCGCGAAATGCATCATCAGCGTGATCTTGCCGATCGACGGCGCGCTGGCCGCACGCTCCCACGCGGCACGGAAAACGGCGGGGCGGTAGCCGAGCCGGTTCATCCCGGAGTTCATCTTGAGCTGGATGTCGATCGGCTGCTGCGGCTTTGCCGCGATCAACAGGTCGAGCTGATCGTCGCAGTGCACGGCCACCGTCAGGCGGTGGCGATCGGCCAGCTCGACGTCGGCCGGCTCGAAGATCCCTTCGAGCAGCAGCACGGGCTTGTCCCAGCCGAGTTCGCGCACGCGCACGGCTTCGTCGAGATCGAGCAGTGCGATGCCGTCGGCGGCCGCGAGGCCCGGGTAGATCCGCTCGATGCCGTGGCCGTACGCATCGGCCTTGACCACGCCCCACACGCGCGATCGCGCGGCCGTGCGGCGGATGAAGTCGAGGTTGTGGCGGACGGCGTCAGGGCGGATATGGGCGACGATGGGACGGGGCATGGCGATGGCTCGGATCGGATGTCGTTCGGCGCGCGCGGCGGCGCGGGTTCGGCGGCCTGGCGCGACAACGCGCCGGGCCAGTGTTGAACGCTATCTTATTGGTGTTCGACCAGTTTTAATTAACGTTTTTGTCGATGATTTGGTGGAAATTTGGGTGTCGAACCCAGTGCGTCGCGGCTGTCGACGGGCCGCGTCGCCGAGTCTCCCGTCTAGAAAACCGGTGCGCGAACAGCGCGACGCAATGCTAAGCTCTCGGCGATCTTGTCATTGCTCAATGTAATCATAAAGGAGGAGACTTTTGATGACGACGTCCCAGCTGTGCCTGTTCATCGTGGCGCTGTTGCCGTTCCCGATGACGTTTCTCGCGAAGGCCCGCAAAGGCTACGACAACCGCACGCCGCGCGACTACCTGGCGAAGCTCGAAGGCTGGCGCGCCCGCGCGCAGGCCGCGCACCAGAACGCGTGGGAAGCGCTTGCACTGTTCACGGCCGCGCTGGTGGTGGCATGGCACAACGGCGCGAACGTGCATCGCGTCGACCAGCTGGCGATCGCGTTCGTCGCGATCCGCATCGTCTACACGCTGATGTACCTGCTGAACTGGGCGTCGCTGCGTTCGCTCGTGTGGTTCGGCGGGATGGCGTGCGTGGTGGCGTTGTTCTTCGCTGCGCCGTAAGCGGCGCATGCGGGCGAGGCCGGTGCGTTACTTGCCGGTCGCGCCGCCCGTGCCGCGCACGCGACTGTCGTTGGATGCGGGCGCAACGATCGGGCCCGCGATCGGCGCTGCGTCCGCGTCCGCTTCGGCTTCGCGGCGCAGGAACGCGATCAATGGATCGAGCAGCCGGTGCCGCGTCGACGGGTTGCGGCGCAGCACGAAGCGCCACGACGCGGCGCGTTCGAGGCCCGGCCTCAGTGGCACGAGGCGCCCGCTGCGCAGCTCGGGCTCGATCAGCGGCGCGCGGCCGAGCGCGATGCCCGCGCCCCCGACCGCCGCGCCGATGACCTGGCTGAAACTGCTGTAGCGGACGATCTTCGTCTCGAAGTCGCCCGGCAGGCCGAACTCCGCGGACCAGTTGCGCCAGTCGATCTCGGGGCTGTGCTCGTGCATCTCCTGAAGCAGCCGGGAGCGGCACACGTTCACCGAGGCATACGGATGCAGTTCGGGGCTGCATACCGGGAACACCGTTTCCTGCAGCAGGATGTCGTCGTCGGCCTGCAGCCGATGCGCGGGCACGTGCACGATCGCCAGATCGACGCCGCTGCGCGCGAAATCCGGTTCGTCGTCGAGCACGACGGCATGCAGCGGCGTGTCGGGATGAAGTGACGAGAATTCCGCGAGGCGGCGTGCGAGCCACATCGCCGAAAACGGCGCGTTGGCGGATACGGTGAGCCGTTGCGCGGTGCCGCGAATCTCGGCACAGGCGTCGGTCAGCCGCGACAGCGCATCGCTGACAGCCGGCAGCAGGCGGGCGCCGGCCGGCGTGAGGCTGATGCCGCCGAGCCCCGTGCTGCGTTCGAGCAGCCGCGCGCCGAGCGATTCCTCGAGCGCGCGAATCTGGTGACTGACCGCACTCGTCGACACGTTCAGCTCGACCGCCGCGCGCGCGAACCCGCCGAGGCGGACGGCCGCCTCGAAAGCTCGCAATGCGCTGAGGGGAGGGAGGTGCGACATGCGGGGTATTGTAGTTGACTCAACACCCGTTGAAAAATCATCTTTTGCCGCGCACGGGCCGCGCGGGTAGCCTCGATCCGGTCAACAAAAAACATCATCGGACACGACCGGAGGGCTTCATGTATTTCGACCGACGACTATGGGCAATGATGGCGGGACTGCGCTGGCGGGTTGCCGCGGCCGTCGCGCTCGGCCTGCTCGCGATGGGTGTCGGGATCCTGCGTTTCGTCTTTCTCGGCCGCGTGCTGGCGGGGGTCTTTTCCGGCGCGCCGGCACGCAGCATCGGCGAAGCCGTCGTTGCAACGGCGGCTTGCGTGCTGCTGCGCGCGTGGCTCGACCATCGCCGCACGGTGCTCGCGCAGCACACGGCCGGGCGCGTGCAGGCCACGTTGCGCGCGCGGCTGTTCGACCGGATCGCCGCGCTCGGCCCCGCGTGGTTCAGCGGCGAACGCACGGGCGGCGTGATGCTGGCCGTCGTCGATGGCGTCGAACAATTGCAGACGTTTTTCGGCACCTACTTGCCGCAGCTCGTGATCGCCGCCTGCGCGCCGGTGATGATCTTCGCGGTGCTCGCGTGGTGGGACGTGCCGACGGCCGCGATCCTGCTGGTCGCGGCGCTCGTCACGCTCGCGTTGCCGCAGCTCGTGCATCGCGCCGACAAGCGTGCGGCGCTTGCGCGCTCGGCCGCCTTCAAGGCGTTCGGCGAGGAGTTTCTCGACGCGGTGCAAGGCTTGCCGACGCTGAAGGCGTTCGGGCAAAGCACGGCATTCGGCGCGAAGCTGGCCGCGAAGGCGCGCGCACTGTCCGACAGCACGTTCTGGGTGCTCGCGCTCGGCCTGCTGACGCGGCTTTTCACGGATCTCGGCACCGGCCTCGGCGCGGCCGCCGCGATCGCGGTCGGCGCGTGGCGCGTGCGGCACGGCGACATGAGCCTCGAGGCGCTGCTGATCGTGCTGATGGCCGGCAGCGAAATCTTCCGGCCGCTGCGCGACCTGCGTTCCGTGCTGCACCAGGGGATGATCGGCCAGTCGGCGGCGAATGCGATCCACGCGCTGCTCGACGCGGATAGCCATGCACCGGCGGCCGACGCGCCGCGTGTGACGGGACTGCGGCCGGAGATCGCGTTCGACGCCGTCAGCTTCGCGTATCCAGGGCGCCGCGCGGACGCGCATGCGGCACTGAGCTTCTCGGTTCGCGAAGGCGAGACGGTGGCGATCGTCGGGCCGAGCGGCGCGGGCAAGTCGACCATCGTGCGCCTGCTGCTGCGCCAGCACGATGCCCAGGGCGGCGCGATCCGCATCGGCGGCCGCGACGTGCGCACGCTCGATGCCGGCCAGGTGCGCGAGATGATCGCGGTCGTCGCGCAGGATGCGACGCTGTTCGACGGCAGCGTGGCCGACAACCTGCGGCTCGGCCGCCCCGATGCGAGCGATGCGGACATGATCGCCGCCGCGCGTGCCGCCAACGCACACGATTTCATTGCGGCGCTGCCCGACGGCTACGCGACGCGCATCGGCGAACGCGGACTCATGTTGTCGGGCGGCCAGCGCCAGCGCCTCGCGATTGCCCGCGCGCTGCTGCGCGATGCGCCGATCCTGTTGCTCGACGAGGCGCTGTCGTCGGTGGACGCGGAGAACGAAGCGCTGATCCAGCAGGCGCTCGACCGGCTCACGCGCGGGCGGACGACGCTCGTGCTCGCGCACCGGCTGTCCAGCGTGATCGGCGCCGATCGCATCCTGGTGCTCGACCAGGGGCAGGTGGTCGACGAGGGCACGCACGCGGCGCTGATCGCGCGCGACGGCCCGTATCGCCGGCTGATGGGGTCGCAACTGGAAGCGGTCGCCGAATCGGTCGGTGTGGCGGCGACGGCCGGCGCGACCGCGCGCGCGTCGTCGGGCCCGCAGGTGCGGCCGCTGAACGACGATGCGGCGGAGATCGGCTGGCCGGAAACCCTGCAGACGCTGCTGCGCTTCGTGCGCCCGTGGACGGGCAAGGTCGTGCTGACGGTGCTGTTCGGGATCGGCCGCGTGCTCGCGTTTATCGGCGTCGGCGTGATCGGCGCGCTGGTGGTCGGAGCGGTACCTGGCGGCCAAGTGAACTCCACGCTCGTCACCGCGCTGCTCGTGATCGCGCCGGTAGCGGCCGTGCTGCACTGGCTCGAATCGTGGCTCGCGCACGACATGGCGTACCGGCTGCTCGCGGAAATGCGCATCGCGCTGTTCGGGACGCTCGAACGCCTCGCGCCGGCCGGGCTGCTGCGCCGTCGTTCCGGCGATCTCGTGTCGCTCGCCACGCAGGACGTCGAGACCGTCGAATATTTCTATGCGCACACGCTGGCGCCCGCGTTCGTCGCGGTGCTCGTGCCGGCTGCCGTGCTGGTGCTGCTCGCGTCGGTTGCCTGGCCGCTCGCGCTCGTGCTGCTGCCGTTCCTGCTGTGGGCCGGGCTCGCGCCGGTGCTGGCGCGGCGCGACGTCGACCGGCTCGGTACCGGCGCGCGCGAAGCGCTCGGCCAGCTCGGCGCGCACCTGACCGAAACGATCCAGGGGCTCGCGGAGCTGACCGCGTTCCAGGCCGTTGCGCGCCGGCGCGCAGCGTTCGTGGCCGAAGTCGACGCGTACCGCAAGCAACGCGCAAAGCTGCTCGACGATCTGTCGGCGCAAAGTGCCGCGCTGGAAATCGCGAGCGGGCTCGGCGGGCTGGTCGTTGCGGCGCTCGGCGCGCTGCTGTGCGCGCGCGGCTGGTTTCCGCGCGAGTCGTTGCCGTTGCTGGTGCTGGTGGCGGTGGCCGCGTTCATGCCGGTGGCCGAAATCGGCCAGGTCGCGCGCCAGCTCGCCGACACGATCGCATCGACGCGCCGCTTGCGTGCGCTGGAGAAGGAGCCGGTGCCGGTGACGGACGGCACGCAAGCGATGCCTGCCGATCCGGCGGTGCGTTTCGAGGCCGCGTCCTTCACGTATCCGGGCCGCAGCGTGCCCGCGATCGACCGCGTGAGCTTCGAGGTGCCGCCCGGCAGCACGGTCGCGCTGGTCGGCGCGTCGGGCGCCGGCAAGTCGACGGTCGCGAGCCTGCTGCTGCGCTTCTGGGATCCGCAGCAGGGCCGCGTGACGCTCGGCGGCGTCGACCTGCGCGACCTGCGGCTCGACGACCTGCGGCAGCATATCGCGCTGGTTGCGCAGGATACCTACCTGTTCAACGACACGCTCGAAGCGAACATCCGGCTCGCCGCGGGCGATGCGTCCGACGCGGCCGTGCAGCGCGCGATCGACCATGCAGCGCTCGGCGACTTCGTCGCGCGGCTGCCGGACGGGCTCGCGACGCGCGTCGGCGAGCGCGGCGTGCAGCTGTCGGGCGGCCAGCGCCAGCGTGTCGCGATTGCACGCGCGTTCCTCAAGGATGCGCCGGTGCTGATCCTCGACGAAGCGACGTCCCATCTGGACACGATCAGCGAGCAGCAGATCCGCGCGGCGCTGGAAGACCTGATGACGCAGCGCACGTCGATCATCATCGCGCACCGGCTGTCGACCGTGCGCAACGCCGACCTGATTCTCGTGATGGAGCACGGCGGCGTGATCGAGGCCGGACGGCATGCGGACCTGATGGCGCGGCAGGGCGCGTATGCGCGGCTCGTGTCGCATCAGGCGAGCGGGGTGGCGGCGTAAGCGAAGCTGCATCGGAGGCGCGCGGCCGGCCGGCTGGGCCGTGCGCATTCCGCAACATGCGTTGAACCGCGCCGGCGATTGCCGGCGTCGCGGGGGCGGCCGCACCGGCACGGCACGACGCCGCGCCGAAGCGCCGACGATCCGCGCCGACAAATGCGCCGACAAATGCGCCGACAAATGCGCCGACAAACGCGCCGACAAACGCGCCGACAAACGCGCGGCGGCGGCAGTTGTCCGGCCAGTCGCGCCGTCATGCTCCTCTCGCGCGTGATGTGCCGTTGACGGCAAACCCTCCCGGCCAGTCCCCAGTCACTGCCAACTGCCCATCAGACGCCGCCGTCGGCCGGCGCAGCGCGACCCAGCCC
Organism: Burkholderia sp. HI2714; assembly: GCF_002223085.1. Lineage (NCBI taxonomy): Bacteria > Pseudomonadati > Pseudomonadota > Betaproteobacteria > Burkholderiales > Burkholderiaceae > Burkholderia > Burkholderia sp. HI2714. The sequence goes on along the minus strand of NZ_NKFM01000053.1, from coordinate 139,387 downwards.
GGCCGCTTCGCCCCGGAGCCGCTTTCCCTTTCCTCCGATTTATCCGCCCCGCGCGCCGCGGGTTTGTCTCGATGCATTTATCCGTTGCGGACTTTTTTGTTGTCGTAGTATCGCCGTTGACAACACTTGTTGCACTAAGGTCTAATTCGACATCGCATGTTGCGGTGCGGCTTGATGTCGTCGTTCCGCCGGCCGGCTGGCCGGTCACATCGCTCAACCATGCGGAGAGAAACCATGAGTCGCCGTTCCTTCCTGAAAGCCGTCGCGGTCGCTGCCGCGCTCGGCGCCAGCATCGCCCATGCGGATACCAAGACGCTCGTCGTCGGGACCGATACGTCGTTCATGCCGTTCGAGTTCAAGCAGGGCGACAAGTACGTCGGCTTCGATCTCGACCTGTGGGCGGAGATCGCGAAGGACCAGGGCTGGAAATACACGATCCAGCCGATGGATTTCGCGGGCCTGATCCCGGCGCTGCAGACGCAGAACATCGACGTCGCGCTGTCGGGCATGACGATCAAGGAGGAGCGGAAGAAGGCGATCGACTTCTCCGCGCCGTACTACGACAGCGGCCTCGCGGCGATGGTGCAGACCGGCAACACGACGATCAAGTCGATCGACGACCTGAACGGCAAGGTGATCGCCGCGAAAACGGGCACCGCGACGATCGACTGGATCAAGGCGCACCTGAAGCCGAAGGAGATCCGCCAGTTCCCGAACATCGACCAGGCCTACCTCGCGCTCGAAGCCGGCCGCGTCGACGCGGCGATGCACGACACGCCGAACGTGCTGTTCTTCGTGAACAACGAAGGCAAGGGCAAGGTGAAGGTCGCGGGCCAGCCGGTCAGCGGCGACAAGTACGGGATCGGCTTCCCGAAGGGCAGCGCGCTGGTGCCGAAGGTCAATGCGTCGCTCGTGAAGATCAAGGCCGACGGCCGCTACGCGCAGATCTACAAGAAGTGGTTCGGCGCCGAACCGCCGAAGATGTGAGCGTGACCACGCGCCATGGTGCGGCCGAGTGGCCGCGCCGGTCTTGATTCGAACGGGGAGCGACAAGTGAATTTCGATTGGTCGGCGATCTGGGCGGCGTTGCCGGACCTGATGGATGGGGTCCGGTTGACGGTGTTCATCGCATTTTTCGGGCTGGTGGGCGGCTTCATCGTCGGGATGGTCGCGGGCATGTTCCGCGCATACGGACCGAAGGCGATGAACGTGCTCGCGCAGGTTTATATTGAATTGATTCGCGGCACGCCGATCGTCGTGCAGGTGATGTTCCTGTATTTCGCGCTGCCGCTGCTCGCGCATATCCGCATCGACGGCCTGACGGCCGCGATCATCGCGATCACGGTGAATTCCGGCGCGTATCTCGCGGAAGTGGTGCGCGGCGCGCTGCTGTCGATCCCAAAGGGGCTGACGGAAGCGGGGCTCGCGATGGGCTTGTCGATGCCGCGTGTGCTGCTGAAGATCGTCGGGCCGCTCGCGTTCCGGCGGCTGATTCCGCCGCTCGGCAACCAGTGCATCGTGAGCCTGAAGGACACGTCGCTGTTCATCGTGATCGGCGTCGGCGAGCTGACGCGCAAGGGACAGGAGATCATCGCGGGCAATTTCCAGGCGGTCGAGATCTGGAGTGCGGTGGCCGTTATCTACCTGATACTGACCGGCGTGATGACGCTGACGCTTCGGCTCGTCGAAAAGCGCATGAGGATTCTATGAGCATGATCGAATTCCAGAACGTGTCGAAGAGCTTCGGCCACGTGCCGGTGCTGAAGAACATCGACCTGAAGATCGACGCGGGCGAGGTGGTCGTCGTGGTCGGCCCGTCGGGCTCGGGCAAATCGACGATGTTGCGCTGTATCAACGCGCTGGAGAAAATCACCGGCGGCGAGTTGCTGGTCGACGGCCAGAGCGTGCGCGGCAACGCGACGACGATCCGCAACATCCGGCTCGAAGCCGGCATGGTGTTCCAGCAGTTCAACCTGTTCCCGCAAATGACCGCGCTCGAGAACGTGATGTTCGGGCCGATGCAGGTGCGCGGCGCGTCGCGCGCCGACGCGCGCGACCAGGCGATGGCGCTGCTCGACAAGGTCGGCCTCGAATCGCGCGCGAATCATTATCCGTCGGAGCTGTCGGGGGGCCAGCAGCAGCGTGTCGCGATCGCGCGTGCGCTCGCGATCCGGCCGCGGCTGATGCTGTTCGACGAGCCGACGTCGGCGCTCGATCCGGAATTGCGCCACGAAGTGCTGAAAGTGATGCAGGATCTCGCGACCGAAGGCATGACGATGATCGTCGTCACGCACGAGATCGGCTTCGCGAAGCGGGTCGGCACACGCTTGCTGTTCATGGATCAGGGCGGGATTGCCGAGGACGGCCATCCGGTCGACCTGATCGACCGGCCGCCGACGCCACGCCTGAAGGAATTCCTGAAACACGTGTCCTGAACGAAACCGAAATACCGACATGCCGCTTTCCCTTTCCCCTGTCATCGCCGGCGCGCCGTTCGACATCGGCGTGCGCCTCGGCGAGCTCGCCCGCCCCGTGTTCGACGAATACATGCAGCAGAGCAGCGCGTGGCAGGCCGTGCGCCGCTGGCGCGGCCATCCGTTCGTCGCCGCGCTGCGGCAGGCTGCGCTGGCCGCGTATCCGGATCTCGTCGCGGAGCTGGACGGGATCGCGGCGGGTGTCGGCTGGCCGGCCGAGGACATCTTTCTGTGGAACTGCCGCGGCGAGCTGATCCACAACGCGCCGGACGGCTGCACGACGCTTGCCGCGCGTGACGCGGCCGGCACGCGCTGGATCGCGCACAACGAGGACGGCGATCCGTACCTGCGCGAGCGCTGCCTGCTCGTCGACGTGCAACCGGCGGGCAAGCCCGGCTTCATCAGCTTCTATTACCCCGGTTCGCTGCCGGGCCATACCTTTGCCGCGAACCGCGCGGGCATCGCGCAGGCGATCAACAACCTGCGGATCCGCACGCCGGCAGCGGGCGTGCCGCGGATGATCCTCGCGCGCGCGGTGCTCGATGCGACGTCGCTCGACGCGGCGGCCGACGTGCTGCGCGGCCATGCGCGCGCGAGCGGCTTTCATCACACGCTGGGCGCGACCTGCGATGCGCGGCTGCTGAGCATCGAGGCGAGCGTCGCGCGCTGTTCGGTGGTCGACGTCGCGCGGCTTACGGGGCATGCGAACCATCTCGTGCACCCGGGCTGCGACGCGGAAGCGCAGATCGTCACGCAATCGTCGGCCGACCGCCAGCGTCGCGTCGATGCGCTCACGCCCGCCATCGACGCGATCGACGAAGCCGCGCTGCTGCGCGTGCTCGGCGATCGCGCGCCGGAAGGGCTGCCGATCTACCGCGACGATCCGGCCGACCCCGACGACGAGAACACGCTGGCCACCGCCGTGTTCGCGATCGGCGCGGCATCGATCGATTTCACCCTTCACCAACACGGCACGCAGCGTTTCGCGACGCGCATCGTGCCGTCCGGACGCGCGCACGACGCGTCCTGATCCATGAGGCAACGCATGACGACCGTTTTCCATCGCGCTCCGCGCGCCACCTTGCCCGTTGCCGTCGCAGGCGAGGGTATCGAGATCATCGACTCGACCGGCAAACGCTATATCGACGCGTGCGGCGGCGCGGCCGTTTCGTGTCTCGGCCACAGCAACCAGCGCGTGATCGACGCGATCAAGCGGCAGGCGCAGCAACTGGCGTACGCCCATACGTCGTTCTTCACGACCGACGTGGCGGAGGAACTGGCCGACCGGCTCGTCGACGCCGCGCCGGCCGGCCTCGAACACGTGTATTTCGTGTCGGGCGGCTCCGAGGCGGTCGAGGCCGCGCTGAAGCTCGCACGCCAGTATTTCGTCGAAAAGGGCGAGCCGCAGCGCCGCCATTTCATCGCGCGACGCCAGAGCTATCACGGCAACACGCTCGGCGCGCTCGCGATCGGCGGCAATGCGTGGCGGCGCGAGCCGTTCCTGCCGCTGCTGATCGAGGCGCACCACGTGAGCCCGTGTTATGCGTACCGCGACCAGCAGGCGGGTGAAACCGACGAAGCGTATGCGCAACGCCTGGCGGACGAACTCGAGCAGAAGATCGTCGAACTCGGCGCGGAAAACGTCGCGGCGTTCGTCGCGGAAACGGTGGTGGGCGCAACGGCCGGCGCGGTGCCGCCGGTGCGCACGTACCTGAAGAAGATTCGCGCGGTGTGCGACAAGTACGGCGTGCTGCTGATCCTCGACGAGATCATGTCGGGGATGGGCCGCACGGGCTACCTGTACGCGTGCGATGAAGACGGCGTCGCCCCCGACCTGCTGACGATCGCGAAAGGGCTCGGCGCGGGCTACCAGCCGATCGGCGCGACGCTCGTCAGCGACCGCATCTACCGGACGATCGTCGACGGCTCGGGTTTCTTCCAGCACGGTCACACGTACCTCGGCCATGCGACCGCCTGCGCGGCCGCGCTCGAAGTGCAGCGCGTGATCGCCGAAGAGCAACTGCTCGACAACGTGAAGGCGCGCGGCGAGCAACTGCGCGCGTCGCTGCGCGAGCATTACGGCGCGCATCCGCATATCGGTGACGTGCGCGGCCGCGGGCTGTTCGTCGGCGTCGAGCTCGTGCGCGATCGCGACAGCAAGGCGACGTTCGATCCGGCGCTGAAGCTGCATGCGGCGGTCAAGCGCGAAGCGATGCAGCGCGGCCTGATGGTGTATCCGATGGGCGGGACGATCGACGGCGTTCACGGCGATCACATCCTGGTCGCGCCGCCGTTCATTTGCACCGCGCAGCAGATCGATACGATCGTCGAGCGGCTGTCGGGCGCGATCGGTACGGCGCTCGCGTCGGCCGGCGCGTGACCGCATTCATCGAACCTAGTCCGGACTTCGCCATGACCAACAGATTGCCTCCGTTCGATCCCGCATCGGCCACCGATGAGCAGAAGGCCGTGCTGGCCGACATTCTCAATGGCCCGCGCGGCAACCTGAACGGGCCGTTTCTCGGCTGGATCGCGAGCCCCGAGCTGGCTCAGCACGCACAGAAGCTCGGCGCGTTCTGCCGCTATCGCACGGGCCTGCCGCTGCGCCTGTCGGAACTCGCGATTCTCGTGACGGCCGCGCGCTGGCGCTCGCAGGCCGAGTGGCACATCCACCATCCGATCGCACTCGAGGCGGGCGTGCCGGCCGCGACGGCCGACGCGATCCGGCGCGGCGTCGCACCCGCATTCGAGTCGGACGACGATGCGCTGATCCATGCATTCGCGAGCGAGCTGTACGACACGCGGCGCGTGAGCGATGCGACGTTCGCGCGTGCGCAAGCGCGCTTCGGCCACGAAACCGTCGTCAATCTCGTTGCATTGCTCGGCTACTACGCGCTCGTCGCGATGACGCTGAACACGTTCGGCATGCGCGCAGACGGACAAACTGATTTGCCGTTTCCGGAATAGTCGCTGCCGGCGCGTGCGGCGGCGGTAGGCCGTCCGCGCGTCCGGATTGCCCGAAAAGCCCGTATTCACGGGCTTTTCGGCGTTTCGGCATGGCGCGATCCGGCATCTCGCTACGCCGTGACAACGCACACCGCATGACCTGCGCGTCAGCGCAGGAAATTTTCCCCGTACCTAGAATTCTGGCAAACAGCTTACGGGGGAAATATCGATGCGCTGGGTCCTGTTGATCGTGTTCGTTGCGTGTGTCGTGTACACGCATCGGCGCGGCAAGGTTCGGCACCGGTTGTTCAGGCAACTATCCGACCACTCGACCTTTACCGCGCCGCTGAACTGCTTTTCGTACGCGTTCTCGTCGGTGCCGACCACGCCGTTTCTCGACACGGACCACTTTCCGGAACTCGCGGTGCTGCAGCGCGAATGGCGCACGTTCCGCAGCGAAGCGCTCGCGTTGCGCGACGCGAGCCGGATCAAGGCATCGGGCGAGTACAACGACATCGGCTTCAATTCGTTCTTTCGCCACGGCTGGAAACGTTTCTACCTGAAGTGGTACGACGCGCCGCATCCGTCCGCGCAGGCGTTGTGTCCGCGCTCGGTCGAGATCCTGTCGCGGATTCCGTCGATCAAGGCGGCGATGTTCGCGCAGTTGCCGCCGGGCGGGAGGCTCGGGCTGCATCGCGATCCATATGCGGGCTCGCTGCGTTACCACCTCGGGCTCGATACGCCGAACGACGACGCATGCCGGATCGTCGTCGACGGCGAATCGTATGCGTGGCGCGACGGCGAGGCCGTGATGTTCGACGAGACGTACCTGCACTGGGCCGAAAATCGCACCGCGCACGATCGCGTGATCCTGTTCTGTGACATCGACCGCCCGATGAAATATCGTTGGGCGCAGCGCGTCAACGACGCGTTCGGGCAACTGCTGATGCGCGCGGCCGCGTCGCCGAATGAAACCGGTGACCGTACCGGCGGGCTCAATCGTGCATTCAGATACCTGTATGCGATTCGCCGCGCCGGCAAGCGGTTGAAGGCGTGGAATCGCACCGTGTACTACACCGTCAAGTGGCTGCTGTTCGGCGGGATAGCGGTCGCGATCTTCTGCATCTGACGGGTGGGGCGGGCGGTTTTTCGTCTGACGATAGGGCTGCGCACGGTACCGGCGACCTCCGCCGTCATCAATGCAACCAAATGTATTCGGACGAGATCAACGGACGCTGGCCGCGTATGATGGCTTGTTCACGTGGATATGATCGGTGAGCAAGCATGACAAGTACCCGTAAAACCATGATGATCGCCGGCGGGCTCCTGGTCGCCGCGGCGGGCACCGCGTACGTGATGCTGCTGCGCGCGGACCACCGTGCGATCGAAGATGCCGGCATCGGCGATTCGGCCGCGCCTGTTGCCGCGGCACCCGCGGGCAACGATCACGCGGTGCAGGGCGCGATTTCGCCGCCGGCATCGGCCGCCGCGACGGCAACGAAGCAGGCGGCTGCCGCGCCGCCTTCACCCGCACCCACGCCCGCGCCGGCTGCAACCGCGCGCGTCGACGCCGCGCCGGCGGCTGTTCCCGCCATTCCGGTGGTCAGCGACAAGCCGCAACCGGTGACGAAGCCGGCCGCACCGCCGCCGAAGGTCAACGTCGTGACGGTCGATGCGCAGGATTCGACCCCACCGGCGCCGCCGCCGGCCGCCAAACCCGTGCAGCAGGCCGCACCTGCACCCGCACCCGCGCAGGTCACGCAACGCGCGTCGCGCAAGCGCGACGGCCTCGAACGCCACGCGGCCGCAGCACCCTCCGCAACGAAATCCGAAACGCCGGAGACGGCCGCGCTCGTCAGGGAATCGGCGAAGCTCGACCCGTCGTTGCCGCCGCCGTCGATGTCATCGGTGTCGTCGATGCCGGCGAGCACCGGTTCGTACCGGCAGGGCGGTTCGTCGTCCGGCGCGAATCCGGTGGCGGCCGCGATGACCGAGCAACTGGTCAGGCAGTCGAGCAGTTTTAAGTCGACGGCGCCTGCGCCAGCGGACGGCGGCCCGACCGCGACCAAGTAACCGCGAACGCCTTCGGCATAAAAAGGGCCCCGCACGCCGACCAAAGCATGCGGGGCCAAGAGAGACAAACTGTTGTGCCGACGAGTTGACGCGCGTTACGCGGCGACCGCTTCCTCGGCCTGCGGCTGCGCGGCGGCAACCGGTGCAACGTCCTGCCGGATCAGGTGGTCGAACGCGCCGAGCGATGCCTTCGCGCCTTCACCCACGGCGATCACGATCTGCTTGAACGGCACCGTCGTCACGTCGCCGGCCGCGAACACGCCCGGTACCGACGTCGCGCCGCGTGCATCGACGACGATCTCGCCGTGCTTCGACAGTTCGACCGTACCCTTCAGCCATTCGGTGTTCGGCACGAGGCCGATCTGCACGAACACGCCTTCGAGATCGATGCGCTGCGTGTCACCCGAGCGCAGATCCTTGTAGACGAGCCCGTTCAGCTTGCTGCCGTCGCCGGTCAGCTCGGTCGTTTGCGCCTGCGTGACGATCGTCACGTTCGGCAGGCTGCGCAGTTTGCGCTGCAGCACTTCGTCCGCACGCAGTTGCGCGCCGTATTCGATCAGCGTGACGGCCTTCACGATGCCGGCGAGGTCGATCGCGGCCTCGACACCCGAGTTGCCGCCGCCGACCACCGCGACGCGCTTGCCCTTGAACAGCGGGCCGTCGCAGTGCGGGCAGTACGCGACACCGCGGTTGCGGTATTCGCGCTCGCCCGGCACGTTGATTTCACGCCAGCGCGCACCGGTCGCGAGGACGATCGTCTTCGCCTTCAGCACCGCGCCGTTCGCGAGGCGGATCTGGTGCACGTCGCCCGGAATCAGCGCATCGGCGCGCTGCACGTCCATGATGTCGACGTCATACTGCTTCACGTGCTGTTCGAGCGCGGTCGCGAACTTCGGCCCTTCGGTTTCCTGCACCGACACGAAGTTCTCGATCGCCATCGTGTCGAGCACCTGGCCGCCGAAACGCTCGGCGACGACGCCCGTCGCAATGCCCTTGCGCGCCGAGTAGATCGCCGCCGCCGCGCCTGCCGGGCCGCCGCCGACGATCAGCGTGTCGAACACCGGCTTGGACTCGAGCGACTTCGCGGCACGTGCGCTGGCGCCCGTATCGAGCTTCGCGAGGATTTCCTTCACGCTGCTGCGGCCCTGGCCGAACGAGGCGCCGTTCAGGAACATCGTCGGCACGGCCATGATCTGGCGCGACTCGACTTCACCCTGGAACAGCGCGCCGTCGATCGCGACGTGACGGATGCGCGGGTTGATCAGCGACATCACGTTCAGCGCCTGCACGACTTCCGGGCAGTTCTGGCACGACAGCGAGAAATACGTCTCGAACGCGTAGTCGCCGTCGAGTGCGCGGATCTGTTCGATCACGTCGTCGTCGAGCTTGATCGGATGGCCGCCCGTCTGCAGCAGCGCGAGCACGAGCGACGTGAATTCATGGCCCATCGGGATGCCGGCGAAGCGGATGCCGGCCGGCTTGCCGGGCTCGCCGATCGAGAACGACGGCTTGCGCTCGGCGTCGTCGCGGCGTTCGGTCACGGTCACGCGATCCGTCAGCGACGCAATCTCGTTCAGCAGCGCCAGCAGTTCCTGCGATTTCGCGCTGTCGTCGAGCGAGGCGACGAGTTCGATCGGGCGCGTGATCTTTTCGAGGTACGCTTTGAGTTGGTTCTTGAGATTGGCGTCGAGCATGGCGTTTCGGATTCCGTATTAATGATTCTGGTCGGGCACGTCGTGCCGGAGGAGGGCGCGGGCCGCATGTCGCGGCGGCCCGTCATCGGGAGGCTCGCGCGCCTCGTGCGAGGCGCGCGGCGCGATCGTCAGATCTTGCCGATCAGGTCGAGCGACGGGGTCAGCGTTTCCGCACCCGGCGTCCACTTGGCCGGGCACACTTCACCCGGGTGCGCCGCGATGTATTGCGCCGCCTGCACCTTGCGCAGCAGTTCGCCTGCGTCGCGGCCGATGCCGTTGTCGTGGATTTCGCACAGCTTGATCTCGCCTTCCGGGTTGATCACGAACGTGCCGCGCAGGGCCATCCCTTCTTCCTCGATCAGCACGTCGAAGTTGCGCGACAGCGTGAGCGTCGGGTCGCCGATCATCGGGTACTTGATCTTGCCGATCGTGTCCGACGTGTCGTGCCATGCCTTGTGCGTGAAGTGCGTGTCGGTCGACACGCCGTAGATTTCGACACCCAGCTTCTGGAATTCCGCGTAACGGTCGGCGAGGTCGCCCAGCTCGGTCGGGCAGACGAACGTGAAGTCGGCCGGGTAGAACACGACGACGGACCACTTGCCCTTGAAGTTCTCTTCCGAGACGGGCACGAAATCGCCATTGTGGTAAGCGGTTGCCTTGAACGGCTTGATTTGGGTGTTGATGATCGGCATCTGGACAATTCCTTTTCGTCAGTGGTGAGTGGAGTGTTGCCAGTATCCGGGTTCACCCTGAGCTTGTGAAATTGCTTGTTTCAATCCGGGGCATCGGGATTTTCTATCTGCTTCCGGCCCTTGATTGGGTGGGGTGTGCGGGGGAGGTCATTGACGCGTGGAGCGGTTGCCGGGCGGAGATGCGGCGAGCGGGAATGCGTCGAAAGTCAAAAGCCGCGGTGGATCGACTCCAGGCGGCACCGAAGGTCGTCCGGGGGCGCGTTCACCACTCCGAGCGCAAGTCTTCCTGGGTGACGGCATTGCGCCCCTTCCAGAGGCCGAACACATTGTCAGCAAGTGTCCGGTTCCGTAGCGCGATGTAGACGTCGATCGCGTCCCGGACGATCTCGGCTGAGGATCTGTTCTGGTGCGTGGCGATGCGGGTCAACGCGGCATGCTGGTCATCCGATAGATCGACCGGAATTCTGTTCATTTCAACCTCCGTGACGGGACACGACCATCGTGGCGATCCGGTCGGCCAACTGCAAGTGCGCGGCACGTCCGATGCGAATGCGGCTTCCCGATTCGGCCGGTTGTCGGAGCGGCGTCTTCGTGCTTAGCTCAAATCCCCGCCATCTTCCTCAACCACGCCGCCAGCCGCCTCGCCCCGTCCGGCATGTCCGCGTCCTCCCGCGTGCACAGGTAGTAATCGCGCCCGTCGTCGAGCACGTGATCGAACAGCTTCACGAGCTCGCCATTCGCCAGCTCGCGCTCGACCAGCGGCGCGCGCAGCAAGGCCGCGCCGAGATCCGCGCGCGCGGCGCTCAGCGTGAGCTGGCCGTCCTCGAACATCGGCCCCACCGCATGCGACACATGCTTCACGCCCGCGCCCTGCAGCCAGTTGACCCACGTGCTGCGATCCTCGTCGTGCACGAGCGGAGCGCGCGCGAGATCGGCCGGCGTGCGGAACGGCCCGTGGCGCTTCAGGAACGACGGGCTGCACATCGGCACCATCGCGCCCGGCAGCAGCCGTTCGCAGCGGTAGCCGGGCCAGTCGCCGGTGCCGAAGCGGATCGACAGGTCCGATGCATCGCTGCGGTAGTTGCGGTGATGCGCGTACAGCACGGTCACGTCGACGTCCGTGTTGTCGGCCAGGAATGCGTGCAGCCGCGGAATGAACCAGCCGATGCCGAGCAGCGGAATCAGGCTGACGGTGATCTGCCGCAGCGACGAGCGGTCGCGCACGAAGCGCGTCGCGCTGCGCAGCACCGAGAACGCGGCGCTGATCGAGCGGTAGTAGTCGCGGCCTTCGTCGGTGAGGGCGAGCAGCCGGCCCTCGCGCACGGTCAGCGGCGTCTGGATGAACGCTTCGAGCAGCTGCAGCTGATGGCTGACCGCCGACGGCGTGATGTCGAGCTCGCCCGCCGCCGCCGTGACCGACCCGAGGCGCGCGAACGCTTCGAACGCACGCACCGCGCGCAGCGGCGGATCGTGCGGCAATTGTTCGATATTTTTCATGTGTCGAATTTTATCGAAAAATCAGGGTAAGCGACAACATGAAAATGCCCTGCATTTACAGTGATGTAGGTTAATGTGTCGGGAACGGCATAAGCATCCAACAATTGGATATTTGGGGTTTGGGTGCTAAATATTTAATATTTTTCATGTTTTGATCCGATTCACCGATCCCCGCACATGAAAATCGCTTTTATCCACGCCAGTCTCGCATTCTCGGCGGCCGCCCTGGTCGCCTCCGTTCCCGCGTTCGCGCAATCCGCGCCGCAGACGATCCTGATCGGTCTCGCCGCGCCGCTCACCGGCCCGTCCGCGCGGATCGGCAAGGATCTGCAGAACGGCGCGCAACTCGCGATCGACGACGCGAACGCGAAGCATCCGACCATCGGCGGCAAGCCGGTCGTCTACAAGCTCGTCGCGGCCGATGATCAATCCGATCCGCGCACGGCCGTCGCGGTCGCGCAGCAACTCGTCGACAAGCACGTGATCGGCGTCGTCGGCCACTGGAACACGGGCTGCAGCGTGCCGGCGTCGCGCGTCTACCGCGATGCGGGCATCCCGCAGATCGCGCCGGCGTCCACCGGCCATCAATACACGCAGCAGGGCTACGCGACGGCCTTCCGCATCATGGGTCACGACGATGCGGGCGGCAATTTCACCGGCGCGTATGCGGTGAAGACGCTGAAGGCGAAGCGCATCGCGGTGATCGACGATCGCACGTCGTTCGGCTCGGGGCTCGCCGACCAGTTCATCAAGGGCGTGGAGGCGAACGGCGGCACGATCGTCGATCGCCAGTACGTGAACGACAAGACGACCGACTTCAGCGGCGTGCTGACGGCGATCAAGGGCAAGCGCGCGGATCTCGTGTTCTTCGGCGGCCTCGATGCGCAGGCCGCGCCGATCTCGCGCCGGATGCGCCAGCTCGGCGTGAACGCGCCGCTGCTCGGCGCGGGCGGCTTCGTGAGCCAGACCTTCCTGTCGCTTGCCGGCAAGGACGGCGACGGCGTGACGGCGCTCGAACCGGGCCTGCCGCTCGACCGGATGCCGGGCGGCAAGGCGTTCGACACGCAATACCAGGCGCGCTTCCGCGCCCCGATCGAACTGCATGCGCCGTTCGCGTATGACGCGGCCGCCACGCTGATCGCGGCTGCGCAGAAGGCCGGTACGACGCAGCCGGCGAAACTGGTCGCGGCGGTGCGTGCGATCGACCGGCCCGGCGTGACGGGGCGGATCGCGTTCGATGCCGAAGGCAACCTGAAGGATCCGGCCTTCACGATCTACCAGGCGCGCGGCGGCAAGTGGAGCGTCGTCGACGTGCTCGGCGGCTCGCGCACCGCGACCAAGTAAACGAGACAGTGCGACCCAGCGTGACCCAGCGATAAAACGACGAAGACGATCCCCATGACCGAAGCCACCCAGACATCCGCCGCCGCACCCGAGGACACGCGCCTCGGGATCCTCGCGCGGCGCCGCATCGAAGCGGAAATCATCAAGCCGATCTACGAGATCATGAAGCGCGAATTCGGCGCCGAGCGCGCGCAGGCCGTGATCGCGGAAGCCGTGCGTGGCGCGGCGGTCGACGCCGGCCGCACGTTTGCCGCGCAGGAACCGGATGGCACGAGCGTGAAGTCGTTCATCGCGCTGCAAGTGTTGTGGGAGAAGGACGATGCGCTCGACGTCGAGGTGCGGCGCGCGGACGACGCGCATTACGACTACGACGTGCATCGCTGCAGCTACGCGGAGATGTATCACGCGATGGGGCTCGGCGAGATCGGGCACCTGCTGAGCTGCGCGCGCGACAGCTATTTCATCCAGGGCTATGCGCCGGACATCGCGCTCACGCGGACGAGCACGATCATGCAGGGCGGCAAGCGCTGCGATTTCCGTTACGCGCTGCAGGTCGCGCCGGAGAACGGCGATGCGTGACGACAACACGATTGCTGAAAGCGTGAGCGCGCCGCGCGTCGACGGCGACCGCCTGTGGGCGTCGCTCGACCGGATGGCGCAGATCGGTGCAACCCCGAAGGGCGGCGTCTGCCGCCTCGCGCTGACCGATCTCGATCGCGAGTCGCGCGACCTGTTCGTGCAATGGGCGCAAGACGCCGGCTGCACGGTGCGCGTGGACCAGATGGGCAACGTGTTCGCGCGCCGCGCGGGGCGCAACCCCGACGCCGCGCCGGTCATGACCGGCTCGCACGCCGATTCGCAGCCGACGGGCGGCCGCTACGACGGCATCTACGGCGTGCTCGGCGGGCTCGAGGTCGTGCGCGCGCTGAACGACGCGGGCATCGAGACCGAGCGCCCGATCGACGTCGTGATCTGGACCAACGAGGAAGGCTCGCGCTTCGCGCCGGCGATGGTGTCGGCCGGCGTGTTCTCGGGCGTCTATACGCTCGAATACGGGCTGTCGCGCACCGATGGCGCAGGCAGGACGATCGGCGAGGAACTGGCGCGGATCGGCTACGCGGGCGCCGAGCCCGTCGGCGGCTATCCGGTGCATGCGGCGTACGAACTGCATATCGAACAGGGCGCGATTCTCGAACGGGCCGGCAAGACGATCGGCGTCGTGACGGCCGGGCAGGGGCAGCGCTGGTACGAGGTGACGCTCACCGGTGTCGACGCACATGCGGGCACGACGCCGATGGAATTCCGTCGCGATGCGCTGGTCGGCGCCGCACGGATGATCTCGTTCGTCGAAGTGCTCGGCCGCCGTTATGCGCCGTACGCGCGGGCGACCGTCGGGATGATCGAGGCGCGGCCGAACTCGCGTAATACCGTGCCGGGCGGGTGCTTCTTCACGGTCGAATTCCGTCATCCCGACGACGCGGTGCTCGACGAACTGGACGCGGCACTGCGCGCGGAACTCGCGCGTGTGGCCGACGAAACGGGCCTCGGTGCGCAGATCGAGCAGATCTTCACGTATGCGCCGATCCCGTTCGCGCCGCGCTGCATCGAGACGGTGCGTGATGCGGCGCAGGCGCTCGGGCTGTCGCACATGGATATCGTGTCCGGCGCCGGCCATGACGCGTGCTATGTCGCGCGCGTCGCGCCGACGGGGATGATCTTCGTGCCGTGCGTCGACGGGCTGAGCCACAACGAAGCCGAAGCGATTACGCCCGAGTGGGCGGCGGCGGGCGCCGACGTGCTGTTGCGTGCGGTGCTGCAGAGTGCGCAGGAACGCTGAGCCTGAGGGGGCGGTGGTGGTCCGGCGCGAGGGTGTTCCCCGGGCCGGACCGGGCCGCGTCGCGTTCCGCCTGATGTCGCGCACGCCCGGTTCGCGTCAGCCCGCCGGCGATTGCCGATCGATGTATCGCCGCATCACATGGAACGCAATATCGGTGCGCCCCGGCATCGTGATCGTCGCGTCATCGGCCGTGAAGCCGAGCTTTTCATAGAACCGGTGCGCGGATTCGCGTGCCGTGCACCACACGAGTGCAGCCCCGTGTGCTTCCGCGTGCCGCACGCACACCTGCACCAGCACACGCCCGAAGCCCATGCCACGGACGGCAGGGTGGACGGCCATCCCGCGCAGCCGCCATGCCGGTCGCGCAGGATCGTCGTCGCGCACCTCCTCGCAGAGCGACGCGACGGCGACGATGCCCGACGCGTCGCGTACGCCGACGTGCAGCGTCGTCGGCGCATGGTCGCCGGCCAGCGCGCTCGCATCCAGATCGCCATTCAGCAGGATCATCGCGCGGAGCGCGTGCGTCTGCGCGGCGTCGATCCGTGCGATGGTGAACAGCGTGTCGCCTGACGTCATCAACGTTCCTTGAGTCATTCGATTCAGCCGCGCGTTACCGAGCGGCCTTGCGTCGCGCCATATAAGCGAGATACGCGACGATCTGGTCGAGTTCGCGGTCGCTCAGCTGATCGGGCGGAAACGCCGGCATGCTGCGGCCCGGCCAGTCGCGCACCGAAGCCGGGTTGCGGATATAGCGGCGCAGCGCGGCGGGCTGGAAGTAGTCGACCGGATTCATCGGCGCGTTCAGGTCGGGGCCGGCATGGCTGCTGCCCGCGCCGTCGAGGCGGTGGCACGCGAGGCATTGCATGACGAACAGGTGCTGGCCCGCGCGAGCCGGATCGTTTTCAGGCAACGCGGCATCGACGGCGAGCGACGGCCAGCGCGCGAGCGGCGACGATTCGATCGTGACGCGCACGATCTGATACGGCCACTGCTCGCCGCGCACCGACGACGCGTCCGGCCCGAGCCAGACCAGGTAGAACGGCCCGGCGCTGACCGGCTTGCCGGGCAGCTTCGGCCACGGATGCGCCGGATCCTCGATCGCGAGCCACGGGGTAGCGCCGGCCGGCGTGCGGCGGCGCACGAGCTCCAGCGGCAGTTGCGCGGCGAAGCCGTCGGCGGCACGGGTTTCGAGCACGCCGTCGGCCGGCAGCCTGTCGCCGAGCAGCGCGGCGAACGGCACCGCGCGGAACGTCATCGGCCGGCCGTACGCGATGTCGCGCGGCACGTGGATGTCGGCGGCATCGGGGCGCGCGAGCAGCGTCTGCCGGGTGAGGGCGCGGGCCGTGCCGTCCGTCTCGAGTTCGAGCGCGGACTGGGCCGACGCGCGTTGTCCGATCAGGCAAACCGTCAGCAGCAAAAGCGAAAACCACCGGCGCTTCAGCATTCGTTCTCCGGGAAAGGGCGTTCCGGCGGCGACAGGAGGCGGACGCCGCGGCCGATGGAAGGAATCGGGCGACAGTCTATCCGGTACGCGCGGCGCTGGCGACTGCTGCGCGGGTAGGGAGCGGCCGATCATGATCGGGCAAGCCGCTGGCAGCGCGCCTGGCAGTCGGGCTGCGCGAAGGATGTGGCATGGCACGGCGTGGTTTGAGCGCGAAGGAGCGGAAGAGGCGGGAGGGCTGGAGCGCGGGGAGCGGGGCGGCGGGCAGGCCGGGACGAGAGCATGCAGGCCGCGTTCACGGTGATCCTGTCCGTTACCACGCCGCCGTCAATGGCTCGAGCAAGGCACGGCGCTCTTCGGCATCGGCGTTTCCCGGGCCGGTTCGAAATCGGCTTCGCGCGTGCCCGACGGCGTCAGCGACACGAAATGCATCGCGGTGCCGTTCCCGGGGAAGCCGGCGATACCGGTCGAACCCCACGGAATCGGCGAACGCTGCACGCCGCTCACTGAAATGCCCGCCGGCCCGAGCGCCAGCGTCAGCAGCCGCCCGTCGCGGATCGGTACGTACGCATGCGTGCCCGACACCCCGATGCCGGATTCGCGCACCGACGCCGGCAGGCAGTCGAGCGTCGCCGTGCGGCGGCCATCCGGCGCGATCAGCATCGCGACGCCGCGATCGTCCGCCGTCGTCGTGACGACGATGAAGCGGTCGATCTCCGGCACGTAAGCCGACGAATACACGTAGTACTGGATCGCGTCGTTCAGCGTCCCCAGCTTGTCCAGCTTCGCCGTGACCGGGTCGAACATCGCGTATTCGAGCGTCGCGTCCGTGCTCCCTTCGATGTATTTCTGCCAGACGAGCAGCGCGGTGTGCGGCGAGCCCGCGACGACGGGCCACCACTCGCGGCGGCGCGGCGCGACCGCGACATGGTTCAGCATGCGGCCGGCGGCGTCATAGGTTTTCACGTACACGCCGTTGCCGGTGCCGAGGTTGTCGACGCCGCCGCCGTCGATCCAGTCGGCGGAATAGAACACGACGAAGCGGTCGGCAGCCGTGGCGACGTGCCCCGAATGGCCGCCCGATTCGACGTCGTTCGGATAGGGCTTGATCGGCTTCAGGTCGCGGCGGTAGACGCCGTAGCGCTGGCTGACTTCCTGCGGCGCGTTCCAGCCGTCCTCGAACGTGACGAAGATGTCGCCGCGCGCGTTCTGCGCGATCGACACGGGCTCCTGCGCCTCGGGGCGGCTGATGAACGTGCGGACGTGCAGCAGGTTCGGCTTGCCGGGCAGCCATTCGCCGACGTACACGTCATGCGGCCAGCTGCCGCCGCGCATCGCGCCGCGCGGCACGGTCCCCGAGCTGCTGAAGAACACCCAGCGCTTGCCGTTGCCGGCGTCGGCCACGCCGATGCCGTGCATGAAGCTGCGCGGATCGACGGCCGCCGGGTGAGATGAAGGGTCGCCCTGCACGGTGACCGTATGCACGGCCGGCGTGGCGGCGAAGGCGGGCGGCATCGCCGTGACGATGCCGCATGCGCCGCACAGCACGGTCGCGACGCACCGCGCGACCGCCTGTGCCGGGCGCGTTCGCCCGCTCATTCGACGGTCACCGATTTCGCGAGGTTGCGCGGCTTGTCGACGTCGGCGCCGCGCGCGCAGCCGACGTGATAGGCGAGCAGCTGCAGCGGAATCACGTTGACGATCGGCGACAGCACGTCACCCGATTCGCGCACGCGGATCAGGTGCGTGTCGCGGTCGGCGTCGATCCCGAGCTGGTCGCCGGCCAGCACGTAGAGCCGTCCGCCGCGCGCGCGTACCTCGGCCATGTTGGATTTCAGCTTCTGGAACAGGCGGTCGTCCGGCGCGATCGTGACGACCGGCATCGCGCTCGTGACGAGCGCGAGCGGGCCATGCTTCAGTTCGCCGGCCGCATAGCCTTCCGCGTGGATGTACGACACTTCCTTGAGCTTCAGCGCACCTTCCATCGCGATCGGGAAATGAATGCCGCGCCCGAGGAACAGCGCATTCTCGGTGCGTGCGAACTTCGTGGCCCAGCCCATGATCTGCGTTTCGAGCGCGAGAGCGTGGCCGATGCGCTCGGGCAGCGCATGGAGCTGCTTCAGGTGCAGCGCGACCTGCTTCGCGTCGAGCCGGCCGCGCAGTTGCGCGAGCGTCAGCGTCAGCACGAACAGCGCGACGAGCTGCGTCGTGAACGCTTTGGTCGACGCGACGCCGAGCTCGATGCCGGCCCGCGTCAGGAACCGCAGCGGCGCGTTGCGCGCGATCGTGCTGGTCGCCACGTTGCAGATCGCCATCGACAGTTCCTGGCCCATGTCGCGCGCCTGCTCGATCGCGCCGATCGTGTCGGCCGTCTCGCCCGATTGCGAAATGCCGACGACGAGCGTGCGCGGATCGGCCACCGTCTCGCGGTAGCGGAATTCGCTGGCGATCTCGACCTGGGCGGGCACGCCCGCGATGGCCTCCAGCCAGTACTTCGCGGTCAGCCCCGCGTAGTAGCTGGTGCCGCAGCCGAGCAGCAGCACGTTCCTCACTCGCGACAGCTGCGCGCGCGTGCCGTCGGTCGCGTCGAACAACGCGGGCGAAATCGTGTCGATGCCGTCGAGCGTGCTGGCGATCGCCTTCGGCTGCTCGAAGATCTCCTTCTGCATGAAGTGCTGGTACGGGCCGAGCGCGGCGTCGTCTTCGCGCGCCTTCACATGGCACAGCGGGCGCTGGGCCTCGTGCCCGCCCGAGTCGACCACGGCGATCCGGTCCGGCGTGATCAGTGCGACGTCGCCGTCTTCCAGGTAGACGAAGCGGTCGGTCAGGTCGCCGAGCGCCGCACAGTCCGACGCGAGGTAGTTCTGTTCGGCGCCGATGCCGATCACGAGCGGCGAGCCGGCGCGCGCGGCGACGAGGCGCTGCGGCTCTTTCGCGCTCAGCACCGCGATCGCGTACGCGCCGTGCAGCCGCTTGACGGCGCGCACGACCGCGTCGAACAGGTCGTCGCGATAGAGGCTGTGGATCAGGTGCGCGATCACCTCGGTGTCGGTCTGGCCGCGAAACGTATAGCCGCGCTCCCGCAGCTCCACGCGCAGCGCGTCATGGTTCTCGATGATGCCGTTGTGCACGACCGCGATCGTGTCGCCGGACATGATCGGATGCGCATTCATTTCGGATGGTGCGCCGTGGGTTGCCCAGCGCGTGTGCGCGATGCAGGTCTGCCCCTCGAGACCCAGCGTCAGCACGCGGGCCTGCAGGTCGGTCACGCGCCGCAACGTGCGTTCGCTGCGCAGGCGGCCTTCGTCCTGTACGGCAATGCCGCACGAATCGTAGCCGCGATACTCGAGCCTGCTCAGCGCATTGACCAGTTGCGGCACTTGATTGTTCAGGCCGCTTGCTCCGACGATTCCGCACATGTTTCACCTCGTCCACAAAGGTTGCCGGGCTGCCGGCAAAGTGCGGCAGCGCGGTATCTGGAGTGGCGCCGCGTCGCACGAATGACATCCCGTGCGCAGCGACGCGGCTCCGCTGACCTACTCGCGGGGCTGCGGCCCCGCGTGGGCTACCCATTCGATGTCGGAAATCGAACCGTTCGCGTCGTGCGACGCGACGAGAATGCGCGTCGTGCGCCGCGCGCCGCGCCGGCGGGCGCTTGCCAGCACGGTCGGCGGCACCGAGCGCACCTTCGCGCTGGCCGAGCGCCGCAGTATCTTCGATACGCGCAGCCGGTAGGCCAGCGGATGCACGACGCGTCCGGCGATCAGCCACATGACGATGGTGCCCGCGATGAGCGCGATGCTGGTCGCGTAGAACACCATCTGTTCGATCGGCATCTCGGCCGGATTGAACGGCAGCAGGTAGCGGTACGTGTAGATGCAGATCGATGCCCACACGGCCCCCACCAGCGCCGGCCGCAAGAGCCGGAACCAGACGATCAGCACGGACCCGATGATGCGGCCGCGCTCGGCGATCATTTCGCGCGGTGCGCGCAGGGAAAGGTCAATAATCGGTGCGTTCTTCATGTTGAATGCCTCGGTCGGGGCTGACCCATACGGCCCGCTTGCCGCGGCCCCGCAGCACGACGGCAGGCAGGGCGACGACGGTGGTGATCATGCTGATCAGCCAGAAAGCGACGGGATACCAGATGGTGTCCAGGAAATACATCAGGAGTTTTTCGTCGTAACGACGATCGATCATGCTGCCGATGATCAGTTGCAGGATGCAGGTGGCGACCAGCAGCATGCCGTGCCAGTGCGGCACGACCGATACGTGCCAGTCTTGCGGCAGCGGGTACACGACGTTGATGAGCGCGAGCAGCAGGATGAACGTCATCGAGTACGCCCATGCGATGCCGATCAGGTACTCGGCGAACAGCGGCCACATCATCATCTGCGTCGGTCGCGCAAGCGAGCCCGCGTACTTCATCAGCACCTGGATGCCGCCCTTCGCCCAGCGCAACCGCTGCCGGTACAGGCCCTTCACCGTCTCGGGCATCAGGATCCAGCTCAGCGCGTGCGGCTCGTACACGACGCGCCAGTCGCGGCACTGCAGCTTCCAGCTGATGTCGATGTCCTCGGTCAGCATGTCCGAGCTCCAGTAGCCGACGTCGGCGAGCGCGGTCTTGCGGAACATCGTGATCACGCCGGATACCGTGAAGATGCGGCCGTACACCTGCTGCGTGCGCTTGATCAGCCCGACGATCGACGAGAATTCGCCGACCTGCATGCGGCCGAGCAGTGACGTGCGCGTGCGGATGCGCGGGTTGCCGGTCACGGCGCCGACGCCCGGATCGGTCAGGAAATGCTCGAGCATCCAGCCGATCGCGTCATGCGCGAGCAGCGCATCGCCGTCGATGCACAGCAGGTATTCCGCGTTCGACACGGCCGCCGCGGTCGTGAGCCCGACCGCCTTGCCTTCGTTGCGCGCGTGATGGATCACGAGCAACCGCGGGATCTCGACGGCCAGCTCGTTGAGGATCTCGCCGGTGCGATCCTTGCTGCCGTCGTTGACCGCGATGATGTCGTAGTTTGGATACTGCATCCGGTCGAGGTGGCTGATCACGCTGCGCGCGTTCGCGGCTTCGTTGAAGCAGGGCACGACGATCGAGATCTTCGGGATCCCGCTCGACGCGATCGTCCGCGCGGACATCTCGCGGCCTTCCTCGAGCAGGAAGTAGTGCACCACGCCGCCGATCATCCACAGGTACGACATGAAGAACGGGTAGTAGAAGACGAAATCCTGCAGGCGCTGGATGATGCTGTGGGTGGTCATGGCGTCTTGGTTCCCTGCGTATGCTGTTGCATCAGCGCGTTGATCGAGGTCGGGTCGAGGCGGGACTTCAGCGACATCACGTCGCGCATCACGTTGAGTTCCGGCTGCCCGTTCAGGAAGTTGTCCGGGTAGTAGCCGAAATTCACCGCGCCTTCGCTGCGCAGCCGCCGCATCTGCGCGAGCAGCGTGCTGGCCGGCACCTGCTTCTGTGCGTGCCAGTCGTACGACTGCAGTTCGAACACGGTGCGCTGCAGCCCGCGCTGCTTCGCGCGCACGGCTTTCACGAGCTGGTCCAGCCAGCCTTCGGGATCCTTCGCCTGCTCCATGTACGGCATCGCCATCAGCGCGACGTAGTCGTAGCTGGCGAGGAAATCGTCGTAGTTTTGCGCGTACCACGCTTCCGATTCGGGCTTGAGCACCGGCATCGCGAAGATGTTGCGCGCGGTCAGCACGTCGCCCACGTTCTGATGGGCGAGCACGATCTGTTCCAGCTGCTTGGTCATGTCGATCAGGTAGCGCGACTTCTGGCGTGTCCAGCGCTTCAGCAGCTCGGGGTTCTCGCGAATCTTGCCGACGTCGGCCGGCAGCCCCCACTGCGAATAGATGCGCAGCGCATGCCGGCCCGCATCCTCGTAGTCGTCGAGCACCGCGTCGTCGCTGAACAGGATGCCGCTGAACGACGCGTGCTTGCTGAGGTCCTCGTAGACCTGCTGGATCATCAGCCGTGCTTCCGGATCGAACGGGCTCAGCCGGAACGTGCGCGTGCCGTTCTCGCGAGCCGGCGCGCCGCCGTAGGCGCTCACGGCCTCGAGCCCGCGCAGCTTGTCGGCCGGCGGCCGGAACGCGAGCACCGGCATCCACGCGTACACCTGCACGTTGGCACGCGTGTTGAGCTGCCACGCGGCGCGCGAGAACAGGTCGGAGCGCATCGGCAGGTGCCGGTTCGGGAAATACACGGCTTCGGCCACGCCCGTGCCTTTCGGGTCCGCATAAGCCTGCAGGTATACCGATTTCGGCTGCATCCGGTAGATGCGCTCGATCAGCTTGCCGAGATTCGTTTCCTGCCGTGCGGGATCGGGATCGTAGACCTGGTCGAGGTCGACCTGCACGATGCGCTCGGGCACGTCGACGTCGCCGCGGTTGGACGCCGGTTCGCGCATCGAGCGCTCGAACCCGCCGATGTCGATGTCGTACATCATCAGGATCCGCCGCAGCCGGTCCAGCGGCACGTCCGGCGTATTCGGGCCGGCATCGAGGCTGAACTGGATGTCCATCCCGAGCGACGTCGAGATCTGGCGAACGGGCTGGTTTTCCGCGCCGTATGGCCACACCATCGAGCGTGCGACGATGCCCGTGCGTTCGCGGATCTGCCGCACGCAAGTCTGCAGGTCGTCGTGCACGCGTGCGTGGAATTCGGCGTCGGTTTCATAGCGTTTCTGGTCTTGCAGGTAGAGATGCGACGTGGTCGCCGGCAATTCGTTGCCCTGCGGATTCGCGACCGCGCCGTGATGGAGGTTGTGGGTGTGGCAACCGAGCTCGACGAACGGCGACTGGCCGAGCTTCTTCACCTCGTCCCACGACAGGAAATAGTCGCGCGGCACCTGAACCTTGTCGCTGATGCGGATCGGCGTATCCGGCGGTGTGTCGATCCACGCGGTGACGAGGCCCATCACGGCCGGATACTTGAAGCGCTCGAGCAGCGGCAGCACTTTCGTGTAGTGGCTGCGAAAGCCGTCGTCGAACGTGAGCAGCACCGAGCGCGGCGGCAGCGGCTTGCCGCCGTGCCGCGACTCCTCGATCTGCTTGACCGTGATGGTGTGGTAGTTGTTGGTCTGCAGCCACGAGAAGATGGCGGTCAGCGTGCCGGTATCGACCGCGAACGCGTCGACCATCGCCGTACCGGAGTTGAACGTCTGCATCAGGTTGTCACGCACGTCGTGCATGCAGATCACGCGAAACGTCTTGCCGTCGGCCGGATCGGACGGCGGTAGCAGGTCGATCATCTTGGCATTGGCCACGCCCGGAAACAGCGAACAGGCGGCAAATGCGCCCATGCATCCGCACATGAAGGTCCGTCTGGATTGCAGCATTGCTCGATCTCCTTGCTAGAACGGCAGGTTGACCGACATGAAGCCGGTTTCGGAGCGTTCGCGCTGGCCGTCGTACGCGTGGCTGCTGACCTCGACGCCGTAACTCAGCGTGATGTCGTGCTTGAACGTCCACGCGTGCTCGAGGCGCGCGCTCCACAGGGCGCTGGTGCCGAAGCCGCGCTCGTTGTACATGCCGCCGGACACCGAGACGCGCTGCTGCAGCCCCATGTCGCCCTTCTTCCACAGCGTCAACTGGTGCATGACGGTCGCCGCGGCCGCATAGTCGCGGCCCGGGCTGAAGTAGGGCGCGTTCGTGCGCGTGTTGCTGTCGGTGCCGAGATCCAGCGATACGTTGACCTGCTGGTTGGCGGTCGTGTACACGCGCTGCGTGGCGGTTGCCGCGATCTCCTGGTGGAAGTTCGAATCGCTGTAGCGGCTCACGCCGTAGCTCAGCTTGACCTCACGACGGTCGTTCTGGCGAAACACGACCGACACGTTCGCCGAGCGGCCCCAGATGTGCGCGGCATACGCCTTCCATGGCAGCGAGTTGTCGTTGGAGTCGAGCCCGGCGGAGACCGTCCAGTAGTCGTTCAGCGCGTACGCGATCGATCCGCGGCCGCCCGTGCGTCCGTCCCCGCCGAGCGAGCGTGTGACTTCGCCCAGCACGGTGAGCGGCCCGTGCCGGTAGTCGCCGCCGATGCCCGTGCGCGTGCGGCTGACGCTGCCGCTGTCGGTTTGCGCATGGCCGTAGAACGTGTGCGCGAAGACCCGCCAGTTGTCGCCGAACGGTTGCGAATAGAGGTAGCTGTCCGACGTGAAGCTGTTGTCGGCCAGTGCGCTGTTGCCGTGCTCGAAGCTCAGGTCGGTGGTGAACACCGGGCTGCGGTACGCCTTGTAGTCGCGCTTGAAGGTCCGCACGGCGCCGCTGTCCGGGAACGTGTTGTCGAGGGTCTGGTCGACGGACTTCGCGGTCGCGTAGTCGTCTGCCGTGAGCGATGCGCGACCGAGGCCCGCGAGCATCTCGACGCTGTCGGGGTGGTCGGTCAGCGACGCGCGATACATCGCGATCGCCTGGCGCGGATGCGCCTGGCCGGACACCGCGTCGGCGTGCGCGGCGCGCACCTCCGCGTTGAACGGCACCTCCTTCTCGAGCTCTTCGAGTGCGGCGATCCCTTCATCGGGGTGACCCGTGAAGATCAGGTATTGCGCACGCAGCCGGTAGTAGCGCAGATAGTCGCTTTCTCCCGGACCGACGTTGGTCACCTGCTTGGCCGGCGGAAGCGTCGCGCCCATGTCGTCGAGCGCCTTCTTGGCGTCCGCCGCGCGTCCCTGGTCGACGTACGACCAGAACAGCCCTTCGCGCAGTTCGATCGGACGCGTGCGTTCGCCGTACTGGAAGCCGCGGGTCGCGCGATCCGTCGGCGACGCGGTCGCCTGCTTCAGCGCACGCTGGTACACGGCATTCGCCTTGCCCGGTTCGCTCAGGTACAGGTAGGCGTCGCCCACGGCTGCCAGCGCGTCGATCGAGATTTCCGCGTTGGACGGAATCGTCTCGAACGTCGCGACGGCCTGCTTCATGTCGCCGCGTGCCGCAAGGGCGATCGTCCGGTCGCCCGCGAGCGCGGTCCTGACCGGCGTGTACTCGGGCGTGGCCGGGATCCGCTTGTCGAGGTCGTCTGCCGCGCGCAGCGCGTTGTCGATCCCGTCGAAGCGGTCGGAACTCGTCATCGAGCGCGACTTGTCGCGTCCGCCGCGCACCTGCTGGCGAATCGACAGTTCTTCCAGTTGCGCGATGTCGACGGCGGAGAACGCATCGGGCCGGGCCTTCGCTTCCTCGAGCGCCTTGACCGCGCCACCGCTCGCCGCGAGGCCGAACACGTCATTGCGCACGGTCTCGACGTCGGCGGTACGCAGGTTCGGCGCCTGGGCGTTCGGCTTCTCGACGTCGGGTCCCTGCGATCGCTGTGTCGGCTCGCCGGGTAGCTGGGCGCCGGGCGTCTGCGAGTTCGGCGCCGGGGACGACGGCGGCGGTGAGCCAGGCATCTGGGGAACGGGCGTGGGCGAGTTCGGCATCGGGGTGCCGGAGGCCTGCGCGGTTTGCGTCGGCGCGAGCGGCGGCGTGGCGGGTGCGGCTGGTTCGATCTTCGGCGGGGTGTCCGAAGGCGGCGCGATCGGCGCCGGGGAAGGGGAGGCGGAAGTGTCGGACATCGTCGACGCTTCAGGTGGACGGGCGTTCTCGGCTTGCGCAAGCAGCATCGGCGCTGCCGGTGTCTGCGCGACCGGTGCCGGCGTAACCGCCGTATCCGCCGTATCCGGCGATCGCGCATCCGGCACCGCGGCGCTCGATCGCGGCGCCTCCGGTTCCACCACGACAGTGGTCGGCATGGTCGGCTGCTGCGGGTTCGATGCCTGCGCGATCTGCATCGATTCGTCCGAAGCCCGCGCGATCGGCGTCGTCGCATGAGGTGGCGGGGCGACCTCGGCCAGGGCAATCTGGATCGACACGACCGTCGGCTGTCCACCGCGCGGCCCCGCATCCGGGGCGCCGTGGGTTCCGGCGAATTCGTTGACGCGGCCTGCTTCCGGATCGCCGTCGGCGGAGAAGCAGGGGCTGGACGCGACGAGCAGCAGCACCAGCGGTGCATGCAGGAGGAGCCGTCGGTTGGACGGCGCGACGGTGGTGAATTGTTGTTTCCGATTGTTGTCCACGAGTTGTCTCCTGTTGGCACGATCACATCAGTTGGCCGCCTGACGACGCACGTCTTCGCACGTCGCGCGGCCGGGCTGCCAGGGCCCGGCGATGCGGACCCCGGCTTACAGCCGGTTGCGGATCGCCTGACCGAGCAATGCACGCGATTCGCTATTCTTGGGGTCGATCGCGAGCGCCCGGCTCGCGTTTTGTTCCACACAGTCCCATTCGTCGATCACCGCGCACGAGCGCGCCTTCGCCAGCGCACGCGCGCTTTCCAGCTCGGCGTGCGTGATGCTTGCCGTCTGCATCCGCATGGTGTCGGTGCCATACGGCCGGGGCCTGGGCGCGAAGTCCATGCGCCTGCTCGTGCCAGCCAGCGCTTCGGCACGCTGCGCACGGTGCGCGGCGCCGTGCCGCGTGGCGGCGCGACCGTAGGCCGATGGATGCGTACCAGCCGCGAGCGTCACGGGCGGCACATGCGCCGACTGCCGGTGTTTCGCGACGGCACGGGGGGCGGGCTGCGGCGCGGCTTCCGGTCCGGCCGCGAGCGTGACGGGCGGCACGGGGGATAGCTCGGGCGCGGCCGACGTCGACGCGACCTGCGGCGCCGGCGCGGCCGGTGCGGCCTGCGTGCGTGTCGGGGCCGGCCCGTGCTCGGCCGATGTCCCGGACGTACCGGTTGCGGTGGCACGCGAGGCAAGGGCCATGACCGCGTTGCGGGTTTTCCCGACGGCGGTTCCGATCGCGCTGGAGATGTCGTGCGTCACGCTCGCATGGCCGACCGTCGTGTCCCGTTCGGCGTACGCGAAGATGCCGAAGATCGCGGCGAATGCGACGAAGCTGAGCGCCGCGTTCTTTCCGGGACCCCAGGAGGGTTTCGGCTGGTGGGCGGGCGAGTCGTCCTGTCGTTCTGCACGAGTCATTCATGTCTCCTCGATTCGATACGTTGTGTTGTAAGACGTGATGGGGTGCGCTCAGGTGGCGCTCACCATTTCAACTGCGTGGTCAGCACCCCCGTTTCGACGATCGCGAACTGGGTCGCTCCCTCATAGGTTCCTTCGACCCGGTAGCTCGCATCGGGCACGCTGAACAGGCAACGCGACCCCGAGGCATTGAATTCGACGAGTACGCGGCCATGTCGCCGCAGGCGCACCTGGACGTTGGCGAGCGGCTGCCCCGTCTTGGCGGAAGCAAACGACACGCCCAGGTTGTACGGCCGCCCGTCGGGCGGCAGCGGCGCGGTACCGTCGATCCGCGCATCGCCGCAGATATACGAAATGACGTAGCGATCCGCACCCGGGCCGGACGCGGTGGCGGCGGCGGACGCGGGTGGCTGGGACGTGAGCGTCTGGGCCGTTGCATTCATGCAGAGCGTGCAGATGAAGACGCCCACCAAAGGGCGCGCATGCTGTCGAAACGAGGAAGACATTGCAACCTCCCGTCCGGAATCAATGGCGAGCATTTATTCCGAGTCAGATTTGCCAACGTTCTTTTTGCGACACGCTATTGATACACGATGGTTTTTGAACGAACAACCGCGTGTGGCCTGAATGGGACGGCGTTAAATATCCTATTTAAATAGGATAACGACGGATTCGTATGACTTCTCTTAACTATGAAGAAAGTCGATATTGCCGAATATGAAAATTGCTACTCGGTAGCGATGATCCTGCACGCATTGAATCACGTCAGACGTATCGACATTCATGCCGAAAAATAACGACCGATAAAAGGAATTTTTGCGACTGTGTCCCGGCAGAATTGATATCGATCCAGATACAGGTCGCACGATATGAAATGCGAGGGAGGCGTTGTTGATATTTTAGATTGTTACAGGTAAATCGAAACTTTTAATTTGTTCTGTAACAGGGTATTTCTGCCCAGATAATCAGACGGAAAATGCCCATGTGCTATGCCGGACGTAAAAAGTTCAACCCGGGAATGCAAACGATTGCGATTCGTCTGATATCGATTGCGCGTCCGGCGCGGTAATTATTCAGGCTAAAGCGGGATCGTTGCTTGCTACCGGAGAGTGGGGCGCGTTCGCCGGGAAGCGGCGCGGTGCGAATGCCTGCGCACACCCGATTGTCGCGAACCGGGCTGGCGTTCGCGCCGTCCGCGGGAACGACGCGAACGCGGCGATCAGCGGCTGCCGCCCGCGCTGCGTCGGGCGATGCGCATCGCCGGTGCGGCCGCGGGCTCGGCCGCGCCGGCTGCACCTTCGACCGCCGCGCGCGGCCGGTTCATGATGTAGGTCCACAGTTGCTCGGCCGCGAGCCCGCGCTTGCGGGCCGACCGGTACAGGCGGATTTCGAGCTCGGTGATCCAGTCACCGGAACCCGCGCACACGAGCGTGCCTTCCGCGAGTTCCTTCGCGACGCAGCTTTCCGGGAGCCAGCCGATCCCGTGCCCGGCCAGGACCATGCCCTTGAGGGCCTCGGACATGTGCGTCTCGAAGCACCGGTGCAGTACGTACGGCTCGGTGGCGTTCAGCAGCAGCATCTCGACGATGTTGCCGAGAAAGGCGCCCGACGAATACGCGAGCAGCGGCAGTGGCGCGTCGGGGGTGCCCGGCAGCTGGAACACGGGCTTGCCGCGCGCATCGGGTGACGACACGGGCAGGATCCGTTCGACGCCGAGGCTGACGAACGGGAAGTGGTTCGGGTCGAGCACGATCGGCAGCTGCGGATGGTGATAGCCGAGCAGCAGGTCGCATTCCCCTTCGACGAGCTGCTGCACGCCTTCCGGCACGTTCACCGCGTTGACGCGCGCGGTGACGTGGCCGACCTCGCCGTTGAGCTGCTTGAGCCATTCGGGAAACAGCGTGAAGACGAGCGTATGGGCCACCGCGAAACGCACGACCTGATCGCTGGCCGCGAACTGGTCGTAGCCGTTCACGAGATTGCGCGCCGCATACATGCTGCGCAGGATGTCCGCGGCGAGCCCGCGGAACATCTGGCCGGCCGGCGTCAGCGTGATCGGGTTGATGCTCCGGTCCACCAGCTTCGCGTCCATCCAGGTTTCGAGTGCGGCTATTCGTCTGCTGAATGCCGATTGCGTGAGGTGCCGGTTACGCGCGGCCCGGGAAAAGCTCTTGGTATCCGCCAGGCTCAGGAAATCTTCCAGCCACTTTGCTTCCATTTCGATCTTCGCTTTTTATAGTCGGGCGCCTGAAAGGCGGCGGCACCGTTTGCTGCACGAACGTTCTAGCGTACCGCGCATCGCGCCGGTCGGCCCGATGTTTTTTTTCGATGGGTGTCAGTCGAAATATGCATGGGCGTTGTCGGCGGGATTAAGGCTGCATAGCGTTGAGGTGCCGGACCCGACTAACCGGACAGTTCATCGCGTCGAACTGCCGGTGCGGCCGCAGACGGTACTTCCCCTTAGGGCCGGTTGCGCCGTGCGCGTACCGGCCCGCCTTCCCGTCCTTTCGTTCCGGTGGTCCGAGGCCCGGGTGGCCCGTTTTTTGTGCAGTGCAGATTGCACATTCGTGACACGCGGGGGAACTATGTTCGAAAGACGCGGCGCAGCATGAACCGTGCGCGCCGGCGACGCACCGTCGTCGCCCGTCGCGTCGGGCGCTGCACCGTGATGGTGCGCAATGCCGCGCGGGCGTGCCCGGCGCGGCGCGAAAACGGGGGGATATCGAGGGGATCGAGCAAGGCACGTTCCTTGCAAAGCATTGATTACGCCGGTCCGGCATGCGCAATGCCGGGGAAAACGATCGATGGAGAAAAGATCGATGAAGCCATTCGATGAAATGCTGCAATCCGGCGACATGGTAAGGGCGCCCTACGCGCGCCTGAAGCAGTGGCTCGACACGCAGAATCCCGCGAGCCTCGCCCAGAAGGCCCACGATGCGGAAGGCGTGTTCCGCAAGACGGGCATCACGTTCGCCGTCTACGGCGACGCGGAGGCCGCCGAGCGGCTGATTCCGTTCGACATCGTCCCGCGCATCATCTCGGGCGCCGAATGGAGCCGGCTGTCGCTCGGCATCGAGCAGCGCGTGATGGCGCTCAATGCGTTCCTCGACGACATCTACCACCGCCAGGAAATCGTGCGCGCGGGCATCGTGCCGAAGCACCTGATCGCGCACAACGAAGCGTTCATCCCGGAGATGATCGATTTCCGGCCGCCCGGTAACGTTTACACGCACATCATCGGCGTCGACATCGTGCGCACCGGCGAGAACGCGTTCTACGTGCTGGAGGACAACGCGCGCACGCCGTCCGGCGTGTCGTACATGCTGGAAAACCGCGAGACGATGATGCAGCTCTTCCCGGAGCTGTTCCAGCAGGTGAAGGTGCGTCCGGTCGAGACCTATCCGCAGATGCTGCGCCAGTCGCTCGCGGCCGTGTGCCCGCCGGGCGGCAACGCCGACAACCCGACCATCGCCGTGCTCACGCCCGGCATCCACAATTCCGCGTACTACGAACACTCGTTCCTTGCCGACCAGATGGGCGTGCATCTCGTCGAGGGCAGCGACCTGCAGGTGATCGACGGCCGCGTCGCGATGCGCACGACCGAAGGCTTCCAGCCGATCGACGTGCTGTACCGCCGCGTCGACGACGCGTTCCTCGATCCGCTCACGTTCCGCCCCGACTCGGTGCTCGGCGTCGCGGGGATCATGGACGTGTACCGCGCGGGCAACATCACGATCGCGAACGCGCCCGGCACCGGCATCGCCGACGACAAGGCGATCTACTCGTACATGCCGGAGATCGTCGAGTTCTACACGGGCCGCAAGGCGCTGCTGGAGAACGTGCCGACCTGGCGCTGCGGCGAAGCCGACAGCCTGAAATACGTGCTCGACCATCTCGACGAACTGGTCGTGAAGGAAGTGCACGGCTCGGGCGGCTACGGGATGCTGGTCGGGCCGTGCGCGTCGAAGGCCGAACTCGAAGCCTTTTCCGCGAAGCTGCGCGCGCGCCCCGCGAACTACATCGCGCAGCCGACGCTCGCGCTGTCCACGACGCCGATCCTGACCGAAGCCGGCCTGGCGCCGCGCCACGTCGACCTGCGGCCGTTCGTGCTGGTGTCGGACCGGATCCGCATCACGCCGGGCGGGCTGACGCGCGTCGCGCTGAAGGAGGGATCGCTCGTCGTCAACTCGAGCCAGGGCGGCGGCACCAAGGACACCTGGGTGCTGGCCGACTGAGCCGGACGCGACCGCGCGCCCCGCGACCGGGGCGCCAACCGAACGAAGACGGAGTGGACACGAGATGCTTCTGGGACGTACTGCAAGCGGTCTCTACTGGATGTACCGCTATATCGAGCGCGCGGAGAACATCGCGCGCATCGTCGATGCCGGGCTGCGGATGGCGCTCACGCGCACGTCCGACGCGCCGGCCGAATGGTCGTCGGTGCTCGTCAGCTCGGGCACGGACGACGGCTACCGGCAGAAATACGACGCGTATGCGGCCGATACCGTGACCGACTACCTGCTGCGCGACCGCGACAACCCGTCGAGCGTGTTGTCGTGCATCGAGGCCGCGCGCTCGAACGCGCGGATGGTGCGCACGGCGCTCACGCGCGAGGCATGGGAGAGCGTGAACGGCGCGTGGCTCGCGCTGCGCCGCGCGCTCGCGCAGCCGGTGCCGGAGAGCGAGCTGCCGAACGTGCTCGACCAGGTGAAGCGCGAAACCGCGCTGATCCTCGGCAGCTTCTACAGCACGATGCTGCGCAACGAGATCTTCGATTTCGCGCAGATCGGCGCATTCATCGAGCGCGCGGACAACACCGCGCGGATCATCGACGTGAAATACCACCTGCTGCTGCCGTCGGTGTCGCACGTCGGCACGATCCTCGACAACTACCAGTGGGAGACGATCCTGCGCTGCGTCGCCGCGCACCGTTCGTACCGCTGGGTGTACGACGTGCAGTACAAGCCGATGAACATCGCCGACTACCTGATCCTGAACGGCCGCATGCCGCGTTCGCTGCGCTATTGCTACGGGCGCGTCGTGTCGAGCCTGAACCTGCTCGCGAAGGATTACGGTGTGACACACCCGTGTCACGACACGGCCACGAAGATCCTGCAAATGCTGTCCGACACCTCGGTCGAGCGGATCTTCAAGAGCGGCCTGCACGAGTTCCTGACCGACTTCATCGGCCGCAACAACAGCCTCGGGCTCGAAATCGCCCAGGCTTACAACTTCGACTGAGACTTGCCATGCGACTCGCCATCCGACACATCTCGCGTTATCAGTACGACGATCAAGCCACCCATGCACTGCAACGGCTGCGGCTGCGCCCGCAGTCGGGCCCCGGGCAGACGGTGCGCGCGTGGCAGGTCACGATCGACGGCGTCGAGCCGTCGCTGTCCTATGCCGACGGGCTCGGCAACCGGATCGACCTCGTGCGGCACGACCGCGGCGCGAAGGCCGAGATCGTCGTCGTCGCGGCCGGCGTCGTCGAGACGCAGGACCGCGCGGGCATACTCGGTCATCCTGAAGGCTATGCACCGCCTTGGATCTTCGAGCGCGAAACGGCGCTGACGAAGGCGGGCGACACCGTGCGTGCGCTGGCGCAAGCGCTGCCGATCGAGCCGCACAGCCTCGACGCGCTGCACTGGCTGATGACGGAAGTGCACGACCGCATCGCGTATGCGCCGAACCTGGCCGCCGACGCCCCCGTCGACGCGGAAACCGCGCTGCAAAGCGGCGAGGGCACGAGCCGCGACCATGCGCATGCGTTCATCGCGGCCGCGCGTGTGTTGAAGATTCCCGCGCGTTATATCTCGGGCTACGTGCTGGCGGACAGCGCGATGCAGCGCATCGCCGACGCGAAGCAGAACGCGGGCGACGTCGAGGAAGAAGAAGCGCTCGCGCTGCAGAGCGGCGAGGGCATGCAGCAGGTGCTCGGTGCGTCGCATGCCGCGCAGTCGCAGTCGCAGGGGATGCCGCAGCCGGCGCACGGCGTGCAGCCGCAGGCGGCGGGGCTGATGCAGCAGCCGGCCGGCCATGCGTGGGCCGAGGCCTACGTCGAAGGGCTCGGCTGGGTCGGGTTCGATCCGTTC
Source organism: Burkholderia sp. HI2714 (assembly GCF_002223085.1). Taxonomy (NCBI): domain Bacteria; kingdom Pseudomonadati; phylum Pseudomonadota; class Betaproteobacteria; order Burkholderiales; family Burkholderiaceae; genus Burkholderia; species Burkholderia sp. HI2714. The sequence goes on along the minus strand of NZ_NKFM01000053.1, from coordinate 106,315 downwards.
ATGAATCGCTGCCCGGACGAGCGCTACGTGCGCATCGCGGTCGGCCTCGACTATCGCGACGCGCAGCCGGTGACGGGGCTCGGCGCGACGGCCGTCGGTGTCGAGATCAGCGTCGTGCAGACGCCCGAGCTCGTCTGACCTCGCGCACGCTTTCGCCGAATCCGCCAGGCCGGGGTGCCGCGTCGCATCGAGCGCGACGCGGCGCGCGGCCGGCCCAACCCGAACCGAGCTCCCATGTCCATCCACGTCGCGCTGCATCACACCACCCGCTATCGCTACGACCGGCTCGTCAACCTCGGCCCGCAGGTCGTGCGCCTGCGGCCCGCGCCGCACTGCCGGACGCCGATCCTCGCGTATTCGATGACGGTCGAGCCTGCGCAGCACTTCATCAACTGGCAGCAGGACCCGTTCTCGAACTATCTCGCGCGGCTCGTGTTTCCGGAGCGCACCGAGCACTTCGAGATCACGATCGATCTCGTCGCCGAGATGTCGGTGTACAACCCGTTCGACTTCTTCCTCGAAGCCAGCGCGGAGCAATACCCGTTCAGCTATGACGACGCGCTGAAGACCGAGCTCGCACCGTATCTCGTGTGCGACCCGCAGACGAGCGCGTCGCCGCTGTTCCGCGCGTATCTCGACGGCGTCGACCGCACGCCGGCCGGCACCACGAACTTCCTCGTCGCGCTGAACCAGCAACTGCAGCACGACATCGGCTATCTCGTGCGGATGGAGCCGGGCGTGCAGACGCCCGAGCAGACGCTCGAACTGGCGTCGGGCTCGTGCCGCGACAGCGCCTGGCTGCTCGTGCAGCTGTGCCGTCATCTCGGCATCGCCGCGCGGTTCGTGTCGGGGTACCTGATCCAGCTCACGCCCGACGTGAAATCGCTCGACGGCCCGAGCGGCACGTCGGTCGACTTCACCGACCTGCACGCATGGTGCGAGGTGTACCTGCCCGGCGCCGGCTGGATCGGCTTCGACCCGACCTCGGGCCTGCTCGCCGGTGAGGGCCACATTCCGCTCGCCTGCACGCCGCAGCCGACGAGCGCCGCGCCGGTCGAGGGGCTGATCGACGAATGCGAGGTGTCGTTCGAGCACGAGATGACCGTGACGCGCGTGTACGAATCGCCGCGCGTGACGAAGCCGTACACGGAATCGCAGTGGGACGGCGTGCTGGCGCTCGGCATGCAGGTCGACGGCGCGCTGGCGGCCGGCGACGTGCGGCTCACGCAGGGCGGCGAGCCGACCTTCGTGTCGATCGACGATCGCGACGGCGCCGAGTGGAACACCGACGCGCTCGGCCCGACCAAGCGCGGCTACGCGACCGAACTCGTGCAACGGCTGCGCGCCGAATACGGCGACGGCGGCTTCCTGCATTTCGGGCAGGGCAAGTGGTACCCGGGCGAGCAACTGCCGCGCTGGGCGCTGTCGATCTTCTGGCGCGCGGACGGCCAGCCCGTGTGGCACGATCCGTCGCTGTTCGCCGACGAGCGCGAGCCGTCCGCCTATACGACCGACGACGCGAAGCGCTTCATCGATGCGCTCGCCGCGCGGCTGAACCTGACCGGCGAATTCATCCGGCCCGGCTACGAGGACGTCTGGTACTACCTGTGGCGCGAGCGCCGGCTGCCGGTCAACGTCGACCCGTTCGACTCGCGTCTGGACGACGAGCTCGAACGCGCGCGGCTGCGCAAGGTGTTCGAGCAGAAGCTCGACAGCGTGGTCGGCTACGTGCTGCCGGTCAAGCGCGCGGAAGACGCGCGGGGCCGCCATCGGCCCGGTCTCGACGGCCCGCGCTGGCAGACGGGCCCGTGGTTCTTCCGCGACGAGCGGATGTACCTGATGCCCGGCGATTCGCCGATGGGCTATCGGCTGCCGCTCGATTCGCTGCCGTGGGCGAGTCGCGCCGACTATCCGTATCTCGTCGAGCGCGACCCGTTCGCGCCGCGTGACGCACTGCCGGATGCTGCTGCGATCCGTGCGCGCTACGCGGGGCCGGCCGATGCGCCGCGCTACCTGTCCGGCGTGCATCGCGAGGCGTCCGCGCAGACCGTGATGCAGTGGCGCGACGACGGCACGGCCGGCAATGGCCGGCCGGCCGCGCGCGACCCGGGTCGCCTCCCCGAGCGCTTCGAATCGGCCGCGTGGATCACGCGCACCGCGCTGTGCGTCGAAGTGCGCAACGGCATCCTGTACCTGTTCATGCCGCCGCTTGCCGCGCTCGAGGATTATCTCGACCTGCTCGGCGCGATCGAGCTGACCGCGCACGCGCTGGGCGTGAAGCTCGTCCTGGAGGGCTATCCGCCGCCGCGCGACGCGCGGCTGAAGATGCTGCAGGTGACGCCCGATCCCGGCGTGATCGAGGTGAACATCCATCCGGCCAGCAACTTCGACGAGCTCGTCGATCACACCGAATTCCTGTACGACGCCGCGTGGCAGTCGCGGCTGTGCAGCGAGAAGTTCATGGTCGACGGCCGCCATGTGGGCACGGGCGGCGGCAACCACTTCGTGCTCGGCGGCGCGACGCCGGCCGACAGCCCGTTCCTGCGCCGCCCGGACCTGCTCGCGAGCCTGATCGCGTACTGGCACAACCATCCGTCGCTGTCCTACCTGTTCTCCGGGCTCTTCATCGGGCCGACGAGCCAGGCGCCGCGCGTCGACGAGGCGCGCAACGACCAGCTTTACGAACTCGACATCGCGTTCGCGGAGATCCAGCGCAACAAGCTGCTGTTCGGGCAGGACATGCCGCCGTGGCTCGTCGACCGCGTGCTGCGCAACCTGCTGATCGACGTGACCGGTAACACGCACCGCAGCGAGTTCTGCATCGACAAGCTGTATTCGCCGGACTCGTCGACCGGTCGGCTCGGCCTGCTCGAGCTGCGCGCGTTCGAGATGCCGCCGCATGCCCGGATGAGCATCGTGCAGCAATTGCTGCTGCGCGCGCTGGTCGCGCGTTTCTGGGCCGCGCCGTACACGACGCCGCTCACGCGCTGGGGCACCGCGCTGCATGACCGCTTCATGCTGCCCGCGTTTCTTCAGATGGATTTCGACGACGTGCTGACCGAACTGCGCGACGCCGGCTTCGCGTTCGATCCGGCGTGGTTCGCGCCGCACTTCGAATTCCGCTTCCCGCTGTTCGGCCATATCGCGGTGAACGGGATGCAGCTGTCGCTGCGCGGCGCGCTGGAGCCGTGGCACGTGATGGGTGAGGAGGGTGCGCCCGGCGGCACGGTGCGCTACGTCGATTCGTCGGTCGAACGGCTCGAAGTGCGTGTGACGGGGCTGAACGACAACCGGCACGTCGTGACGGTCAACGGCCGCGCGCTGCCGCTGCAGCCGACCGGCACCGTCGGCGAATACGTCGCGGGCGTGCGCTACAAGGCATGGTCGCCGCCGTCCGCGCTGCATCCGACCCTCGGCGTGCACGCGCCGCTCACGTTCGACATCGTCGATACGTGGCTGCAGCGCTCGCTCGGCGGTTGCCGCTACCACGTCGCGCATCCGGGCGGTCGCAACTACGCGACGTTCCCGGTCAATGCATACGAAGCCGAGAGCCGCCGGCTCGCGCGCTTCGTCGAGATGGGGCATACGCCGGGGCGGATGGATGTCGCGGCTGCCGCGCCGAGCCGCGAATTCCCGTTCACGCTCGACCTGCGGCGGCCGTGACCGGACGATGACGAGGCGGATGACGATGCGCGGTTCGCGATACCCGGCGGTTTCGGTCGCTGGCGGCCCTGCCGGAATGCTAGGATGCGGGCAGATTGCGGCCGCGCGCCGCAGCCCGCCACCCGGAGGGGCGGCGCGCGTGCGCGGCCGCACCCTGACGACGGAACGACATCGTGCCGCCCATTGACCTCGATCATCTCGCCGCCCTCGACGCGATGCCCACGCTTTTCGATACCGGCGCGCAGCCGGACGCCGCCGAACTGGCCGCCGCGCTCGCGGCGCCGGCCGTTGCCGGCCGCTACGACGAACTGCGCGGCAGCGCGGCCAGCTTGCACGCGCCTGCGCTTGCGCCTGCGTGGCGCAGCTTCTTCACGTCGATCGGCAGCGACGGCGTGGCCGACCTCGACCGCCGCGCCGACGCGCTGCACCGGCGCATGCGCGAGAACGGCCTGTTCTACCAGTTGCACGAGCAGCGCGCCGGCGACGGCGCGGTCGGCCCGTGGTCGCTCGACCTGCTGCCGCTGATCGTCACGCCCGAGGACTGGGTCGGGATCGAGCGCGGCGTGCTGCAGCGCGTGCGGCTGCTCAACGCGACGCTGGCCGACCTGTACGGGCCGCAGACGATCCTCGAGCGCGGGCTGCTGCCGCCCGCGCTCGTTACCGGCCATCCCGGCTACCTGCGCGCGATGCGCGGCGCACGCGTGCCGGGCGATACCTGGCTGCACGTCGTCGCGTTCGATCTCGCGCGCGGCCCCGACGGCCAATGGCGGATCGTCGCGCAGCACACGCAGGGCGCAGCCGGGCTCGGCTACCTGCTCGAAAACCGGCTGATCGTGTCGCGGCTCTTTCCGCGCGGGTTTCGCGGGCTGCGCGTGCAGCGGCTTGCCTCCGCGTACCGTGCGCTGCTGCAGAGCATGCAGTCGCTCAGCCCCGCCGCGAAGAATTCGCGGATCGTGCTGCTCACACCGGGGCCGCACAGCGCGACCTATTTCGAGCATGCGTATCTCGCGCGCTATCTCGGTCTCACGCTCGTCGAAGGCGGCGACCTGACCGCGCGCGACAACCGCGTGTTCCTGAAGACGCTGAGCGGGCTCGAACCGGTGCACGGCATCCTGCGGCGCGTCGACGATGCATGGCTCGATCCGCTCGAACTGCGGCCCGATTCGATGCTCGGCGTGCCGGGGCTGCTGCAGGCCGTGCGCGCGGGCAACGTGCTGCTCGCGAACGCGCCGGGCTCGGGCTTCCTCGAATCGCCGGCGATGCTCGGCTTCATGCCGCGCCTGGCGGAAGGGCTGCTCGGCGAAACGCTGACGCTGCCGGCCGTGCATTCGTGGTGGTGCGGCGAGGCGGCCGCTTGCGACGACGCGCTGCCGCAGCTCGCGCGCGGCATCGTCAAGGCATCCTATCCACCCGAAGTGCAGGAAGGCGGCGCATTCGAGCCGGTGATCGGCGCGCGGCTCACGCAGGCGCAACTGGCGGAATGGCGCGCGCGGATTCTCGCGCGGCCCGAGCACTACACGGTGCAGGCCGACCTGCCGCTGTCGCAGGCGCCGACCTGGCCGCGCCACGACGCGCCCGACAGCAACGGCGGCGCGCGCATCGTGCCGAAGCCGGTGCTGCTGCGCGTGTTCGCGCTCGCCGACGGTGCGCAGCGCTGGCGGCTCCTGCCCGGCGGGCTGTCGCGGGTCGGCACGCGCGACACGCTGTTCAACGCGCCGATGCCGCGCGGCGGCAGCACCGTCGATACGTGGGTGATGACCGAAGGCATCGTCGATTCGACGACGCTGCTGCAGACGCACCTCGGCCCCGACGATCTCGTCGAGCGCCCGCGCGCGATCGCGAGCCGCGCGGCTGAAAACCTGTTCTGGCTCGGCCGTTATACAGAACGCGCAACCAACCTGATGCGCCTCGCGCGCGCGGCGCTCGAACGGCTGCGCGGCGAGGACGACGTCGACAGCCCCGCGCACCTGGAATTGCTCGACACGCTGTGCCGCGACACGGGCCTGATCGCGGCCGACGCGCCGAACGCCGTCGATGCGCCGCGTGCGTTCCAGCACACGCTCGCGACGTCGCTGACGCGCGGCGCGGATCGCACGTCGGGCATTGCGTCCTGCCTGTTCGGGATGCGTGGCGCGGCCGCGGCGATCCGCGAGCGACTGTCGAGCGATCAATGGCGGCTGATCGACGACGCGACCCAACTGTTCGCGGACAGCGCGGGCCAGCCGGAAGCCGAGGAGCAGATCGGCAACGAGGCACTGCAGTTGCTGGAGCGCCTCGGCCTGCTGCTCGGCGCGATCACGGGCGCGCAGACCGACAACATGACGCGCGACGACGGCTGGCGGCTGCTGTCGATCGGCCGGCAGATCGACCGGCTGGACTTCCTGTGCAGCGTGCTGAAGGCCGCCTTCGACGAAGGCGCGGTGCACCGGCAGGACGGCTTCGAGCTCGTGCTGGAACTGTTCGACAGCACGATCACGTTCCGTTCGCGGTTCCAGCGCGGCTTCGACGTCGCGCCGCTGCTGTCGCTCGTCGTGCTCGATACCGACAATCCGCGCTCGCTCGGCTGGGTCGTGCAGGCGCTGCGCGGCCGGCTGACGAAGGTCGAGCGCAGCGAAGGCTATGCGCTGTCCGAGCTGGCCGAGACGATCCCCGACGTCCCCGCGTGGTCGCTGCACGAGCTGTGCGAGACCGCCGACGGCGGCCGGCACGACAAGCTGCTCGAGGCGCTCGACACGACGGTGAAGGCGGTGTGGGAACTGTCGAACCGGATCGGCGAGCGCTATTTCAGCCACGTGCGCGAGGCGGGCAGGACGTTATGGTGACGACGAAAGGCGCGGCGAAAGCGCCGCACGGTTCCGGTCATACGCGGAACGCATCGGCACCGGTATCTGCGCCGGCTGCGGGTGCGCCAGGCCGGTTGCTGCGCGTCACGCACGACACCGAATACCGTTACGCGGCGCGCGTCGAATCGGCGCAGCACCAGGCACGCCTGCAGCCGCTCGTCACGCCGCGCCAGCAGGTGCTGTCGTTTGCGCTCGACATCGATCCCGCGCCGGAATCGGTCGGGACCGAGATCGACGCATTCGGCAACGCGCGCGCGTCGTTTGCGTTGAACCAGCCGCACGATGCGCTGCTCGTGCGTAGCCGCAGCACGGTACGCGTGACGCCGCCGGTGTGGTCACGCGGTGCGCGCGGCGAGCCGCCGCCCGCCATCGCGAAACCCGACGCGAAACAGGCGATGGCGTGGGAAGCGGTGCGCGACCGCTTGCGGTTCCGCGCGGGGCAACCTTACGACGCGGCGAGCGAATTCGTGTTCACGTCGCCGCATGTTGCGTGCGATCCCGAACTCGCCGCGTATGCGGCGTCGAGCTTCACGCCGCAACGGCCGCTCGTGCAGGCCGCGTGGGAGCTGATGCGGCGCGTGCATGCCGATTTTGCGTATACGCCGAACAGCACCGACATCACGACGTCGGCGCTCGATGCGCTGCGGTTGCGCACGGGCGTGTGCCAGGATTTCGCGCACGTGATGATCGGCGCGCTGCGCTCGCTCGGGCTGGCCGCGCGTTACGTGAGCGGCTACCTGCTCACGCAGCCGCCGCCCGGGCAGCCGCGGCTGATCGGCGCCGACGCGTCGCATGCATGGGTCGAGGTGTATGACCCGGCGTGGCCCGAGGACAACGGATGGCTGCAGCTCGACCCGACCAACGATCGCGCGCCGGGCGACGACTACGTGATGCTGTCGATCGGCCGCGACTATGCGGACGTGACGCCGCTGCGCGGCGTGATTCGCGGCGGCGGCGCGGATCAGGAGCTGAAGGTCGGCGTGACGGTGGAGCCGCTCGACGCGCCATGACGCATGCCGCCCGCCCGCGGGAATGCCGTTTAAGTCTTCGTTAATACTGCACGCCTAGCATGGTCATGCCGGCGAACGGATCGGACTCGATCCGGGGCACCGGCGGCACGCGCGGGTGCGTCGACGTCACGGCACCGCACCGTCGCGCAGCGCCATTCCCTTGCAACGGCGGCAGATCATGATCAAACAATTCGACTACACGCTCGGCAGCGACACGATTGCGCTCTGCGCGAGCTTCGGCGCGGGGCCGGCGTGGCGCCGCGTGCTCGTGAGCCGCGCGGATTCGATGGAGACGCTGGTGGTGCTCGACGCGCGCGGCCTGTCGGGTTTGCTGAAGGTGGCGACCGAAGCGCCGGAAGGTCTGCTCGACGATGCGATCCGCAAGGTCGGCGACGAACAGCTCGTCGAGCGGGCGATCAGCGGCAAGGCGATCGTCGAAGCGGCGCTTTGACAGGGGCGGTGCGTGAGCGTGCCGGCAGGCACGGCCGCACGCATCGCGTTGCATAGCGTCGATTACGCGGCGAACCGGTCCGTCGCCGCGATCAGCGCCTCCAGGATCCCCGGCTCGTTGTACGCATGCCCGGCGCCGGGCACGATCTCGAACGTGGCATCCGGCCACGCCTTCGACAATTCCCATGCGGTGCGCGCGGGTGTCGCGACGTCATAGCGGCCCTGCACGATCACGCCCGGAATGCCGGCGAGGCGATGCGCGTCACGCAGCAGTTGGCCTTCCTCGACGAAGCCCTTGTTCACGAAGTAGTGGTTCTCGATTCGCGCGAACGCGAGTGCGTAGTGACCTTCGGCGAAGTGCGCGGCGAGTTTGGGGTCGGGCAGCAGCGTGATCGTGCGGCCTTCCCAGATGCTCCACGCGCGTGCGGCTTCGAGCTTCGCGGCTTCGTCGGTGCCGGTCAGCCGGCGATGGTAGGCGGCCATCAGGTCGCCGCGCTCGGCTTCCGGAATCGGTGCGACGAAGTCTTCCCACAGGTCGGGGAACAACCACGATGCGCCTTCCTGGTAGTACCACAGCAATTCCGCGCGACGCATCGTGAAGATGCCGCGCACGATCAGCGCGCTCACGCGTTCGGGGTGGGTTTCCGCGTACGCGATCGACAACGCGCTGCCCCACGAGCCGCCGAACACCAGCCATTGCTCGGCGCCGACCATCTCGCGCAGGCGCTCGATATCGGCGACCAGATGCCACGTCGTGTTGTTCTCGAGGCTCGCATGCGGCGTCGAGCGCCCGCAGCCGCGCTGGTCGAACAGCAGGATGTCGTAGCGCTCCGGATCGAACAGGCGGCGATGGTCGGGGCTGCAGCCGGCGCCGGGGCCGCCGTGCAGGAACACGGCGGGCTTGCCGGCCGGGTTGCCGCAGCGCTCCCAGTAGATGCGGTGGCCGTCGCCGGTGTCGAGATGGCCGTGGGCGTAGGGTTCGATCGGTGGGTACACAGGCAGGCTCCGGATAAGGGTCGACGGGAGGCGGACGACGCGCGGGCCGGTGTGCGGGCGGGGAGCTACGGATATTGCGCCGCCGCAAAAATCGTTGTGTTGGCATCGGACCGGCCGCCGCCGGACAAGGCTTGTCATTATGCCCATTCGCCGCCCCCGGTGTCGGCTCGTTCCGGCGTGCGGGGCCGCGGGTGTCGGCCCGGAGATTTTTGAAGCAATTTCATTCCGATATTTTTCATACAAAATCCCGGCGGCATATCGGCGTGCCGAAGCGGGGGCGCCGGCGTGCTGCCCATCCACCGTGCCAACGGAAACCAGCCGATGAACCATCGCGTCACGCAGTTGACCGGGTTGCGCGCCGTCGCGGTCGCGATGGTGGTGGTCGGGCACGCCGAGCACGTGCTGCCCGGCGGCTACACGGGCTGGTACGCGCCGTTGCGGCTGATCGCGGACGGGCGCCTTGGCGTGCTGATCTTCTTCGTTCTCAGCGGTTTCCTGATCACCAACGTGCTGCGCGCCGAGTTCGCGCGCACGGGCGGCATCGCGCTGACGTCGTTCTATGTGCGCCGCGCGTTGCGGATCTGGCCGGCCTGCTACGTGTATCTCGCGGCGGTCGCGATCGTGGCCTTCGCCGGCTGGTTCGACGTCGACCGCCGGCAGTGGCTGTATGCGGCGCTGCACCTGTGGAATTACTCGGCGTGGTTCGGGCTGACCGGCGACAACGTGCTGCATCCGGACGGCGCGTGGTATCTCGGCCATTTCTGGTCGCTCGCGCTCGAGGAACAGTTCTACTGGTTCTGGCCGCTGCTGTTCGTGTATGGGATGCGCCGCGGCGGCACGCGCTGGCTGGCCGTGTTGATCCTGGTCGTGCCGCTGGTGCGCGCCGTGACGTATTTCGTTGCGCCTGCGCTGCGCGGGCAGCTCGGGATGATGTTGCACACGGGCGTCGATCCGATCCTGATTGGCTGTTATGTGTCGCTCAATCGCGAGCGGCTTGAAGCCTGGATTCGTACGTGGCGCGGCGAGACGCGCATCGTGACCGCGATCATCGTCATCGTGCTGATCGGCATGCCGCTCGCCGAACATCGGCTCGGCGGGTTCTGGAATGCGACTTACGGCGTGACGGTCGAAGCCGCGTTGATCGCGATCGTGATCGTCGTGCTGAATTTCCGTCACGAGTTCTGGTGTGCGCGGTGGTTGCGCGCGCGGCCGGTCGTATTCGTCGGCACGATCTCGTTCAGTCTTTATCTGTGGCAGCAGCCGTTTGCGAATCCGGATCTACAGGTTCCGCATGCGTTTCCGCTCGGGATCGTGTGGGCGCTGATCGCCGCGACGGCCAGTTACTTCCTGGTCGAGAAACCGTTCCTGCGGTTGAAGGAGCGCTATTCGGCGCGCGAGGCGCGGCGTGTGCGGGACGATGTGCTGCGGATGCCGGCTTCCGGTGAGGCGATCGGAGCGAAGGTGGCGGAGTAGGCGGGCGAGGGAGACTCACCGCGGCTTCACGTCACCGTCATTTGAATCGCTTCTTCGAGGCAGGCGAATACCAGAAGTCCCGGTACATATCGCTCCCGTAAGATTTGCCGTCGTATTTGACGACCGTGCGCACGGTGCGTTTTCCGGCGTCCGGTTGCTTGTCGTCGTTGCTTTCCGCGTTCATCACGTGTGCCGTAATCGACAGGTCCGCAAAGCCGTTGTGCGACGTCTTCTCGACCGCAATCGTCATGCGGGCGGACTCGCTGCGCAGGTCGCTGGTATCGGGGCCGCACGCGGTGCCTGTGGTGGCGACCCAGCCATTGAGATTGGTACCAAACACGGGGCGGATACGGGCGCCTTCGCGAATCCACAGTGTCAGTTCGTTCTCCATGTAGGCATCCGGGCAGCTCGGTCCGTGCGCGGTGCTGCTGAACACGACGCCAAATGCCCGTACATCTGGCGACAGCCGGTACGGTGCAGTATCGATGCGATAACTGTTTTCGCCGATCTGTATCGCTGCATCTTCCTGAATCACCGAACGGTCTGCCGCTACGACCTTGCCCCCTTCGACGAGCGCGACGACTTGCAGCTTGCTGCTTTCGTCGGGGTTCTTGCTTTTGGGAAGCGAATCGAACGCAACGGCCGCGATCGTCGTTTCGGGCGCGTTCGGCATGACCTTGCAGGCCGACGCGGCGACGAGCCGATCCGCGTCGCGCGTGGCGATGCGTGCGCTTGCGATGCCGGCCCAGCGGGCGATGGCTGTGACGGTTTCGTCGCTACAAGCCTGGCTGTTGGCGGCGTGGACGATGGGGGCGGCGGCGAGCGCCAGCAGCGGGGCGAAGCGTAGGATTCTCATGGTTACGTTGAAAAAATGTTCTTTACAGACTTCCGCAAATGTCGCCCAACGACTCTGAACCGACGTTCACCGAGGCAGATTGGACGGGTGAAACCCGACATTCAGGGTAGGAGCGGCTCTACTTCGGGGTATCGACCCATCGTGTCGTTCCACGCGCCGAGCGCGAAATCATAAAACGGTCTTTCTGCGACAGCCTTGCTTAGATGGCATCGGATCAAAAGCGCTTGCCGATAGATATCGAAACGCCGACCGTGTTCAATGGACTATGGTCGCTCGCAGGCGCATCGGTATAGTGGACGTTGGTGAACTTGATCTTTGCGGACCTCAAGGCATTCATAATCCGCACCTTTTCTGGAATGTCCGGGCCACCTACCTCGATGCCCGTAATGGAGTTCGTCAATCCACCGAACCACTGCACGTCCAGACCCGCAGCCTTCAAGGCGTCGTAGAGTTGCGCATGAAATGCTGCTGGTTCGCCTTCTTCGCGGTTGTGGTTGAGCCAGAGCGAAAAGCTAGGACCTTTGCGAAGCTCAGTTTGCAGCGCTGCTACTTGTCTGGGTGAAAGCATGCGCGGCGCAAAGGCTAGTTGACCGCTTGTCCACCTGTTGATGATCGGCGCCACCGCAGCGATGCAACCTGCCGCCACGGCAGTCCGTGTCCAGGAATAGCCACCAGCAACTGCTGCGACGGTACCGCTCGAGACTGACACGATGAATGCGAGTTTGTCCAGGAACTTGACGGCTGACACGTGTTTCTCCTTGTATTCTTGCTGCGCCGCTCCGAAAATCAAGCGTTTTCGGTAGCCGGAATCTGACCGATTGGTACCGGGATTCTTGGCCTACCCAACAGTTGACGTAGGCGAACAACTGGAACTGGCCGACCGCAGCCCGACGGTGACCCGAAGCCGGGTGCTGACATCGAACCGGCTGCATTCGACGGAGGCCGACACAAAGCGATCATCTTACCGATTCAAAGCATGACTTTGTACGGGCTGGTTGGCCAGATATTTCACTGATAAAGTGTGATCCGTTCGACGGTTTAGTGCCGATGGTGTGATTTCGATGAGTCACGGAATTTTATTGTTGGCCTATTAAGGGCAGTAAGCTCTGCCGAAAAGGAGTTTGTACGAGTCCTGGATTTAGTGAAGGGACATTTGAGTTTTGCTTTGATGCTGAATAAAGTTGTTTAAACGCTGCTCTACTGCCTAGTTACCCACATATTCCATCGCGGCAAGCGGAAAAGGATTTATGGCGCAACGTAGGATTCCGCATTCGGCATGGCTGTTACGCAAGATCTGTATTTTTTTAGCATAAAGTCTCCTCATGCGCTGAGACAAAGGGTGTGTAATGCAAGGCTTTTTTATGTTAATGCCATTCCTTATTTGGAGTTTTTAGTTTAAATTGATTGGAATGGTGCGCTTTTCGAGTTAAGCGAAAATAAATGGAGTGCATTTTACTGTGCGCGTCAGTTTCATCTTGATCATGAACTTGAGGCGCATTTTCGCACGAACAGTGTCGCCGGGAGCTCGATACTTCTTGATCCGATCGATGTCGGAAAAATCGATGGCGCCGACCGCCATAACATCACCTAAAGTCCGACGGGATTAAATCCGACACTTCACTTGAAAACTCGTCGATTCGAGCGTCACTATTCGGGGGGAGAATTCCCCAAGATTAAGGGGGATTAACCTTGATCTTGACTGCGTTAAAGAGTTGAGGATCGAGTTGATTAAAAGAACCGGAAACTCTCGCTTCCAAGTGCAATGACGCCGACTTTGGAGCGTGCTAGACCAATTGGACAGGTACAAGTCCTTCTTGGGCGAGTCTACCAGGTCACAAGGTTGTTCCCGCCGTGATCAAAGGCAGTCGCGATCTTTAAGCTGAAGAAACATCGTAGTTTGGGTCAATTTTAGGTGCTCGAGTTCGCGTGAGATTGCCAAGGCTATGGTCGAACGTATACTCCTAGCCTAACGTGCGCGCATGCGATTCGCATTGACCACCGTTCGCTGAGGAGGGGGGCGACGGCAGAGTTCGTTGCGACTGACGACCCTCCTACTGCCGCTTCCGTCGTCGAGTGTCTGTCATGGGAACACGGGAAGGGCTGCGGCTAATGCGGCGGATATGATCAATATTCCCACCACGGAACATACAAAGTTCCGGCTCTCGGGCGTCCATCCGATTTTTTGATATTGCATGCGGCACATAGTAGTTGGAAGTTAGACGGATCATTGCTACCCCCTTGATTCAATGGGACAATATGGTCCAAGTGCAGGCGTCGGTCGGTCGCTACAAGCCCGCTGAGATCGCACATGCAAAAGACGCAGCGCCCATGATCACGATAGAAAATCGCTTTTTTAAGCCATGAAGGATATCTGTGTGGTCGAGCGACTTTCTCGCCAATTAATGTGTAGGCTGTCGAGTTTCGGGGTAACTTCAGCCTAATATATTCAGCAAGGGAGGCTCCGAATCTTTCCAGAAATCGACGGTTCGAGAATGTGATGTGAAATATTTCGTCAGTCACAATGGTCCAGTATCGCTCGAAAGAATCCTCATTTTCCACAAACCAATTGTAAAATTCATCTTCGCTTTCACTGAAAGTGTCATCGGTGGGAAATGTGGTTAGTGGAATCCGGTATTCGGAAAAAATGGGTGCTAACCGCTGTGCCTCGTTTTGTTCATGTGCGTCTGGATTTTTCCTATAGTCTCGCGACTGCCACGTGCGAATCATCGCGAATATGTATTCATGAAGAAGCGTAAGCTTGTGGGGTTTAATGATGCGATTGACAAGGGTTTCATCTTTTTCTATCCCAAGTTCGAAGAACATCTGAGGGTCTCCAATGCATTCTTCCACTAGTGAGGCGAATTTGTAAATATCGTGAAATAGAAAATTTCGATATATTTCAATCATAAAAATGATGAGTGGATTTTTAAATTCAGACTGTATGAGGGTGCGCTTCGAAGATGAGAGGCGGGTAACCGATAGTTTGTCTAGGGGCGATAGGCAAAATTATCGATGATCGGAGTGACGTCGTCGAGAGGACGTTCGTGGCTGAACACGGCCAATGCGTCTTATGTGTCCGAAAAACGTACAAAAAATAAAAAAGGCCCTTGCGGGCCTTTCGTTAATGAATGTGACGGCGGTGTTTACCGAGTCAACGCTGTAAACCCCTCCAGCAACCGCTCGACATCAGCCGCCTGAATCGCGCCCATCGTCGAGATGCGGAACAGTTCCTTCGACAACCCGCCTTGCCCCGCGTAGATCACGAAGCCACGCGCCTTCAGCCCGTCATGCAGCGTCTCGTACGTCACACCTTGCGGCAACCGATACGCACGCAGCACAACCGACGATTCACCTTCCGGCAACACCAGCGGCATCCCGCGCGCCGCAAGCCCGGCTTGCGCCTGATCAGCCAGCGCCTTGTAATGCGCATGCCGCGCACGCCAGCCGCCGGCTTCGTCAAATTCGCGCAGTGCCTCGACAAGCGCGTAATACGCGTGCACGGAGGGCGTGAACGGCGTATTGCGCTGGTCCTGCAGCTTCGCGAGACGGCCGAGGTCGAGGTAGTACGTACGGCTTGCGGCCTTCGCGAGCGCGCTGCGGCGCACGATCACGAACGCTGCGCCCGGCACGCCGTGCAGGCACTTGTTCGCGGTCGCGGCAACGGCGTCGATGTCACCGCCGGCGAAGTCGATCGCTTCCGCACCAAAGCTGCTGACGCCGTCGACGAGCATTTTCACGCCGCGCGCACGGCACACCTCGGCGATCGCACCGAGATCGTTCAGCCGGCCCGTCGTCGTTTCGTGATGAATCACGGCGACGTGCGAGTAACCGCCCGCATCGAGCTTCGCACCAATCTGCACGAGATCCGGTGCCTGCATCCACTCATGCTTCAGCACGTCATGCGCGATCCCGTACTGCGTCGCGATCTGCGTGATCCGCTCGCCATACACACCGTTCTCGATCACGAGCAGCTTGCCGTCCTTCGGCACGAGCGCCGCGATCATGCTTTCGACAGCGGCCGTGCCCGAACCGGTCATCAGCACGGCCGTCCACTCGGCCGGATCGAGTTCATACGCGGCGACGAGACGCGCACGCGCCTCGTCCTGCAGATCGAAGAATTCGCTTTCGCGATGGCACAGATCGGGTTGCAGCAGGCTGCGGCGCACGCGTTCGGTGAGCGTGACCGGGCCGGGGTTCAGCAGCAGCATCAATGGGCTCCTTCAACGTGGGCTTCGGTCTGCGCGGCGCCGATGTGCCGCATCAGACGGGTCTTGACCTCGACCGGTGTGACGGTCGGGCGGGGCAGGCCGTCGGGCACGCCGGTGCGGATCGCGAGCCGCACGAACTGCGTACCGTCGGCCGGCGCGGCCAGTGCCGTATCGAGCATGTCGAGCGTATCGCCTTCGACCGCCGACGCATACCCGCACGCGGCAGCCACGCCCGCGAACGACACATGCTGCGATACCGTGGCCTGGCCGCCCGTCGATTCGTGCGCGCCGTTGTCGAGCAGCACGTGCGTGAGGTTGGCGGGGCCGTAGGTGCCGAGCGTCGCGAACACGCCCATGCGCATCAGCGCGGCGCCGTCGCCGTCGACCGCGACTACGCGCAGGTCGGGGCGCGCGAGCGCGAGGCCGAGCGCGAGCGGCGTCACGCAGCCCATCGAGCCGACCATGTACAACTGGTTCGGGCGATCGTCGATCGCATAGAGTTCGCGGCCGCAGAAGCCGGTCGACGCGAGCACGACGGTCGAATCGACCGGCGTATGCGCGATCACGCGCTGCAGCGCGTCCTGGCGCGTCGGCCACGCTTCGGCCGACGCAGCGCGCGACGACGCTTGCGCGGCGACATGCGCACGCGGCTTCGCGGCCGGGTTGGCCTTCAGCTCATACGGTGCGACGCTGCCTTTCTCCATCACGAGCGCGTACGGGCGGCCCGTCGCGTCCATGTGCGCGATCGCGCGGTCGAGTGCCGGGCCGACCTGTTCGGGGTCGGTCGGGAACGTCTCCCACGGGATCTCCATCGTGTCGAGCATCGCGGGCGTGATCGGGCCCATCAGCGCGTGCTGCGGCTCGTCGGCCACGCCCGGCTGGCCGCGCCACGTGACGATCAGCAGTTGCGGCAGGCGGAACGTCCACGTGAGCGACGTGAGCGGGCTCACCGCGTTGCCGAGCCCCGAGTTCTGCATCATCGCGATCCCGCGCTTGCCGCCGAGCGTCGCGCCCGCGATCAGCGCGACCGCGTCGCCTTCGTTCGCGGCCGACACGTAATTCAGCGACGGGTCCTGCAGCACGTAATTGATGAACGGCGTCAGGTACGAGCAGGGCACGCCCGCGTACCAGTCGAAACCGCGCTCGCGCGCGGCCTCGACGAACTGGGCCGCTTCGATCATTGCGCGCCCCCGTTGCCGGCACCCGGTTCGGACAGCGGCGTCTGGCCGTGCGCGAAGTCGCCCGCGCGGCGGAAGTCTTCGAGGTCGTTGACGCCGCGCCAGTGGCCGTGCACGTACTGCACCTCGATCTTCTCGCCGGCGGCGATCAGTTCGTTGAGGAGCGACGGGATGTCGAGCGTGTCGAAATCGGGACGCGCCTGCAGCGTCGCGAGCGTCGCCTTCAGGCGGTCGACACCGGCGCCGCGCACGTTCAGCAGGCCGATCCAGCGGCCGTGCGGCGTGCCTGCGGCGACGTCGCTCGAGACGCGTTGCAGGTACGTCTTCTGGCCGAACAGGCCGCGATCGTCCGCTGCCGAGCAGAGCGCGAAGTCGCGCACGCTCTGGTTGGTCTCGGTGAGCGACGAATCGACCACCACGCTGAATTCGGCCTCGCTCTCCGCGAGGTCGCGCACGATGTAGCTGCGGAACAGCAGGTCGCCGTACGAGATCACGGTGTCGCCGGTCAGGCGGTCGGCCGCGCAGGCGAGCGACGCGAGTTCGCCCGTCTGTGCATGGCGCTCGTTAACGACGAGCTTGATGCCCGACGTGTCGATCGCGTCGGCGCGATAGCCGCCGACCACGGTGATGTCGTTCACGCCGTGCGTCTTGAAGCCGTCGACGAGCCAGCGCAGCAGCGGCTTGCCGGCGACCGGCAGCATGACCTTCGGCTTGTCTTCGGTCACGGCTTCGAGGCCCTTGCCGCGGCTCGCGGCGAGCACGATCGCCGCGTTCGACGCGCGCGACGACGACGACAGGTAGATACGCTCGGCCGCCGAGTACTCGTCGGCGTCCTGCAGGCGGAAGATCTCGTTGACCGATGCAACGCGGTCTTCGACGTTGATCAGCGTTTCGCTCTCGTGGATCTCGCGTGCGGTCGCCTGCATCGCGGAGGCCGACGCGCGGATCAGATGGTTCGCCCAGATCACGGTGCTGATGCCGGCCTGGCGGAACACGTCGGTCGGCGTGCTGTAGTACTTGGTCGGCACGATCACGAGCGGCGCCTTGCCGCTCCATTCGCGCGCGAACTGCAGGATCTCGTCCGGACGCGACAGCTTGCTGTGGATCAGGATCGCGTCCGCACCGGCTTCCGCATATGCGTTCGCGCGGCGCAGCGCCTCGTCCATCCCCCAGCCGGCGATCAGCGCCTCGACACGCGCGACGATCGAGAAGTCGGGATCGGTCTGCGAATCCTTGCCGGCCTTGATCTTGCCGCAGAACTCGTCGATTTCCGCGAGCGGCTGGCGCTCGCCGCCGATGAAGCTGTTGGTCTTCGGGAACTGCTTGTCCTCGATACAGACGCCGGCGATGCCGCGCTGCTCGAGCTTCTTCACGAGGCGGCGCACGTTGTTGAAGTTGCCGTAGCCGGTGTCGCCGTCGAGCAGGATCGGCAGGTCGCTCGCGTCGGCCATGAATTCGAGCACGTCGACGACCTGGGTCCAGCTCGCCTCGTTGTTGTCACGCACGCCGAACTGCGCGGAGATCGCCAGGCCCGATGCCCAGATCCCCTTGAAGCCGGCCTCGCGGACGATCCGCGCGGACAGGCCGTTGTGCGCTTCCATCAGGAATTCGAGGTCGCTGCTGACGAGCATGCGGCGCAGGCGTGCGCTGCGCGATTCGGTGAAGTTGGGTTCGCGTGCGTTCATCGTGCGACTCCTGCGGTGGTGCGTTGAATCAGGGGGAGGATTTCTTGCGTGGCGCGAGCGACGTCGTTCGGGAAGTCGATCTCGATCCACGGCGAGCCGGTGACGTCGGCGACGTCGAACGAGTGACCGCCTTCGAGCAGCAGGTCGCGCACGGCTTCTTCGTGCGGCATGTTCGCGCGGCCGCTGTCGATGTAGCCCGCGACGATCGTCGCGAGGCGGCGCGCGGTGCCTTCCGTGAAGCGGAAGAAGCCGACCGATTCGCCGATCGTGTCGTAGTCGAGGTCGACCGCGAGCTGCTTGCGCAGCTCGACCGGCACGCCGTTCTTCAGGCACAGCTTGACGGGCTCGTCGCCGGCTTCGAAGTCGCGATCGATCAGCAGGCGGTCGACCGCCTTGTCGGAATCGGCCACCAGCGCGTGCAGGATGTTCTCGTCATACAGCACGTCGGCGTCCATCAGCAGCACGTCGCCGCCGCGCGTCATCGCATCGGCGACGGTATGCACGGTCAGCACGCTGCCGAGGTCGTAGCGGTCGTTGATCACGATCTCGGCCTGGCGGCCGAGGCGCTTCAATTCCTGCTC
This sequence comes from Burkholderia sp. HI2714, assembly GCF_002223085.1. Taxonomy (NCBI): domain Bacteria; kingdom Pseudomonadati; phylum Pseudomonadota; class Betaproteobacteria; order Burkholderiales; family Burkholderiaceae; genus Burkholderia; species Burkholderia sp. HI2714. Next base: position 87,372 of record NZ_NKFM01000053.1, on the reverse strand, counting down.
GACCTTCTCGTGCTGGAAGCCGAGCCCAAGCACGATCTCGTCGACGCCCGCGGCATCGAGTACGCGCAGATGGCGCTCGAGCAGCGACACGTCGTCGAAGCGCAGCAGGCACTTCGGGAACTGCGCCTCGGGCGGTTGTTGCAGGCGCAAGCCGAGGCCTGCCGCAAGAATGATGGCTCGCATGGGTTCTCCAACCAAAAAGCCGGCGGATCTGAACGATCAGTCGGCGAGCGGCTGCGGCGCACGGCGCCGCTGCCAGTTTCTTTCACTGAAATGCAGATAGAGCAGGCCGGGCAGGCCGAGCGCGAGTTCGCGCGCGCGTTTCGCAAGCGACAGCGCGAGCGCCGCGTCGGGCGGTAGTCCGACCAGCGGCGCGAGGAGCAGGTAGCCGCCTTCCTGCGCGCCGAGCGAGCCCGGGATCGCGAAGGCCGCGCCACGAATGGCCTGGCCGACACTCTCGAGCAGCAGCGCGTCGAGCCAGCTCACCGGATGCCCGAGGAAGTGCAGCGCGAGCCACACTTCCGCGGTGCCGACGATCCAGCCGACGAGACTCAATGCGAACGTCTTCGCGACCTTCGCACGATCGCGGTACAGCGCGCCGACCGCATCGTCGATCGCATCGGCACGCGTGGCCAGCGACGACCAGTCGCGCGGGCCGAGCAGCTTCGACGCGAGGCGCAGGCCGCGGCCGAACAGTCCGCGCCGCTGCGCCGCATAGAACGCGATGGCGAGGGCGCCGAGCACGCCGGTGGCGATCAGCGCGGGCGTGCGCAGATACGCGACCGATTCGTGCGTCGCATACAGGCTGAACGCGGCGATGCCGATCAGCGCGAACGCCATCTGCGCGAGCGCCTGCATCGTCGTGCTGACCGTGACGGCTGCCGCCGCGTCGGCCATTCGCGTGCCGCGCTGCGCGAGGTGGCGCACCATCAGCACGGGGCCGCCGATCTGCCCGGCAGGCAGCAGGCTGTTCACCGATTCGCCGACCCAGCGCGCGCGCAGCGCATTGCCGAGCTCGGCGCCCGGCTGGCCGCGGCGGAACATCACGGAGATCGCGACCGCGTCGATCGCGAGCGGCACGACGTGGAACGCCGCGACGAGCGCGAGCCCCCAGCCGGCCGCGAGGAACGTGGACGCCACGGCGCCGACGCCCTGCCAGGCCAGCAGTGCGATGAAGAGTGCGGTCCCGAGGGACAACAGGATGAGGCCCGCGCGTGTCATGACCCGCTCGTGCGTCGCGTCGCCAGTTGCTTGAACACCTGGCGGAAACCGAAATACGCGATCGCGTCCTTCATGTTCGAGATGAAGCGCTTCCACGGCCGCATGCCGGGGTTTGTCACGTATTCGAAGGTGAGCGACACACGCATCTCGTTCTGGCCGAGCGGCGTGATGCGGTGGCGCAGCTTGTCGCCGTCGAACAGCACGATGCCGCCGTCCGCGATCTGGACGGAGCCCGGTTCGTCGGCCACGTCCGGATTGCGCGTGTGCAGCTCGTAGTCGAGCCGGCACGACGATTCATCGATCACGCCGATCAGCAGCGTGTAGCGGCGGCCGTCGTAGTACGACGTGTCGTAGTGCCAGCCGATGTGGTCGCCGGGCTTCGTGTAGTAATACAGCGCGTACGCGTGCGGATCGTCGTCCGGCGACAGCATCAGCTTGTCGCCCGTGACTTTCTCGAGGAACGAGATCAGCGCCTTCGAGCGATACAGTTCGGCGATGTACGGCGCCTGCTCGTCGATCGTATGACGGCTCACACTGCCGCCCTGCTTGTGGCCGGGCAGGTAATTGCGGTTCAGGCCGGCCTGCATCGCGCGGGCGGCGTCGGCCAGCTTCGCGTGCGCGTCGGCCGGCAGGAAGGTGTCGAGATAAAGGAACGAGCCCTGGCGCGTGTAGTCGCCGCGCAGGCGGTCGAGGTCGAGCTGGCCGACGCGGTCGGCCACGGTGCGATCGGGGTCGGCTGCGGCCGCGCGCACGGGCGCGGGGCGTGCCGGGCTCAGCACGGAGTCGTCGCGCGTGCTAGGAGTCATTTGGAAGCCTGGATTTCGGTTGGGTTCTGCGCAGCGGCCGGGTTCTGCGGGAGGTTGCCGCGCCGGACGATGCGCCACCAGTCGAACACGACCCACGCGGCGAACAGCGGGGCGCCGATCGACGCCGCGAGCAGGAACGGCTCGACGCCGTCGAACAGCGTCACGAGCGGCAGCAGGTACAGCACGTCTTCGGTCTCGAAGCCGCCGGCGAATGCCTGCTTGGTGCCGGCCTTGCCGGCGAACGATTCGATCCGCATGCGCAGGAAGAAGATCAGCGCGACGGCCGCGCCGGCCACCGCGCCGAGCAGCACCGGCGACGCGGCCATCTGGCCGCCCTGGGCGACGATGCCGACACCCATGCTGACGAACAGCGCGACCGTGACGAGCGCGTCTGCCGCGAGGTCGTAAAAATGACCGATCTTGCTGGATTTCCCGCTGATGCGTGCGAGCTCGCCATCGGTGTGGTCGACGAAGTTCGACAGCACGATCAGGAACGCGCCTGCATTGCTCCAGCCGAAGCCGCCGTGCGCGAGGCACCAGGCGCCGGCGAGGCCGATCAGCAGGCGAACGGTAGTGAGGTGATTCGGGGTGACGGGCGTGTCGACGAGCGGTCGGACAAGCGAGCGCGCCAGCCGCGCATCCCAGGTGCGTGGCAGGGGCGGTTCGGAACGTGTGGCGGTTTTTCTTTGGTCCATCGGCGAAATATATACGGAATTGTAATTTGTTGCTTTTTATTCGATCAATGTCCTGACATGAGGGAGTGTTACCGCGTCTTGCGGCGATCGGCCGGCCGAAATGCGCGTGCGCGAAAGGGCGGCCAAACGGGGCTGCGGCATCCGTATTCCAGTGTGGTTCGCGTCGCGCGGCTGTCAAGGACGGACGGGCCTCACAGGCCTGTGTGGCGGTGCTTTTCGCGCTTCCCGATGCGCGTCGCGCGGCGCGTGCGAGCTTGACGTGCGTCAGGTCGGGACAAGCCGCATCGGGTGACAATTGGCCGCGCCGGACGGGCGTCGATCATTGCCGATCCGCAGGCGATCAATTGCCGTTGAAATTCGTCGATTGATGCGCGTGAGTTGTCGATCGGTGACCGTCTTTCTGTCCGATGCTTTCGCGCACCTTTCGTGCGCATCCGATTTAAACGGTGCGCCTGTCACAGAACGGTCGTTCGATACCCGGCAAATCCGGCAAGGATCTTTTGCATTTAGCGGACATTTCGCGGCGATTGCCTCTGCGATACTCCGACCGTGCCTGTGGTGCCGGCCGCCCCTCGCGGCCCCAAGGGCTTCATGTCGCTCAGGAGACACCCCCCGCGACGTCAACGACAGACCCAAGCGTCAGAAACCAGCCATGTCTTCATCACGCATCCTCGCTCCCGCCCTGCGTTCGCTCGTCCGCACCGCCGACGAAGCCGCCGCGCTGATCCGTCCCGGCATGACCGTCGCCATGAGCGGCTTCACGGGCTCCGGCTATCCGAAGGCCGTGCCGGCCGCGCTTGCCGCCCACATCGACGCGGCGCACACGCGCGGCGAGGACTTCCGGATCAACGTGCTGACGGGCGCGTCGACCGCGCCGGAACTCGACGGCGCGCTCGCCCGCACCAACGGCATCTCGATGCGCCTGCCGTACCAGTCCGACCCGACGTTGCGCGACAAGATCAACGGCGGCGAAGTCGACTACCAGGACGTCCACCTGAGCCACGTCGCGCAGTACGCATGGTTCGGGCTGTACGGCGATCTCGATGTCGCGATCGTCGAAGTCGCGGGCATCCGCGAGGACGGGCTGCTGATTCCGTCCGCGTCGATCGGCAACAACAAGACCTGGCTCGAACGCGCGAAGCACGTGATCCTCGAGGTCAACTCGCGCCAGCCGCTCGGCCTCGACGGGATGCACGACGTCTATTACGGCACCGCGCTGCCGCCGCACCGCAAGCCGATTCCGCTGACGAAGAGCGACGACCGGATCGGCGAGCCGTACCTGCGCTGCCCGGCCGACAAGATCGTCGCGATCGTCGAGACGGACGCGCCGGACCGCAGCAACGCGTTCTCCGCGCCGGACGCGACGTCCAAGCAGATCGCGCTGCAACTGATCGACTTCCTGCGTCACGAAGTGAAGCGCGGCCGCCTGCCGGAGAACCTGCTGCCACTGCAGTCGGGTGTCGGCAACATCACGAACGCGGTGCTCGCGGAGCTCAGCTCGGCCGGCTTCTCGCACCTGACCGCGTACACCGAAGTGATCCAGGACGGCATGCTCGACCTGCTCCAGGACGGCACGCTGGACTTCGCGTCGGCCACCGCGCTGTCGCTGAGCCCGGCCGCCGTGCAGCGCTTCGCCGACGAAATCGCGACGTTCCGCGAGAAGATCGTGCTGCGCCCGCAGGAGATCAGCAACCATCCGGAACTCGTGCGCCGGCTCGGCTGCATCGCGATGAACGGGATGATCGAGGCCGACATCTACGGCAACGTGAACTCGACGCACGTGATGGGCACGAAGATCCAGAACGGCATCGGCGGCTCGGGCGACTTCGCGCGCAACGGCTACCTGTCGTGCTTCATGTCGGCGAGCACGGCGAAGGGCGGTGCGATCTCGCGGATCGTGCCGATGGCGAGCCACGTCGATCACACCGAGCACGACGTCGCGGTGGTCGTCACCGAGCAGGGCCTCGCGGACTTGCGCGGCCTGTCGCCGAAGCAGCGCGCGCGCAAGATCATCGCGACCTGCGCGCATCCCGACTACCGGCCGATGCTCGAGGATTACTTCGAGCGCGCGTCGCGCGAAAGCTTCGGCAAGCACACGCCGCACCTGCTCGCCGAGGCGCTGTCGTGGCACGAGCGCTATGTGCGCACGGGCACGATGAAGGCCTGACGCGGAGCGAAGCGGGCGCGCGCTCTGCGTGCGCCCGTCAATCCATCGCCGCGTGCGCGATCTCCACGCTCGCCGCTTTCTGTGGCGGGCGGATCAGCAGCAACAGCGGAATCATCAGCAGCGTCGCGACGAACATCAGCTTGAAGTCGTTCAGGTACGCGATCATCGACGCCTGCTGGTTGATCGTGCGGTCGAGCAGCGCGATGTCGAGGCGGCTGCCGGCCATCGCCTGCACGGCCGGGTTGAACGGCGTGATGTGGGTCGCGAGGTCGGCATGGGCGACCTGTGTGTTGCGCGTCATCAGCGTCTGCACGATCGAGATGCCGATACTGCTGCCGATGTTGCGCATCAGGCTGTAGGTGGCCGTGCCGTCCGCACGCAGGTCGGGCGGCAGCGTCGAGAACGACAGCGCGCTCAGCGGCACGAACACGAGCCCCAGCCCGAAGCCCTGCACCACGCCCGGCCACACGATGTCCGCTTCGGACAGCACGACCGTGTACTGCATCATCTGCCACAGTGCGAGCGCGGAAATCGACAGTCCCGCAAGCAGCAGCATCCGCGCATCCACGTATTTCAGCAGCCTGCCGACGAACAGCATCGCGATCATCGTGCCGGCGCCGCTTGGCGCGGTGACGAGGCCCGTCGTCGCGACCGGGTAGCCCATCAGGTTCTGCAGCATCGGCGGCAGCAGCGCGCGTGTCGCGTACAGCACCGCGCCGACCACGAAGATGAACAGCGTGCCCGTGGCGAAGTTCGGGTCGCGCAGCAGTTCCGACTTGAAGAACGACGCCTTGCCGACGGTCGCCGTATGCACGAGGAAGAACGCGAAGCTGAGCGCCGCGACGATCGCCTCGATGCGGATCTCATACGAGCCGAACCAGTCGAGCTGTTCGCCGCGGTCGAGCATCGCCTGGAACGCGCCGATCGCGAGCGCCAGCGTCGCGAACCCGAATGCGTCGAACTTCACGTGCGGGCGCGGCGCGCGTGCGGGCAGGAAGGTCATCACGCCGGCGAGCGCGAACGCGCCGATCGGCACGTTGATGAAGAACACCCAGCGCCAGTTGTAGCTGTCGGTGAGCCAGCCGCCGAGCGTCGGGCCGAGGATCGGGCCGACCATCACGCCCATTCCCCAGATCGCCATCGCCTGGCCTTGTTTCTCGCGCGGATTGATGTCGAGCAGGATCGACTGCGACAGCGGCACCAGCGCGGCGCCGAACACGCCTTGCAGCAGACGCGCGCCGACGATCTGCACGAGCGTCTCGGACAGCCCGCACAGCGCCGACGCGACCGTGAAGCCCGCGATCGACACGATCAGCAGCCGCTTCACGCTGAGCCGGTCGGACAGCCAGCCGGTGAGCGGCGTCGCGATCGCCGCCGCGACAATATACGAGGTCAGCACCCACGTGATCTCGTCCTGCGACGCGGACAGCGTGCCCTGCATGTGCGGCAGCGCGACGTTCGCGATCGTGCTGTCGAGGGTCTGGATCAGCGTGGCGAGCATGATCGACAAGGTCAGCATCGGCCGGTTCAGGGCGGGCGAGGCGGGGGCGTCGGCGGCGGGGTTCAAGCGGGTGTCTCCACGGGGCGGTCGCCGTGGGCGGCGATCCGGTATGGCTGGAATTATAAGCACGCTTATTATATATCCGCTTATCGCCGAGGCAGGGCCGGCTTGACCCCTATAATCGCCGCATGGACAAGACTTACGAGAACCGGATCGGCTATCTGATCGCCGATGTCGCCCGCCTGAACGGACGCCTGTTCGACCGGCGCGCGAAGCGGATCGGGCTGACACGGGCGCAAAGCCGCGTGCTCGCGTACCTGACGTGGAAGGGCGAGATGAATCAGGCGCGCCTCGCCGAATGGCTCGAGATCGCGCCGATCTCGCTCACGCGGCTGCTCGACCGGATGGAAAGCTATGGCTGGATCGAGCGCATCGCGAACGACGACGATCGCCGCGCATTCGTGATCCGGCTGACCGACAAGTCGCGCGAGATCTTTCCGCAGATGCTTGAAGTGGGTGACACCGTCGCCGACGACGGGCTGCGCGGCTTCACGCCCGACGAGCGCGATACGCTGGTGCGGCTGCTCGGGCGCGTGCGCCACAACCTGATCGATTGCGGCGGGGAGTGATGTGGCCCGTCATGCGGGCGGGCCGGATGAGCGACTTGAAAACACCGGGCGGCAACGCGCAACCACACTGCGTTTGCCCGCATGCCGACATGCGGCGTTGTCATCGCGGTACCCGGCGCGGCCTTCGTCCGGCCGGCACATGACGATGCGCCCGTCGTGCTCGACGAAGCGCGTGCATGGGTGTCGACGTTGGCCCGGTTGAGCCGACGCTACCCGTTACGGTCCTGCCGAGTCGATGTGCTCAACGGGCCAGCGCCGCGAGCATGAACGCCGCCAGATAAAGCCCCACCCCGTACGACAGATGCGTGATGAGACTGCGCCGCCGCGCGACGCCCGGGTTCGGCGTGCGCGACGCCGCGATGCCGAAGCCGAACGCAGGCTGCATCACGAAGAACGGCGCGACCACGCTGGCGAGGCCGGCGACGAGCGCGGGGAGCGGGGTCGGCGTGCCGATCCATTGCGGGCCCGCGATCGCGACGGGCAGCGCCGCGAACGCGATGCCGATCGCATAATGCGCGATCCAGCCGAGCGCGCGTTCGCCCGGCACGGGCGCCGCGGCACCGATTGACACGTGCCGGAACCGGCCTTGCATCATGTGACCGATCCAGCGGCCGACCAGCGCGTAGTCGAGCGACGGAATGCCGAATACACGCCGCTGGAACAGCGTCCACAGATCCATCACGAGCGTGGCGCCCGTGCCGATCAGCAACAGGTTGAGCAGGACATCGGGCAGGCTCATCGCGACCCTCCGCGGAGCAGGGAAAGGGCTGCGCGGTGCAGCGGAATACAGCATGGTTTCAGCGGTTTCATGGCAGTCCGGGCTTGTCTTGATGGCGTCGAACGACTATCTTGCAACTTCAAGTTCACTTGAGGTCAAGCATGAGCCGGCTGGACATTGCAGAGGTGGCGCGACGCTCGGGATTGCCCGCGTCGACGCTGCGTTACTACGAGGAAAAAGGGCTGATCGTCCCGACCGGCCGCCACGGGCTGCGGCGGCAATACGACGAGTCGGTGCTGGAGCGCCTGGCGCTGATCGCACTGGGCCGCGAGGCCGGGTTTTCGCTCGACGACATCCTCGCGATGGTCGGCACGGACGGACGGCCCGCGATCGATCGCGCGAAGCTCGACGGCAAGGCCGACGAACTCGACCGCACGATTCGCCGTCTCGGCGCCGTACGCGATGCGTTGCGGCATGCGGCCGTGTGCCCGGCATCGAACCATCTCGAATGCCCGTCGTTCCAGAAGCTGCTGCGCATTGCCGCGCATCGCCATCCGGCGCGCCGCACGAAGACGGAAGGCGCGTAGGCGGCGAGCCGTTCGGTGCCAGACATCGCAAACAGGAACAACGGGGTTGCAGCGTGTGGATTTTGCTTGTGTTTCCTGCCGCGTATGCGGCATCGAGGGTCGCGCCGCATTACGGGGTGCTCGCCGGGCTCGCGACGGTGGCCGTCGTGATGGTGACGCCGCCCGTGCTGTTGGCGTTGGGAATGGATTGGGTGACACGGCGGCGCGGGGGTGTTGAACCGCCTGTGGTGACCGCACCGGCTGTACAGACCGATAGTCTGGACGACGAACCGGTTGACGGGCCCGATGACACACCTGATATGCCGCTTCGATACGGCGAGCAGGCACGATTCAAGCAACTGGTTCTGATTACCGACACCGGGCGGCCCGAGGTCACGCGCCGTTTCTACGACAAGGCGAAGCAGGCGATCGAAGCGTACGTGGATGTCGAGGCGGGGCGCGACGGTTCGGGCGCGGCGATGGTGTCGACGGCCGACCTCGCCCCGGCAGACGGCTTGCCCGCCGCGCCGCCGGACGAAACGCTGACCGTGTTCGTGTCGAACGACGGCGCGTGGTCGGGGTTTCGCGTCGGTGACGACAGCTTCCGGTTCCGCCACGGCGCAATCACGAGATTGCGACTCACGCACGTGATGCCGGTTCGCTGGAACGGCGACTACATGGTGACGTTCTGGTTCGACGTGCCGAAGCGGGAGCACAGGACCGATTACAACACGTATTCGACCGGGTTCGATCTCGGGGTGAACCGTGCCAGCCGCCATTCCCGCTCGCTCAACCAGGCCTTTCGCCAGATTGCGTCGGTGCTCGACGTCCCGTTCGACGTCGACGAGATCGGCGACGACTGATTTATCCCGCGTAATACACGCGGCATTCCTGCTCGCGCCCGCGCACGATGCGCTTGCCGGCGAGCGAGCCGTACGTTTCGGTGAAGACGGTGCGCTGATGCTCGCGTTGCAGGGCGTCGTAGAAATAGAGCGACACCCAGTCCGTCGGGCGGGACGCCTCCGGCGTGCGCATCGCGGCGTGCAGGCACAGCGCGGTGAAATGCCAGCCGCCCTTGGTCATGTGCATCACGGGCAGCGGCACGGTGTCGTCCGCATTCGGGCGCCGATGCGCGGTGACGCGTTGCACGACGCCAGGCGTCGGCAATACGCCCGCGGCGGCCTTGTTGCGGTACAGGCGGTCGATGTAGAGCAGCAGTTCGACGGGCGGCTCCGTGCCGCGGCCGGCGTCCTGCACGTGGCCCTGCCAGCGCCGGCGGCGGCTCAGCACGTCGTCGAGCGCGGTGCGGATGCCGGCCGCGCGCCGCGGGCCGACGCCCGAGATCGTTTCGAGCTGGCCGTTGCGGGCCGCGCGTTCGAGTTCCTCGAGCGTATCGATGTGCAGCAGGTCGTGAATGCGCAGCGCGAGCGCGTGGCCGATGCCCGGCACCGCTTCGAACGCGGACGTGCGTTCGGCGTCGCCGCACAGCCGGTCGAGCTGGCGCCAGCGCCCCGTCACCAGCAGCTCGGCAATCGCCTGGGCGACGCCCGTGCCGACTTCGGGCAGCATCCCGAGCGCATCGACGCCGCCGGACTCGAACAGGGTGCGGATGTCGAGGTCGAGCGCGTCGACCGTCTCCGCCGATGCGCGGTATGCTGCGACCCGGTACGGATTCGCGCCCTGGTCAGCCAGCCGCTGCGCCGCCTCGCGCAGGCAGGCCGCGATATGCCGGTTTTCCTCGAACGTTTGGCTGACGGTCATCTGCATGGCGAGGGACCTGGGGACGCACAAACGGAATGGACACGGCTAACGATGCGCCGGTCGGCTTTTCATCATTGTCACGACACGCGATGAAGAAAACTTGACGCACGTCAATGGCAAACGTAGCACAGGTTCGAAGCGCACGGTCGTGCCGGAAAGCGGCACGACCGTGCGTCGCGTGACGCCGTCACGCGTCGAGGAACGATTGCGCATTTTCGGCCTCGGCGGCCGTGCGCAACGCGGCGAGCGCCCGTTTCTCGATCTGCCGCACCCGTTCGCGCGACATGCCCGCGTCCTGCGCGATCGCGTCGTAGGTATCGGGCTCGGCGCCGCCGAGGCCGAACCGCCGGCGCAGCACGTCGGCCTCGGCCGGCGTGACCGACCGGAGCAGCGACCTCACGCATTCGCGCATGCGCGTGTCGGCCAGTTGCTCGAACGGGCTGGCCGACGCCTGGTCCTCGATCAGCTCGACGAGGCCGGTGTCGGCGTCGGGCAGCGGCGCGTCGAGCGACACGGGCTCGGCAGGCAGCGCGAGCACCGCGCGCAGCTTGTCCTCGTCGAGGCCGGTTTCGGCCGCGAGGTCGGCCGGCGTCGCCCGGCGGCCCGTGCGCTGCTGAAAACGCAGTGCATGCCGCTGTACCCGCTGGTACTGGTCGCCGACGTGCACGGGGACGCGGATCGTGCGGGCGCGATCCGCGACCGCGCGCGCGATCGCCTGGCGGATCCACCAGGTCGCATAGGTCGAGAACTTGAACCCGCGCCGGTATTCGAATTTCTCGATCGCGCGCATCAGGCCGAGGCTGCCGTCCTGCACGAGATCGGGCAGGTCGACGCCGCGGTTCATGTACTTGCGCGCGATCGACAGCACGAGCCGCAGGTTCGCCTCGAGCATCGCGCGCGTGGCGTCGCGCACTTTCTGCTGGCCGTCGGCAAGCGCTGCGGCGAGCGCCCGCCGCGCGACCGTGTCGAAGCAGGCGGCTTCGCCCGCCGCGGCGCCATGCGGCGCGGACACGAGCGTGCGCACGACGCCGCTCGCGTCGTCGACGGCCGATGCGACCCACGTGATCGAGCCGAGCAGGGCGGCGACGTGGTTGCGTGCGTCACGGTATTCGGCCGAACGGAAGCCCTGCGCGTGCAACGCGCCGCGCAAGGCCGCGACGGCCGCCTGCAGCGCGTCGTAGCTGGCCGGCGCAGGCGTGTCGCCGGCGTCGTCGTCGGACGATCCGGCTGCGCTGGTCGAGGCCGTTGCGCGATGACGCGCAAGCAGCGCGTCCACCGCCGCCGGATAGCCGGCGAGCGCGTGCAGGATCTGGTGGCGACCCGTCTCGATCTCGCGCGCCAGCACGATTTCGCCTTCGCGCGTGAGCAGCGGCACCGCCTGCATGCGGCGCATGTAGAGGGCGAGCGGATCGGTCGATGCGCTCGTGCCGCGTGCGAGGTCGCCGAGCATCGCGCGGCCTTCGTCGAGCGCATCGCGATCGACGTCGACAGGCGCCGAACCGGCGAACGGCGCAGGCGCGGCCGGCTCGTCGAGCACGGCGATGCCGATGTCGGCGAGCGCGGCGCGCACGACGTCGAGCGCGTCGGGGCTGTCGCTTTCGGGCGGCAGCGCGTCGACGAGGTCGGCGTGGGTCAGATAACCCTGTTCGCCGGCGAGCGCCAGCAACTGGATGATCGGATCGAGCGGCGTGTCCGCCCGGGGAGTGGGCCGTGGCGTAGTCATGTCGATGGCGGCGTGAACCGCGTTCCTGTCTGGGCGGGCCGAAGTCCGCTGGTTTCGGGCCGCCGGTTGTTCGCGAACCCCGTCCGCGCCGGCCAGCCTGACATCGTTCAAGTTGAGGGCATTTGCGCGAACTTCAACGCGAGCGCGGCAGACGGGCCAGCACGCGGCGTGCCCGCGCGCCCGTCCGGTGCAGGAAACAAAAAGTAACCGATCATACCGAGCGGAAATCTGCAGGGGACGTAAGCTAGAGTCAGGCGCGCGCCCGGCGGCGACGCGCGGATTCTGCCGGAGCAACACATGACCCCGATTCCTGTCGCGAGGTGTGCGGTATTCGCATTGACGACGCTGACCCTCGGCGGCTGCTATTACACGAGTCCGTATGGCTATGCTCCGTACTACGCACCGGCGCCGGCCACGCTGACGCAGCGCGAGATCCCCGTCACGCCGGCTGCACCGGGCACCACTGCGCCGGGCTCGGCTGCGGCGGCGGTCGTGCCGCCGGTGGTCGACCCGGCTCCCGTCTATGTCGCGCCGGCCTATCCGCCGCCGTATCCCTATCCGTATCCGTACTATGCCCCCGCGTATTACCCGGGCTGGTACGGCTGGGGCGCACCGGCGATCTCGGTCGGCTTCTGGGGCGGATGGGGCGGCGGCTGGCGTGGACGCGGCGGGTACGGGCATCGTCCGTGGGGCGGCGGCCACTGGGGTGGCGGCTGGGGCGGGCATCGGCATTGACCGGCGCGCGGCGGCACCGTGCGGGAGAGCATCATGAGGAACACGATTGTCCGAAGCCTGTACGTCGTCCTGCTCGGCCTGGCGGCTGCGCCAGGTATTACACAGGCACAGAGCACCGGCTACACGAATTCGCCGGCCGAACTGTTCGCCGGGCCGGCGCCCGACTATCCGGTCGTCGCGCAGATTCCGCCGGGCACCGCGCTGGACGTGTTCGGCTGCCTGAGCGACTACACGTGGTGCGACGTCGCGCTGCCGGGCGTGCGCGGCTGGATCGACGCGCAACTGATCGACTATCCGTACCAGGGCGGTTACGCGCCGCTGCTCGAATATGGCGCGATCATCGGCGTGCCGATCACGGGGTTCGCGATCGGGGCGTACTGGGATCGCCACTACCGTCACCGGCCGTGGTTCCACGACCGCGATCGGTGGGAACACCGCGCGGAACCGCGGCTCGGCCCGGGCGGCGTGCCGCCGGGACAGGGGCGCCCGCAACCGGGCGGGCCGCCGCAGGCCGCACCGGGCGGACCGCCCCCCGTGCACGACGCGCGACCGTCCGCTGCACGCGGCGGCTGGAACGGCGCGATTCGCACGCAGCCGCCGGCTGCGGCTGCGCCCGCGCCCGCGCCGATGCCGGGTGCAGCCGGCAATCCGCGTCCGGCAGCGCCGCCGCCGGCCGTCGTGCATCCGCCGCCGGCCGCCGTCATGCGTCCGCCTCCCGCGCCGGGCGGTGAGGGCCGTTCGATGCCGGTACCGGTGCACCCGGGCGGCGGTGGGGGTGGCGGCGGTGGTTATGGTGGTGCGCGGCCGCAAGGCGGCGGGAACGGCGGCGGAAGCCACGGTGGTGGCGGAGGAGGCGGCGGTCCGGAAGAATTCCGTCACTGACGATGTCGATGCATTCGGTCGGCCAGGACGAAAAAAAGCCGCTCCGGAGAGCGGCTTCTGGATCGGGCGAGCGGGCGGTCGGACGGCCCGCGACCGGCTACGTGTTACAAGCAGCCGGCCGTGCTGGCGACTACCCCTCTCAGTCGTCGAGCAGCGACAGGTCGCGCACGGCACCCTTGTCGGCGGACATGACCAGCTTCGCGTAGGCCTTCAGCGCAGCGGACACCTTGCGCGGACGCGGCTGCGCCGGCTTCCAGCCCTTTGCGTTCTGCTCTTCGCGGCGGCGCGCCAGTTCCTCGTCCGACACCAGCACGTCGATCGTGCGGTTCGGGATGTCGATACGGATCTTGTCGCCGTCGCGCACGAGGCCGATCGCGCCGCCCGCTGCCGCTTCCGGCGAGCAATGGCCGATCGACAGGCCCGACGTGCCGCCCGAGAAGCGGCCGTCCGTCAGCAGCGCGCATGCCTTGCCGAGGCCCTTCGACTTGATGTAGCTGGTCGGGTAGAGCATTTCCTGCATGCCGGGGCCGCCCTTCGGGCCTTCGTAGCGCACGATCACCACGTCACCGGCCTTGACCTTGTCATTCAGGATGTTGTCGACGGCCTCATCCTGCGATTCGGTCACGTGTGCCGTGCCTTCGAACACGAGGATGCTTTCGTCGACGCCGGCCGTCTTCACCACGCAGCCGTCGACCGCGATGTTGCCCGTCAGCACGGCGAGGCCGCCTTCCTTCGAGAACGCATGCTCGTACGAGCGGATGCAGCCTTCGGCGCGATCGAGGTCGAGGCTCGGCCAGCGCGTGTTCTGGCTGAACGCGACCTGCGTCGGGATACCGGCCGGGCCGGCCTGGTAGAACGTGCGGACCGCGTCGTCCTGCGTGCGGACGATGTCCCACTGGTCGAGGGCGTCCTTCAGCGACGGCGCGTGCACGGTCGGCACGTCGGTGTGCAGCTTGCCGGCGCGGTCGAGCTCGCCGAGGATCGCCATGATGCCGCCTGCGCGGTGCACGTCCTCGATGTGGTACTTGTTCGTGTTCGGCGCGACCTTGCACAGCTGCGGCACGACGCGCGACAGGCGGTCGATGTCCTTCATCGTGAAGTCGATGCCGGCTTCCTGCGCGATCGCCAGCAGGTGCAGGATCGTGTTGGTCGAACCGCCCATCGCGATGTCGAGCGTCATCGCGTTCTCGAATGCCTTGAAGCCCACCGAGCGCGGCAGCACGCGTTCGTCGTCCTGTTCGTAGTGCTGGCGGGTGAGTTCGACGATGCGACGGCCGGCGCGCTTGAACAGTTGCTCGCGATCGGCGTGCGTGGCCACCACCGTGCCGTTGCCGGGCAGCGACAGGCCGAGCGCTTCGGTCAGGCAGTTCATCGAGTTCGCGGTGAACATGCCCGAGCACGAGCCGCAGGTCGGGCAGGCCGAGCGTTCGACTTCGGCGACTTCGGCGTCGGAATACGACGGGTCGACCGCGATCACCATCGCGTCGACCAGGTCGAGCTTCTTCACCTCGATGGCCTTGGTGACCGGGTTCGCGAGACGCGTCTTGCCCGCTTCCATCGGACCGCCCGACACGAAGATCACCGGGATGTTGAGGCGCATCGCGGCCATCAGCATCCCTGGCGTGATCTTGTCGCAGTTCGAGATGCAGACCATCGCGTCCGCGCAGTGCGCGTTCACCATGTATTCGACCGAGTCGGCGATGATGTCGCGGCTCGGCAGCGAATACAGCATGCCGTCGTGGCCCATCGCGATGCCGTCGTCGACCGCGATCGTGTTGAATTCCTTCGCGACGCCGCCGGCAGCCTCGATCTCGCGCGCGACGAGCTGACCGAGATCCTTCAGGTGCACGTGCCCCGGCACGAACTGGGTGAACGAGTTGACGACCGCGATGATCGGCTTCGAGAAATCGTCGTCTTTCATGCCGGTGGCACGCCAGAGCGAGCGCGCACCTGCCATGTTGCGGCCAGCGGTGGAAGTTTTGGAACGGTAAGTGGGCATGATCGTTGCTGAAGAAATATCGCGGGAAAAGGGTGGAGGCACGGGAATAAAGGCCTCTCTCGCGCCCGTGCGAACAACCTCTTGAGCTGCGCCCTGGGCAAACTCGGCGATTATCCCACAGCCGCCGGGCCCGCGGCGCCGGCGGGAGCGGGCGAGCGGCGCGGGTGGGGCGCGGCGGGCAGCGCGTAGGCGCACAAAGCGAACAATGCGTGGCGCGAAGACGCAATGGCGGGAACACGCGAAGCCGGAAGCCGGCCATCGCCAGCGGAGCCCGGCGGCGGCTTCATCGCCCGTCTTGCCGACGATGAAGCCGCACCGCTCGATCGCGCGTCAATCGAGCAGCGTCAGGATTTCGTCGTACAGCGCCTTCGGAATCCGCACGCCGTGCGCGATGCTGCGCGCGCGGGCGTCGAAGCGGCGTTGCGACGGCAGCCGCGCACCCTGCGCGACGATCGATTCGAACATCCGTTCGCCGCGCGCGAGCCCCGTGTCGAGATCGTCGCCGAGGAACACCTTCGGGTCGAACGCGATCACGAGCTCGCCATGGCATGGCGTCGCGCCGACGCCTTCGTCGAAGTCCATCGACTCGCGGCTCGTCATGTCGCCGATCAGCGCGCCGCCGAGCAGTTCGACCATCGCCGCGAGCGCCGAACCCTTGTGGCCGCCGAACGTGCGCATCGCGCCCTGCAGCGCGGCTTTCGGATCGGTGGTCGGCCGCCCGTCGGCATCGATTGCCCATTCCGGCGGGATCGCCTTGCCTTGCTTCGCATGCAGCTCGATGTCGCCGCGCGCGATCGCGCTCGTCGCGAAATCGAATACGAACGGCACGCCGCCCGGGCGCGGCCACGCGAACGCGATCGGGTTGGTGCCGAACACCGGCTCCTTGCCGCCTTCCGGCGCGACCCAGCTATGGCTCGGGTTCATCGCGATGCCGACGAGCCCCTCGGCCGCGATGGCCTCGACTTCCGGCCACAGCGCGGAGAAGTGGTAGCAGTGGTTGATCGTCATCGCGGCGATGCCGTGCTGCTTCGCCATCTCGACGAGCACCGGCAGGCCGGTCTCGAAGCTCAGCAGCGAAAAGCCGCGATGCGCGTCGACCGAGACGATCGACGAAGACAGCCGGCGCAGCGTCGGCACGGCTTGCGGATCGACCTTGCCCTTCTTCAGCGAACGCACGCAGACGAGCAGCCGGTACACGCCGTGCGAATGGCATTCGTCGCGCTGGCCCTGCGTGATCACGTTGGCGATGGCGCGCGCATGCGCGTCGGACATGCCGTTGTGCGTCAGCACGCGCAGCGCGAGCGCGTGGACTTCATCGAGCGACAGGACGACTTCGCCGGTGGATGCGGTCATCTCACGCCTCCCGCGGCGCGGGCACGCCGTCGATACGTTGCGGCACGTTCAGCGGATTGCCGCTGCGGATCGCGTCCGGCAGCAGCGCGTCCGGCAGGTCCTGATACGACACGGGGCGCAGGAAGCGCTCGATCGCGCGCGCGCCGACGGACGTCGTACGCGTGTCGGACGTGGCCGGGAACGGACCGCCGTGCACCATCGCATGGCCGACCTCGACACCCGTGCCGAAGCCGTTGACGAGAATGCGGCCGGCCTTGCGCTCGAGCAGTGGGCGCAGCGCGGCGAACAGCGGCGCGTCGCCGTCGGCGAGGTGCGCGGCGATCGTCAACTGGCCTTCGAGCGACTTCAGCACGCGATGCAGCGTGTCGGCGTCCGGGCAACGCACGATCAGCGAAGCGGGGCCGAACACCTCCTCGCGCAATTCGGGATGCGCGATGAAAGCGTCGGCGGAGGTCGCGAGCAGCGCCGCGCGGGCCTGCAGGCGATTGCCTTCGGCGCCTTGTGCGAGCAGCTCGACGGCAGCGTGATCGCGAAGCGCCGCGACGCCCTGTTCGTAGCTGGCGTGGATGTGCGGCGTCAGCATCGTTTGCGCGGGCGCGGCACGCACCGCAGCGGCGGCCGATTCCTCGAACGCGCGCAGCGCGGGCCCGTCGACGGCGAGCACGAGGCCCGGGTTCGTGCAGAACTGGCCGGCGCCGAGCGTGAGCGACGCGACGAACTGCGGCGCGATCGCATCGTGGCGGGCGTCGAGCGCGGCGGGAAACAGCAGCACGGGATTGATCGAGCTCATTTCCGCATAGACGGGAATCGGCTCGGGGCGGGCGGCCGCGATGTGCATCAGCGCGACGCCGCCGCCGCGCGAGCCGGTGAAGCCGACGGCCTTGATGCGCGGATCGGCGACGAGCGCCTGGCCGATTTCGCGTGATGCGTCGAACAGCAGCGAGAACACGCCGGCCGGCATCCCGCATTCACGCGCGGCCTGCTGGATCGCGCGGCCGACGAGTTCCGACGTGCCCGGATGTGCCGAATGCGCCTTGACGATCACCGGGCAGCCGGCCGCGAGTGCCGACGCGGTATCGCCGCCGGCGACCGAGAACGCGAGCGGGAAGTTCGACGCACCGAACACGGCGACGGGCCCGACCGCGACGTTGCGCAGGCGCAGGTCGACGCGCGGCAGCGGCTTGCGCTCGGGGCGCGCCGGATCGATCCGCGCGTCGAGAAAACCGCCGTCGCGCACGAGCGACGCGAACAGCGCGAGCTGGCCGACCGTGCGGCCGCGCTCGCCTTCGATGCGCGCACGCGGCAGGCCCGTTTCGATGACGCAGCGCTCGATCAGGTCGTCGCCGAGCGCCATGATGTGGCGGCCGATCGCGTCGAGAAACGCGGCGCGTGCTTCGAGCGACGTTTCGCGATAGGTGTCGAAGGCGTCATCGGCGAGCGCGCAGGCCGTCTCCAGGTCGTGCAGGCTCGCACCGCCGAAGGCAGGTTCGAGCCGTTCGCCGGTTGTGGCGGCGATCGCGTGGAGGGTGCCGTTCTGTCCGGCGACGGCGGACTGGCCGATCAGGAGCTGACCTGTGAGTTGCATGGTTTTCCTCGGAAAAAACAGGGGCCGGGCGTGGAGCGCCCGGCCGAAGGGATCATGGGAAGGGGAACGAGTGCGTCAGTCCTCGTCGTCGTCGAGTTGCAGCTTGTCGGCGCGCACGCCGGTATTCGCACCCCAGTAGTAGATGACGAGCGCGACGGCCGCGACGACGACCGTGTCGTACGGATGCGCGAGCCGGCCCGTGCCGCCGAAGCCGCCGAGATACGACAGCACGATCATCGCGGCATAGAACGCGATCAGCCATGCGGACGAACGCACTTGCTCGGCGAGGCTCAGGTGCGCGGTCGGCACCCAGCGGCGGCACGCGAGATAGATCACGAACATCACGATCTGCAGGCCGAGCAGCCAGGACACCGTGCTCCAGCCCGACCAGTAGACGATCAGCGCGGCGATCACGAACGACGCGGGGCCGGTGAGGCCGAACGCGCTGGCGCGGAACGGCCGCGGCAGGTCGGGTGCGGTGCGGCGGAGGGCGGCGACCGATACGGGGGCGACCGCATAGCTCAGCACCAGCGCGGCCGACACGATGTTGATCAGCGCTTCCCACGACGGGAACGGCAGGGTCCAGAAGATCGCGAGGCCGAACGTGAGCCACAGGCCCGCGCGCGGGATGCCCGACGCTTCGTCGACGCGCGTGAACACCTTGAAGAACGTGCCCGTCTTCGCCCAGCCGTAGACGACGCGCGGCGTTGCGTTCATGTAGATGTTGCCGCAGCCGCTCGGCGAGATCATCGCATCGGCGACGACCATCACCGCGAGCCAGCCGACGCCGAGCGCCAGCGCGATGTCGCGGTACGGCAGCGAGAACGCCTTGCTCACGTCGTGCCAGCCGGCGGCGAGCATGTCGGTGGGGATGCTGCCGATGAACGCGAGCTGCAGCAGCACGTAGATCAGCGTCGACAGCAGGATCGACAGGATCAGCGCGATCGGGATCGTGCGCTGCGGATTGCGCACCTCGCTCGCGACCGACACGATCGGCGTGAGCCCGAGGTACGCGAAGATGATGCCGCCCGCGGACACGGCCATCTCGATGCCCGGCATGCCGAACGGCGCGAAGCCCTGGATCGTCAGGTTCACGGGCTTGAAGAACGTGAACAGCACGCCGATCACCGCGAGCGGCACGATGAACTTGAAGACGCTGATGATGTTGTTCGCCTTCGCGAACGTCTTCACGCTCGAATAGTTCAGGTAAAAGAAGAAGCACAGCAGCGCGGCCTGCACGAGCCAGCCGAGCGTGGTCGGGTCGCTCGATCCAGCGACGGTCAGGCCCGGAAACCACGCAGCCGCATACTGGCGCGCGGCGACGACTTCGATCGCGATCAGGCTCGAAAAGGCGATCAGCGTGATGAAGCCCATCAGGTAGCCGAGCAGCGGGCCGTGCGAGAACACCGGGTAGCGGACCACGCCGCCCGCGCGCGGCAGCGCGGCGCCGAGTTCGCAGTAGACGATGCCGAGCAGCAGCACCGCGAAGCCGCCGAGCAGCCACGAGAAGATGCCGGCCGGGCCCGCGATCGTCGACACGTGACTCGCGGCGAACAGCCACCCCGAACCGAAAATGGCGCCGAGACCGATGAACGTGAGATCGGTCAGCGACAGCTGTTTCTTGAACTTGCCGTGACCCGCGTCGGGGTGCGCGGAACGGGAAAGCGGGACAGACGGGTGAGCGTTGCCTTGGCCTGGCATGGGCGTGTCTCCTGGAGGAATATCGGCACAGGCTTGAGGTGCGCCGCGCTCCGACGGAGCAGCGGCGCAAGCCTGCCGGCCGGCGTCGCCCGGTTCGAACGACCGGGGCGGGCTGCGGGACGTTCACGCGCGGCGCGGGCGGGCGCCGGTATGAACGGGCCCGCAGGCCATGCCGGACCGGAGACGGCGGCGCGCGGGGGAAAGCCCGCAAGCCGCCGCAGGGGAGTCGATCAGAGACCGACGTCGGGCAGCGCCGGGCGCGTTTCGAGCGCCTTCGCGACGATGGCCTTCACTTCCGCGAGCGTGTCGCCCTGCAGCGCGAGGCGCGGCGGGCGCGTGATCGCGCTGCCGCGGCCGACCAGCTCTTCGCACAGCTTGATGCACTGCACGAGGTCGGGGCGTGCGTCGAGGTGCAGCAGCGGCATGAACCAGCGATACAGCGCGAGTGCTTCGTCGAAGCGCTTCTGCTTCGCGAGGCGGAACAGCGTCTCGCCTTCCTTCGGGAACGCGTTCGACATGCCCGACACCCAGCCTTCGGCGCCGACGGCAATGCTCTCGACCACGACGTCGTCGAGGCCCGCGAACAGCACGAAGCGATCGCCGACCGCGTTGCGCAGGTCGATGAAGCGGCGCGTATCGCCCGACGAATCCTTGAAGCAGACGATGTTCTCGCAATCCTGCAGCGCGATCAGCACGTCGGGCGTCACGTCGTTCTTGTAGATCGGCGGGTTGTTGTAGACCATCACCGGCAGGTCGGTGCTGGTTGCGACCGCGCGGAAGTGCGCGGCGGTTTCGTGCGGCTTCGCCGAGTAGACCAGCGCGGGCATCACCATCACGCCGTCGACGCCGACGCGCTGGGCCTCACGCACCGTGTTGCGCGCGAATTCGGTCGTGAATTCGGCGATGCCGGCGATCACCGGAATCTTGCCGCCGGCCGCGTCGCGTGCGGCCTCGATCACCTGGAGCTTCTCGCTCGTCGACAGCGACGTGTTTTCGCCGACCGTGCCGCAGACCACGAGGCCCGATACGCCGTCGTTCACCAGGTTCTTCACCACGCGGTGCGTGGCATCGATGTCGAGGGAAAAGTCCGGCTTGAACTGGGTGCTGACGGCCGGGAAAACCCCGGTCCACTGAATGGCGTTTCGGCTCACTTCAATCTCCTACGTGTTTGTATCGGTCGGCCGACGAGGTGTCGGTGTGCAACCAGTATCGCCGCGCAAATGCCCATCACGCTTGAGTCGTATCGCGGAGCAAAATGACGAAATCGGCACAGCGGCCGGACGGCGCGGGAAGGGCGCTTCGCACTATGCCGATTTCGTCGTCGTCCTCATCGAAAAGCCACAAGCGGGCGGACGCGCGACGGAGGAAGCTGTGCTCCTTTCCCCACTTCGGACGGCTCATGATGAAGCGCATCCAGATCATCGATTCGCACACGGGCGGCGAACCCACTCGACTCGTCGTGTCCGGTTTCCCCGCGCTCGGCAGCGGCACCATGGCCGAGCGTCGCGACGTGCTCGCGCGCGAGCACGACCGCTACCGCACCGCATGCATTCTCGAACCGCGCGGCAGCGACGTGCTGGTCGGTGCGCTGCTGTGCGAACCCGTGTCGCCCGAGGCGGCGGCCGGCGTGATCTTCTTCAACAATAGCGGCTATCTCGGGATGTGCGGGCACGGCACGATCGGCGTCGTGCGCACGCTGCACCATATGGGGCGCATCGCGCCCGGCGTGCACCGGATCGAAACGCCCGTCGGCACCGTCGAGGCGACGCTGCACGACGACCTGTCGGTCAGCGTGCGCAACGTGCCCGCGTATCGCCATGCGAAGGGCGTCGCGCTCGACGTGCCGGGTTACGGCCCCGTGAAGGGCGACATCGCGTGGGGCGGCAACTGGTTCTTCCTGATCAGCGACCATGGGCAGCGCGTGGCCGGCGACAACGTCGCGCCGCTCACCGCGTATGCGTCGGCCGTGCGCGAAGGGCTCGAACGCGCGGGCATCACCGGCGCGAACGGCGGCGAGATCGACCATATCGAGCTGTTCGCCGACGATCCCGAACACGACAGCCGCAGCTTCGTGCTGTGCCCGGGCCTCGCGTACGACCGCTCACCGTGCGGCACCGGCACGAGCGCGAAGCTCGCGTGCCTCGCGGCCGACGGCAAGCTCGCGCCGGGCGCCGTATGGCGGCAGGCGAGCGTGATTGGCAGCGTGTTCCAGGCGAGCTATGAAGCGGCTGACGGCGGCATCGTGCCGACGATTCGCGGCAGCGCACACCTGAGCGCGGAAGCGACGCTGCTGATCGAGGAAGACGACCCATTCGGCTGGGGTATTGCGCCGTGAGTGACACGAAGGCGGATGTCGTCGTGATCGGCGCCGGCATCGTCGGCGCGGCGTGCGCGCACGAACTCGCGCAGCGCGGGCTGCGCGTGCTCGTCGTCGACGACGCGAGCGGCGGGGCAACCGGCGCGGGCATGGGGCACCTCGTCGCGATGGACGACAACGCGGCCGAACTCGCGCTCAGCCATTACTCGATCGAACTGTGGCGCGCGCTGAGCGGCGAGATGCCCGAGGGATGCGCGTACCGCAACTGCGGCACGTTGTGGCTCGCCGCCGATGCGCACGAAATGGATCTGGCGCGCGCGAAGCAGGCGACGCTGGCCGCGCATGGCGTGGCGGGCGAACTGATCGACGCGGCGACGCTCGCGCGACTGGAGCCGATGCTGCGTGCGGGCCTCGGCGGTGCGCTGAAGATTCCCGGCGACGCGATCCTCTATGCGCCCGTCACCGCGAACTGGCTGCTGCAGCGCGCGCCGCGCATCACGTTGCGGCGCGACCGGGCCGTCGCGGTCGATGGTCCGCGCGTGACGCTCGCGAGCGGCGACACGCTGCGCGCGGAACGGGTGGTCGTCGCGAACGGCGTGGCCGCGCGCACGCTGCTGCCCGAGCTGCCGCTGCGCCCGAAAAAGGGCCATCTGCTGATTACCGACCGCTATCCGGGCCAGGTGTCGCACCAGCTCGTCGAGCTGGGGTACGCCGCGAGCGCGCATGCAAGCGACGGCACGTCGGTCGCGTTCAACGTGCAGCCGCGGCCGACCGGCCAGTTGCTGATCGGTTCGTCGCGCCAGTTCGACACCGAGGACGCGCAAGTCGAGCCGCCCGTGCTCGCGCGCATGCTGCGCCGCGCGGTGGGTTATTTGCCGGACCTGGCCGACCTGAACGGCATCCGCGCATGGACGGGGTTCCGTTCCGCGAGCCCCGACGGGCTGCCGCTGCTCGGCGAGCATCCGGCGCGGCCGGGCGTGTGGCTCGCGGTCGGGCACGAAGGGCTCGGCGTGACGACCGCGCCGGGCAGCGCGCGGCTCGTTGCTGCGCTGATGTCCGGCGAACGGCCGCCCATCGATATCGAACCGTATTTGCCGGGACGCTTTCTGAGCGCGTCCCTCGTCGCCGGAGCGCTGACATGAAACGACCCCCACGCTCATTTCGCTTGCGGTCGACCGGAGCTGGCGCTTCAGCGTTGACTCCAGTCCCCTGCACGGCGCCCCCCGCGGGGGCGGTCAGCCTCCTTGGGGCGGCCCGGCGGAGGCTGACATGATCATTCATCTGGACGGCCGCCCGTTGACGGTGGCCGACGGCGCGACCGTCGCGGCCGCCGTCGCGGCGAGCGGCGACGACACGACGCGCGTGTCGTGCACGGGTGCGGCGCGTGCGCCGTTTTGCGGGATGGGCATCTGCCAGGAGTGCAGGATGACGATCGATGGCCGACGCCGGCTGGCTTGCCAGACGCTGTGCCGCGACGGAATGCAGGTGGAGCGCACGCGATGAAACAGGAACGACTGAGCGTCGACGTCGCGATCGTCGGCGCGGGGCCGGCCGGGCTGTCGGCCGCACGGGCCGCCGCGCGCAGCGGTGCGACGGTTGCGATCGTCGACGACAACCCGCGCGCGGGCGGGCAGATCTGGCGGCAAGGCGCAACGGTTGCGCCGACGCCGGCCGCTGCCGAGCGGCTCGCCGTGTTGCGGCAGCCGAACGTCACGCATCTCGCGGCGACGCGCATCGTCGCCGAAACGCAGCCGGGCACGCTGCTGCTCGAAGACGACGAACGCGGGGTGCTGCTCGATTTCCGCACGCTGATTCTCTGTTGCGGCGCACGCGAGCTGCTGTTGCCGTTTCCTGGCTGGACGTTGCCGGGTGTCACCGGCGCGGGCGGTTTGCAGGCGTTGATCAAGTACGGCCTCGACGTGCGCGGGCAGCGCACGGTGATCGCGGGCAGCGGGCCGCTGCTGCTGGCGAGCGCGGCGACGGCCCGTCAGGCCGGCGCGCGCGTGTCGCACGTGCTCGAACAGGCCGCATGGGGTGACGTGGCCGGTTTCGGGGCAGGGCTGTGGCGCTGGCCGTCGAAGCTCGCGCAGGCCGCGAAACTCGTCACCGCCGCCTATCGGCCCGATGCGCATGTCGTTGAGGCGTTCGGCGACAAGCGGCTCGAACGCGTGCGGATTCGTCAGGGCGATCGCGAGTTCGAGGTCGATTGCGACCGGCTCGCGTGCGGCTTCGGCCTCGTGCCGAATACGGTGCTGCCGAGTCATCTCGGCTGCCGGATCGACAACGGCGCGGTGGCGGTCGATGTGCACCAGCGTACGAGCCGCGATGGTGTTTTTGCGGCGGGCGAGTGTACGGGCGTCGGCGGCAGCGAGCTGGCGATGGTCGAAGGCGAAATCGCCGGTTTGGCGGCGACCGGGCAGACGGCGCCGTTGGCTGCGCTGGTTACGCAGCGGGCGCACTGGCAGGTGTTTGCCGATGCCGTGCGCGAGCGCTTTGCGATCCGCGAGCCAATCCGCCGGCTCGCGCGGCCCGACACGTTGCTGTGCCGTTGCGAGGACGTGCGTTTCGATGCCGTCGCGCAAGCGCCGGGCTGGACGGCCGCGAAACTGCAATCGCGTTGCGGGATGGGTGCGTGCCAGGGCCGTGTGTGTGGTGCGGCCGCGCAGGCGCTGTTCGGCTGGACACCGCCGGTGCCGCGCACGCCGCTCGTGCCCGCGCGGGTCGGCACGCTGATGCTGGACGGTACGGCATCCTGCGACGGCGCGTGAGGCTTCGCGGCACCACGGCACCACGGCACCACGGCACCACGGCACCACGGCACCACGGCACCACGGCACCACGGCACCACGGCACCACGGCACCACGGCACCACGGCACCACGGCACCACGGCACCACGGCCCGGTTGACACCGGGCCGCGCCATTCATTCCACCTTTACTTTCTCCCATCCGCCGACCTGCGGGGCCGCACAGGCCCGCAGGCACTCGATCGTCGCGGCCACGGCCGCGCGATTCGCGCTGTCGGGGTGCCAGTACATCGACACCGCGCCCTGGCCCTCGAGCTGCATCGGGAGGATCCGGATCGCGTTCAATTGCGCGAAGCGTTGCGCTGCACGATGCGACGCCACGCCGAGCAGGTCGGTGTTGTTCAGCAGCGTAAGGTTGAGGATCGACGAATTCGATTCGACGCAGTGCGGAGGCCGCACGCGGCCGGCGGCCGACAGCGCGGCCTCCAGCGCGTTGTGCACGGGCGTGCCTGACGGCCATACGATCCACGAGTAGGCGAGCACGTTGTCCCAGCCGACCGACGTCGCACCGGCGAGCGCATGGCCGGGCCGCGCGACGAACACGACCGGATCGACATACAGCGCTTCGGCATGCAGCAGCGGATCGACGGATGTCGACCCCGAGCGGCCCACGACGATATCCAGTTCGCTGCGTGCGAGCTGCGGCATCAACTGGTTCATCGTGCTCTCGGTGAGCCGCACCTGTGCGCGCGGCATCCGTTTCAGCAGTTGCGACACCGCGAGCGGCACGGTGTCGGCCGCCGCCACGCCCGACGTGCCGATCGTCACGAGGCCGCTGCCGCCTTCCCGCAGCGCGGCCATGTCGTCGCGCGCGACGTCGAGCTGCGCTTCGACCCGGCGCGCATGCTCGATCAGCGCTTCGCCGTACGGCGTCGGCCGCAGGCCGCGCGCATGCCGCTCGAACAGCGGCAGCCCGATGTCCTCTTCCAGTTCCTTCAGCCATTTCGACAGCGCGGGCTGCGTGGTCGCGAGCGCGACCGCCGACTGGCTCAGATTGCCGGTGCCGGCAAGGCTCAACAGTACCTGCAGATGCCGCAGTCGCAGCCGGTGGGTCCAGTCCATCGCATGCCTCGTCGCGCGTAGGTATATCCATAAACATATGGATCAGATGATTTTACCATTTTACCGGGTATGCCTGGGTCGAATATAAATCCGCTAACGGACTGCAGCACGGTTCCCGCCCCGACATAGCGCCGACGCCGATCGGCCGACTCCAAGGAGACATCATGACGACCCACCCGGACGCGTCGCGCGCCGCCTACTACGCACGGATCGCCGAGCAACGTCTGGCGCCGCTGTGGGAATCGCTGCACAACCTCGTGCCGACATCCCCGCAGCCGGCCGCGCAGGCCGCGATCTGGAAGTACGCGCAGGTGCGCGACCTCGTGATGCAGGCCGGCAGCGTGATCAGCGCGGAAGAGGCCGTGCGTCGTGTGCTGGTGCTGGAGAACCCCGGGCTGCCCGGCAAGTCGAGCATGACGCCGACCCTGTACGCGGGCCTGCAACTGATCATGCCGGGCGAGATCGCGCCGAGCCACCGGCATACGCAGTCGGCGCTGCGCTTCATCGTCGAAGGGCGCGGCGCGTGGACGGCGGTGAACGGCGAGCGCACGACGATGCAGCCGGGCGACTTCATCATCACGCCGTCGTGGGCATGGCATGACCACGGCAATCCGTCGGAGGAAGCGGGCGGCGAGCCGGTCGTGTGGCTCGACGGGCTCGACATCCCGCTGCTCGCCAACCTCGACGCGGGTTTCGCGGAGAACTACCCGGAAGCCGTGCAGCCGGTGAATCGCCCGGAAGGCAACAGCTTTGCGCGCTTCGGTCACAACATGGTGCCGGTGCGGCATCGCGCGAGCGATCCGACGTCGCCGGTATTCAGCTACCCGTATGCCCGCACCCGCGAAGCGCTCGACGCGCTGTACCGGAACGGCGAGCTTGATGCGTGGGACGGCGTGAAGCTGCGCTACGTGAATCCCGCGACGGGCGGCTGGCCGATGCCGACGATCGCCACCTTCATGCAGTTCCTGCCGGCCGGTTTCGACGGCCGCACGTACCGCAGCACCGACGCGACGATCTACTGCGTCGTCGAAGGCCGCGGCACCGCGCACATCGGCGGCAACGCCTTCGAATTCGAGCCGCACGACATTTTCGTCGTGCCGTCGTGGGTGCCCGTGCGGCTGTCGGCGTCGTCCGACAGCGTGCTGTTCAGCTATTCCGACCGGCCCGTGCTGTCCGCGCTGAACCTGCTGCGCGAGGCGCGCGACTGACGCCGGCCGGTTTCAACGTTTCGTTTCCTTTTTCCGTGCGCCGTCGCTGCGGCGTGCCCCCTTCATTCGTATTGACGCCGGAGCCATTCATGACTTTCGTTTTCCCGCCCGAAGCGCCCGTGGCGCTCCCCGTCGCCGGCAGCGACGCGCAGTTCGCGGTACGCCGTGTGTATTGCGTCGGTCGCAACTACGCGGCCCATGCACGTGAAATGGGCTTCGATCCCGATCGCGAGCCGCCGTTCTTCTTCTGCAAGCCGGCCGACTCGATCGTGCCGGTCGCGTACGGCGACACGCTCGATCTCGCGTATCCGTCGCAGACGCAGAACTATCACTACGAAGCCGAACTCGTCGCGGTGATCGGCAAGGGCGGTTCGGACATCCCGCTCGAGCGCGCGCTCGAACATGTGTGGGGCTACGCGGTCGGCCTCGACATGACGCGCCGCGACCTGCAGATGAAGATGCGCGAGATGGGCCGGCCGTGGGAGATCGGCAAGGCATTCGACCGCTCGGCGCCGATCGGGCCCGTGCATCCGGCGAGCGATGTCGGCCACTTCGAACAGGGCGGCCTGTGGCTGACCGTCAACGGCGCGACGAAGCAGAAGAGCGACGTGTCGCACCTGATCTGGTCGGTCGCGGAAACGGTGGCTGACCTGTCGAAGTTTTTCCGCCTCGAACCGGGCGACGTGATCTTCACGGGCACGCCCGAAGGTGTCGGCGCGGTGGTTGCGGGCGACGTGATGAAGGTCGGCGTCGAACGGCTCGGCGAACTGACCGTGCGCGTGGTCTGACGCATCTTCCCCGAAAGGCGACATCGTGCAACTGCATAGCTTCTTCAACAGTTCGACGTCCTACCGGGTGCGCATCGCGCTCGCGCTGAAAGGGCTGCCGTACGACACGCTGCCGGTGAACATCCGCACCGGCGAGCATCGCGAGGCGTCGTACGTCGCGAACGTGAACCCGTCGGCCGCGGTGCCGGCGCTGGTCGATGGGGATTTCCGTCTCGGGCAGTCGCTCGCGATCCTCGACTACCTCGACCAGATCCAGCCGACGCCTCGACTGATTCCGCTCGAACCGCACCTTCGTGCCCGCGTGCTGGAACTCGCGACGCTGATCGCATGCGACATCCATCCGGTCAACAACCTGCGCGTGCTGCGCTATCTCGACGGCGAACTGAAGGTCACGCCGCAGCAGAAGACCGCGTGGTACCGGCACTGGATCGCGGAAGGGATGGCCGGCGTCGAGCGGCTGCTCGCGCGCGCGGACGAGGGCCCGTGGTGCTTCGGCGACAGGCCGACGCTCGCCGACGTGTGCCTCGTGCCGCAGGTCGCGAACGCGTTGCGGATGGATTGCGACCTGAGCGCGTATCCGCGCAGCCTCGCGGTTTTTGAGCACGCGCGGCGTGAGCCGGCTTTCGAGGCCGCACAGCCACAGCGGCAACCGGATTACGTCGCGTAACACGAAGCAGGAGACACACATGGGCGAGACAAAAGACAAAGGCCGGCGCGTGCTGGTGATCGGCGGCGGCATCGGCGGGCTCGCGACGGCGCTCGCGCTCGCGCGCCAGGGCATCCGCGTGAAGCTGCTCGAACAGGCAGATCGGATCGGCGAGATCGGCGCGGGGATCCAGCTCGCGGCGAATGCATTCAACGCGCTCGACGCGCTGGGCGTCGGCGAGGCTGCGCGCAGCCGGGCGGTGTTTACCGACTGGCTGCAACTGATGGATGCGGTCGATGCGCGCGAGGTGGCGCGCATCGATACGGGCGCCGCATACCGTGAGCGCTTCGGCAATCCGTATGCGGTGATTCATCGCGCGGACATTCACCTGTCGATCTACGAGGCGGTCAAGGATCATCCGCAGATCGAATTCCGGACGAGCACGCAGGTGTGCGGCTTCGAGCAGGACGGAAAAGGCGTGACCGTGACCGACCAGCATGGCGAACGTTATCGTGCCGATGCGGTGATCGGCTGCGACGGCGTGAAATCCGCGATCCGTCATGCGCTGATCGGCGACGCGCATCGCGTGACGGGCCACGTCGTGTATCGCGCGGTGGTCGACGTCGACAACATGCCGCAGGACCTGCAGATCAATGCGCCGGTCGTGTGGGCCGGCCCGCATTGCCATCTCGTCCACTATCCGCTGCGCGGCGGGCGGCAGTACAACCTCGTCGTCACGTTCCACAGCCGCGAACAGGAAACCTGGGGCGTGCGCGAGGGCAGCAAGGAGGAAGTGCTGTCGTACTTCGACGGCGTCCACCCGCTGCCGAAGCAGATGCTCGACCGGCCGACGTCGTGGAAGCGCTGGGCGACCGCGGATCGCGATCCGGTCGAACGCTGGAGCGAAGGCCGTGCAACGGTGCTCGGCGACGCCGCGCATCCGATGACGCAATACATCGCGCAGGGCGCGTGCCAGGCGCTCGAGGATGCGGTGACGCTCGGCGCGGCCGTGGCCCGGACCGATGGCGACTTCGAGGCCGCGTTCGCGCTGTATGAACGTGTGCGGATTCCGCGTACCGCGCGCGTGCTGTATTCGGCGCGCGAGATGGGGCGGATCTATCACGCGAAGGGCGTCGAGCGGCAAGTGCGCAACGGGCTCTGGGTCGGCCGCACGCAGGCGCAGTTCTACGATGCGCTCGACTGGCTGCACGGCTGGCGCGCGGAGGATTGCCTGAAGTCCGTCGCGTAACGCGGCGAGGTTGGCCCGATTCCGGCGGCGCGCATTTCAACGACACGACGCGCGACCGCCTTCCTGGAGGAGACACCATCATGGCCGATACGCTGTCCATCGACGTCAGCGAATGGATCGACCGGCATCGCGTGGCGCCGTTTCAGGCCGCGATCGTCGTCCTGTGCTTTCTGATCGTCGCGATCGACGGGTTCGATACCGCGTCGATCGGGTTCATCGCCCCCGTCATCCGTGCGGAATGGGGCCTGTCGCCCGCGCAGCTCGCACCGGTGTTCGGCGCGGGGCTCGCCGGGCTGATGGCCGGCGCGCTCGTGTTCGGGCCGTTCGGCGACCGGTTCGGCCGCAAGCGGCTGCTGCTCGCCTGCGTGGCGTGCTTCGGCATCGCGAGCGCCGCATCGGCGAGCGCGGGCGGCCTGACCGAGCTGATCGCGTGGCGCTTCGTGACCGGGCTCGGGCTCGGCGGCGCGATGCCCAATGCGATCACGCTGACGTCCGAATACTGCCCGGCGCGGCGCCGTTCGCTGCTGGTGACGACGATGTTCTGCGGCTTCACGATCGGCTCCGCGCTCGGTGGGCTCGCGGCTGCGTCGTTGATCGAACACCACGGCTGGCGTGCGGTGCTCGTCGTCGGCGGCGCCGCGCCGTTGCTGCTGCTGCCGGTGCTCGCGTGGCGGCTGCCGGAGTCGGTGCGCTATCTCGTCAATACAGGCGCGGCGCGCGAACGGATCGCGGCGATGCTCGGTCGTATCGCGCCGGATCCGCATCTTGCGAACGCGTCGTTCATCGCGCCCGCCGGCAAGCCGGCCGGGTCGCCGCTCGGCCGCCTGTTCAGCGCCGACCTGCTGCGCGGCACGCTGCTGCTGTGGCTGACGTTCTTCATGAGCCTGCTCGTGATCTACCTGTTGTCGAGCTGGCTGCCGACGCTGCTGCGCACGACCGGCGCGACGCTGCAGACGGCCGCGCGCGTGACCGCGATGTTCCAGATCGGCGGCACGCTCGGCGCGATCGTCCTCGGCGGGCTGATGGACCGTTTCGATCCGCATCGCGTACTGGCCTGCAGCTATGCGGCGGCCGGCGTATTCGTCGCCGCGATCGGCGTGTTTGCCGCATCGCCGTGGGGCGCCGCGCTCGCCGTGTTCGCGGCCGGCTTCTGCGTGTCGGGTTCGCAGGTCGGCGCGAATGCGCTGTCGGCCGCGTTCTATCCGACCGAGTGCCGCACCACCGGCGTGAGCTGGGCGAACGGGATCGGCCGTGGCGGCTCGGTCGTCGGATCGATGGCGGGCGGCGCGATGCTGGCGATGGGCGTGCCGTTGTCGACTGCGTTTGCGGTCGTCGCGGCGCCGTGCGTGATCGCGGGGATCGCGGTGCTGGCGCTCGGCGTGGTGCGTGCCGATGCGGCGCGCATGCCGGCCGCGAAGGCGATGGCGGGCGAGCAGGCCTGAGCGAAGGAGGGGGCAAGGCCGCCTGTCGGCAAGCGGCGGGAGTATCATTATATGAATTGATATAATATTGATTCTTTAATTGTCCTCCCGCGCCAATGAACGACGATCTTTCCGCCGGGTTGCTGGAACCCGACCCGATGCGCGCGGCCGCCGAATCGGCCTGCGCGCTGCTCAAGGTGATGTCGAATCCCGACCGGCTGCTGCTGCTCTGCGAACTGTCGCAAGGCGAGCGGTGCGTCAGCGATCTCGAGACAGCGCTGGATATCCGCCAGCCGACCCTGTCGCAGCAGCTCGGCGTGTTGCGGGACAACGCGCTGGTCCGCACGCGCCGCGACGGCAAGAACATTCACTATTCGCTCGACAGCCCGGCCGCGGTCGCGGTGATGGGCGTGTTGTACGAACAGTTCTGCGGCCCGGCCGCGAAGGGGCGGCGCGATGCAGCTTGATGCGCTTCATTTCACGCCGTGGTTGTCGCTGGCCGGCGGCGTGCTGATCGGGCTCGCGGCCGCGTGGCTCGTCGCGTTCAACGGCCGGATTGCCGGTATCAGCGGCATCGTCGGTGGTCTGTTCACGGCGCGCGCCGGTGAGCGCGACTGGCGCGCCGCGTTCGTCGTCGGACTCATCGCCGCACCGGTCGTGATGCACGTCGCCGGAAACAGCCTGACGCCGCAGGTCGACGCAGGGTGGTTCGACTTGATGGCGGCCGGGCTGCTGGTTGGCGTCGGCACGCGGTATGCGGGCGGCTGCACGAGCGGCCACGGCGTGTGCGGGATGTCGCGCGGTGCGTTGCGCTCGGTGGTCGCGACGGTGGTCTTCATGGTCGCGGGCTTCGTGACCGTCTTCGTGCGACGACACGTGCTGGGAGGCTGACATGCAGGCAGGATTCGCGTTTCTGGCGGGGCTGCTGTTCGGCGTCGGCCTCATCGTGTCGGGCATGGCCAATCCGCAGAAGGTGCTGGGTTTTCTCGACCTGGCGGGCCGCTGGGATCCGTCGCTCGCGTTCGTGATGGCCGGCGCGACGGGCGTGGCCGTGTTCGCGTTCGCATGGGCGAAGCGCAGGGCGCGGACGTGGCTCGGCTTGCCGATGCAGTTGCCGGCCGCGCGGGCGATCACCGTGCGGCTGGTTGCCGGAAGTGCCGTGTTCGGTATCGGCTGGGGGATCGCCGGGTTCTGCCCGGGACCCGCGATCGTGTCGATCGGCTTCGGGTCGGCGAAGGGGATCGTGTTCGTCGTCGCGATGCTGGCCGGGATGGCGGTGTTCGAATGGGTCGAGCGGCGCAGGAGCGTGCGGTGATGTCGTGACCGTCGCGTAGCAGGTAGGGCGCGACGGTTGAACCGGTCAAAGTCGGTTGATTCGTATGAGCGCGGTCGAACGGGATCGCGCCAGACTTTTTCTGAATGATGCGGGGGCAGCCTGACGCGCCACTGTGACGCGACATCTCGCCATTTCAGGAATGCTCGCGCACGTGATGGCCACCGCGTATCCGTCCGGACAGCCGGCGCAGGATCGCGCGCCATGCCGCGAGCAAGCCGGATTGTTCGTTCGGTTCCACGACCGTCGTACTGACCGCGCCCGTGCCGCCGGCCGACAGCGCCACGTGGCCGGCCGTCTCGAGCGTCAGGCATTCGCCTTCGTCGAGCAGGCGGCGAATGTGCTGCGGCGCGTCGGGCAGCCAGTCGAGCCCGCCGTGGCGCAGCGTGACCGCCAGCGCGCCGTCCAGCACGATCACCTGGCTGCCCTTGTCGAACCACGCAAAGTGGCTTTGTCCGGCGTCGAGCCGAATGTGATGCGTCTGCATGGCGATTCCCTTTCCCGGTTGCGCGGCCTCGCGACGGCGAGGCGACAGCGTGCAATCAGGTTAGGGAAACCGGCACCGGCACGACAGATTCAGGGGCCGGGAATCTGTTGCGGTGCAGGCGACGATTTTGCGTCGCTGTATCGGTGGGTTTCCCCGGAATCTGTATCTGGCGTGCGATCGGCCGCGCGGGCACGATCGGCTGCATGACGCCTTTCACCGATTCATCCCGCCCGCCGTTGCCAATGGACGGCGAGCCGCTTTACGAACGGCTCGCCGAGCACTACCGCCGCATCATCGCGGCCGGCACGCTGTCGCCCGGCGACCGGATGCCGTCGGTGCGCGCGTTCATGGCACAGCACGGCGTGAGCCTGTCGACCGCGATCCAGGCGTTCCGGCGGCTCGAGGATACCGGCTGGTGCGAGGCGAAGCCGCGCTCCGGCTACTTCGTGCGGCGCCGCGCGTCGGCCGCGCTCGAAACGCTGCCGGAAAGCGACGGGCCGCCGCTGAGCGTCGAGCCGCCGTTCGCGGGGCTGCACGAACGCGTGTCGCGCGTGATCGACCGTGCGAACACGGCGCCCGATGCGCTGAACCTTGGCGGCGCGTCCGCGCTGGCCACGCTGTATCCGGCCGAGCGCCTGCAGGCGCTCGCAATCCGGCTGTTGCGGCGCAAGCCCACCTTGCTGACCGATGCGGGGCCCGTCGGCGGTTCGCCCGAATTCCGGCAGACGATGGCCAAGCGCGCGCTGTCGTACGGCGTGGCGGTGACGCCGGATGACGTGATGTCGACGAGCGGCGGCGTCGATGCCGTGAGTCTCGCGTTGCGCGCGGTGGCGCGCCCCGGCGACACGATCGCGATCGAATCGCCGGCCTTCTTCGGCTTGATCCAGTTGCTCGAAAGTCTCGGCCTGCGCGCGCTCGAAATTCCGGCCAGCCCGACGACCGGCCTGTCGATCGAGGCGCTCGAAGTGGCGCTGACCGCGTACCCGGACATTCGGGCCGTGGTCGTCGTGCCGAACCTGCAGAACCCGCTCGGCTGCGTGATGCCCGACGAGCGCAAGGCGGCGCTTGTCTCGCTCTGCTCGCGCCATGGCGTGGCCGTGATCGAGGACGAGCCTTATCGCGAGCTCGTCGAGGCGCCGCAGCCGGTCAAGCCGGTGAAAGCATGGGACCGCGACGGCACGGTGATCTACTGCCCGTCGTTCAACAAGGTGCTGGCCCCCGGGATGCGGCTGGGCTGGATAAGCGCGGGGCGCTGGCACGCACGCGTGAAGATGCTGAAGTTCGCGCACAGCCGGCACAACGCCGCGTTGCTGCAGGCCGTTGCTGCCGAATTCGTCGGCACGGGCGCGTTCGATCGCCATCTGCACCGGTTTCGCGAACAGTTGCGCGTGCAGCGCGACGTGACGATCGATGCGATTGCGCGGCATTTCCCGGCCGGAACGCGGATGAACCAGCCGCCGGGCGGGATGCTGCTGTGGATCGCGCTGCCGGACGGCGTGCGCTCCGAGGTGCTGTTCGACGCCGCGCTGGCGCAGGGGGTCAGGATCGCGCCCGGCTCGATCTTCTCGAATTCCGACCGCTTCGACGGCTATATCCGGCTCGCTTGCACGCGCGTGTTCGATGCGGCGCACGAAGCGGCGTTCGAAACGCTCGGCCGCCTCGTACGGGAAGCCATGGCGGCCACGTAAGCGCGGTGGCGACCGGCCGGGCTTGCGAATTCGCAAGGCGCCCGGCTTTCCGGGCCACCGACGTGGCCAGCCGCCGCCATTTCATCGGCTGGCCGAGTGCGTGGCGAGGTGCTGGCGGATCAACGACAGGTAACGATCGCCGACCGAGAAATCGCGTGCGGCGCGCGGCCGTTCGGCCTGGCGCAGCGTGGCCGGTGCGCTCATGCCCAGATACCGGCATACGGCGGACGGGAATGGCTTGCGCGTATGCCCGAGCTGGCGAGCCGCGCGCTCGACGCGGGTATCACCGACCTGAGCGCGGAGCCACGCCAGCACTTGGCGATCAGCTTCGTTGACGATACGGACCAGATGTTCCATCGCGCACCTCACTGTTCATAAATACAGCACTGTAAATATAACCAGTGTTTGCGGTGACCGCAAGCGGGTGCGTCCAGGCTGGCCGTTCGGCCAGGTCAGCGAGCCGGCACGGCGGTTCGCGTGATCCGGTCAGCAGGGGCAGCGGGTGCAACAGGGGCAGCTACCTTCGTATAGCGCGCGTCGGTCAGCGTGCCGAGGAACGCGACGATGTCGTCGATTTCCGCGTCGCTCAGCGCGGGCGGCGTGCCGGGCCGGCGGTTCATCGGCGTCGAGTTGACGTTGATGTTGCCGCGGTAGGCGGCCGGCACGTCGTCGAACGTTCTGGCCCCGTGATACCAGAAGCCCGGGTCGGTCGAGCGCGTGTTATAGAACGCGACCGCGTCGCGCAGCGTCGAGAACACGCCGTTGTGCATGAACGTCTGTTTGATCGCGACGTTGCGCAGCCCCGGCGTGCGCAGGTAGCCGCACCATTGCGTCGGCTCGGGCCAGCGCAGCCGCCGTGCGGTGTCGCACAGCCCGTTGTCGAAATGGCGCGGATCGCGGTTCGCCGGCAGCGCGCGGTTGCGCGGCACCGCGATCGCGTCGTAGCCGAAATCGGTGAAGAGCGAACGCTCCGGGCGGCTCGACGTCTCCGACAGCGTATGGCAGCTCATGCAGTTGCCCTTGTCGGGATTCCGGAACAGCGCGAGGCCCCGCATCTCGGCCGGCGCGAGCGGTTTGCGCGTGCGCAGGAACACATCGAAGCGCGACGTGAACGGCGCCATCTCGTCGCTCTGCAGATAGGCCTCGACGGCCAGGCCCAGCGCACGCACCAGTTGCTCGGGATCGCGCCGCACCGGCGCGCCGAAACGCGCGGCCAGATCGGGCGCGAGTTCGGTCGCGTCGACCTTGCGCAGCAGTGCGGCCCGCGACCGGTTGTTCATCTCGTTCGGATCGAACAGCGGCCCGCGGATCTGCTCGGCGAGCGTATCGGCGCGGCCGTCGCTGAACAGGCCGCCGAACGGCGACGGCGCAGGCGCGTCGTCATCCTGGTAGAAGTGGCGGCGCGGCACGTAACGCACATAGAGCAGCGACGGTGCGTTGCGCTGGCTGAAACGCCCGGGCCGGCTGCCTTCCGGCACACCGGGCCCCGCGAGCGAGGCGGCCGACAGCGTCGGCGCGAACGCGCGGCCCGGATCGTGGCAGCCCGCGCACGACATGCCGCGCGGCTCGGACAGCCGCGGATCGAAGAAGATCCGGCGGCCGAGCGCGACGAGCGTCGGGTCGGGCGCGAAGCGCGCGGTTGCCGCATCGATCTTGCCCGTCACCTGCGGCGTGCCGTTGCCGATCGTGTCGACGACTCGCGAAGGCGGCGCGCCGGGGAGCAGGACCGTTTCGGCCGGTGCGGCGTGGGCCGCGAGCGCCAGGCCCGCGAATACGGCCGTCGTGGCCAGCGTACGCAGCGTTTGCAGGCCGCCCGCATGGCGGTCGTCACATCGAACCACTTCACTCACGGCGCAATGAATCCCGTCTTGTCGCAGGCGAGCGTCGTGCCCGACTGGTTGCACGACGCGAGCAGCTTGCCGGCTGCCGAGTATGCGTGGAACACCCAGCCGGT
The DNA here is from genome assembly GCF_002223085.1 of Burkholderia sp. HI2714. Classification (NCBI taxonomy): domain Bacteria; kingdom Pseudomonadati; phylum Pseudomonadota; class Betaproteobacteria; order Burkholderiales; family Burkholderiaceae; genus Burkholderia; species Burkholderia sp. HI2714. Next base: position 50,371 of record NZ_NKFM01000053.1, on the reverse strand, counting down.
CGCCGGGGCGGCGCGACGTTCCATGATCAGGAAACCGAAGCTGTTGTTGTGCGACAGCCGTTCGATCACGGCGCCCGGTGCGGGCGTCAGGCCGGCCGGGAACGGGTCGGGCAGCGCGACGTCGAGATTGTCGCCGCCGTTGCCGGACACGATCGTCGCCGGATGCCCGGACGAGAAGTTGATCGCCTGGAAGTCGTGCACGTGCCCATGCAGCGCGACGTGCACGCCGGGCGGGTAGTACGCCTGCGCGTTGAGGCTCGACATCACCGACTGCAGCGCGAGGTTGCCCGGCGCGGGCGTGCTGCCGGCGATCGGCGCGAACGCGAGGATCGGATGGTGGTTCGTGAAGATCGTCGTCGTCATGCCGGCCTTCGACGCGAGCGCGGCGACCGTCTGGAACTGCTTCTGGTAGATGCCGAATTGCGCGTCGGTCGTCTTGAGCGGCGTGCGGCCGACCTTCGCGGTGTCGAACACGATCACCTGCGAGCCGCCGCCGAGCGATACCGCATAGGGTTCCGAATAGTTCGCGTTGTTGTCGTTGGCCGGATCGTCGCACGAGCGCGCGGCCGAATACGGGCGCGGATCGAGGAAGCGGAACCAGCCCTGGCCCGCCCGCGCGCATTCCTCGTGATTGCCGCGCACGACGACCCACGGCGCCTTCGCGAGCAGCGGGGCGGCCGGACGGAACAGGTCGGCCTGCCACGTATCCCAGCCATAGCCCCACGGGCTGTCCTTGCAGCCGGCGATGTCCGGCGGGCACGCGTTCTCGCGATAGTGGTAGTCGCCGATATGCATCACGAGGTCGGGCGACAGCTTCGCGACGCTGGCCGCGATCGTGTCGAACGGCCACACCGTCGCGTCGTTGCACGCCTGCCAAGCGTTGTCGGCTTTCTTCATGCGGCAGCCGGTGTCGGCGATGATCGCGATGCGTTGCGGCTGCGCCTTCGGTAGCGGCAGCGTGCGGCCCGCGACGCTTGCCGCCTGCGCGCCGGCCGGCAGCGTCATCTCGCAGACGGACACCGGGAAGCTCGACGGCTTCGAATCGGACGGATCGCTGGCGGTCGGCCGCTGGGCGAGGGTTGCGGCGCCCGCGCGTACGGACATGCGAGACAGCTTGCCGTCGACGGTCAGTTGCGGGCACAGCGGATCGCCGGCCGACGCGGGCGTGTAGTTCGTGATGACGCGCGCGATCGCCTGGTTCGCCTCGCCGATCTCGACCCATGCGGCCTGGACGTTGACCGACGCACTCGCCGGATCGGCCGGCGAATCGATGTGGTTCGAGCACGCGGAGAGCGCGGCGAGGGCAGCAAGGGGAGCGCAGCGCACGAGCAGCGCGCGCGTGAGGAGTCGTCGCATGGGAGGCACCGTAGGAAAGTCGTCAACGATACGCAGCGCGAATGTAAGAAATATGAAAAGACGGGGGCGCTTGCATACGGGCCGGGCATCGATATCGCGATGGCAGGTCGCGGCCGGAGGGCCTTGACTTCAAGCCGGCTTGAAGCAGCAAAGTGCGAGGCACGATGAAAGAACCAGAAGGGGGATTCGACGATGGAAACCAGCCAGCCCAATGACGAACAATCCGCGCTCTGGAACGGCCCGTCGGGGCGTGCCTGGGTCGACACGCAGGCGCCGATCGACCGGATGTTCGAGCCGCTGGAGAAGTTGCTCGTGGATGCGGCGGCCACGTCGTCCGCGCGCAGCGTGCTCGACGTCGGCTGCGGCACGGGCGCGGTCACGCTCGCGATCGCGCGGCGGCTAGGGGCTGACGCGCAATGCACGGGCATCGACATCTCGGCCCGGATGATCGACGCCGCGCAGGCGCGCGCCGAACGCAGCGGCATTCATGCCCGTTTCGTGCGCGCGGATGTGCAGACCCATGCGTTCGAGCCCGCGAGCGTCGACCTGATCGTGTCGCGCCTGGGTGTGATGTTCTTCGACGATCCGGTCAGGGCGTTCGCGAATCTGCGGCATGCGGCGCGGCCGAATGCGCAGATGCGGTTCATCGCATGGCGCAGCGCGGCCGACAATCCGTTCATGACGATTGCCGAGCGGGCCGCCGCGCCGTTGCTGCCGAACCTGCCCGCACGGCGGCCCGGCGCGCCGGGACAATTCGCGTTCGGCGACCGGCAGCGAATGGCGTCGGTGCTGTCGGACAGCGGCTGGGCGGACATCGCGATCGAGCCGGTCGATCCGGCGTGCGCGCTGCCTGCTTCCGCGCTGGACGACTACACTTCGCGGCTGGGCCCGGTCGGGCTGGCGTTGCTGGAGGTGGACGAGGCAACGCGGCGGCGCGTGGTCGACACGATGCGTGCGGCGTTCGCGCCTTACGTGGAGGGTGCCGATGTGCGCTTCGACGCGGCATGCTGGCTCGTGACGGCGCGGGCACCGTCCGCGTAACGCGTTGCGGTAGAGCGGTGGGTCAAGGAAGGGCCTGCCGGTTCGCCCCGCGCGTGGCCGTTCGCGCGGGACGAAGCCGCGCCGCGTAATGCACGCGCGTCAGTGTCGCCGCGCGCGCAGCATCAACCACGCGCAACCGCCGGCGACCAAGGCGAGACCCAGCAGGACGGCTTCGACGCCGAGTGCAAACCCGGGCGGCATGTCTCCGGTGTCCGGCATCGGCGACAGGTTGATGCCCATCGCGATGGCGCCGCCGACGAGCAGCGCCGCGCAGACGATCCAGTAGACCTTGCCGCGGGGCGCCGCGGCCCGGATTCGCCACAGCGCGATGCCGGCGCCGCCGAGGTAGAGCACGGCGAGCGTGCCGAGCGCGATGACGTCGGAGGCGCGGCTTTGCAGGAGTCCGGTCATGGTGCGGCTCCATCGTGGATGGCGAACCGCCCCGGCGTGGCAAGGGCGGCGTTCATTCGGCCTCCGTCGCATGCCCCGGCGCGCGGCTCAGCAGATGCGTACGCTTGTCGGCCGCGAGCGACACGTAGCGTTCGTACTGGCGCAGCACATCGGCAATCACTTCGTCGCCGCGCAGGTATTCGACGTCATAGCCGAGCCGCCCGTCCTCGAAGAACGTGACGATCCCGTACACGTGTGCCCGTTCCGCTTCCGGCTCGGCTGCCTCGCGCACCAGGAACGCGGCCGCGGATTTCACGGTCACGCGCACGCCGTACACGAAATCGCGGTGGTCGGCGGTCGGCACGGTGAGCCGGACGGCATCGTCGCTGTCGCGCTGCACGTTCGCATCGACGCCGCTCGCGCGCAGCTCGTCGGCGACCTTGCGCAACGCGGGCTCGACCGTCTCGGCGACGAACTGGCGCGCTTCGGCTTCGGTCGTCTGCCGCAGGATGTGCGTCAGGCGGTGGCGCCAGTGCTGGCCGGTCCAGAAGCTCGTTGCCGGCGCGACGTCCTGCGAATAGTGCACGCGGTCGGCCGCGAGCCCGCGCCACAGCCCGTAGCAGAGCGCGAGCATGATGATCGCGACCGGCAGCGCGGCGATCAGCGTCATCGCCTGCAACGCGCCGAGCCCGCCGGCGACGAGCAGCACCGCGGCCGTCACGCCGAGCAGCGCGGCCCAGAACAGCCGTTGCCACACGGGCGAGTGCGCGTTGCCGCGCGTCGCGATCTGGTCGAGCACGAACGCGCCCGAATCGGCGGACGTGACGAAGAACACCGCGATCAGCACGATCGCGACGATCGACAGTCCTTGCGATAGCGGCAGGAAGTCGAAGAAACGGAACAGCAGCGCGTCGACGTTGGTGGCCGTCTGCGCGAGCGCGCCGGCCGCGCCGTGCGTATCGAGCCAGATCGCGCTGTTGCCGAACACCGTCATCCATACGAGGTTGAACGCGGTCGGCACGAGCAGTACGCCGATCACGAACTGGCGGATCGTGCGGCCGCGCGAGATGCGCGCGATGAACATGCCGACGAACGGCGACCACGACACCCACCACGCCCAGTAGAGGATCGTCCAGCCGCCGAACCAGCCTTCCTCGCGCGGCGACGCGTACGCATAGGTGCGGAACGACAGGTCGACGAGATGCGACAGGTACTGGCCGATGTTGTCGCCGAGCGCGCGCAGCAGGAACGACGTCGGTCCCGCGACGACCACGAACGCGAGCAACAGGAACGCAAGCAGCAGGTTCAGCTCGGACAGCCGCCGCACGCCCTTGTCGAGGCCACTCGCGGCGGAAGCACCCGCGAGCAGCACGACCAGCACGACCAGCCCGATGCGGAACGCGTTGCCGCTGGTGTCCCAGCCCACGACCGTATGCAGGCCGGCGCTGATCTGCATCACGCCGTAGCCGAGCGTCGTCGCGATGCCGGCGACCGTGCCGACCAGTGCGAACGCGTCGACCGTGTGGCCGATCCAGCCGTTGATGCGCTCGCGCAGCACCGGATACAGCCCCGAGCGCAGCGTCAGCGGCAGGTTGTAGCGGAACCCGAAATACGCGAGCACGAGCCCCATCAGCCCGTAGATCGCCCACGCATGGAAGCCCCAGTGGAAGAACGTCATCAGCATCGCCTCGCGCGCGGCGGCGGGCGTGCCGGGGTCGACGGTCGGCGGCTTCAGGAAATGCTGCATCGGCTCACCGACGCCGAAGTACATGAGGCCGATGCCCATGCCGGCCGCGAACAGCATCGCCGTCCACGACACGAAGCTGAATTCGGGTTCGGCGTCGTCGGGGCCGAGCCGGATGTTGCCGAAGTCGCTGGCGGCGATCAGCACGAGAAACACGAGGAAGCCGGTGACGGCGAGCACGTAGAACCAGTCGAAGCGTGCGATGACCCATTGCTGGCCGGCGGAGAACAGCGCGCCGGCTTCGTTCGGGTGCAGCGCGCACACGACGAGCAGTGCGCCGATGACCGCGAGCGCGGGCAGGACGACCTGCGGCTTGAACGTCGTGCGGGGCGAGGGACGGGAATCTGGCATGACTGGCATCCAGTTGTGGGCGCAACGAGGCGCGACGCCGCCCGGCGCGTGTGTCGCGCGTCGGACCCTGATACGGCGTGCGTCGAGTGTACCGCGGTGTCAGGACTGCAAGAAGGGGCATGCAGAAAGGAAAACCTGACGAATTGTAAGGTGTCGGGGGGATCGAGAAAACCCGCGCGGTTCGCGCGGCGGGCGGACGAGCCGCTTAAAACGCCACGGCTGCCGTGTGCCAGGCGCCCGGACTGCACGCATGGAATGCGCGAAATGCGTGTCGCGCGGGGCAGGGGCAGCGCGCCGAAGGCGCTGCCGCGAGGGTTCAGAACGTGACGGCGATCCCGGCCATGCCGACGAACTGGCCGCGCGTCGTCGACGGTGTGAGTTGCTGCGAATCGCCGACGATCGGTGCCGCGTCGATCACGTGGCCGGCGCCTTGCGCACCGAGCGTCTGTCCGCTCGAATGCGTGTACGCCTGCAGCGCATAGAGCGTCGTGCGCTTCGACAGGCTGTACGACTCCTTCAGCGAAACCTGCTGGTAGCGGGCCGCACTGTTGATGCCGTTCGCCTTCGATGCGAGCGTGTACGCGAACGCGCCGGCCACCGAGAACACAGGCGTGAAGCGGTACGCGGCGAGCGCGCCGTAGGTGTTGAACACGACCGTGTCCGTGAACGCGGAGCCGTTGCCGGGCAGGTACTTCACGTTCGAGTAGTTGAGACCCATCGTCAGGTCGCCGAGCGTGTAGTTGCCGGCCGCCGCGACCTGCTCGACGGCCTTCGCGGTCAGATAGCCCTGGTTCAGCACGGATACCGCGAAGCTGCCCGACGCGGCGGTCGCCGGATTCAGGAAACCGGCCGACGAGCCCGAGCTGTTGATGCGCAGGTAGCCGGCCGCGATGCCGATCGGCCCGTTCGCATAACGCAGCGCGGCGCTGAACGTGTTGCCCTTGCCGGTCGCGCCGGCAATGCCGCCGAATGCATACATCGCGCTCGCGGTCAGCCCGGCGAAGGTCGGCGACGTATAGGTAACCGAATTGTTCACGCGGATCGTCGTGTCGAGGCCGTCGATGTCGCCCGGATGCGCGCCCGTCGCGCCGGTCAGCCAGCTGCTCGACGCGTACGGGCCGACGAACAGGAAGTACGGCGTGTACTGGCGGCCGGCCGTCATCGTGCCGTAGTGATCGTTGCGCAGGCCGACGAACGCCTGGCGATTGAAGATCAGGCCGGCAGCGGATTGCGCGCCGTTGTTCAGGTTGAAGCCGGACTGCAGGTCGAAGATCGCATGCGTGCCGCCGCCGATATCCTCGTCGCCGCGCAGCCCGAACTTCGACGCATACAGGTTGCCGTCGCGCATGTAGACGTTCGAGTGGCCCTGCTGGTTGTTCACGTACGCGAGCGAATCGTCGACGACGCCGTACAGCGTCACGCTGCTCTGCGCGTGCGCGGTGGTCGTGCCGAGCGATGCGGCCGAAAAAATGAGGATTGCATAGCGGTTGACGGGTGCTTTCATTGACGATCTCCAGATCTCTTCATCTTTTCAAGGTGAGCGGGAGGCTCGGTCGCCTCCTCTATGGCGGGCGGCGGGCCGCGTGAACGGCCCGTCTTGCGTGGGTGACGCGGTTCAGCTGTCGAATGCGACGACGAGGCGGCGCCATGCGCCATCCTGCGCATCCTGCTCGACGTGCGCGCCGCGTACGGCGACCGGGCCTTGCAGCGACGCGGGCAACAGGATCTCGACGCGGTCGGCCGGGCGTGCCGGACGGCCGTCCCAGCGCACCGATACGCCGAGCGTGCCCGACGCTTCGCGGCCGGTCTCGATGCGCCACAGCCCGTATTCGCCGTCGCGCCATGCTTCCGTCTCGCCATCGTCCTCGACGCATTCGCCGTAGGTGACGCCATCCTCGATGCGCGGCGCGACGAGGAAGCCGCGCGTGTCGGCACGCGCGCCGAAATGCTGTTCCGCGACGTTCAGCGGCAGCACGCGGCCCTCGCGCAGCAGCATCACCGGCGAGTCGAGCGGCGCGGGCAGCGTCACGCTCGCGCCGCCGTCGAACGCTTGCGCGCTCGTGCAGCACATCCAGCGCGCGCCCGACGGCAGGTAGACGGTGCGCGCCGTCAGGCCGGGGTCGACGACCGGCGCGACGAGCAGCGCGTCGCCGAGCATCATGTCGTCACATTCGTCGTAGCAGCGCGCATCGCCGGGGAAATCGGCGAAGGTCGGCCGCAGCACGGGCTCGTAGCGCGCGGTCGACAGCCACAGCAGGTGGTAGAGGTAGGGCAGCAGCCGGTAGCGCTGCTTGATCAGCGACGCGATCTGCGCGGTGATCTCGGGATACATCCACGGTTCGTTGACGGTGCCGTCGTCGTTCCACGAGTGGATGCTGAAGCGCGGCATGAAGATGCCGAACTGCACCCAGCGCAGCAGCAGTTCCGGCGACGGCGCGGGCCCGGAGAAGCCGCCGATGTCGTGGCCGATGTTCGACACGCCGGACAACGCGAGCCCGAGGCCCATCTTCAGGTTGTAGCGCAGCGTTTCCCACGACGTGTAGTTGTCGCCGGACCAGGTCTGCACATAGCGCTGCATGCCGGCGCCGCCTGAGCGCGAGACGAGGAACGGCCGCTGCGCCGGCGCATGCGCGCGCTGCGCGTCGCGCGACGCGCGCATCATCAGCATCGTCTGCAGCACCTTCGCTTCGCGCGCGGGATACGGCTGGCCGAAGCCGTGCGCGATCGCGTCGGGCGACCAGATCTCGTACTCGTTGTTGTCGTTCCAGGTCGACTCGATCCCGTATTCGAGCAGCGCCGACGTGACCTGCTCGCGCCACCAGCGGTACGCGTCGGGCTGCGTGAAGTCGAGATACGCGCCGACCTCGTCCCAGAACTGCACCCATGCCGGCTCGCCGGACGCCGAGCGGATCAGCAGCCCGCGCGTGGCCGCGTCTTCGAATGCGGGATGGTCGCGCAGCAGGCACGGCTTGATGTTCGCGCACAGGCGGATGCCGTGGTCGCGGTAATGCTTCACGAAGCCCTTCGCATCGGGAAACTTGTCGCGGTTCCAGTTGAACACGTAGCGCTTCGCGCCGATCGACGTATAGCCCGACGACAGGTGGAACGAATCGCACAGGATGTCGTGCGTGTCGCATTGCTCGACGAACTGGTTCATCTGCTGCTGCGCGTCCGGCGCATCGGTGTAGCTCATCGTCGAGCCCGAATAGCCGAGCCCCCATTTCGGCGTGCGCGCGGGGCGCCCGGTGAGCCACGTGAAGCGCCGCGCGGCCGCGAGCGGCGTGTCGGGCGACGCGATGAAGTAGTAGTCGAGATCGCCGTGCTCGGCGACGAAATAGCGGTACGGGCCGTGATAGTTGTCGAGCTCGCGGCCCATGTCGAACGCGCAGTCCGACAGCGTGTCGTAGAACAGCCCGAACCCCTCACAGGCAGCGGGCGACCATGTGATGGTGAACGGAATGTGCTTGTACAGCGGGTCGGTGTGCTTCGCGCTGTAGCCCATCGCGTCGATGTTGCGCATCTCGAAGCGCGCGCCGGTGCGGTCGAGCTCGCCCGCGCGTTCGCCGAGGCCGAATACCTTGTCGCCGCGCTCGCGGGCGACGTAGTGATACGCACGATCGTCCCACCAGCCGAAGTTGTACGCCTGCGTCGCACGGTCGGCGAGTGCGACGCGCCACGTGCCGTCCGCGCCGCGCATCGACCACGTGCAATGGCCGCCTTGCCGGCGGACCGCGACGCGAATCTGCGCGGTCTCGATGCACACGGCATCGTCGTCTTCGACGAGCGTATAGGGGGGCAGCGCGAAGCCGTCGAGATCGAGGCGGTCGCGCCCGTCGAGCGGCACGTCGTCGAGGCCCGGCGCGATCGACCACGTGCGCGGGTTGCGTGCCGTCGCATCGGGCAGCACACGCACCCGCACGATGTCGTCCTCGAGCACGAAGATCTCGACGGTTGCGCCCGCCTCGGACGCGAGCAGCACACGGTTCGCGTGCTGGCCGGCGACGCGGAACACGGGCGGATGAAGAAGCGAAGTCATGAGTGCGATTCCTGGTAAGGGCGAAGGTCAGGCGTGCCGGGCGAGCAGGCGTTCCTGCTTCGACTGCCCGCGGATCAGCACCGCGAGCAGCGTGACGCCGATGATGTCGAACAGGCCGAGGCACGCGAACAGCGGTGCATAGCCGATCTTGTCGGCGAGCGCGCCGACCAGCAGCGAGAAACCGAGGCCGCCGATCCACGCGGCCATCCCGGCGAAGCCGCTCGCGGTGCCGACTTCCTCGGGATCGAACACGTCGGCCGACAGCGTGTTGACGAGCGCGGAGATCATCTGGTGCGCGAAGCCGCCGACGCAGAACAGCGCGATGGCCGTGTACGGCGACGCGACGAGCCCGATCATCGCGGGCCCGAGCATCAGCACCGCGCCGAGCGCGATGCCCGCGACACGCGACCATACGAGCGGCAGCTCGAACCGCTTCGCGAGATACGGCGACAGGTAGCCGCCCGCGATGCCGCCGAGGTCGGCCGCGAGAAACGGCATCCACGCGAAGATCGCGATCTGCTTGAGTTCCATGTGGCGCTCGGTCGCGAGATACAGCGGAATCCAGAAGCTGAAGGTCTGCCACGCGGGTTCGGCGAAGAAGCGCGGCAGCGCGATGGCCCAGAAGCGCCGCGCGGTGACGACGTCGCGAATACGACGCTTCGACACGGGCGGCATCGTCGCCTGGCCGTCGCGGATCAGCGCGCGCTCCTGCGGCGTGATGCGCGGATGGTCGGCCGGCGACCGGTACTGCGCGTACCAGAGCGCGGCCCACACGAAGCCGAGCGCGCCGGTGGCCATGAACGCGGCCTGCCAGCCGAACCGCATCGACAGGAACACGACGAGCGGCGGTGCGATCGCGGCACCGAGCGACGTGCCCGCGTTGAAATAGCCGACCGCGACGGATTTCTCGCGATCGGGAAACCATTCGGCAACCGCCTTCATCCCCGATGGAATCGCGGCGGCTTCGAACAGCCCGAGAAAGCCGCGCAGGATGCCGAGCGACAGCCAGCCCGACGCGAAGCCGTGCGCGACGCCGACCACCGACCACAGCATCGCGAACAGCGCGAACCCGAGCCGCAGCCCGATCAGGTCGACGACGAAGCCGCACACGGGCTGCATGATCGTGTAACCGATCTGGAACGCGCCGACGATGTACGAATACTGCTGCGTCGAGATCGAAAAGACCTGCTTCAGCTCGGGGGCGAGCACCGCGAGGGAATTCCGTGCGAGGTAGTTGAGGATCGTGCCCAGACATACGAGCACGATGATCCACCAGCGCAACGCCTTGACTGTCTTCACTGCTGTCTCCTGTCGGGCAGGGCCGGCGTGTGGCGCCGGTCCGATCCATGACGACCATCCGTTCGGGATGGCCTGTTTCGCTTTATTTGTACGATGTCCGATCTTGATGGGCGCCATTTTTCCCGGATTTCATCGGAATCATGGTGTTCAAGCGAACATTTCGTCGTCGGTGAAGCTGCATGTTATCTGACGACTGATCATTTTCGAACATCCTATGTTCGAATTCGAATCCGGTCAACGTGAAATTGCATTCGAACGAACTTGCTCGGGGTTTTCCCGATGAGCGAGATCACGCGGCGTGCAGGGCGACGCACGGCGATCACGCGCTGAAGGCCCGTGCGGCGGGGCTGTGCGAGCGTCGGGTGATCGAAAGGCGCGGGGCGGAGCGTGACAACCCTGATGAAAATTTATTTCTTTTCGAGGCGGGAGTTGTGTAAATTCATTTTCATCATCCTTGCAACAACCCTTCGCATGACGCCTCTCGCTCCGCACGACGCCAGTTACGACGAACCCGCGATTGCCGAGCGGATCGCGTCGGCGATGCCGTTGATGACGCCGATCCACCGCCGCATGGGCGAATTCGTGCTCGCGAATCCGTTCCGCGCGGCGACGATGCGCATCGACGAACTCGCGCAGGCCGTGAACGCGTCGATCGCGACCGCGAACCGCTTCGCGAAGGCGCTCGGTTTCGACGGCTATCCGGCGATGCGCGCGGCGCTCGTGCGTGGCTTCGAGGCGACGCTCGGGCCGGTCGAGCGGCTGCGTTCCGCGCAGGAGCAGGAGCCCGGCGTGCGTGGTGCGGCGTGGATCGACGCGGTATTCGACCAGGCCGTCGCGAACATCGAGAACACGCGCGCGCAACTGGACGCAGCCGATGTCGAGGCCGCGGTCGAGGCGATCGTCGGCGCGCGGCGCGTGCTGATCCTCGGTGCGGGATCGAGCGCGTTTCTGACCGGACTGATGGAGCATGGGCTGTCCGTCTGCCATGACAACGTGCAGTCGCTCGCGTTGCTCGGCGGCCCGTCGCACGCGGCGCGGCGGCTTTATACGGCCGACTCGCGCGATCTCGTGATCGCGCTCGCGTTTCCGCGCTACGTGAAGGACACGATCGAACTGGCCCGGCGCGCGGCAGCGCGCGGTGCACGCGTACTGGGTATCTCCGACGGCCCGCAATCGCCGCTTGCGCCGATCGCGTCGCTGAACCTGTACGTCACGGCCGAGCGGCGCTTCGCGGCGACGTCGGAAGCGGCCGTGCTCGCGATGATCGAGGCGCTGATCGACGCGGTCGCGCTGCGCACGCACCGGTCCGCGAAATCCGCGGCCGAGATGACCGAATTCCTGCTGCCGTGGCTCGTCCAGCCGCAAGCGACGCTGCCGGCCGCCAACCCTTCTACTCACCGTCCGAAAAAAACATGACTTCACCCGCGATCGTTGCGATTCACGGCGGCGCAGGCACGATCCTGCGCGAGGCGATGGATTCCGACACCGAACGTCAGTACCGTGCCGAACTGACCGCCATCCTGACGGCCGCGCAGCAGGTGCTGGCCGATGGCGGCAGCGCGCTCGACGCCGTCACCGTCGCGGTGCGGATGCTCGAGGATTGCCCGCTGTTCAACGCCGGGCGCGGCGCCGTCTATACGGCCGAAGGCAAGCACGAGCTCGACGCGGCGGTGATGGACGGCGCGACGCTCGGCGCCGGCGCGATCTGCTGCGCGACGCGCGTGCGCAATCCGGTGCTGGCCGCACGGCGCGTGATGGAAGCGAGCGAGCACGTGTTGTTCGCCGGTGAGGGCGCCGATGCGTTCGCGGCCGCGCAGGGGCTCGAACTCGCGGAACCGGGCTACTTCGACACCGAGGCGCGTCGCGCCCAGTGGGTCAAGGCGCGCGCAGCGGCGGGCGTCATGCTCGACCACGACGCGGCGACGTTCACGTTCGGTGCATCACCGTCGCAGCAGCAGCGGGCCGAACCGCTCGATCCGGACCGCAAGCACGGCACGGTCGGCGCGGTCGCATGCGACCAGCACGGCCACATCGCGGCGGCGACGTCGACGGGCGGCATCACGAACAAGCAGCCGGGGCGTGTCGGCGATTCGCCGATCATCGGCGCGGGCTGCTACGCGGATGACGCAACGTGCGCGGTGTCGTCGACGGGCACCGGCGAGATGTTCATCCGGCTCGCGACCGCGCATGACGTCGCCGCGCAGATCGCGTATCGCGGCGCATCGCTCGCCGACGCCGCAAACGACGTCGTGATGAACAAGCTGCCGCGACTCGCGGGCCGCGGCGGGATCATCGCGGTCGATGCGCAGGGCAACGTCGCGATGCCGTTCAACACCGAAGGGATGTACCGCGGCTATGCGCGCGTCGGCGAAGCGCCGGTGGTCGGCATCTATCGCGACGACGACACGGCCTGATTCCGGACCGCACGAGGAGGAGACCCACGATGACTTCGAGCCGTAACCCGTCCGGCCTGGTGCTGCCCGAGCAGCGCGTGGTGGCCGTCGACGACCTGTCGGTCACGTTCCGCCGCGAAGGCGCGACGTTCGACGCGGTGCGCAACGTGTCGTTTCACGTCGACCGCGGCGAGACGCTCGCGATCGTCGGCGAATCGGGCTCGGGCAAGTCGGTCACGTCGCTCGCGCTGATGCGGCTCGTCGAGCACGGCGGCGGTGCGATCACGAACGGCCGGATCGCGTTCCGCCGGCGCGGCGGCGCGATTGTCGATCTTGCGCAGGCCAGCGGCGCGACGATGCGCGGCATTCGCGGCGCGGATATCGCGATGATCTTCCAGGAGCCGATGACGTCGCTGAACCCGGTGTTCACCGTCGGCGACCAGATCAGCGAGGCGATCGCGCTGCATCAGTCGAAAAGCACGTCGGAAGCGCGCGCGGAAACGCTGCGGCTGCTCGAACTCGTGCGCATCCCGGAGGCGCGCCGCGTGTTCGCGCGCTATCCGCACCAGTTGTCGGGCGGGATGCGGCAGCGGGTGATGATCGCGATGGCGCTGTCGTGCCGGCCGTCGCTGCTGATCGCGGACGAGCCGACGACCGCGCTCGACGTGACGATCCAGGCGCAGATCCTGCAACTGGTGCGCGGGCTGCAGGACGAAATGAACATGGGCGTGATCTTCATCACGCACGACATGGGCGTGGTGGCCGAAGTGGCCGACCGCGTGCTCGTGATGTATCGCGGCGAGAAGGTCGAGGAGGGCGAATCGGATCGCATCTTCGCGGCGCCTGAGCATCGCTACACGCGCGCGTTGCTCGCGGCCGTGCCGAAACTCGGCTCGATGCAGGGCACCGATGCGCCCGAGAAATTCCCGCTGCTGAAGGTTGACGGCGCAAACGCGGCCGCACCGGCGGCGTCGCCCGCACCCGCGGCGAACGACGCTGCGCAGCGGCCCGTCGATCCGTCCGCGTCGCCGATCCTGCGCGTGCGCGATCTCGTGACGCGCTTCCCGGTGAAGAGCGGCGTGTTCGGCCGCGTGTCGCAATACGTGCATGCGGTGGAACGGGTGAGCTTCGAACTGCGCGCGGGCGAGACGCTCGCGCTGGTCGGCGAATCGGGCTGCGGCAAGTCGACCACCGGCCGCTCGCTGCTGCGCCTCGTCGAATCGCAGAGCGGCTCGATCGAGTTCGACGGCCGCGACATCAGTGCGCTGAAGGGCCCGGACCTGCAGGCGCTGCGCCGGAACATCCAGTTCATCTTCCAGGATCCGTTCGCGTCGCTGAACCCGCGCCTGACCGTCGGCTTCTCGATCATGGAGCCGTTGCTCGTGCACGGCGTCGCGAGCGGCCGCGAAGCGCAGGCGCGCGTCGACTGGCTGCTCGACAAGGTCGGCCTGCCGCCCGAGGCCGCGCGCCGCTATCCGCATGAATTCTCGGGCGGCCAGCGCCAGCGGATCGCGATCGCGCGCGCGCTCGCGCTGAACCCGAAGGTCGTGATCGCCGACGAATCGGTGTCGGCGCTCGACGTGTCAGTGCAGGCGCAGATCGTCAACCTGATGCTCGACCTGCAGCGCGAGCTCGGCGTCGCGTACCTGTTCATCTCGCACGACATGGCGGTGGTCGAGCGCATCAGCCATCGTGTCGCGGTGATGTATCTCGGCCAGATCGTCGAGATCGGCCCGCGCCGCGCGGTGTTCGAGGCGCCGCAGCACCCGTACACGAAGAAGCTGATGAGCGCGGTACCGGTGGCCGATCCGGCACGCAGGCATGCGCCGCGCCAGCTGGCGGCGGACGAAATCCCGAGCCCGATCCGCGCGGTCGGCGACGAGCCCGCCGTCGCGCCGCTCGTCGCGGTCGGCCCCGATCATTACGTCGCGACGCATCGCGTCGGCGGCGCTTACTGAAGAAATGCGTCGCCACGGCGATGCGCGAGCGTGCAGGAAGTCGAAACCGAAACGCCCGTGAGGCGTCACCGATTCACCGATAGGAGCCCAGCAAAATGACCAAGCAGCATCCGTTCCCGATGTTTCGTCCGCGCGCGTGTTTCGTCGCGCTTGCCGGCGCGTTCGCGCTGTCGGCCGCGGTGCCCGCGTTCGCGCAGCAGACCGCGGTGATGGCGGTGGATTCGACGTTCACGACGATGGACCCGTACGACGCGAACGATACGGTGTCGCAGGCCGTCGTCAAGTCGTTCTACCAGGGGCTGTTCGGCTTCGACAAGGACATGAAGCTCGTCAACGTGCTGGCAACGAGCTACGACGCGAGCCCCGATGCGAAGACGTACACGATCAAGCTGCGCCAGGGCGTGAAGTTCCATGACGGTACCGATTTCAACGCGGCGGCCGTGAAGGCGAACTTCGACCGCGTGACCGATCCCGCGAACCACCTGAAGCGCTACAACATGTTCCGCGTGATCGAGAAGACCGAAGTGGTCGATCCGTACACGGTGAAGATCACGCTGCGCGAGCCGTTCTCGGCGCTGATCAACACGCTCGCGCACCCGTCGGCCGTGATGATCTCGCCGGCCGCGCTGAAGAAGTGGGGCCGCGACATCGCGCTGCATCCGGTCGGCACCGGCCCGTTCGAGTTCGTCGAATGGAAGCAGACCGACGACCTGAAGGTGAAGAAGTTCGCCGGCTACTGGAAGAAGGGCTATCCGAAGATCGACGCGATCGACTGGAAGCCGGTGGTCGACAACAACACGCGTGCGGCGCTGATCAAGACCGGCGAAGCCGATTTCGCGTTCCGCATCCCGTTCGAGCAGGCGGTCGACCTGAAGGGCAACCCGAAGGTCGACATCGTGGAGCGGCCGTCGATCGTGCAGCGCTACGTGTCGCTGAACATGCTGCAGAAGCCGTTCGACAACCCGAAGGTGCGCCAGGCGCTGAACTACGCGGTGAACAAGGAAGCGCTCGCGAAGGTCGCGTTCTCCGGCTTCGCGACGCCGTCCACCGGCGTGGTGCCGCAGGGTGTCGAATACGCGACGAAGCTGGGCCCGTGGCCGTACGACCCGGCGAAGGCACGCGCGCTGCTGAAGGAGGCCGGCTATCCGAACGGCTTCGAGACGACGCTGTGGTCCGCGTATAACAACTCGACGTCGCAGAAGGCGATCCAGTTCGTGCAGCAGCAGCTCGCGCAGGTCGGCGTGAAGGTGCAGGTGCAGGCGCTGGAGGCCGGCGAGCGCGTCGCAAAGGTCGAGAGCGCGCCGGATCCGGCGAAGGCGCCGGTGCGGATGTACTACATCGGCTGGTCGTCGTCGACCGGCGAAGCGAACTGGGCGATCACGCCGCTGCTCGCCGGTGCGTCGGCGCCGCCGAAGCTCGTCAACACCGCGTACTACAAGAACGACACGGTCGACGGCGATCTGACGAAGGCGCTCGAGACGGTCGATCGCGCGAAGAAGACCGACCTCTACGCCGATGCGCAGAAGCAGATCTGGACCGATGCACCGTGGATCTTCCTCGTGCAGGAGAAGATCGTGTATGCGCGCAGCAAGCGGTTGCAGGGCGCGTACGTGATGCCGGACGGTTCGTTCAACTTCGACGAAATCTCGCTGAAATGACAGTGGTGATGACGGCGGTTCGTCCGCCATGCGGTGCCGGCGGCGCAAGCCGCCGGCACGCTGATTCGATCGGTGCCCCATGCTGAATTTTCTCGTCAAACGCCTGTTCGGCCTGTTGCCCACGCTCGCGATCGTCGCGGTGCTGGTGTTCCTGTTCGTCCACCTGCTGCCGGGCGACCCGGCGCGGCTCGCGGCCGGCCCCGAAGCCGACGACGCGACGATCGCGCTCGTGCGTTCCGATCTCGGGCTCGACCGGCCGCTGCCCGCGCAGTTCGTGAACTTCTTCACGAAGATCGCGCACGGCGATTTCGGCATGTCGACGCGCAGCAAGCGGCCGGTCTCGACCGAGATCGGCGAACGTTTCATGCCGACGCTGATGCTGACGCTCGTCAGCATGGTATGGGCGACGGCCTTCGGGATGGCGATCGGCATTGCGTCGGCGGTGTGGCGCAACCGTTGGCCCGACCGCCTCGGCATGACGCTCGCGGTGTCGGGCATCTCGTTTCCCGCGTTCGCGCTCGGCATGCTGCTGATGGAAGTCTTCTCGGTGAAGCTCGGCTGGCTGCCGGTCGTGCCGGACGGCTCGTGGAAGAGCTACGTGCTGCCGTCGCTGACGCTCGGCGCCGCGGTCGCGGCCGTGATGGCGCGCTTCACGCGCGCGTCGTTCGTCGAGGTGCTGAACGAGGATTTCGTCCGCACCGCGCGTGCGAAAGGCGTGCACGAGCCGATGGTGGTGCTCAAGCACTGCCTGCGCAACGCGATGATCCCGGTCGTCACGATGATGGGGCTGCAGTTCGGCTTCCTGCTCGGCGGCTCGATCGTCGTCGAGGTCGTGTTCAACTGGCCGGGGCTCGGCCGCCTGCTCGTCGACGCGGTGACGATGCGCGACTACCCGGTGATCCAGGCGATCGTGTTGCTGTTTTCGCTCGAGTTCATCCTGATCAACCTGACCGTCGACGTGCTGTATGCGGTCATCAACCCGACCATCCGGTTCAAGTGAGGCCCGCATGAACGCGACAGTCCAGCCCGCGGCGCCGGCCGCATCGACCGCGATCCGCACCCCGTGGCGCGAATTCTGGCGCAAGTTCCGCAAGCAGACCGTCGCGCTCGCCGCGGGCGGCTTCGTGCTGGCGCTCGTCGTGCTGGCGTTCGTCGGCCCGCACATCGTGCCGTTCGATCCGGAGAACTATTTCGACTACGACGCGCTGAACGCGGGGCCGTCGGCCGTGCACTGGTTCGGCGTCGATTCGCTCGGCCGCGACATCTTCAGCCGGATCATCACGGGTACGCGCATCTCGCTCGCGGCCGGCTTCTTCTCGGTCGCGCTCGGCGCGGTGGTCGGCACGTTCTTCGGGCTGCTCGCCGGCTACTACGAAGGCTGGTGGGATCGCATCACGATGCGTATCGCCGACGTGCTGTTCGCGTTCCCGGGCATCCTGCTCGCGATCGGCGTGGTCGCGATCCTCGGCAACGGGATGGTCAACGTGATCTGCGCGGTCGCGATCTTCAGCATCCCGGCGTTCGCGCGGCTCGTGCGCGGCAACACGCTGATGCTCAAGCACATGACCTACGTGGAAGCCGCGCGCAGCATCGGCGCGTCGGACTGGACGATCATCATGCGGCACATCCTGCCGGGCACCGTGTCGTCGGTCGTCGTCTACTTCACGATGCGGATCGGCACGTCGATCATCACGGCCGCCAGCCTGTCGTTCCTCGGGCTCGGCGCGCAGCCGCCGACGCCGGAGTGGGGCGCAATGCTCAACGAGGCGCGCGCGGACATGGTGACGGCGCCGCACATCGCGATCTTCCCGAGCCTGGCGATCTTCCTGACCGTGCTCGCGTTCAACCTGCTCGGCGACGGGCTGCGCGACGCGCTCGATCCGAAGCTGGAGCGCCGCTGATGGGCGTCGCACCGATGTGGACGGCGACGCTGCCGGCCGGGCCGCGCGGCACGATCGCCGACGTGCCGGGCGTGACGGTCGGCCATTGCACGCTCGATGCCGGCAGCGTGCAGACGGGCGTGACCGTCGTGACGCCGCATCCGGGCGACCTGTACCGCAGCAAGGTACCGGCGGGGGCGGCGGTGATCAACGGCTTCGGCAAGAGTGTCGGGCTCGTGCAGGTCGACGAACTCGGCACGCTCGAGACGCCGATCGCGCTGACCAATACGTTCGGCGTCGGCGCGGTCGCGCAGGCGCAGATTCGCGCGGCGATCGCGGCGAATCCGCAGATCGGCCGCGACTGGTCGACCGTCAACCCGCTCGTGTTCGAGTGCAACGACGGCTATCTGAACGACATCCAGGCGTTCGCGGTCACGGCCGCGCATTACGACGACGCGTGCCGCGCGGCATCGCGTGACGTCGCACGCGGCGCGGTGGGTGCCGGGCGCGGGATGGCGAGCTTCGACCTGAAGGGCGGGATCGGTTCGGCATCGCGCGTCGCCGTCGCGGCCGGTCGGCCCTATACGGTCGGCGCGCTCGTGCTCGCGAATTTCGGCCGGCTGCCGATGCTGACGCTCGGCGGTGTGCCGCTCGGGCGCATCGTCGCGCAACGGCGTGCGGCCGGGGCCGCGCATGTGGCGCCGCCCGAGCAAGGATCGATCATCCTGTTGCTGGCTACCGACGCGCCGCTCGATGCGCGGCAACTGTCGCGGCTCGCGCGCCGCGCCGGGGCGGGGCTGGCCCGCACGGGCTCGGTCTACGGGCACGGCAGCGGCGACATCGCGCTTGCATTCTCCACCGCCTACACGATCGCGCACGACGCATCGACCGTCGCGCTGCCGGCCCTCGTTGCCGATGCGGCGCTCGATCCGCTGTTCATGGCCGCGGCCGAAAGCGTCGAGCATGCGATCGCCGACGCGCTGCTGCAGGCCGTGACGGTGGTTGGGCGCGACGGCCACGTGCGGCAATCGCTGCGCGACGCGGTGCCCGATCTCGATCGCCTGTTCAACGAAGGCCACGAAGGACGTCTTACCCAGTCATGAAGATCCTGATTTCGACCGACATCGAAGGTGTCGCCGGCGTATTCGCCACCGAGCAGACGCGCGCCGGCAATCCGGAATACGAGCGCGCGCGCCGCTGGATGACCGCCGAGGCGAACGCGGCGATCGAAGGCGCGTTCATGGGCGGCGCGCAGGCGGTGTGGGTCAACGATTCGCACGGCGGTTTCCGCAACCTGCTGCCCGACGGGCTCGATGCGCGTGCGCGCGTCGTGCTCGGCAAGCCGCGCACGCTCGGATTGATGACGGGCCTCGAACAGCAGCCCGATCTCGTGTTCATGATCGGCTATCACGCGAAATCGCAAACGCGCGGCGTACTCGCTCACACGATCAACAGCTTTGCGTTCACGCAGGTATGGCTGAACGGTGTCGAGCTCGGCGAAGCCGGGCTGTACGGTGCGCTGGCACGCGAATACGGCGCGCATGTCGCGCTGGCCACGGGCGACGACGTGTTCGCGGCGGAAACGCAGCCGCTGTTTCCGGATGCGCATTTCGAGACGGTCAAGACGGCCGGCGGCGCATCGAGCGGCGATACGCTCACGCCCGCCGCGTCATGTGCGCGGATCGCAGCGGCGGCGCGCGAAGCGGTTGCGCACGCACTGTCGGCAGGCGTGCGCGCCGGCGCCCATCGGCCCGCGCCGGCCGCGTGCACGCTGCGCGTGCAGACGGCGGCGCTGGCCGACCTGTTCTGCGTGCTGCCGTCGCTGGAGCGCGTCGATGCGGTGACGCTGCGCTTCGACGGGCCCTCGGTCGAGCATGTGGTGCGCACGCTGAACAGCTTGTCGGCGATGTCGTTCATGCTGCGGTGATGCGCGTGACCGCCATGCCGCTTGCACGTCGCGCGTCGTCAGGGATTGCCGACCGGGTTCGCCGTCACGGCGAGCAGGAACGCTTCCATCGCCGCGACCAGCGCGAGCGGTGTCTCGTTCATCGGGTAGTGGCCCGCATTGCGCAGCACGTCGACGGTGGCGAGCGGATAACGCCGCAGGTAGGTGCGGGCCATCAGTGCCGCGTCGAACGCCGGATCGTGCTCGCCGATCAGCACTTTCACCGGATGGACGCCGGCGATCTCGTCGCCGAAATCCGTATCGGCCCACGCGCGGAAGTACGCGCCGAACGCAGGCGACGAAGAACGGGCTGCCGAATACGCCGCTTTCCACTCGATCCAGGCGGCGGGCAGCCGGCCGCCGGTGCTGCGATCGATGATGGTCCGGCGATCGGCGACGTGGTCGGCGGCACGTTCGAATAGCGCACGCTTCTCCGCGTCGAACGGCAGGCCGCCGCAAGGCACGGGCGTGATCGGTACCAGCGCGCGCACGCGTTCGGGCGCCATGACGGCGACTTTCTCGGCCGCCATCGCACCCATCGAATGGCCGACGATGCTGAAGGTCGCGAAATCGAGCGTGTCGGCCAGCGCGAGCGCGTCGGCGGCGATCTCGTCGATCGTGTAGTGGCCCGCTGCGTCGCGCATGCGGCCGTAACCTCGGTAGTCCATGAATACATAGCTGAAGTGTTCACGCGACAGCCACGCTTCGACGGGTTCGAACGCATGGGCGTCGCCGAACCAGCCGGGCAGTACAAGAACAAGGTGGGGGCCGTCCCCCACGCGATGAAACGTATTCGGCATGTCCGCTCCGATGCAGTGGTAATCCGGCCGATCAGGCCGACGGGTCTTGCGGCCGTCAGGTCGCGCAAGGGTGGAGCGGATCGTAGATCGCGCGAAGGAGACCCGCCTTCGATATCGGGTCATTGATGATGGAATTCGGGCCGTGAGAAATACGCTGCTAGATCCCTACGAAAACATTCCGCGAAGCGTGGTCGTGACCGCGAACGACTATGCGGCGGGCACGACGTTTCCGGAACACGCGCACGGGCGCGGGCAATTCGCGTTCGCGTCGCGCGGCACGATCAGCGTGTCGACGCCGCACGGGCGCTGGCTGGTGCCGCCGCAGCGCGCGTGCTGGGTGCCGGCCGGCGTGCGGCACGAAATGACGATGACCGGGCCGGTCACGATGCTCAACACGTTCGTGTCCGGCGACGCGGCGCAGGAGGCGGGGCTGCCCGAGCAGTGCGGTGTGTATGGCGTATCGGCGCTGCTGCGGCAACTGATCGACGATGCGATCGACCTGCCGGCCCTGTACGACGTCGACGGGCGCGCGGGCAAGCTGATGGCGCTGCTGGTCGCGGAAATCGCGACGATGCCGCGCCTGTCCCTGCATGCGCCGCTCCCGGCCGACGCACGGCTCGCGAAGGTGTGCCGGCATCTGCTCGCATCGCCATCGATCGCGGCCGATCTCGATCAGGTGGCCGCGGACGCGGGCTTGAGCCGCCGCACGTTCACGCGGCAGTTCCGTGCGCAGACGGGCGTGAGTTTTGCCGTATGGCGCCAGCAGGTGTGCATGCTCGCGGCGATCGCGCGCCTGAGCGACGGGCAGCCGGTGACGCGGGTCGCGCTCGATCTCGGATATGCGAGCGCAAGCGCGTTCACGTCGGCATTCCGCCGCATTCTGGGCGATACACCGAGCCGGTATCTGGAGATTCGGCGCTGACCGGAAGGAATCGGCGCACGCCGGCAACCGCGCAAAAAATACGCGCCTGCCAACTTCGGTCAGACGCGTTTCAAGGCACTCGGTCAGAAAAAATGCGCGCACAGCCTGCCGGGCGGTGTCGCGCATTACATGCGTAATTGTTGCATTTTGCGATTCAATCTCGTTGACTCGTTGCGGATAACGAAGAATACGCCGCATAACGCGCAAACGATATCCTGCCGGACTGACGACTTGTGTGCGGTCGCAGCATGCGTTTCAATCGCAAGTTCGATACCGGGGCTGAAGGCCCGTCACAAGGCCATCGATACCCGCGACGTGACATGCTGCAATGCAGCATAGAATGATCGCGACGAGGGATAAAAAACGCCGCGTGGCGCGATGCCTGTTGGTATCGCGCCACGCGGCGGTGCGGTAGCGAGCGAAGCCGGCGTGCGCCGGCCCGCGCGTCACACGTCGAAGAACACGGTTTCGTCCGGCCCCTGCATGCGGATGTCGAAACGGTAGACGACCGGGCGGCCCGGCTGCGCGTCGCGTTTTGCGACGAGCGTCGCGCGGCGTTCGGCCGGCACGGCGTTCAGCACGGGGTCGGCCGCATTCGCGGCCGCTTCGTCGTCGAAGTACACGCGCGTGAACGCGTGGGTGAGAATCCCGCGCATCATCACGGTCACGTTGATGTGCGGCGCTTCGCCGGCGGCGATGCGGCCCGGCTTCACCGTCTCGACGACGAAGCGCTGCTGCGCATCGGTGCCGGTGCCGACCCGCGCGAAGCCCGTGAAGCCGGATTTCGCGATGTCGTCGCGCGACGCGGGGTAGCGGCCCGCGCTGTCCACCTGCGTGAATTCGAGCACCGCGTCGCCGACGACGTTGCCGTCACCGTCGAACACCTGGCCGACCAGCAGCACGTGCTCGCCTTCGGCGTGTGCCGCGGCGATCGTCGGCGTGAACAGGCTCTTCAGGTCGTAGTCGTATTGCTGCGGGCACAGGCCGTACGCGAAGTACGGGCCGACCGTCTGCGAAGGGGTTTGCTTCAGCGTCGTCATGGTTCAGCGCTCCATCGGGGTAGCGTCGCGGCCGCGCAGCACGATGTCGAATTCGTAGCCGAGCGCATAGCCTTCTTCGGTGATATCCATCGAGAAGCGCGAGATCAGGCGATCGCGCGCGGCCTCGGGCGTGCCCTGGAAGATCGGGTCGTATGCGAGCAGCGGGTCGCCGGGGAAGTACATCTGCGTGACGAGACGCGAGCCGAAGTAATCGCCGAACAGCGAGAAGTGGATGTGATTCGGGCGCCACGCGTTCGGATGGTTGCCCCACGGGTATGCGCCGGGCTTGATCGTCAGGAAGCGGTAGCGGCCTTCGTCGTCGGTCAGGCAGCGGCCGGCGCCGAGGAAGTTCGGGTCGAGCGGCGCGTCGTGCTGGTCGACCTTGTGCACGTAGCGGCCGGCTGCGTTCGCCTGCCACACCTCGACGAGCGTGTTGCGCACGGGCTTGCCGCCTTCGTCGAGCACGCGGCCCGTGACGACTATGCGTTCGCCGAGCGGCTCGCCGTTCTTCACGGCGTTCTTCGTCAGGTCATGGTCGAGCGCGCCGAGATCTTCGGCGCCGTAGACGGGCGCGTACTGGTCGCGGAGCTTCTCCTTCAGCGGGATCAGCGGGCGCGTCGGGCCGCGCTTCACGGACGAACGGTACTCGGGGTGGACATAGGCCGGATGCGACGGCCAGTCGCGCGGCGTGAGGATCGTGGGGGAATCCATCGGGCGTCTCCTGATAGGTATTTCGCGAAGTGGATGGCACGACTGTAGCCAATCCGGAAAGTTATGCAAAATGACCTTTTTTCGCGAATCGCATAACCGTTCGTTATGTTCGATGCGCCAATGAAAATTCCGCCGGACAGGATGCCTGTCCGGCGGAAAAAGCGATCGGGCTTCGCGTCGTCGGTGACGACCCCGTGCACGGCCCTCCAGCCAGCCCGTCGCCGCTTTTTTGTGTTGTCGTTCTTGTTGTTATCCGGTCTCCCTGAGCGCCTGTTATGACTGGCGGCGGGGATCGAACACGATCCCGTCGAATTCGAGTGACAGCGTGCCGCTGCGCAGCAGTGCGGCCGGCGTCGCATCCCGGTCGGCACCGAGCACGTCGCTCACGTAGCTCGCGCAGAACCCGCGCCGCGTCCGCAGGTTGAAGCGGTTGCCGAGCAGTGCGTCGATCCGTTGTTCGGCGGATGCGTGCACCTGGCGCTGCGCATCGGCGGTCGGCGCCGCGACGCGGCGGGCCAGCGCGATGCGTCCGCCGTCGGTCCGGGCGACGAAGCGCGACAGCGGCGTGAGCTTCGTCCACGCAAACGCGGATTCGGCGATCACGGGCTCGTCGCCCGACGTGTCGACGACGATGCCGAAGCGATTGGCCCACGCACCCGTCGAGCCCGTCGAGCCCGTCGCGCCTGCCGCGTCGCGCGGCGCATTCGCCGGCACGCGGATGAACACGAGATCCCCGACATGCGCGCTGGCGGCCAGCGTGCGGACCGTGGCGAGCGGCATCGTGCGATCGGTGTCGCGGGCATCGCGCGGGGCGGTGTGATGCGATTCGTAGGCAGCGGTTTCGGTTCGGGTGGTCATGTCGGCTCCGTCGTTCAGTGACAGCACGGAGCGGATTATGCAGACAAGTATCCGAATGTGTTCTTCTGCGTGCGCAGGTAGCCTAATATCTGACCTTGAGCATCACTTTTCGATACCAAAATGACCGAAACCGCCCAACTCATCGATATGCTGAAGCGCCAGCTGAAGGCGCAGGGCATGACTTACCGCGACGTCGCGCGTGCGCTCGACGTTTCCGAGACCAGCGTGAAGCGGCTGTTCGCCAGCGGCCGCTTCACGCTGGAGCGCGTCGTGGAGATCGCTCAGCTGCTCGGCTATACGCTGGCCGAGCTCGTGCAGGAGGCGTCCGCGTCGGCGCCGAGGCTGCACGTGCTGACCGAGCAGCAGGAGGCGCTGCTCGTGTCCGACGACAAGCTGCTGCTCGTCGCCGTCTGCGCGATCAACTACTGGACCGTGCAGGACATCGTGTCGGCCTATCAGGTGACGAAGGCCGAGTGCGTGAAATACCTGCTGATGCTCGACCGGATGAACGTCGTCGCGCTGTTGCCGGGCGACCGGATTCGCGTGCGCGTCGCGCGCGATTTCGACTGGCTGCCCGGCGGGCCGATCCGCCGTTATTTCCATGCACACGCGCTCGGCGATTTCCTCGACAGCCGCTTCGACGGGGAAGGCGAGACGATGACGTTCTCGCAGGGGATGCTGACGGAGGCTGCCTCCGCCGAGCTCGAACTGGAATTGCGCCGGCTGCGCAGCAAGGCAGCCGCGCTGCACGCGGAATCGTCGTCCGCACCGCTCGCGCAGAAACACGGCACCAGCCTGCTGATCGCGAAGCGGATGTGGGAGCCGGCCGGTTTCCAGGCACTGCGGCGCAACGCGTGACGCGCGACGCGCGACGCGTGACGCATCGTCGAGCGCTTGGGGTTATCCGGAAAGTTATGCAAAATGGCATTTCATCGTCAATTGCATAACCACTCGTTATGAATAACCGTATCGCCGACGGCCGCGTCAAGTTCCGGCATCTGCAGTGCTTTCTCGCGGTCGCCCAGCTGGGCGGCGTGCAGAAGGCGGCCGAAAGCCTGTCGATCACGCAGCCGGCCGTTTCGAAGACGATCGCCGAGCTGGAGGCGATCCTCGGCGTGAAGCTGTTCGAGCGCGGCCGGCAGGGCGCGCAGCCGACCCGCGAGGCGCAACTGTTCATGCCGCACGCGAACGCGTGCGTGCTGGCGCTGCGGCAAGGTGTCGGGCTGCTTGCGCGCGAAGGCGGGGCCGCCGCGGCGACGCTGGAAATCGGCATGCTGCCGACCGTCGCGGCATCGCTCGCGCCCGCGTTGATGAAGGCGCTCGCCGAGCGCTGGCCGCGCGTCGTCGTGCGGATCGCGACGGCCGCGAACGCCGATCTGCTCGAGCGCCTGAAGTCCGGCGCGATCGAGTGCGCGATCGGGCGGCTGTCGGAGCCGGAGCGGATGATCGGGCTCGCGTTCGAGCAGTTGTACAACGAGCCGCTCGTCGCCGTCGTGCGCGCCGGGCATCCGCTGCTTTCGAATGCGGCGCCGGCGGCCGAGCTTGCGCGCTATCCGGTCGTGCTGCCGCCATTCGGCACGCTGATCCGCCAGTCGGCCGAGCAACTGCTCGGCGCTTGCGGCGTGCCGCCGCTGGATTCGTTCATCGAGGTGTTGTCGGTGTCGGTCGCACGTGCGCTGGCGCTCGAGAACGACGCGGTCTGGTTCGTGCCGCTCTATGCGGCCGAATATGACCTGTCGGCCGGGGCGCTGGCACGCCTGCCGCTGCCGTCGGCAGGCACCGACGAGCCGGTCGGGCTGGTGCTGCGCACCGATGCGCAGCCGTCGCCGGTCGCGCGGACGCTGATCGACGCCGTGCGCGACATCGCGCGGTCGCGGTTCGGCGAGATGCGTGAACGCGGGACGTCACGCGCGGCGCGCAAGCCGGCTCGTCGCGACGATTGAGCCGCCGGGCCGCGCGGCAAGCGCGACCGCCTCCCGTTCCCGGCTACCGGACTGGCCATCCGGTCAGTAGCCGGCCTCGTGGTGCTTGGCATATCGTATCGATTTTGGTACGATTGGTGTCAAGACGATGACGAGACAGCAGATCCAGGTCACGCTCGGCGTGCGGTTCTTCCAGACGGCCCGTGGCAACGAGCCGGTGCGCGAATGGCTGAAGGCACTCGGGCAAGCGGAGCGAAGGGCGATCGGCGAAGAGATCAAGACCGTTCAACTCGGCTGGCCGCTCGGCATGCCGCTGGTCCGGAAGATGGCGCAGGATCTGTGGGAAATCCGTGTGATGTTGCCGGGGCGAAGCGCCCGCGTGCTGTTTACGGTCGTCGGCGACACGATGGTCCTGCTGCACGGCTTCTTCAAGCAGTCGCGGGCCACGCCGTCGGACGATCTCGATGTCACCGTCGCGCGCCTGAAAGCGCTGATGCGCGCCATCTGAATTCCCCGGTTGCGCCGGAACGCACCGTCTTCGACGGTCGGGCCGCCGGCAACGCCATGCACTGGAGTACCCATGACGACCACGAACAATCCGCATATCGGCAGCGATTTCGATACCTTCCTCGAGGAGGACGGCAATCTCGAAGCGGCCACCGCCACCGCGATCAAGCGCGTGATCGCCTGGCAGATCGGGCAGGAAATGAAGGCGCAGCACATCACGAAAACCGCGATGGCCGCGCGGATGAAAACCAGCCGCGCCGCGCTCAACCGTCTGCTCGACGAAACCGACACGAGCCTCACGCTGGCGACGCTCGCGAGCGCGGCCACCGCGCTCGGCAAACGGCTCAGCTTCGAGCTGGTGCCCGCCTGACGGCCGCGAAGAATCGACGGACGGCCGTGGCGGCGGCCCTACGGATGACGCGTGCGGCGGAGTGGCAGGCAATCCGGCCAGCGGTTCGGTGATGATCGGCCCGCGCGGCGCCGCAAGCAGGCGAGTGTCGGCCGGCGCGCACCTGCCGGGTCACCGACGAGGCCCGGCCACCTGCAGATAGAGCAGCGCCCCGCCTGCGAGCAGCAGCGGGCACAGGATGTACCAGCCGGTCGTCAGGAACAGTCCGGCCACCGCGACCAGCGAAACCCATGCACAGCGATACGCGATGCCGCCGCGCGGCAGCAGTCTCAGCGCGGCGGCCGCGCCGAGCCCGTACACCATCACGAAGCACCCGGAGGTGACGAGCACGAGCGGCTTCGGCCCGACGTCCGACAGCGTCGTCGCAGCCAGTGCGACCACCGCGAGCAGGGCGATCACGCCAAGGCTGCGGCGCGGCACGCCGCCGACCTGGCTGCCTTGCGCGAGCCACGCGGGCAGTGCGCCGTCGCGCCCGAGCGCCGCGCCGAGCTTGGCCGCGCCCGCGAAATACGCGTTCATCGTACCGAGCGTGAGCAACAGTGCGGCCGCGGCGGCCAGCACCTGCGCATGGCCGCCGATGCCGCCCGCGATCAGTTCGGCGAGCGGCGCACCCGATCCGCCCGCGGACGGCCCGAGCACCGTCACACTCGCGGCCGCTACCGACAGATACAGCAACCCGACCACCACGACCGCGATGCCCGCCGAGCGCGGCATGTCGTGCGCGGGCCGGCGGAATTCGGCAGCGAGATGCGTGATCGCTTCCCAGCCGGCGAAACTCCACACGAGCAGCGCGGCAGCCTGGCCGACCGCGAGCCAGCCATGCGGCGCGAACGGATGCAGGTTCGCGGTGCGCGCATGCGGCGCGGAGGCGAGCACCGCGGCGAGCAGCAGCGTGACGAGCAGTGCCGACAACACGAGCTGCATGCGGCCCGAAACGGTGACGCC
Source organism: Burkholderia sp. HI2714 (assembly GCF_002223085.1). Taxonomy (NCBI): domain Bacteria; kingdom Pseudomonadati; phylum Pseudomonadota; class Betaproteobacteria; order Burkholderiales; family Burkholderiaceae; genus Burkholderia; species Burkholderia sp. HI2714. The sequence continues at coordinate 22,206 of NZ_NKFM01000053.1, read as the reverse complement.
GAATGCATTCGCGGCCGACACGGTCGCGATCAGCGCGGCAGCGGTGACGATGACCGTCGCGTGCCCGCCGCCCGTGACGGCCGCGACGTATGCGCCGCCGAACATGGCGGCAGCCGGTGCGCCGGCCGGTACCGCGAAGTAGAAACACCATCCGACGATCGCCGCAGCTTTCGGCCCGAATGCGCGCCGCGCGTAGGTCGATACGCCGCCTGCATCGGGATAGCGCGCGCCGAGTGCGGCGAAGGTGGCCGCGAGCGGTCCGGACAGCACGACCAACGCGGCCCATGCGAGCAGCGAGGCCGGGCCCGCGACCTCGGCGGCCAGTGCGGGCAGCGCGATCACGCCAGTGCCGAGCACGGCGCCGATGTAGAGCGCGGCGCCCTGGAAAATGGTCAGCGAGCCCGCGTGATGAGCAGCGGGCGAATCGGCATGCGAGGGCATGGACAGCAGTCTCCGGAAGTCTTGTCGTGTTCGAGCGCGGGCGCCCGCGCGGAAAATCGTTCGATGCTACCCGAACGACGGCGGCAGCGCGGCCCGGCGATCAGTAGTCCGTGCGGTGTCGCGTGTCAGCCGATGTCAGCAGTGGCGTGCGAGCCGCAGGCGGGCGTCCTCGCGCGCGGTGGGCGACAGCTCGGGTGCGTAGTGGAACGTTCCCGAAACCAGCGACGCGACGGGTACGCCGTCGCGGAACAGCACGCGATTGCCGGCCAGCGCCGGCACCTTGTCGCCGGGCAGCAGCGTGCCGGCAAGATTCAGCGGATCGGCGCCCGTCACGCACACGTACTGTCCGTCGCCCGGTTGCCGCCGCATTTCGCGCAGGATCGGGATCGCTTCGGGCAGCGCGAACTGTTCGCCCGCGAGCCCGGCGACGAAGCGTCCGCCGCGAATCTCGCCGCGTGCTTCGAGGCGCTGCAGTACCCGCACGAGTTCGCGCCAGCTCGGCAGCCAGTCGGCTTCGCGTTCGAGCAGCCGCCAGAACACGACGCCGTAACGGCGCAACAGCGTCCATGCGATGTGTTCGAGCGCGTCGGGGTCGGTCGTGGCGAGGCCGCGTTTCGGCACGGGCGCATCGTCCGGCGGCGCGTGACGTTGCACGAGTGCCCAGCGGCCCGCGTCGTCCATCCCGCCGATCAGCGCACCGCCGCGCCGGGTGCGTGGCGCATAGGTCGCGCTGCGCTTGACGGCGGGCTTCAACAGCGCACGCAGGCCCGCGTAGCTGTCCGCATTCACGAGGCCGGCCGACACGAGTTCGCCGAGCGCCTGTTCGAGTTCGACGGGCAGTATGCGCAGGTCGTCGAGCAGCGCATCGAAGAACATCGCGCCGTGCGCGGCGAGGGCGTCGCGTACCTGCGTGGCCCGCGCGGACAGCGCCGGTTGCGCGTCGGGATCGCGCAGCGCCTGCCAGGCCGAGAGGTGGCGGCGCGGCAGCAGCACGATCGGCGTCGTCTTCACGGGTGTGCCGGCTGCGCGCGCCGGTGCGCCGATGCGCGTCCACACGAGCTTGCCCGAGCGGCACAGCTCGTCGAGCCCGCCCGCCATGTAGTCGGTGAGCCGCGCGGGCAGCAGCGCGTCTTCCCATGCGCTCGCCGCGGCCTCGTAGCCTTCGAGCTGTTCGACCACGGCCGCGAGTGCATCGCGGCCCGTGCCGCGCGTGTCGGGCGTCAGGTGTTGCCAGTGGAACAGGAAGCGCATGAAATTGGCGCGCTCGACCGGCTCGATCTCGCGGCGCAAGCGCTTCACCGTATAGCGATGAATGCGCGCAAGCAGATGGCGTTCGCACCATTCGTCCACCGTCGTGCCCGGTGTGAACCGGCCGCGCATCACATAGCCTTCGCGCTCCAGCGCCGCGAGTGCCGTCGCGATCGACGCAGGCGGCAGCCCGAGCGGTGTCGCGATCGCGTCGAGCGCAAGCGGCCCGAAGCCGGTGAGCCGCGCGCGGATCACGTCGACGAGTGCGGCATCCGATTCCCACGGCTGCGCGCAGGCGGCGGGCACCTTGAGCGCCGGCGCTATGCGCGCGTCGGGATGCAATGCACGCAGGCACACGAGCCGTTCGACCGACACCCACAGCGCGGCGCCGTCCGGCGCGACGAGTTTCGTCACACGGCGGCGTTCGGCGAGTTCCGCGAGCCGGTCGAGCCAGCCTTCGCGTTCGCGTGCTTCGCGATCGGCGATGCACGCGAGCGTGAGCAGCGCGTCGTGCATTTCGTCGGCGTCGCGCACGAGTGGCCAGGCTTCGTCGCGCACTGCATCGATCGCATCGGCGTCGAGCGCGCCGAGATCGTCGGCTGATTCGGGATCGCTCCAGCGGCGCGACTGCACAGCCTGCGTGCGGCGTTCCTCGAGCGGTGCATCGTCGAGGAACGCGTAGGGTTTCGCGTTCAGGATCTCGGCCGCGAGCGGCGACGGCGCGGGCAGGTCGCGCGCGACGAGCTCGATCGCGCCGCTTTCGATCCGGCGCAGCAGCGCAAGCCAGCCCTCGGTGTCCATCGCGTCGTGCAGGCAGTCGTCGAGCGTCTGGTCGACGAGCGGGTGATGCGGAATCTCGCGCTCGCCGACGACGTTCTCGAGGCACGCGACCTGATCGGGGAACACGGTCGCGAGCAGATCGTCGCTCTTCATCCGCTGCAGTTGCGGCGCGGTGCGCTTGCCGCCGGTGAAGCGCGGCAATGCAAGCGCGGTCGTCGCGTTCCAGCGCCAGCGCACGCCGAACATCGGCGCGTCGAGCAGGGCCTGCACCAGCACGTGCTCGGCGCTGGCCGAACGCAGGTAGCGCCACACTTCGTCGAGCGCGAAGCTGTGCGCGAGCGACAGCGACAGGATGATCGCGTCGTCGGTCGCGGCCGCCTGCAGCTCGAAGTTGAAACTGCGGCAGAAGCGCTTGCGCAGCGCGAGCCCCCACGCGCGGTTGATGCGGCTGCCGAACGGCGAATGGATCACGAGCTGCGTGCCGCCCGATTCGTCGAAGAAGCGCTCCATCACGAGCGTGTCCTGCGTCGGCAGCGCGCCGAGCGCGGCGCGCGTGCGCGCGAGATAGTCGGCGATCTGGTGCGCGGCATCGGGCGACAGGTGCAGATCGTCGATTAGCCAGCGCAATGCCGGCGCGAGGCGGCCGCTGGCCGGGGTGATGCTATTTCGCACACTGATCACGGCTTCGGCTTCGGCTTCGGCTTCGGCTTCGGCTTCGGCTTCGGCGCGTGGCGTCGATTTTGCACCGATCTTGGCCTTGGCTTGGGGCGCAGCCTTGACTGCAGGCGGGGACTTCCCGCCGGTATCGACGTCAGCGCGCTCACCGCCGTCGGCATGCGCCTGCCGCTCGCCGTCGGCGAACAGTCCGTCGAGCCGCGCACGCAGCCGGCCGACCGCCGCCGACAACTCGTCGCTGCGCCCCGGCGCCTCGCCGAGCCAGAACGGGATGTTCGGCGACTGGCCCTGCGCGTCCTCGACACGCACGCGGCCCGTTTCCACGCGAATGATTCGGTACGACTGGTTGCCCAGCTGGAACACGTCGCCGGCCAGGCTCTCGATCGCGAAATCCTCGTTGACCGTGCCGACCTGGATGCCCTGCGGTTCGAGCAACACCGCGTAGTCGGCCATGTCGGGGATCGTGCCGCCCGACGTGGTGGCGGTCATCATCGCGTTGCGGCGCCCGCGCACGGTGCCGCCGACCACGTCGCGATGCAGGTACGCGCCGCGCACGCCGCGCCGGCTCGTGAAGCCTTCGGCGAGCATCTTCATCACTTCGTCGAAGCGCTCGCGCGTCAGCCGCGCGTACGGCGCCGCGCGCGTGAAGCTCGCATACAGCGCGTCTTCCTGCCATTCCGTGCACGCCACTTCGGCGACGATCTGCTGCGCGAGCACGTCGAGCGGCGCTTCGGGAATGCGCAGGGTGTCGAGTTCGCCGCGCTGCACGCAATCGAGCAGCGCCGCGCATTCGACGAGCTCGTCACGCGACAACGGGAACAGCCGGCCCTTCGGCACGCCGCCGACATGGTGCCCGGAGCGGCCGACGCGCTGCAGGAACGGGGCGATCCCGCGCGGCGAGCCGACCTGGCAGACGAGATCGACGTCGCCGATATCGATACCGAGTTCGAGTGATGCGGTGGCGACGAGCAGTTTCAATTCGCCGCGCTTCAGGCGCTGCTCGGCGTCGAAGCGGTGCTCCTTCGCGAGACTGCCGTGATGCGCGGCGATCGCTTCCTTGCCGAGCCGGTCGGCGAGATGGCGCGCCATGCGCTCGGCGGTGCGCCGTGTGTTGACGAACACCAGCGTCGTGCGATGTGCGGCCGCGAGGCCGGCGATGCGGTCGTACACCTGTTCCCACACGTCGGTTGCCATCACGGGCTCGAGCGGCACGTTCGGCAGTTCGAGCGCCAGGTCTCGCTCGCGTGTGTGGCCGGTGTCGACGATCGTGCAGTCGCGCGGCGCGTCAGCCGGGCCGCCGACCAGGAAGCGCGCGACCGCGTCGATCGGCTTTTGCGTCGCCGACAGCCCGATACGCGGCAGCGCATGGCCGGCCAGCGCGTCGAGACGTTCGAGCGACAGCGCGAGATGGCTGCCGCGCTTCGACGATGCGAGCGCATGGATTTCGTCGACGATGACCGAGCGCACGTTCGACAGCATCTGGCGCCCCGACGTGGACGACAGCAGCACGTACAGCGATTCGGGCGTCGTGACGAGGATGTGCGGCGCGCGCTTGCGCAGCGCGGCACGCTCGGCCTGCGTCGTGTCGCCGGTGCGCACGGCGGTGCGGATCGCCGGCACCGGCAGGCCGAGTTGCGCGAGCGATTCGGCGATGCCGGCGAGCGGCGCATCGAGGTTCACATGGATGTCGTTCGACAGCGCCTTCAGCGGCGACACGTACACGACGAGCGTCGCGTCGGGCAGCGTGCCGTCGTGCGCCAGTGCATCGCGCACCAGATCGTCGAGCGCGCACAGGAACGCGGTGAGCGTCTTGCCGGAGCCGGTCGGCGCCGCCACGAGCGTCGAGCGGCCGGCCTTGATGTGCGGCCACGCGAGCGCCTGCGCGCCGGTGGGCGCGGCGAACGTGCGCCGGAACCACGCGGCGACGGCCGGGTGGAACACGTCGAGCGCACTGGCGGCAGGGCGGGTAGCGGTGACGTCCATCGGAGCGTTGAAATGGGGTGCAAGCGCGCGGAGCGCGCGCTTGCGAATCGAATCGTCAGTGTGCCAGACGTCGCGCGTGCGTGCCGGGCACGGGTGGCGACGATTCGAACTCAGATGGGGGCCGTCGCCGCACTTTCAATGAACGGAAAGTTGCATGCGCGTCGGCACGCCGATCGCGTGCCGAATTGCGTCGAATTGCAACTAAACGCGATTCAGCCAGCCGAGCCAGTGCTCGAGCAGCGGCGCACGCGACCACAGCGACTGTGCGAGCCACAGCGTGCCGCCCCATGCGGCGGCCACGACGATCAGGTCGCAATGCCCGCTGTTCCACAGGTTCAGCGAGTGACGCCGCCAGATCCACGGCACGCCGAGCGGGTTCGGCCAGTCGGCGAGCAGGTGCATCACGCCGCCGCATGCGAAGCCGAACAGCGGCGCGGCCCACAGCGGATGCGGATGATGGATGAGCCCGTGCCAACCGAGCGCCAGCAGCGCGATCCAGCCGATGCCCCAGTGCGTGACGGTGCGATGCGTGATCCATAGGCGGCGCTTGCGGCTCCACCATGCGACTTCGAGCCAGTCGGGCGCGGTGCCGCCCGCGACGCCGGCCGCGAATGCGGCGAACAGACCCGAATGCCACGGGCCGGTTGCCCCGGTTTGTGCGACGAGGACGGCGGCGGCGACACCGGCCGCGAAGCCGGACGCATGATGCGCATTGTGTGATGCCATAGGAAGCGAGACGAAGAAACGTGAAGCGATGCGTGCACGAAAAATGATGCACCGCGAAAGCGGGGCGCTATCTTCGCAGATCGGCCCATGCAGCGGGAGGGGACGTTTGCAGATTTTTTTGAACGTCCCGTTCGGCTTTCCGCGCGGTTCGCAACTTTCGGTTTTTTGTGCGTTGCGTGATGACGTGTCCCGCGTGCCATTTCGACCGATCCGCATCCCTGTTCGGACGCCTCGACATGATCTCGCGCACATGACGAATACGCTTTCGTCGCACGTCACGTGTTCGACCCTTTTTGTCCCCCTATACTACGAAACCGGATGTGGCCGTCGGCGTGCCAGCGGCCATGAGCGGAACAGGTGCTTTTCCTGCCTGAAGGAGATCCACATGGGGGACATGCAATGACTACGCTGAATCGCTTCAAATCATCCGCTGTCGTGCTCGCGACGGTGGCCGGCATCGGTTTCCTGCCGAACGCGCCCGTCTATGCGAAGGGGCCGCAGCCGGCCGTCCTGACGAGTTCGGCCGTTGCGGTGGCCGACAAGTACAGCGCGGATGCCGCGGAGCGGATCTTCAAGGAAGGCGGCAATGCGATCGACGCGGCCGTCGCGATCGCATTCACGCTCGCCGTCACGTATCCGGAAGCCGGCAACATCGGCGGTGGCGGCTTCATGACGATCTACAAGGACGGCAAGCCGTACTTCATCGACTATCGCGAGCGCGCGCCGCTTGCCGCGACGAAGGACATGTATCTCGACAAGGACGGCAACGTCGTCAAGGGCATGAGCCTGTACGGCCCGCGCGCGGTCGGCGTGCCGGGCACGGTCGCGGGCATGTGGGAAGCGCAGAAGCGCTTCGGCAAGTTGAAGTGGAAGCAGGTGCTCGCGCCGGCGATCCACTATGCGCGCGACGGCTTCGTCGTCGACGAGCAGCTCGCGCAGCGCGGCGTCGACGCATCGAAGGAGTTCGGCGGCAAGACCAACTTCGACAAATATTTCTCCGGGCTGAAGGCCGGTGTGAACTTCAAGCAGCCGGATCTTGCCGACGTGCTCACGCGCGTCGCGAACGACGGCGCGGAAGGTTTCTACAAGGGCAAGACGGCCGAGCTGATCGCCGCGTCGATGAAGACCGGCGACGGCAACGGGCTGATCACCACCGAGGATCTCGCGCAGTACCGGGCGGTGTGGCGCCAACCGGTGCAGGCGAAGTGGAACGGCTATGACGTAATCACCGCGCCGCCTCCGAGTTCGGGCGGCATCGGCCTCGTGCAGCTGCTGAAGATGAAGGCCGACCTCAAGCAGGACTTCGAGGGCGTGAAGCTCAACTCGCCGCAGTACATCCACCTCGTCGCGGAAATCGAGAAGCGCGTGTTCGCCGATCGTGCGCAGTATCTCGGCGATCCGGATTTCTACAAGGTGCCGATCGCGCAGCTGACCGACGACGCGTACATCGCGAAACGGGCAGGTGAAGTCAACCCGAAGGAGCCGTCGGATACGAAGAGCGTGCAGCCGGGCCTCGGCACGACGATGCCGGAGAAGGCTGAAACGACGCATTTCTCGGTGGTCGACAAGTGGGGCAACGCGGTGTCGAACACGTACACGATCAACGGCTATTTCGGCTCGGGCGTGATCGCCGACGGCACCGGCATCGTGCTGAACGACGAGATGGACGACTTCTCCGCGAAGCCGGGCGTCGCGAACATGTTCGGCGTGGTCGGCAGCGACGCGAACGCGATCGAACCGAAGAAGCGCCCGCTGTCGTCGATGTCGCCGACGATCATGACCAAGGACGGCAAGGTGTCGCTCGTGATCGGCACGCCGGGCGGCTCGCGCATCTTCACGTCGATCTTCCAGGTGATCAACAACATCTACGACTTCAAGATGCCGTTGAAGGAGGCCGTCGGCGCAATGCGCTTCCATCACCAGTTGCTGCCGCCGAACACGATCTTCTGGGAGCCGTACCACCCGATCGAAGGCGAGCTCGCGAAGCAGATCGAGGCGCGTGGCTATACGCTGAAGGGGCAGGATTTCAGCGGTGACATCCAGGTGATCAAGATCGACGGCAAGACGCCGGAGGCGATGGCCGACCCGCGCGGGCGAGGCGTGACGCGGATCATTCACTGACGTGAAGGGGCGTGCGCGGTTGCAAAGGCGGTCGCGCACGCCGTGTTCCGCAGCCGGGCGTCGTGCCGCCGGCTGCGGAACGCACTCAACCGGTGGTCCGGATGAATTCGGCGATGCGTGCCGCGATGGCGTCGGGCGCATCCTCGAAGCAGTAGTGTCCGACGCCCGCCAGCCGTTCGACGGGCGCGGACGGAAACAGGGCCGTGAAGAGCGGCAGGAAGTGTTCGGCGCCGAGCGTTCGGTCGGCGTCTCCCCAGATCGCGAGCGCGGGCTTTTCGCGTATCGCGCGTAGTGCCGCCGCATCGGGCGCCTCGAACCGGTGCGCGCCGGTGGCAAACCCGCGGGCCCATCCGATCGCGCCGGCGCAGTCGGCCGGCTGCGCGAACGGCGCACCGTACGCGGCGATCCACGTGTCGTTGATAACCGCGTGATTTTCGAACCCGTTCAGCTTCAGCGTACTCAGGATATTGAAGCCGAGCTGACCGAGCACCGTCTCCAGCGTATCGTCCGCCGCCGCGCGCGCGATCCACTGGAACCACGGCGCATCGCGACCGTTCGCGTTCAGTCGCTCGACCAGGTCGGGCTGGCCGAACGGCGTCGGCCCGTTCGCGGCCACGAGCCGCCGGATGCGATCCGGATGCCGCGCGGCCAGCCCCATGCCGACCGGGCCGCCGAAGTCGTGCATCACGAGCGTGATGCGATCGAGGCCGCGCGCGAGCACGAAGCGCTCCAGGTTGTCGACATGGTCCTGCAGCCAGTAGCTGCGGTCCTGCGGCGTCGCGCTTTTGCCGAAGCCCATGTGATCGGGGACGACGACGCGGTGCGCCGGACTCAGCGCGGCAATCAGATGCCGGAACAGATAACCCCAAGTGGGTTCGCCATGCAGGCACAGGATGGTTTCGCCGTCGTGGGGACCTTCGTCGACGTAGTGCATCCGGAAGCCGGATGCGTCGTCGAAATGCGGGGCGAATGGAAAGGTGCCGTCGAACGTGGCATCGGACCGGATCATCGAACGCTCCTTCGGATAGTCGGACAGTTTGGTTTCAAATTGAAACCGAATCGAAGCGTAGGATATTTGGTTTCAAGGTGCAACCGAAAGGTTGGCCGGAATAGCCGTCGAATGACCGGGGCGTGGGCGCGTGATGACCCATCGGAAGGGAGCAGTGCCGGAATTTATCGGCTGGAAATAGGCGTTGAAGTGCCAATCTGGCCCGAATCGACCATTCCGTTCGCCGATCGCGAACAGTCGGGCGTCGCGCGATTGATCTTTCGCTCGACGAGTTTTATATTGCAACCATTCATTTCAACGGAAACGACCGCCGTTCCGCCCGCATTCCGGGAACGGCATCGCCCCATGCATCGATGAACAGACGAACCACGCACGAGGATTCCCCCTGCGGCGTTGCCCGCCCGCTGGACGCGATCGGCGACTGGTGGTCGCTGCTGATCGTCCGCGATGCGTTCGACGGGCTGCGCCGCTTCGGCGAATTCCAGAAGAATCTCGGGTTGGCCAAGAACATCCTGGCCGCGCGCCTGCGCAACCTGGTCGCGCACGGGATCATGGACATCGTGCCGGCCGCGGACGGCGGCGCGCATCACGAATACGTGCTGACCGAGAAAGGGCGCGGCCTGTTTCCGCTGCTCGTCGCGCTGCGGCAGTGGGGTGAGGATTTCTTCTTCGAACCGGACGAGGCGCACGTGCTGCTCGTCGACCGGAAGAGCGGGTTGCCGGTCAGGAAGCTCGAACTACGTTCGCAGGACGGGCGCGTGCTCGGGCCGGAGGATACGGTCGTACTGCCGCCGCCGGACTGACGAGCAGCGACCGCGCTCGTGCCGCGTTCAACTCCGGTCGCTCGCCGCGTTGCTTTCGAGGAAGCTGTCCACCGCGATCAGCGACTGTTCGTCGAGCGTACCCAGCACGCTTTTCAGCTTCAGCTGCAGCTTCAGCGCATCGAGATAGCTGTCGAACAGCTTCTGCCGGATGCCCGAGATGTCGCGCCGCAGGTTCAGCGTTTCGTACGTCGTGCTGTAGCCGACCTGATGCGCCTTCATCGACGAATCGTACGCGAGCCGCGCGGCCTGCAGCGACTGCTGCAGCGCACGGATACGCTTGCCGACCGATTCGAGCGCGGACAGCGCCTCGCGATGATCGGTGCCCAGTTGCTCCTCGACCTCGCGCAGCCGGTTGCGGTACTGCTCGGTCACGTGCTCGGCTTCCACCTGCCGGTAGTACACACTGCCGCCGGAGAAGATCGGGATCGTCACCTGCACGCCGACCGCGCTTTGATGGAAGTCGGAGCGATCGGTGAGCCCGCGCAGGTTCGGGTTGAGCCCGCGCGAATACGACGCGAACAGGTCGACGGTCGGCAAGTGCTCGGCGCTGACGCGCTTCGCGGCGAGCCGCGCGACCTGGACGTCGCGATACGCCTGCCGGTACGCGGGGTTGTCCTGCGGCGCGTATTCGCCCGATGGAATGCGCGGCGACGACCCGCGCATCGCGAGCCGCGGCCAGCGCGAGAAATCGATCGTCGAACCGAGCAGCGTCTCGTAGCGCGCACGGCGTGCGTCGACGTCGGTTTGCGCGAGGGCTTCGTCGGATTGCGCGAGGCTGCGGCGCGCCTCGATTTCGGCCGTATCGCCGATCGTCTTCATCCCGAGCTGCGCCATGCGCCGCGTATCGCTTTCGAGCCGGGTGAGCGCGCTCACTTCGTCGTCGGCCGACTGCAGTTTCTCGCGCGCGCTCAGCAGGTCGAAGCACGCGTTCGCGACGCGCAGGATAAGGTCCTGCCGCGCCACCTCGAGCTTCTGTTTCGCCGATTCCTCGTACTCGGTCGCGCGCCGCATGTCGTACAGGTAGGGCACGTTGAATAGCGCCTGCGTGACCTGCGCGGAACCGTATGCGGCATTGCTCGATCCGCTGACGTCGATGCCGAACAGGTTCGCGTGCGTACCGTAGCGTCCCCATTCGAGTTGCGCGGCGGCCTGCGGCAGCATCTGCGCGCGCGCTTCGGGGAATTTCTGGCGGGCCGCGTCGTATTCGCTGCGCGCCTGCAGGTAGCGCGGATCGTGCACGACCGCGTACTGGAACGCGGTGTCGAGGCAGAACGCACGCGCGTTCGCGGACAGGCCGGCTATCGTTACAGCGAACAATGTCATGGTTGCAAGTCGGGGATTCCACCTAGTCGAAAAACTTGATAGGGAATTACCCGCATTCCGCGTCGCCGATCCGCGATTCGCGCGCCTCGTTTCAAACATGGCCGTCTCCGTCTCCTGCCCGTGCCGCAACGCATTGCGGCGGGATTTAAACGTATTGAAATTGAAATTCAAACAGCGTGAATGCCTGCCAATCGTGGTGTATCGGAAAACGCCACTGTAAGAGTGTGTCCTCCATTGAATTCCGATGCGCTCGCATGATAGCCTGATTTCGGCTCGTAATCGCGGTGATTATTAGATTAACAAGTCGCTAGAGATTAAAAGCCGTTTGTCTTTCAATGAAGGCTCTTTGCGTCATCTTTATTTTTTACGAGGAGAGAATGATGAAGGTCATGACGACGGAACAGGTCAGGAATGTGCATGGCGGCGGTGCGATCAGCTCGCTGGGTAGCCTCGCTGTTGACGCCGCGCCGGTGGTGACCGCGCTCGGCCAGTTCCTGCCGAGCCTCGGCAATTACCTGCAGAACCCGAAGACGTTCAATAACACCGGCAAGTAACCGCCGTGCGCGGGGAGGCGCCCCCCGCGCGAAATGCTGCGAAACAGAAGGAAAAGAATCGATCGCCGCAGTGGAAATAAAGCGAATCCGAAATGCATTACTTTCGGTTCGGGCGATTATCAGGAGGCAGGAGTTCCGGATTATCCCCGTAATAAAGTGAACGGCCATTGAGATAGCAATTGGCTGACGGCGCGGGCATTCCGACAATATAAAGGCCACAACAAATGCGAGACATCACCGAAGAACAGGCCCGCCAGATTCGCGGCGGCGCGTCGCTTTACTCCAATTCGGCCGCCTATACGGTCGATCTCGTCAACCAGTCGATCGGGACCACGCTCCAGGGCCTGATGACCCAGTACCAGACCCGCGCCGTCGAACAGTTCCGGATGTCGCTCGGCTCGTCGCGCTGAGCGGCCCGCCAAGCAGCCGGTAACACCGATCTTCCGTCGCAGCCGGCAGCGTGCCGGCTGCGCCCATGCGTATCGCGCACGACCCGCCACGGGCCCGCTAGCGGCAGGCCCGGGCGGCGCGTCGTCGCGCCCCGGGTGCCCGACCATGCTCTTCAATACGCGTAAAGTCCGTCCGGTCCTGCAGGACGAGGTGACGGAGTGCGGCCTGGCCTGTCTCGCGATGATCGCGTCGTGGCACGGGCGCGAAACCACGTTGCGCACGCTGCGCAACCGCTATCCGGTCCGGATCGATTCCGGGCTGTCGTTCTTCGACCTGATGGAGATCTCGAACGATCTCGGCCTGCGTGCGCGCGGGCTGCAGTTCGACGCGGGCGAGCTCGACGCGCTCAAGACGCCGTGCATCCTGCACTGGGGGATGAACCACTATGTCGTGCTGACGAAGGTCGGCTACGGCAGCGTGCACATCGTCGATCCCGCGCTCGGCGAGACGAAGCTGCCGCTCGCGCAGGCGCTCACGCACATCACCGGCTATGCGCTCGAACTGAATCCGGACATCGGCTTCACGCGGGCGGGGCAGGCCGACCGGATCCGGCTGCGCGACTACCTCGACGGGCTGACCGGCATCCGCAAGAGCCTCGCGATCGGCATCGCGGGCGGTGTCGCCGCGCAGCTCCTGCTGCTGCTCGGCCCGTCGTACGTGCAACTGACGATCGACGAGGCGCTGAAGAAGACCGACGTCGACATCCTGTACCTGCTGACGATCCTGTTCGCGATCGTGTTCCTGTTCGACACGCTCTACGCGAACCTCGTCGGCAACATCAAGAGCTACCTGCGCAACATCGTGTCGCAGCAGTTGTCGGCGAACATGGTCGGTCATCTCGCGCGGCTGCCGATCGGCTATTTCCTGTTCCACAACACGGGCGATTCGATCTCGCGCGTGTCGTCGGTGTCGGAGGTCGGGCGCTTTCTCGTCGATGGCCTCGTCGGCGGGCTGCTCAATATCGTCACCTGCACGCTGACGCTCGTGCTGATGCTGTACTACAGCCCGGTGCTGGCCGGCATCAGTCTCGCGGGGATGGTGCTGTTCGCGCTGAGCCGGCTCGCGATCCAGCCGCAGTTGCAGGACGCGATGTCGCAAATCCTCACGCGCGGCGCCGAAGCCGATGCGCTGCTGATCGAGAACATCCGCTCCGCGCACTCGATCAAGCTGCTGTCGGCCGAGACCGCGCGCAGCAGCCTGTGGGTGAACGCGTTCACGCAGAAGCTGCAGGCGATGCGCCAGCAGGAGCGGCTGCAACTGCTGTTCGATGCGATCTCGAAGGGGATCGTGCACGTCGAGCAACTCGTGATCGTCACGTACGGCGCGTGGCTCGTGATGCATGGGCAGAGCACGATCGGCGTGATCTACGCGTTCATCCAGTACAAGAACCTGTTCGCCGACAAGTTCATCGACTCGATCCAGCTCTACGTGCGCCGCAAGGTGCTGCAGGTGCACATGGACCGCGTCGCGGACGTGTTGCAGACCGAGACGGAGGAGCCCGCGCCGGGCGCGGTCGTGCGGCCGGTCGACGGTTTCGACGGCGCGCTGGCGATCCGCGCGCTGTCGTACACACCGAAGGGCGGCAACCGCCCGATCCTGCGCGACATCGCGCTCGACGTGCCGGCGGGCGGCAAGATCGCGATCGTCGGCCGCACCGGCAGCGGCAAGACGACGCTGCTGAACCTGATCTGCGGGCTCGTGCGGCCGGAGCCCGGCACGCTGTTCGTCGGCGGTGTCGATCTCGCGGAAGTGAACCTGCGGCAGTACCGCAAGCATCTCGCGGCCGTCACGCAGTCCGACCAGCTGTTTCGCGGCACGATCCGCGACAACATCACGAATTTCGCGCCCGCGCCGCGGATCGGCGCGATGTTCGATGCGGCGAAGCTCGCGTGCGTTCACGACGAGATCGAGCGGCTCGACCATCGCTACGACACGCCGCTCGGCGACACGCAGAAATTCCTGTCGGCCGGCCAGATGCAGCGGCTCCTGATCGCACGCGCGCTGTATTGCGAGCCGCGCCTGCTGATCCTCGACGAATTTTCGTCGAACCTCGACCAGGCGACGACCCACGAGATCTGCCGCAACGTGCTGACGCTGCCGTGCACGATCGTGCTCGTCACGCATGACGCGTCGATCCTGTCGAGGGTCGACCGGATCTACGAGATGCAGGACGGCGTATTGACCGATGCGACCGACGCGTGGCGTTCGGCCGAGGAGACGCGGTGATGCTCGGACGACTCTTTCTGCTCAATCCGTTCTCGTATGCGTTCCTGGTGCGGCGCGCGGTGCGGGCCGTCGCGCTGCGCACGTCGCCCGCGCGCGGGCTGCGGCTGATGCGCTGGTGCTCGGGCGCATGCCTGCGCTGCTTTCCGTGTATTCGCGAGTCGATCGAGCGCGCGGTCGCGTTCATGCTGAGCACGCACCTGAACGACGATCCGCGGCGCGTGCGGGAAGTCTCGGCGGCGATCGTGCGCGAACTGTTCGAAGCGGAGTTCGCGGGGCTCAAGCTGCGGTCGCACAGCCTCGAATCGATGAAGTCGATGATCGATGGAATGGCGTGCGAAGGCGACGCGCAACTGCAGGCGGCGCTCGCGCGCGGCGGCCCGCTGATGCTCGCGGGGCTGCACTTCGGCAACCTGATGCTGTTCGTCACGAAGCTGCGCTTCATGATTCCCGACGACCGCAAGCTGATGGTGATCCTGCACCGCGATGCGCCGGGCGCGTTCTTCGACGATGCGCTGCGGCTCGTCTCCGAATACGGTGCCGGCGAAGTCGAGTTCATCGACATCGAGGAGCGCGTGCATCTGCGCCGGCTGATCACGAGCCTGCGGCGCGAGGCGCCCGTATTCCTGCTGTTCTCCGACCTGCACGGCAAGTTCGGCAAGACCAACCGCTGCCGGCTCGGCGGCCGCTGGGTGCGGATGGCCGGCGGCGGCGTGAAGCTCGCGGTCGAGCAGGGGATTCCGCTGCTCGTCGCGTATGCGACGGGCGTGCCGTTCCGCGATCGCTGCGCGGTGCATTTCACCGAACTCGCGGCCAGCCCCCTTGCACCGATGCTCGGCGCGGACGACGACGCGTCGCCCGTGCGCGCGACGCACCAGCGCATCGTCGACCAGCTCGAGCAGGCGCTCGTGCGCCAGCCCGAGCAGTGGCATTTCTGGGAACACTTCACGCCTTACCTGATGCCGGCGCCGCTGCTCGATGCGGCCGCGCGGCGTCGCGCCTGACGAGCCCGCCCCATGCCGACCTGGAACTCCGCCCTCCGAGAACAGAAGCCGTCGCGCAAGCTCGCGCGCGGCACGACCTTCGGCACCGTGATCCACGGCGTCGTCGACGTGCCGGTGTCGATGCGGTTCTTCTGCTACCTGTCGCTCGCGATGTTCGCGATGTTCGTGACCGCGCTGGTCGAGCTGAGCTATGCGAACACCGAGAGCGTGTCGGGAATGCTGACGCCGCGCTCGGGGCTGATCGGCGTCAGCGCGCCGCCGGGCTGGGCCGTGCGCGACGTCTACGTCGGCAAGGACCAGCACGTGAAGGCCGGCCAGCGGCTGCTCGCGGTGACGCGCG
This sequence comes from Burkholderia sp. HI2714, assembly GCF_002223085.1. Taxonomy (NCBI): domain Bacteria; kingdom Pseudomonadati; phylum Pseudomonadota; class Betaproteobacteria; order Burkholderiales; family Burkholderiaceae; genus Burkholderia; species Burkholderia sp. HI2714. The sequence continues at coordinate 6,505 of NZ_NKFM01000053.1, read as the reverse complement.
ACACGAGCTTCGTGAGCCAGGCGAACAACGTGCAGGGGATGCGCGCGGCGCTCGACCGGCAGCGCATCGAGGTCACGCAGCAGATCGACGCGGCGCGGCTCGAATACAAGTCGTCGGTGCAGCAGATCAACCAGCAGATTGCCGCGCAGGGTGAAAGCCGCGGGCTGATCGACCGCCAGATCCAGGACCAGAAGCGCATCGTCGACGAGTACGGCGAACGGCGCGCACGCGTGAAGCAGCTGCTCGACGAACAGGTCGTGACGCTCGAACAGTACAACCAGGTCAACACGCAGTACCTGCAGGCCGGGCAGGCGTACCAGGACCTGCTGCTGCGCCGCGCCGAACTCGCGAAGAACGCGATGAAGCTGCGCGGTGACCTCGACACGATGCAGAGCAAGTACGACGGCGCCAACGCGGAACTGAAGATCAAGCAGGAGGAACTGAACGCGAAGGAATACAACATCGACGAGAACGTGAACCAGGTGCTGTACGCGCCGGCCGACGGGCAGATCGTGCGGCTCGACGTCGTGCAGGGCGGCGTGATCGACCCGCCGGGTACGCGCGTCGTCGAGATCCTGCCCGCGAAGGCCGACGGGCTGATCGCCGAGGTCTACATTCCGTCGTCGAAGGCCGGCTTCGTGAAGAAGGGGCAGGAAGTGAAGGTGGCGTACGCCAGCTATCCGGTCGAGAAGTTCGGCACGTATCGCGGCAAGGTGCTGTCGATCTCGCCGGTCGCGTTTTCCGCGAAGGAGCTGAACCTGCCGGGCGATGCCGCCACGCCGCAGACCTACTTCAAGACCTGGGTCGAGCTGGCCGACCGCACGCCGGCATTCGACGGGCGGCCGCTGTCGCTGCGGGCCGGGATGATGCTGAAGGCCGACATCGTGCTGGAGCGGCGCAGCCTGCTCGAATGGCTGTTCGAGCCGCTGTACCGCATCCGTCAACGCCTGTTCGGCGTGCCGGCCTGAGCGGATGGCGAGCCGGGACAAGGACCGCCGCCACGCGCGGCCGGGCGCCGTGCGTCCGCTGTCGCGCTGGCTCGGCGCGACGCTGTTCGCCTGCGCGGCCGCCGCGCACGGCGCGCCGCAGCCGGATGGCGACACCGAGCCACGCTGGCAGGCCGGCGCGGACGGGATCGGCTTCTGGCCGGGCGGCGACGCGGACGGGTTCGATGCGAGCGCGTGGGCGACCGATGCGGGGCCGGCCCGCCGCGGTCGCGGCGAGCCGGGCGATGTGCCGCCACCCGACGCCGTCCCGTTCACGGCGCGCAAGATCACGCTCGGTCAGCGGACCCGCGGGGCGGGGCACGCATGCGCGGCAGCGCGCGACGATGGCGCGGACGGCATCGGCTTCGACGACAACGGCGCAGCCGGCGGCTGTGAGCCGGCCGCGACACGCGATGCAACGGCGGATGACGCACCGGCGGGCGGCGTCGTCCACGCCGACCGGATGCCGTACGAACTGCATCCGATCGACCCGGCCCGGCTGCCCGATCTGCCGGCCGCCCAGGCGCCGCCGTTGCTGACGCAACTGATGGGCGACGATCGCAACATGGTCGGCCTCGGCTGGCACTTCGTCGGCACGACCGGCCGATCGACGCCCGTGACGACGCACACGGACGCACTCGGGCTGAACAGCTTCCAGAACCGGGGTTCGAGCCTGTCGCTCAGCAATACGAACACGCTGGCCTTCACGTTGACCCACTTTTTCTCGGAGAACTGGGCGGCCGAACTCGGCGGGGGCATTCCGCCGGTGCTGACGCTGCGCGGGCACGGCAGCATCGCGCTGCCGCTCGACCGGATTTTTTCCGGCGTCCAGGGGCGCTTTCCGCTGATCGATCTCGCGAACACGCAAAGCAATCCGCTCGCGACCACGCGCGCGTGGCTCGGCTCCGTCGTGTTCAAGTACTACCTCGGCGAGCGCGACGATCGATTCCGCCCGTTCGCGGGCATCGGCATCAGCTATACGCGCTTCACGAACACGAACCTGAATCCCGTGTTCCAGCGCAAGCTCGCGTCGCTCGGCGGGCTGCTCGCGGCGGGCGCGGACATCGGCAGCCTCCAGTCGCTGCTGCTCGACCCGTCACTGTTCCAGCGCATTTGGGATGCCGGCGGCGACCTGCTGCTGGCGGGCAAGACCAATGTGTCCGCCAAGGTGAAGAGCGTGTGGGAGCCGGTGTTCACCGTCGGCGCGAGCTACCAGATCACGCGCCAGTTCTGGATCACCGGCATGGTGACCTATATTCCGTTACGGACGAAGATTACGCTGGACATCGACCAGCCGAACCGGCAGCTCGCGTCGAACACGTTCGATATTTCCGCGAACCCCGTGCTGGCCAGCGTGCTGCTCGCGTTCCGCTTCTGACCGGCGCGCCGGCCCTTTTTTCATGAATTTGACGCGCGACACTGGGATAATGTTGGAGTTTGGCTGCGTCAATGATGGAAGGAGGCCCCATGGGCGACAACGATACCCGCACCGAGACCGACGACCGCACCGATATGGAATCGATGGAAGCGCGCCAGCGCCGCTTCGAGGAGGATCTGGTCGACGCCTACGACGAAGAGCTCGAGATGGAGCTCGACGATCGCCGCTTCGACGACAGCGACGACCTGCTGTTTTCGCAGGAGCGCCGCGAGGCGCGCAAGCAATATTTCCGCGAACTGTTCCGCCTGCAGGGCGAACTCGTGAAGCTGCAGGACTGGGTCGTGAGCACCGGGCACCGGCTCGTCGTCATTTTCGAGGGGCGCGACGCGGCCGGCAAGGGCGGGGCGATCAAGCGCATCACGCAGCGGCTGAACCCGCGCGTATGCCGCGTGGCGGCGCTCCCGGCGCCGAACAACCGCGAACGCACGCAATGGTATTTCCAGCGCTATGTCGCGCATCTGCCGGCCGGCGGCGAGATCGTGCTGTTCGACCGCAGCTGGTACAACCGCGCGGGCGTCGAGCGCGTGATGAACTTCTGTACCGACGAGGAATACGAGGAGTTTTTCCGTTCGGTGCCCGAATTCGAGAAGATGCTGGTGCGCAGCGGAATCCAGATCGTCAAGTACTGGTTCTCGATCACCGATCACGAGCAGGAAGTGCGCTTCCAGAGCCGGATCCAGGATCCGCTCAAGCAGTGGAAGCTGAGCCCGATGGATCTTGAGAGCCGCCGCCGCTGGGAAGCCTACACCGCCGCGAAGGAAGAGATGCTGCAGCGCACCCACATTCCGGAAGCGCCGTGGTGGGTCGTGCAGGCCGTCGACAAGAAGCGCGCACGGCTGAACTGCATTCACCACCTGCTGCAGCAAGTGCCGTATCACGAGGTGCCGCACGCGCCGATCGACCTGCCGCCGCGCGAGCATCACGAGGATTACATCCGTCGACCTGTGCCGGACAACATGATCGTGCCGGACACTTACTGAGCGGCCGGCGCGGATTCGATGCGATGAAGGGACGCGCCGCGCAACGCGGCGCGCATTACTCCCGGATCAAAAACGCGGTGTGGTCGCGCCCGACGATCCATGCGGGTGCACGGCCGCGGCCGCTCCATGTCGCGCCGGTTGCCGGGTCGCGATACTTCGCGCCGACGGTGAACAGCTTCGCGCGATCGCTGTAACCCTGCCCGAAGATTTCCCGCGCGGTCAGCGCGTAGCTCGTGACGAGTTCGCGTACCTGCGCCAGCACCGCATTGCGTTCGCGGCGCCGAGCCGTCTTGATGCGCCGATCGAGTTCCGCAAGCTGGGCTTGCAGTGTGTGCACTTGATGCATGCGTCCGTTATCCCGTAGCTGAATTTTGATTATTGGCGACGCGTGACGAACCGCCCGTCGCACGCCCGGCCTTGGCGTGCCGACTCGGCCGGTGGCGGTTGCGTGCCGACTCGGCCGGTGGCGGTTGCGTGCCGCCTGTGCCGGCCTGCGGATAAAACGTATGCGGCGCGAGTCGCCGGGAACCCGGTGAGATTAAGTGGCGGCGTGCGGTTTTTCTATCGGACGTATCTGATTTTTCGGGGGAATTTGCAGGCAGCGAGGGGCGGGGCGAGGACGATAGCGGCCGCTCGTTACAGATCGGGAAAGCCCGATCGCCCTTGCGTCAGGTCGAACAACTCGGTTCGCGCGTTCGCGGCGGCGGTCTCGGGCAGCTTGATCACGAGCTTGACCGTCATCCCGTACGCGCTGTCCACCAGTTCATAACCCGCCTGGTCGATCCAGCGGCGCACGCGCGCCTCCTCGGGATAGCCGATCTCGATCGCGAGCCGCGTGTAGCGGATGCGCTCGACGCGCTCGGCATCGAGCAGCGCCGACGCGATCGCATCGGTGTACGCGCGCACCAACCCGCCCGCACCGAGCTTCACGCCGCCGTAGTAACGCACGACCGCGCCGAGCACACCGTCGAGATCGTGATGGCGCAGCACTTCGAGAATCGGGCGGCCTGCCGTGCCCGATGGCTCGCCGTCGTCCGACATCCCCGACTGGCCGCCCGCCAGCAGTGCCCAGCACACGTGCGTGGCTGCTGGATGTTCGTCGCGCAGGCGTTGCACCGCCTGCATGGCCGCGTCGCGGTCGTCGACGGGAATCGCGTACGCGATGAAGCGGCTCTTGCGGATCTCGAGTTCGCGGATGTAGGTGGTGGCGAGCGAGTACATCATGCGTCGCGAGGGGAAAAGTGTAAGGAAATCAAGATGATGGTGGGGTGTCGATGCTTGTGGTGCACACCCGGGCAGGCGTGGGTCGGTTGCCCGGGCGGGACGAAAGCAGAATTTTACCGTGGTGCGCATCGAAGCATTTCGATGCCATCGGAAATCGACCCGGGTGATGTGCTGGATACATCGAAACGACGCGCACCGATGTGAATTGTGCGAGGGGGCGAATGTGCCGTCGCCCGTAACGGCGGATACCGGATGCCCGTCGATGTGCGGCGCTTGGCGGATGCGCCGGTCAGGATCGGATGTTGCCCGCGCGAGCCGTCAACTATTGATTGCTGGACGTAAAGCGAGCGGCGGGTCACGCATTCTGATGCTCGAATAAAAAAACGCCAGTCCTGATTCGGTATTGCGGATGTCTTGATAACCGGGTCGTCCAAGGCTGCGTGCTAGTATCGCGCGATTCCCTCCGGAAACTGCAGCGAGTAATTGATCGTGAAAGCGAAGACGCGATTCAAGACGATATCCATAGTGATGATTCCAGTCGTTGTGCTCGCCACCGCAGGCTATGGGTGGTCCAAGCCATCGAGTCAGCCTCCGATCACGTTCCCGAGTCCCCCCTCCCAATCTCAGGCAGAAGCGTTTGCACGTCAGGACGCGTTGCGCTATACGACCGACGAAGTTTGCGACGATTATCGGAACTGGCCAGTCGTCTACGATTTCGACGCGCCGGTGTACACCGAGACCAAATATACGCTGGCGTTGATGGAGGCGCTGGCCGATGCTGGATTCGTCGCCAGGAGGGTTGTGCCGCACAGGAATGCCGGGCCCGTTCAGTTCTATCCGCACGAAAAGCGGATTTACGACATTGTTCCGCAAGCGAAGCCGTATGTGCGCGAACAGCGCAATCAAGCCGGACCATCCGGGGCCGGAGGTTCGTCGAAGGCCCTTTGCTTTGGGCGCTATGTGTACGATCACTTCACGTCGCTCGAGGCGGATTTTTTTGTCGGCGATTCGTCGGACCGGTCGCGGATCAACGGGAGCGTCTACAAGGATCTTAATGGCGCGTACAGGACGGATGTCAGGTATTCGATACGGGCTGAGCAGGGATTCGAGGAGTGGGCAAATTCCATCGATATGCAGTTGCACGGACACAAGGTCCGTAACGAGGCCGAATATTATCCATTTCGCAGGCTCGGCGATATGACGATTTGGGGCAGCGGGCTGGAAAAGTATGTGTCGCTGGAATATAGCGAAGGCAAATGGAAATTTGCCCCGAAACCGTGATTGAGGTGGCAATGCGCGATACCCGGTGGCGGTTCGTCCCCCGTATTCAGACATGGATCGGCATGTTGTATTCGGCGTTGGTGTTGATGTGCTCCATCCATGCCAACGCGTCAGGGGATCGATGTGGCTGGCTGGATCTATCGAGGAATTCGTCGAAGAACAATGCAATCGAGTTTCATGACAGCGAGCGGATCTGGATGATCGACAGGGAGGCCGGGCAATGGCCGGTCATTCGTCAGTCGGACATGTATCCGAATACGAGGAAGTCGTATACGTATTCATCGGTTCGCGAAGAGGATTATCTGACATGCGCGTGCATGGTATTCGAGTCCGTTGACGGTGGCGACGTGACGAAGATGCGCCGGGCACGCCTTATTCCGATTGATCGCTGTCTGCGGGACAAGAATTTATGGCAGCCGCCGGATTAGCGGGGGGCGGCTATTCAACGGTTGCGGCTCGATTAGGGTTGGGGACCTATCCGTGATTTCGTGGGCGGGGCATATCATGAGGTGTAAAGGCCATGGATATGCCGATGAAGAAAAAGAGACAAACTGTAGCGCGTCAGGCAGCGGCCCGAGGGCCGCTGCCTGAACTGC